>JAGVGT010000090.1 GCA_020056965.1 Deltaproteobacteria bacterium
CCGGTTCATCGAGCAGCTCGTGAATCCGGCCCGGTCCCAGGCCGGTTAACACTGCCAGCCGGTTGAGGTTGCCCTCCAAACCGGTGCGCAGGCTCGGCAGCTGGGCGCGGGTGGAGGCCAGGTTGTAACGGGCCTGCTGGACGGCCAGCTCGTCGCTCAAACCGGCCTGGTTGCGCCAATCGGCCAGTTGCAGGGCATCGGCCTGGAAGGTGATGTTCTCGGCGGCGGTGCTCAGGCGGCCCTGGTAGGTGCGGGCCTCCAGATAGTTGGTGGCCACTTCGCCGAGCAGGCTGACCAGGACATCGCGCCGATCCTCTTCGCCGGCGGCGAGATCAGCCTGGGCCGCCTCCCGCGAGCGGCTGACTCCACCGAAAATGTCCAGTTCCCAACCGGCGTCGATGCCGGTGGCGAAGAGATTCCTGGTCTGGCTGTTACTACGGCTGCGGCTGGCCGAACCGCTGCCGGTCAGAGAGGGAAAAGCGGCGGCGTTGGCAATCCCCAGGCGGGCCCGGGCCTCTTGCAAGCGGGCTTTCGCCAGCTGCAGGTCGAGGTTGCCGGTCAAGGCTTGCTCGATGAGACCGGAAAGGACCGGGTCGTTAAAGTTGGTCCACCAGTGGGCCAGATCAACGTTGGTGGCGCTGGAGATTCCTTCGGACAGACCGCTATGCCAACTGGCCGGGGCCTCCGGGTCCGGGGGGTAAAAATTCGGCCCCACCGGGGCGCAGGCCGTGACCGCCAGCAGGCCGAGCAGGAGGGTGGTCGGCAGATGGCGTCGGCCGGTAAAAACTGGTGGGCGGGAGAGGTGACTTTTCATAGGAGACCAGCATAGCTGATGCTGCTCGATGGTGGCAATTAAGTTAGTGTAAAAATATGTAAACAAGCGTTTTTTGCCCGCCGACTGTGACGGGGCGACCGGCGGGTTCGGGAGGTTTGCTTCGGGTCCGGTCGGGGCGAGGTTAAGATGGCGGTCGGGTATTCGGGGTCGCCGCGCCGTTCGTGAGCGCTGGGGCGCTGCGGCATCAGGCCTGGTTCACCGGGCAGAACGCCTGGAGGTTGCCATATCTCCGGCCGAAAGCACAAACGGTCGCGGCTTGAAGGCCAAATCCCTGGCTGCCTCGCCATGGTCGAAGACCAAATCCCTGTTCATGCGCTCGACCATGGCTGACGACCACTGGCGGTATTGCGGCAAGTAGCGGAGCAGGGCCACCGCAATGCGGAAAGCCGCCAACGGTACGGGGACCAGAAGGGGCCGGCGGCCAAGGGCCGCGAAGACGCGACCCACCATGTCACGATAAGGCAAGATCTCGCCGCCGGAAATGTTGTAGGCGCGATTTGCCGCCTCCGGCGCCTGCAAGGCGGCCACGCAGGCGCCGGCCACATCCTTGGCGTGAATAGGCTGGCGCAGTCCGCCGGCCCGTCCAAACATCGGGAAAAAACCAACTCGGCGGATGAAACGGACAATTTCGGCGATATTCTTATCTCGGCCCAGACCGTAAATCAGGGTCGGGCGCAGGATCACCCACTCCACGCCACGGGCTTCCGCCCAGACCTTCAACAACTCTTCCGACTCGGCAAAGCGCCGGGCCAGGGCCTGCTCGCCCGGATCGGATGAATCTTCCTTGGTAAAGCGGCTGGTTGAAGAAAGCGCCACCAGGCGCCTGATTTTGGACGGATCCAGATACTCCAGGCAATCGGCCAAGACCCAGATCGGGGCGACAGAGATCCAATCGCTTAATTCTTCGCCCTGACAATTCTCGATTCGAAAAGTGTCCTGGTCCAGACGCCGCCACTCAACCCCGGCCTCCTGCTGGTCCATCCGGTGTCTGGATAAGGCGGTTACGCGCCCGCCGTCCTGGGCCAGCAACGCCAAAACGCACTCGCCGACCAGGCTCCTGGCCCCCAGGACCACAACCCGTTTATTATTCACGAATGACACCCAGGCTTCGCCCCAGCCGGCGCGTACAGTAATAGACGACAAGCCCCCCGAACCGCAGCCAGACCCCAACGGCGACCAGCCACATCAGCCAGCCAGGATACTGGTGGCGAAAGAACTTGTAATAAAACCGCATCATCCCCTTGTGCTTGTGCCACTCGACAAATATCGGTCGGCTCCGGCCGCACACACTCAAGGCATGGGTAATCCGCGCCGAGGGAACGAAGAGAATCTTCCAGCCCCGTTGCCGGAAACGCATGCACCAGTCCAGATCTTCACAATGCAAAAAATAACCTTCGTCCCATTCCCCGACATCCTGCATCGCCTCGCGTCTGACCAGCATGCAGGCCCCCGAAACCGCTTCCACCTCGATGGGGTGATCCGGCAAGGGCTGTTTATGCAGATAAAAATCAAAGAAAAGACGTGGCCAACGGTCCGAAAAACGGGCCAGTCCAAAGGCGCGGACGAAAGAACGCCAAGGGGTGGGAACAGCCCGGCGACCGCCGGGTTGCTCGGTCTCGTCCAGATTGGCTAGAAACCCTCCCGCCATGCCGACCCGGTCATTCAAACCCATCGCTTCCACCAGGCCAAGCAGCGCCGCCGGTTCGAAACAGCAGTCGGGGTTGAGGAACAGCAGGAAGGGCGCGGAGGCAACCAGCGCCCCCTGGTTGCAAGCTGCCGCAAAACCAAGGTTGCGGGGGTTTTTGATGATTTGCACGCCCGGCAAACCAAGCAGGGCTTCGAGGCTGCCATCTGACGAGGCATTATCGACCACGATGATTTCGACTTCGAGGGGGGAATTCAACAATGAATCGACACAACTGCGCAGCAGCTTACCGGCGTTATAATTAACAATGATTGTTGATATTACGGCACTCATGTATGTATTTCTGCCAAATTTTATATAATTTAACGGTTCGCTTTACGGTCGTCTTACCAGAGATGTCACCCTGTTGAAGTTGTATAGCACTTACCACCAGGTCTTGAAACGTCTAAATGCCCGATAGGCCGCGCGCGCAATAACCCTTCTCATATTCAACTGACGCTCCATCCACAGCGCCCATTCATCGCTGGCGATGGCAAATTTATCCGATAAAGCCGTGGGCGTGGGGTAATCGTTGGCCGTGCCATTGAGAGGTCCCAGCGGCTCGCGCGGGACATGGAATTGCTCATACTGTCGACGGCTTAAGCGTCCGGCTTCCTTTAAGGCGCCTGGGGTTAACGCGGCGCAAAAATCAAGTAATTCAGCTTGGTAGCGCCAGCTGAAGGCCCCCGGATAGGCGAGATCAATTCCACTCAGAATTCTGGAAAAGATATGCCGGTGCAAAGCCACCGGAACACCCGCCCCCATCGCCTCAATCAAGGTCAAGCCGCCGCCGTGCGGGAAGGAGGCGATATACAGGTCAACCCGATATTCGTGCAGGGCCTTCCAGACGCTGGGTACCCAAGGCGTGTAAATGAAGCGCTCCGGCCCGATTCCATAACGTTTCAACCCGCGCCGGATTTTAAAAAGCGCCCAGGGGGTTAACCGGCCGATGTGGATGTGCCGGCCGCCCGTGGCCTGTAAAAGTTGGGGCAGCAGCTCAATATAACTCAAGAAATAGGGAACTTCGATTTTGTTTGAGCGGCCGGCGGTACAGGTGGTGAGTGGTCCCGCCTGCAAAAACGGCCAATCGGCCGGGCGGTCGCCTTTATCATCGACGGTGAGCGGAATGTAGGTGTTGTCGATCCCCAAGATATCCCGGCAATTGTGATACCCCATCGGGTGCGGGTCGATATGTTCAAGATGGGCCAGATAGACGCCCAGGCACAAATGATGATCGCCATGGTGATAAAAACTGCCCGCCAACTCCATCTCCGGCTGGATTGCCGCAACGGCGACGCTGTCCTGGTGGTGGTTGAACAAATAAGTTCTCTCGGGTCCTGTTTCCAGCAGGCGTTTTTGCAGCCACGCCAGTTTCTGGTGGAAGTCAGCGCGAGGGGCCGCTTCAAATTTAACCTTTGCTTGCTTGCCGATCCCGTTGACCACGTAATCAAGATCGGATTTCCCGCTCAGTTCGGTCGATAATATGAGATGCTGGGCATCCGGCCTGGTCTTGATGAATTCTTCAATTACCCGGGTGTGGCCGCCGGATTTCTGCAATTTGGTGACCAGATAAACCAAGACGGGTTGGGCCTGGTCTTGGCCCAATGGTTTGGCAGCCTCTCGCTTGGCGGTGGTGAGGGTATACGCGCCGATTTTCTGGCAAAGATCGTCGAGGGGTTTAGAGCCATAGACCTGGGAGGTGCACAAAGGCTCGGTGATGATGCGTTCGACAAAGTCATGGATCAACCGCAACGCGTGATTGAGGTCGCCTTGGTCTATTGCCGAGGAAACTCCCTCCGCCAGGGAGTGGACCGATATATAGCTCCCGGCACCCATTACCACCACCGATAAATTTCGTTATAGCCGGCAAACATCTGCTCGATTTCGTTGATGTTTGCTTGACACAATACCCGGCGGAAATCGGTAGTCGGGGCCTGAATCGACTTCCCGTAATTCTCTGAATAGGTAGCATCCTGGCGGTCGAAATCGAAATGCACTTTACCAAAACCATCGCGCCCGATTGAGAACCCCAGGAAGACTTCGAGGCGTTGAAATTCTTCCTTGTCGCGGGCGACGATATTTTCATAACGGACAATGTGTACCTGGCTGGCCTTGTAAAGTTCGGATGAGTGAACGCGCCAGTAATAGTTGAACATCTCGGTCGCAATTTGTTGAGATTCACCCGAAACGGCCGGACTCTTCGCTTGTTCAACTTTGACCATTGAGGCAACCACCTCACGTGGGTCACGCACCACGCAGACTACTTTGCTCTGATCCCCAAAAAAGCGGGGAATCAAATCGACCAACAATGAAAGCTCCGGGTCTTTCAGGATCAGGTGCTGGTAAGGGAGGTCTCGGAAATGGCTGAACACAGTGGCTAACATTTCACCCACCATGCGTTCATACATTCCACTTAAGGTTGCCTCGTTGATTGCGTAGGCCGCAAACCGTTGGGGGTCGGAATAATGCAAAAAGTCATGAAAATGACGAATGATTTGCGTGATGTAAGTGCATTCCGGCAGCATCGGAAATGACTGCTCTCCGGCGCAGAGCAACCCGCCGATCAAGGTCGTGCCACTCCGTGGCGCGCCGACAACTAGAACAATATTGGGTAAGGCCGGCTTCATGAATTCAGGGTCAGTTTAAATTTAGCGATTGATTGCGAGTAACTCGTAGCCGAGTTGCTCTCGGTACGATTTTCTAGTTTCAGCGTGCATGCTCTAAGTTTTTATCCTGAAAAACAAAATAGCGCGTTAAGGCATACATACTGCTGGTATAAGCCATGGCGGCCAGTAATTGGGCCAACAGTGCGTTCCAGTGTTGTTGTTTGATGGCAAGGGACAATACCAGTAGATTTAGCAGGAAGCAGGTGAGGAAAGCGGCCAGGTAACGCATGCTTTCACCGATAAAATGGCCATCGCTGCGAAAGACGAATTTTTTTGACACCACAAAACCCAGGACAAAGCCCACCCCATAGCCGCCGATATTGGCCAGCAGCGGTGACACCCCGACCGCCATCAGCGCGAAAATCACCGCAAATCCCGCCACGGTATTCAACACACCGCTGCCCAGATAACGCGTGAGCAAAGCTGATTCACTTCGCCATCTGGACATAATATTGCGCACCGAGTGGTAAAAATTTCAGGCAAGGTTCCAGGCCGCGCAAAAAAGCCAGGGGGCGCGGGAAAAACAGGGTATAGCCGTGGCTGACCTCACTAAACCCGGCCTGTTGAACCAGCGCCAGGGCGGTGCGTAAATTCATCATCCGCGCCTCGGCATCAAACGGACAGTGTTCGAAGACCCAGCGGGTCAGCGGGTTGTATGGATTGTGTTCAAACAAAAACATCTGCCCGGTCGCGGCCAGGAACTGGCGGCATTGTTGTAAGGCGGTCGGCCGTTCCGGCCAGGGAATGTGGTGAAACACATTCGCGGCGATAATCGCATCGAACCGCACCGCGCCGAGGTCTTGCCAATCGGTAAATAGATGGGCCTGCGGCACCCGTTGCGCGGCAAATTTTAACGATTCGGTCGAAACGTCGTAGCCCCACAACTCGGCCTCGGGAAAATACTGCGCCAGATAAGGCAAGCTGCGTCCGGCCCCGCAGCCAAAATCCAAGATCCGGGCTGGTGGTGTGGCCTTGAGCCGTGCGGCCACTAAAGCGACTTTGTATTCGGCGAAATAACCCGATTCGTTTAAACCGTCGGGCATGCTTTCAGCCAGCACCCGGTCGTAACTGGCCGCATGCTGGTCGAATTCCGGTTGACTCATGGCGATTCAGTCCAAGTGCGACTCGCCACCACAAATTGCGGCTTGCGATTGAGCTTTAAATAGATGCGGCCCAGATATTCGCCCATCACGCCGATGCACAAAATCTGAATGCCGCCGATCAACAAAATGGTCGCAATCAGCGAGGCCCAGCCCGCCGGAATCTCGGGATGGAGCATTTTTTGGGCCAGGACGAAGATGATCATCACCACACTGAATCCGGCCAGGGCGAAGCCGGCGCAGGATGCCAGCCGCAACGGCAAAACCGAAAAGCTGGTCGCCATTTTCAACCACAGTGACAACGAACGCCGCAGGTTGTAGTTACCTTCGCCTTGGTGACGGGCCTGATGCTCGATATCGATGGTGCAAATCGCCCGGGTTACATCCAAAATCAAGCCGTCCAAATAGGCGTAAGGGCCGTCGTATTTAATGACTTCCGCCACGACTTCCCGGCGCATTGCTTTGAAGGAAGATAGGTACAGCCCTTTTGGTTTGCCCAATAAATGGGTGGCGACCAGGTCATTAAAGGCGCTGCCCCACTTTTTCCAAGTGGCGTGCTGACGGTTGAGATAGCGGGTGTAACAGACGTCATAGCCTTCATTCAGGGTGTCGATCATGCGGCTAATCGCGGCCGGCGGATGTTGGAGATCATCATCCATGATGACCACCACCTCACCCGTGGCATAATTCAACCCCGCCATCGTGGCATTGTGTTGGCCAAAATTGCGCCGCAAGGTCATGCCCTTCACAAATGGATACTGCGCGGCCAAGGTGCGAATAACCTGCCAGCTGTTGTCCGGGCTGGCATCGTTGATCAGCACTAACTCAAACGATTCCAGTAAATTTGCCTCGCGCATTTCCTGCTGGATCGTCTCGACCAACAACGGCAAGATCGCCGCGCTTCGATAGACGGGCACGACAATCGACAGGGCGCAAGACGCTTCAGAATTTTTCATAGTATTTGCTCAACACACTACTGAGGTAATGATTGTCAAAGTTGATGTTGGTCTTGGCCAACGCCGGCAACATCGCCGCCACATCGATTTCGTAGTGATAGCCACGTTCCTGAATGTCATAAATCGCTGGTTTACCCACGACTTTTTCCATTTCACCGACAATCTCCACCATGGCGTAACTGTGCGGATTGGCCAGATTGAATGTGCAACCCCGCATGGTCTGGTCAGCAATCAACAAGCCCGCCAGGGTCGCAACATCTTCAACATCGATGATGTTGCGAGAGGCCTTTCGCCAGACGCTGAACGCCTCACTGCGCGCAATGCAGGCATACAAGAAATTCAACAAGGTGTGCGGATTCGGGGTGTGGCCCGCCACCTGCGGCAAGCGCAGAATGAGATGACGCGGTTGCTGCGCAACCAGTTGCTCCATTAGCAGCTTGTGTTGCACGTAGGGAGTGCTCTGCGCTTCAGGGTCACCAACGCTACAGGTCCCAAAATACACAAAGACGTCCACTTCCCTGGTTGCCTGCAACGCCGCCGCCAGCCGTTCCCGTTCCCGGGCAAATTCGCTTAGAGTGGTGTTGCTCGAATTCGACACCCCGGCGGCATAAATACAGACGTCATCCCGGTGCTTAAACGGCTTGGAAAATGCCGTCGCTAATAAACCTGAACCGCAGATCATGGCAGAAAATCAAATGGAATAACTGCCAACATCTTGGCAATTATCTCTTTGGGTTTGTGCTTTCAGCGGTCGGCAATACAGGCCGACAGAAATGATGGTCATCACTATCGTCGCAATTTTAGGGAAATAAAAGTAACGAACCTCGAAGTGGGCTAAGGTGAAGATCAGCAGGTATGCCGAAATCATGGAAGCATTAACCCAGATCAGTAACATCCAGGAGCCATGCGATCTGACCTTGCGAGTAAGCAACAGGGAAACTGTAACAAGCAAAGCAATGAGCAATAATCCGTTGGTTGCCAGGTCCATGAATGTTGAGTTGGTCCCGATGGCTGACCAGTTCTGCAGTGACGAAAACCAGTATTTCCCGATCACCGCAGATTTAAGCGAATACCACTTAATTGGGTGTTCAACGAAGGTTTTAATGAATAGATTCTTGGCATTTGCCGTGTCGCCACAGGTTGTGGGGTCAATTCTACAAACTAAATTTCCCCCCCCGGCGACCACAAAGCCTCCGTGGACGCTTTCCAGATATTCAGAAGTCTGCACGGAGTTGGGAAAAATAACGGCGGATGAGGTGTATACCCAGGTTGGGCTGCCCTGATTGATCCAGTGATACACCCGCCACGGCAGAGTCGCCGCGTGTGCAACCAGAAGCACCACCGCGATGGTTCTTACCCCTGCTTTCAGGGACTGTGGTTCAATGGACTTACGTAGGCGAGGCAGCTGAATGGCCAGGAGCAACAAAATTCCCCAGCCGGTCAGAGCCAGCAGAATGATTTCAAACTGCGAGCGGAAATAGGCCGATAGCGCCAAACAAAGCCCTGCGTAAACCGCAGACCGAAGAGAGTTTTGCGCTATCGCCCGCAAGGCCAGCAAAACCCCGACCAGAAAAAAACCGATTGCGAAGCTTTCTCCTAACGTGATGCCGGTCGGTTCAAGTAAAAACACCCGTGACACCGGGAAGGCGAAGATCAGTAGTGGCAACGCCAAGGCGATCTTCCTGGGCACATAGGTACTCAGGAAATCGGCCAGGAGCGTCAGGACCAGGGCAAACAACAGCGCCGCCAGTATTTGCAAGACCAGGATAATGGGGGTATCAGGCCCCAGCGTCTTGATGATGAAAGCTTCGAGCAGGACAAAGCCGGGTGGCCATAAATTGAAAATCCACGCATTGGCACTGCTTATCCAGCCATTGCCGGCGATATCGATGGCCGCCGTGGCGAAGCTGCCAGGATCGCCCATGGTGCTTGATTTGATGAGCTGCTGAATGGTGTTGGAGGCCTCCTGTTGATACGGGATGTCCCGGACCCATAAGGCAATGGCCAGCAAGATCAGGAAATAAAGGCTTCCGGCTACCCACCCTGAATCAAGTTTAAGCGGCTTCATCAGGTGGGGCCGTTACTTTTAGAGGTGGTCGCAATTGCCCGCGCCACCTGGACAATCTCATCAGCAGTCATGGCCGGCGACATCGGCAAACTAAGCACCTCCGCCGCCAACAGTTCCGCCACCGGTAGGTTCTGCCCCTGATAGCTCTGATAACAGGCCTGCCGATGCGGGGGGATCGGGTAGTGGATGACCGTTGCCACCCCATGCTGTTCAAGCTGGGCCTTCAAGGCATCCCGCTGTTGGCTGCGAATGACGTAAAGGTGCCAGACAGGTTCAGCATATTCCGGCACCACGGGCAATTCGAGGTCTGTACCCCTCAATAACTGCGAATACAGCTCGGCGATTTCCCGGCGGCGCCCGTTCCAGGTATCCAGCACCGCGAGTTTGGCGCGCAGAAAGGCGGCCTGCATTTCATCCAAACGGCTGTTGTAGCCGGGCAGGTCATGCTGATACTTCACCTTCGAACCGTAGTTACGAAGCTGTTTGACCTTTTCGGCAATGGCATGATCGTTGGTGAGTACCGCGCCACCATCACCGAGGGCGCCAAGATTTTTGCCGGGGTAGAAGCTGGTGGCGGCGGCATGGCCCAGCGAACCGGCGCGGCGCCCCTTGTAGCGAGCGCCTTGGGCCTGGGCGGCATCTTCGATAACCACCAGGCCGTGTTTGGCGGCGAGAGCGTTAATGGGGTCCATGTCGGCCGCTTGGCCGTACAGGTGGACGGGAATAATCGCCCTGGTGCGGCTGGTTATGGCGGCAGTGATCAGGGCGGGATCGAGGTTATGGGTGGCAGGGCTGGGCTCGACCGGAACGGGGGTTGCCCCGCATTGGCTGACGGCCAGCCAGGTTGCAATAAAGGTATTGGAGGGCACGATAACCTCGTCCCCGGGGCCGATGTCGTAGGCGCGCAAAAGCAGGTGCAGCGCTTCGAGGCCATTGCCGACCCCCAGGCAGTACTTGACTTCGCAATACCGGGCAAACTCCGCCTCAAAGGCTTCCAGCTCCGGGCCCATGATGAACCAGCCGGAGTCGGCAACACGGCGGTAGGCCGCATCAAGGGGTTCACGGATAGATTGGTGCAGTCGACCAAGGTCGAGAAATGGCACGGTTTTCATTTCGGCGTCTTCTGGGCGTCGCTGATAAACTGGTGGTAATCCCGGTAGTAATCCAGTTCGTCGTAATAGTCCGAGGCCAAGACCATGCACACGGAACTGGAGGAGAAATTGTCGATGGTCCGCCAGATCATCGGACACACGTACAGGCCGTAGAAACTCCGGTTCAAATGGACGGTCTTTTTCGCGTAGCCATCGTCGAGGTGGATGTCAAATGAGCCGGACATGGCGATAATCAATTGGTGTAGCGCCTTATGGGCATGACCACCGCGCTCGGAACCACCCGGCACGTCGTACAGATAATAAACTCGGCAAATATCGAATGGTATATGCCGCCCGGCCTCAACGAAGGTCAAATTACCCCGGGGATCATTTACCCTCGGCAGGTCAATAATTTTGCAGCTTTCAATCACCGCTGTTCTCCGTCATCTGTTGACCAGTTTTCTGTTACTGATGCGGGGTAGCCCCGCTTAAAATGGCTTGTCCACGGGTATGCCGCTCTCCCGGAGCCATCTCGTAACTTGATCGTGTTGGTGTTCCCGACGATTCGGGCCGGCCCGCCGACCACTACCATATGGGGCGGGACATCCTTGGTAACACAGGCTTGCGCGGCCACCAGCGAGTGATGGCCGACAACTACACCCGGCAGCACCACAGCCGCCGCCGCGATGCTGGCAAAGTCTTCAATGGTGCAGCCCAGCAAGACCTCGCTCGGCGGGGTAGGGTCATTGGTGAGCACCACATAGGGCAAGATCCAGACAAAGTTGCCGATGGTGGTTTTTTTGCCAACAAAAACATTTGATTGAAAGCGAACGTAATCTCCCACCCGGCAATCGCCCTGAATCTCAGTTAAGGTCCCGATCTGAAAACCCGCCCCGGCGATGGTTTTTTCTCGCACGGTAACGTGGTGGCCGGTAGTCAGGCCGGGTCCGAATGAAGACGATTCATAGAAGACCGAATGGGACCGAATTAATGAGTCGTTGCCGATGATTAACGGGGTGCCGTCACCAAGTGGAGTCGCTATCCCTAATTCGCAATAGGCCCCGATCTTAACCCGGTCACCCAGAATTACATTCTCGTGAATAATGGAAAAAGGGCCGATTTCAACGTCATCACCAAGGGCCGCCCGTGGAGAAACCTGCGTGGATGGATGTACTAAGGTCATTTTTCCTCAAAGGCATCCAATAATTCAACCAGATCGGTGGGACTTACAAAGAAATCGCCGTGAATCCCCAGGTCCTGGTTCCTGACGATATTGCCCAGGACATAGAACACACTTACCTGGAGAGGGGCCAGCATGTTTGCCCAGTATCTGTAAATCATATTCTCATGCTTGGCCATCAAAATAGCCACCCGCGTTTCAGGCCTGCAAAAAATCGCATTGGATAGCGCTGCTCCGGTATAGGCCACGATCTCCTTGGCATTCTTAAAGAGTTGAACCTGCTCCAGGAAGGTCAGCTTCTCAGGCTCGACAATCACAAACCCTCTGGTAAACAGCAGCTTTTCCAGCTCGTCCGCATTGGTGACCATTCTGGTTCCCGAGTTGCGGCGCAGAAAGATCTTCTCCGGCCAGGCTTCCTCTGCGGTTTTCTGGCCCAGCGAACCAAGCTGGTTTTGAAGCAGCTCAAAGGCTCGCGGACTGAAAATGCCGTGCGAATGACCGGAAAGTTTGTTGGTTCGCCGGTCGAACGGCACATAGCCGGCCGCCGAGGTGAGATAAAGCTCCTCTACCAGCAAGGCCCGGCCAATCGGGAGGGTAATGATTTCCCGTTCCGGCCCTGCCACTAGAAGCAGGGACTCCATGATGTTTTTGTGGAGCCCGTCGTTTACCACAAGGGGCACGCCTTTAAAACGTTCATCAGCACAGAACAAAACCACGCGAGACAGCACCTCGGTGAGCCAGTGGGCATAGTTTTGCGCGCAGGCATCGACAAAGGTGGCGGCCATCGGAATAGCTTCCGGGGCGTGGTCGTGCAACAACCACCGGATCCGCCGGAACTTCGGGTCAATCAGGGTTCGGCCATGCAGCTCTTCAGAGGTGAAGTCCCGCTCAAAATCATATAAATCATGGCTGACGACTTCATCGGCGGTCAGAATCAGGTTGGTGCCGCCGTACGTTGTGGCATTTTTAATGCAGACGACAGATATTTCCGGGAAGGTGTACTGATCATTAGGTAAATCAAGATAGCTTTGGTCGCTGGCTGGAAAAACCTTTGGTGTTGGTGATGCAATAATTGCTGCATCAAGAATATTGTGGATTGGAATACTGTTAGTTCTAGCAAAATCACTAAGCTTGGCCAGCCGGCGCCATCTTTTTACTTTCCGGTTCAATAGATATGTAGAGATGTAATTAACGTAAAACGGATACCCGTTGCGCCAAGCCCACTGAACAGTAACGCGCACCAGGACGTAGCGCTTCAATCGGTTTCGATAGATCCGGCCCAGCCAGGAGCCGCGCAATCTGGTGACGACATCCGGAGATGCGGCCTGGGTAAAACCGATCTGTCTGATTTTTGCGGATGATTGGCTGGGCTTTTTCGCCCCCGTTTCTCCCTTGGAGGGCATCCAGGCCGATAAAAACTCTGGGGTCGCAGCCTGCATTTTCATCTCTTGCAGTTGTTGTTTGAGGCGTGCCACATCCTTATTTAGCGCGTGAATGGTGTGGTTAGCATCATCCAGGTCAATGGCGGGGTAAGTGGGGGAGTGATTAGTCATTTAACCTGCCGGCCAGGTAACGCGCCAGGACCTCATCCGGGGCGCCGTCCGCCACCAGTTTGCCATGGTCGATCCAGATGACCCGATTACACAGGGAGCTCACCAGGTTGGTGTCATGCGAAACAAACACCATGATATCGGATTTATTGATCAGTTCATACATTCTGGCTTTGGCCTTTTTCATGAAGCTTGAATCGCCGCCGGCAAATATTTCGTCGAGAATCAGGATGTCCGGATGCATCGCCGTGGCAAGGGAAAAGGCTAAACGCATGTACATGCCGGTCGAGTAATACTTGACCGGGGTATCGATGAATTCTTCCACCTCGGCAAAGGCAATCACTTCCGGTTCGATCACGCTGAGCTGCTGTTTTGTATAACCGAGAATTGCTCCATTGAGGTAAATATTTTCTCGGCCGGTGAACTCAGGGTGAAAGCCGGCGCCAATTTCCAGGAGCGGGGCAATGCGCCCATCGACGGAGATTTCCCCCTCCGAAGATTCATAAACCCGGCACAGGGCCTTGAGCAGGGTGCTTTTTCCAGCGCCGTTGTGACCGACAATGCCCAGACGGTCACCCGCCTTGACCTCGAAGGAAACGTCCTTGACGGCCCAAAAGTCAGAATAGGCGATTTGCCGTTGCCGCTTGAACAAATTGGCAAAGTAATCCTTTAGCGACGGCGAGCGGTCGTGATAGATGCGGAACTTGATCGATAGATCTTTAACGCGGATGCTTGACATTGCAGCTCACAACCTGAAAACGATCTTTTTTTCGTGGCGCCGAAACACCAGTAAACCAATGCTTATAGCTGCCAGGGAAAGCAGCAGGGCCTGAATGATGACGCTTGATTTCGGTAGGCTGGCTGAGTAAAGCGGGGCCCGGAAAAGTTCGATAAAGGGCACCACCGGATTCAAACCGACCAGCCAGCCAATCTTCCCGGCCAGGGCCTCGTTCTTGTAAAAAATTGGGGTCAAAAAAAACAGCCCCTGCATGGCGATCAAGATGACATGCTGCAGGTCGCGAAAAAACACCATTGCCACCGAGGTGATCAGCCCAATCCCCAAAGCGAAGAAGAACAGCAGCAGGTAGGCAACGGGAATGAACAGCGCCGCCCATGACAGCGAACCGCCGATGGCGAGAATGATCAGGAATAGAGCCAGAAAAGAGAGCACGCTGTCGATCAGCAGCGCCAGGACGACACTCAGCGGGAAAATAACCTTGGGCAGATAGATTTTCTTGATCAGTCCTTCGTTGTTGATCAGGGATGAGCCGGATTGGCTCACCACCGAGCTGAAGAAATTCCACGGGATCATGCCGGTAAACAGGAAAACGGTAAAGGTCTTCAGGTCGGCCTTAAACAGGGTAGCGAACACCACGGCCATGACCGACATCATCAGCAGAGGGTTGATGAGCGTCCATAAGTACCCTAGGGCGGTGCGCCGGTAACGGAGGATCAACTGCTGGGAAACCAGTTGCATCAGCACGTTGCGGCGTTTGTATAATTCTCCAAAAAAGGAGGGGGGGCTGGTCTTCATCGAAGCGCTGGCTCCGGGCGCGCACTCAACAGGCATCTTTCGTAAAGGCCATGCGAAGGTTGTGGCCTGAGCGGCAACGGCGGGTGGAAGTTGGATTGATGGTTATGCGAAGCATTCAGCGGTTGCAAACGATACGGCTTGTTGGTCCTTGGCGGACAAGGTGGGCTGGTCATCGGGCCAGCGGATGCCGATATCCGGATCGTTCCAGGCAATGCTCCGCTCGAATTCCGGGGCCCAATAGTCGGTGGTTTTGTAGAAAACGTCCGCGGTATCCGAAATAACCTCAAAACCATGCGCAAAGCCTTCGGGTATCCACATTATCCGTTTGTTGTCGGCGGAGACTTCCTGGGTCACATATTGGCCAAAGGTGGGCGAACTCCGGCGGAGGTCCACGACCACATCAAAGATAACGCCCTGTAACACACTCAATAGTTTGCCCTGGGGGTGCCGGATCTGGTAATGCAGGCCGCGCAACACGCCTTTTCTGCTGCGGCTGTGGTTGTCCTGCACGAAATGGAGGTCGGTTCGGCCGGTTGCCTGCTGGAAGGCTTTTTGGTTGAAACTTTCAAAGAAAAACCCCCGGTCGTCTCCGAACACCTTAGGTTCGATGAGAATAACCTCGGGGATTGCGAGTGGCGTGGCTTTCATTCGAATACCTTGTCGGTTTCGCCCAGCGCGGCGATTTCCGATACCATGCTGATGGCGTTACAGAGGTCCGTGGCGTAGAATCTGGAGGATTTGCCAGCCGTCACCATAGGGCTTACACAATACCTAAGTCGCGGTGGATAGTGGGAAGGGAAGGGGAGCCAGTCCGAAGACTGGCTCCCCTTCTATATAATTGGCGTCCCCAAGGGGATTCGAACCCCTGTTGACGGCGTGAAAGGCCGGTGTCCTGGACCTGACTAGACGATGGGGACGCTAAAGTATGCAATATCAAATAATGGTGGGTCGTGCGCGACTTGAACGCGCGACTCTCTGCTTAAAAGGCAGATACTCTACCGACTGAGTTAACGACCCGCCAATTTAGAGAAGTCGCTTTTTTACACTAATCAACCTGGCCTGTCAAGCATCCTGGCGGCAATTATTTTCGCGGCCGTTGGCCGGCTTCGGGACTCTGGGCCACCCGCCCCAACATGGAAATTGCTTGTTCATCCCGGGCCGGTCTGCTATATCTTGAGGGCTTTAAATGTACGGTCCGGCGTAATTCCGACCCATCGGAACCGCGGCCGCCTACTATAAACCAGACTCTCATCCCCGATAAGGAACCGCATGGGCCTCCTGACCAATTCCGCCAGTTTTGTCCGTTACAATGTCGAGGGCGAACCGCCCGCCGACTTCTGGAACTTCGCCGCTGAACGCATCCGCGCCAACGCCTTCCGCGACATTGACGACAACTATGAAGAGCGTTCGGTGGGCTGGGTTTCGACCATGAACATGTTCGACAGCGAATTCGCCTATGCCTCCTACACCGTCGGCGATTACCTGGTCATCTCCCTGCGGATCGACGAGCGCAAGGTGCCTTCCGCCGCCCTCAAAAAGATGACCATGAAGGAAGAGGACAAGGTCAAGCGCGAACGGCAGGTGCCCAAGCTGGGCCGCGACCTGCGGCTGGAGATCAAGGAGAACATGCGCCTGCTGCTGTTAAAAAAGCAGGTGCCGATCCCGGCCGTCTACGACCTGGTCTGGAGCCTGGCTGACAACACGGTGCTGTTCTTCGCCACCAGCCAGAAGGCCCAGGCCGAGCTGGAGGACTTCTTCAAACAGACCTTCGACCTTTACCTGCAGCAGCAGATCCCCTACCTGATCGCCGGCCGGCTGCTGCCCGCTGCGGCCGCCGACCGGCTGGCCGACCTCACCCCAGCCATCCTGATCTAGGAGAATATACAGATGGATCTTGTCGATTTAATGACCGAAAAGGCCTTCCTGGGCCAGGAGTTTCTGACCTGGCTCTGGTTTAAAAGCGAAGAACGCGGCAGCGCCATCCGCCTGGAAAATTCTGGGATCGATGTGGAGCTGGTCTTCGAGAAGCACCTCCTGCTGGAGTCCGGCGAGGGCGAATCCTACGAGAAGATGATCTGCCAGGGCCTCCAGGCCGAGCTCAAGGAGGCCCGGACCGGCCTGGCCATGGGCAAGAAGATCGAGCAGGCCCGGTTGCTGCTGACCCGCGACGCCTATGAGTACCATCTGACCCTGAAGGGCAGCCTCTTCGAGTTTCGTTCGGTGAAGTTGCCCAAGACCATGGCCGGCGAAGAGGAAGGCAACGACCCCGGCGCCGTCGAGGGCAAGATTCTCGACCGCATCGCCCTCTATGAGATGTGTCTGCGGACCATGGATGAGCTGTTCGGGATGTTCCTGGCCCGGCGGGTAGGGGATGATTGGCCCCAGGAGCTGACCCGCCTGAACGAGTGGATCAAGTCGGCCAACCTGGCCCGGCAGAACTGAGGTGCGCGTACGCACGTTGCGCCTGCTGGTTTGGAGTTATAGGACCCATTGGACTTATGGAACCTATGCCGATCAGTAACTTCCGCAACATTAAACTTATAACTTTTACCTTAGGCACATTCAGGCATGGAGTTTGAAACCGTCATCGGGCTGGAGGTCCACGCCCAACTCAGCACCAAGACCAAGATCTTCTGCGGCTGCTCCACCGAGTTCGGCAAGCCGCCCAACAGTAACACATGCCCGGTCTGCCTGGGGATGCCCGGGGTGCTGCCGGTCTTAAACCGCAAGGTCGTGGAGTACGCGGTCAAGATGGGGCTGGCCACCAACTGCACGATCAACCGGACCAACGTCTTCGCCCGCAAGAACTACTTCTACCCGGACCTGCCCAAGGGCTACCAGATCTCCCAGTTCGACCAGCCGATCTGCGAACATGGCTGGGTTGACATCGAAGCGGGCGGACAAAGCAAGCGCATCGGCATCACCCGCATCCACATGGAGGAAGACGCCGGCAAGCTGATCCACGACGAGCGCGAGCCCAAGAGCTACGTGGACCTAAACCGCACCGGCACCCCGCTGATCGAGATCGTCAGCGAGCCCGACCTGCGCTCGCCCGAGGAGGCCGCCGCCTATCTAAGGAAGATCCATGCCATCCTCCGTTATCTCGACATCTGCGACGGCAACATGCAGGAGGGCAGTTTCCGCTGCGACGCCAACATCTCCCTGCGGCCGCGCGGCCAGGAAAAGCTCGGCACCCGGACCGAACTGAAGAACATGAACTCCTTCCGCAACGTCCAGCGCGCCCTGGAGTACGAAGAACGCCGCCAGCGCGACCTGCTGCTTGAAGGCGGCGCGGTGATCCAGCAGACCCTGCTCTGGGACCCGGACCGCAACCAGACCACCGCCATGCGCTCCAAGGAAGAGGCCCACGACTACCGCTATTTCCCCGACCCGGACCTGATCCCGGTCGAGATCTCCTTGGAGTGGATCGCGGCGGCCCGTCAGGAGCAGCCGGAACTGCCCGAAGAACGGCGTCAGCGCTTTATCGGTACCCTGGAGCTGCCCGCCGACGATGCTACCATCCTCACCGGTGAGCGGGAGCTGGCCGATTTCTTCGAGGCGGCCCTGGTCGAGTACCCCAACGCCAGGAAGCTCGCCAACTGGCTGATCACCGAGCTGATCCGCGAACTCAATAAGGGCGAGGAGCAGTCGCTCCGGAATTGCCCGGTGACCCCGACCGCCCTGGCCAAACTGCTGGCGATGATCGATCAAGGCACGATCAGCGGCAAGATCGCCAAGACGGTCTTCGGCGAGATGATGGCCACCGGCAAGGCGCCGGAAACGGTGGTCAAGGAGCAGAACCTGGTCCAGATGAGCGACGAGGGCGACCTGTTGCGAATCGTCGCCGAGATCCTCGCCGCCAACCCCGAGCAGGTCGCCCAGTTTCGGGCCGGCAAGACCAAGGTCATGGGCTTCTTCGTCGGCCAGCTGATGCAGCAGACCAAGGGGCGGGCCAATCCCCAGCTGGCCAACCAGCTGATCTCCAAGGCCCTGGCTGAGTGAAGAAATCGATTAGTTTCGGGAGCTGTTAAACCTATAGGTCGCATAGGTCCTATGGGTCCTATAGGTCTTATAACACCTAATGCCCGGCAGCACCAAAGAGTCCCGCCAGCCCAGGAGGCCGCACTTTGAACGAGCAGGAGTGGCGCGACAAGGGAAAGGATCATCGGAAACGGCTACGGGACAAATTTTTTAACCTGGGTCCGGAGTCACTCCGGGACGACGAAATCCTCGAACTGCTGCTGACCCTGGGTACCCCCCGCAAGGACTGCAAGGAGCCGGCCCGCGCGGCCCTGGATAAATTCGGCGCCCTGCCGGCGGTGCTGGAGGCTGCCCCGGCCGAACTCCAGAAAACCAAAGGCATCGGCCCCAGCAATGCCTTCGCCATCCACCTGATCCAGGCCGTGGCCCGCCGCTACCTGAAGGCCCGCAGCCGCCACCGTACCTACCTGGGCTCTTCCGGGGCGGTGGCCGACTACCTGATCCACGAGATGTGCGGCCTGAAAAAAGAGATCTTCAAGGGTGTTTTTCTGGACGCCGCCCATGCGGTCATCACCTCGCAAACATTGAGCGAGGGCACCCTGAACAGCAACACCGTCTATCCCCGGGAGCTGATCAAGCTGGCCCTGGAACACCACGCCGCCGCCCTGGTCATCGCCCACAACCACCCCTCCGGCAACCTCAACCCCTCGGCCGATGACCTCAGTCTGACCCGCCATCTTCTGCGGGCCTGCCGCCTGGTCAACATCAACCTGCTGGACCACCTGATCATCGGTGCCGACGCCACCACCTTCAGCTTTGCCGACCACGGCCTGATGGCTAGCCTCCGGGAAGAGTGTCGGGACCAGCCCTGATGGCCGGGTCGCCCATAACCTCTGAACCGGCCGGCATCTACGTCCATATCCCCTTCTGCCGCAGCAAGTGCGGTTACTGTGCCTTCGCCTCCTATCCGGTGGCCGGCCACGACCCGGAACGCTACCTGGTCGCGCTGTTTAAGGAGATCGCTTTCTACCGGGAGCAGGCGTGGTGCCGGGGGCGGGTTTTCGACTCGCTCTTCCTGGGCGGCGGCACCCCGACCATTCTCAGCGGAGCGCAGCTGACCCGGCTGCTGGCCCACCTGCGGGAAAGCTTCGCCCTCCGCCCGGAGGCCGAGATCAGCGTCGAGACCAACCCCAACACGGTGGATGCGGCCAAGCTGGCGGCCCTGGCGGCGGCCGGGGTCAATCGCCTGAGTATCGGCATCCAGTCCCTTGACGACCAGACCCTGCGGCGGATCGACCGCTCCCATACGGCCGCCGAAGGCGAACTGGCCCTGACCCTGGCCCGCCGGGCCGGCTTCACCAACCTCAGCCTCGACCTGATCTACGGCCTGCCCGGCCAGACCCCGGCGGCCTGGGGCCAGACCCTGGCCCGGGCGGTGGCGTTGGATCCCGAACACCTGTCGGTCTACCAGCTCTCGGTGGAGCCCGGCTCACGCTTCGGCGAATTGGCGGCGGCCGGCCAGCTGCATCTGCCCGACGAGGAAAGCGAAACCGCGATGGCCGAGGCGACCGTCGGTTATCTGGTCGGGGTCGGCTTCGAGCGCTACGAGATCTCCAACTACGCTCGGCCCGGGTATCGCTGCCACCATAACCTGAATTACTGGCGCAACGGTTCCTGGCTGGGGCTGGGGGCAGGGGCGGTAGGGGCGCTCGCCGGGCTGCGGCTCCGTAACAGTGCTGATCCTGCTGTTTACCAGCAGGGCTGGGAAAGCGGCCGGCCCGCCTGGGTCGAGGCCGAGGGGCTGGACCGGGCAAGGTCCTTCCGGGAAACGGTGATCATGGGGCTGCGCCTGCTCGACGGCTTGGACTTTGCTGAACTGCACCAGCGCTTCGGGATCGAGTTGCGCCAACATTACGGCCCGGCCCTGGATCGCCTGCTCGCCCAAGGGCTGCTGGAACTCGCCGGCGCCCGGCTGCGCCTCACCGCCCGCGCCCTGCCGGTGGCTAACCAGGTGCTGGCTGAATTGGTCTGAGAGACTTGAATGAAGCTGGTTTAAGGCTTGTTCACCCGATAAATCCCCAAAACGAGAAATGTGGTTCGGGTGTGATTTTTTGCACG
>JAGVGT010000092.1 GCA_020056965.1 Deltaproteobacteria bacterium
AGGTGACGCTCCCGCGTCACCTGGTCCCGTTCTGGCGACACAATGCCGAACTCATCTGTCCGCCGATTTCGGTCCCGGCTTTCCGGTGCGTAACACCCGGTCGGCCATGAGCTCTGCTTTTTCCTCAAATGCTGCGCTGCTGCAGGGTCTGCCGGTTCGCGTCTTCCTCTTTAGGCCAACCCCGTCATCAAAGTGGCAATCCGCACAAAATCCTCGACGGTCAGCCTTTCCGGACGGACCTGCGGGTCGATACCGGCCTGGTTGAGCAGGGCCGGGAGGAGCTCCTTGGCGGTGCCGGGCAGGCCCGAGGCCGAGAGGCTGTTGAGCAGGGTCTTGCGGCGCTGCTGGAAGGAGGCTTTGACCAATTTTTTGAGTAACTCGTGGTCGTGGGGCGGAATTTTCGCCGCCCGTTCCGGCTGCGGGAAAAAGGTGATCTTGACCACCACCGAATCCACCTTGGGCTTGGGGTGAAATTGCCCCGGTCCGACGTCCAGCAGCTTTTCCATTTTGGCGCAGCCGTTTAACAGCACGGTCAGGATGCCGTATTCCTTGGTGGCTGGGCTGGCCGTCAGCCTTTGGGCCACCTCCTTCTGCAGCATCAGCACCGCCGATTCGACGATCTCCCGGTTTTCCAAAAGTTTGAAGAGCAGCGGATTGGAGATGGAGTAGGGGAGGTTGGCGACGATCTTCAAGCGGCCGCCGGTCTCTTCGGCCAGTTTCGGGAAATTGGCTTTGAGCAGATCTTCATGTCGTAATGCGAAGTTGGCCGGCAGATCGTGTTCTTCCAGGTGCCAGGCGACGATGCCCGAGTCAATCTCCAGGCCGATCACCGAGGCGGCCCGCTCGGCCAGAGGCAGGGACAAGGCCCCGAAGCCCACCCCCAGTTCGATTACCCGATCCTCGGGGGTGACCCCGGCCAGTTCGACGATCAGCTCGGCGGTGCGCCGGTGGACCAGAAAGTTCTGGCCGCGCTGACGACTGGCGGCCAGCTGGCGTTGATGGAGAATGGCTTTGTGGTCAGGATGGCTGATCATTGGTCTTGCGGCCCTCGCGCCGTTTCTGGCGGCGCATTTCGATTTTCTGGAAGATGCTGAGTGAGATGAAGTAGCCCGCCACGGTGAAGGGCAGGGCCAGCAGGCAGCCGCCGGCCACCATGGCGGCGATGGCCTTGGCGCCCAGGGCGGTGATCTGGTGAATGGTGGCCATGAAACCGCTGCCCGCTTCGATCATTTGGATGACCCCATTGACCTTGTGCCAGCTGAGGGTGCCGGGGAAGAGCAGCTTGCCGAACCACCAGGAAAAATAGTACTGGGCCGGGATGGTCAGGGGGTTGCTGACCGCCCAGGAGGCCAGCAGGGCCGAGATCTTGCTGGTCCGCAGGGTGAAGGCCAGGGCCAGAATCAGGATGGTGTGCAGCGGGATGGTGGGGGTGATGCCGATGAATACCCCCAGCGCCACGCCTTTGGCTAGATAGCGGGGTTCGCCCTGGAGGCGGATGAGTTTCAGGTAGTAGAACCTGGCAGTGCGTTTGGGCTTGGTCAGCATGGCCTCGGTCGGTTCAACTGAAGCGGGAGCGGGAGTAAACATCGGAGTCGGCGGGGAGGCCGGTGGCGCCGCGGAACCGGTAATAACCGGCCAGGGCGATCATCGCCGCGTTGTCGGTGCAGTATTCGCCGGGGGTCAGGAAGATTTCCAGGCCATTTTTCTCGCCGGCCGCGGTCAGCTGCGCCCGCAAGCGGGGATTGGCGGCCACCCCGCCGGCCAGGACGACCCGGCGGCAGCCGGTGGTGATGGCTGCCTGCAGGGTCTTGCCGACAATGACCTCCACCACCGCCTCCTGGAAGGCGGCGCAGATGTCGTTGACCCGGGGGGCCAATTCGGCCGGGGGCAACTGGTTGACCAGATTGGCCACGGCGGTCTTGAGGCCGCTGAAGCTGAAATCGAGACTCTCCTTGTCCAGCCAGGCCCGGGGAAACTTGATGGCGGCCGGGTTGCCCCCTTCGGCCAGGCGGCTGATCACCGGGCCGCCGGGATAGCCGAGACCCAGGAGTTTAGCGACTTTATCGAAGGCCTCGCCGGCGGCATCGTCGCGGCTGCGGCCCAGCAGGTGGAACTCGGTAAAACTGCTGGCCAGGAAGAGGCTGGTGTGGCCGCCGGATGCCAGCATGGCCACGAAGGGGAATTCCGGCTGGCGGTCGCTTAAGAATACCGAATACAGGTGGCCGGCCAGGTGGTCGACCCCGACCAGCGGGATCCCTTTGGCCAGGGCCAGGGCCCGGGCGAAAGCGTGACCGACCAGCAGGCAGCCGACCAACCCCGGCCCCTCGGTGACGGCCAGCAGGTCGATCTGCTCCAGGGTGAGGTCGGCCTGGTGCAAGGCTTCGTCGACCACCGGGTAGATATTCTGCAGGTGCTGCCGGGAGGCCAGTTCCGGGACCACCCCGCCGTACAGGGCATGGATGGCGACCTGGGAGTTGATCGTGCTGGCCAGCACCGCCTGGTCGTCGCGCAGCACGGCGGCGGCGGTTTCATCGCAGGAACTTTCAATGCCGAGGATGTACATAGTGGGGAAATCTCTTGGTGCTACTTTGGAACATTCAAAAGAATTCAGGAGTCAGGAGTCAGAAGTCAGAATAGAGGAAAAATCGAAACAATCCTCTTGCGGGCAGTTCAAATATTCTGGCTCCTGAATTCTGGCTTCTGGATTCTCCTATGTGCCAAAGGAAAATTGGCCATACCCTCAAATATCGTTTTCTTCCGCCATGGGATAGGAGCCCAGCCACTTGAAGCTGGCGCAGGTCTCCCGCAGCCGGTCGCAGGCCTCTTTGATGCTGGGGTCTTCCAGGTGGCCGACGAAGTCGATGAAGAACATGTACTTGCCGGCCTCGCCCTTCATCGGCCGTGACTCGATCTTGGTCAGGTTGACGCCCTGGTCGGCCATGATGTTCAGGCTGTGGTAAAGGGCGCCGGGGCGATCGACCAGGCTGAGGAGCAGCGAGGTCTTGTCGCGCCCGCTGCGGCTGGGCGAGGCATTGCCGATCACCAGAAAGCGGGTGGTGTTGCCGCGGTAGTCCTCGATACCCCGCGCCACCACCTGCAGCTCGTAGGTCTTGATGGCCAGGTCGCTGGCCACCGCCGCCAGGCTGTGATCGGCCTGGGCCATCTGGGCGGCGGTGCCGGTGCTGATCACGCTCTGGGTCGGCACCCCGGGCAGATGGCCGCGCAGCCAGCCCTGGCACTGGGCCAGCGGCTGGGAGTGGCTGACCACCATTTTGACGTCGTCGATGCTGCCGCTGTAGTTGACCAGGTTGTGCTTGATGGCCAGATTGACCTCGCCGCAGATCTTCACCGAATATTTAATGAAGGAGTCGAGGGCCGAGGTCACGGTGCCTTCGATGGAGTTTTCCACCGGCACGATGCCGTAGTCGATCCGGCCGTGTTCGACGTCATGGAAGATGTCCTCGAAGGAGGGCATCGGCATGAACTTGGCACCATGGCCGAAGTATTTGACCGCGGCCAGATGGGAAAAGGTGGCCTCCGGACCCAGGTAGCCCACGTCGACCGGTTTCTGGGAGAGCCGGCAGGTGGTGACGATTTCCCGGAAGATGCTGGTCAGGGGCTGCTCGGGAAACTCGCCCGAGTTTAATTTCCGCAACCGCTCGAAGATCTGCCGTTCGCGTTGGGGGTCCCATTTGGCCCGGTTATCCTGGCTTTTGAGGCGGCCGATTTCCTTGGCGCACTCCAGGCGTTCTTTCAGTAGCTGCAAGATCTGCTGGTCAATGGCGTCGATCCGGTTACGGACCTTGACCAGCGGGGCCTGGTCGAGCTGGTCTGCGGGGTCTTTTTTCTTGGTCATTTTCGGAAGCGTGTCTTGGTTTTGAAGGCAATTGTGAGCAAAGAACGACATACTAAAAGGTATTCGCGCTTTCAACAAGCGAAATGAAAGAGGGGGGTGGGGGTGGCCCGGGTTGCCCTGCCGCTGCCCGCCGGCCGTGCAATATCCCTCAATATCCCTTGAAATAATAAACTAATTATTCTAACCTTACCCTTCATCGCTTACGCTGTCGTCATTCAATGGGAGAACTACTGCATGAAAGTCAAGAACTGGATGAAAGTCAATCCGGTCACCATCGAACGGACCGCCCTGCTGCAAGAGGCCGCCGAGTTGATGGAAGAGCATGCCATCCGCCATCTGCCGGTGGTTGAGGATGGTCATCTGGTCGGGTTCATCACCCAGACCGATCTGCGGCAGTATTTTTTCCCCTCCATGGTCGAAAAGATCCCGGTCCATGAGGTGATGGTGGTCAACCCGATCACCATCGACGTCAACTCCAGCATCGAAAAGGCGGCCCGGCTGATTCATGATTTCAAGATCGGCGGGTTGCCGGTCATGGACAAGCATCGACTGGTCGGGATGATCACCGCCTCCGATATCGTCTCCGGGTTCATCGAGGTCATGGGACTGCTGAGAAGTTCGATGCGTCTGGATGTGGTCATTGACAAGGCCGGCGGGGTCGATGATGTGACCAGGATCATCAATCAGCACGATATTGAAATTTTTAGCGTCGCCACCGACAGCCAGCCTACCCAGCGCAAGGTTTATTACTTCCGCCTGGGTTTAGGCGAGATCGACCCCGTGGTCAGTGCCTTGGAGGCCGCCGGTCATCAGGTCCTTTCGGTGATGGATTAATCGCGCCCTTGCAACAATTAAGGAAAAAGCCATGTCCAAGTTTCAGGTAGTCAAAACCTTTGCTGAGATCAATGCCCGGATTCAGGCCGGCAAGGCCGTGGTGGTCACCGCCGAGGAGATGATCCCGATTGTCCGGGAGCATGGTCCGGTCGAAGCGGCCCGCCGGGTGGATGTGGTCACCACCGGGACCTTCTCGCCCACGTGCTCTTCCGGGGCCTTCATCAACTTTGGTCATTCCAATCCCACCACCAAGGCCGGCCAGGTCTGGTTGAACAATGTCCCGGCCTACGGCGGGCTGGCGGCGGTTGACGTCTATATCGGCGCCACCGAACCCTGTCTTGACGATCCGCTCAACAAGGTCTTCCCCGGCGAGTTCCGCTACGGCGGCGGCCATGTCCTCGAGGATCTGGTGGCCGGCAAGGAGGTCTTCCTCCGGGCCGAAGGCTACGGGACCGACTGTTATCCCAATCGTGGTTTCGAGAAAAGCGTCACCCTGAAGGACCTGCCCTACGCGCTGCTCTGCAACCCGCGCAACTGCTACCAGAACTACAACTGTGCGATCAATCTTTCCGACAAGACCATCTACACTTACATGGGCACCCTCAAGGCCAACGGCCGCAATGCCACCTATTGCAGCGCCGGACAGTTGAGTCCCCTGATGAACGATCCCTATTACCGGACCATCGGCCTGGGCACCCGGATCTTCCTGGGTGGCGGCGAAGGTTATGTGACCTGGCACGGTTCGCAGCACAACCCCAAGGCCCCGCGCGGCGCCAACGGGGTGCCGGTGCGGCCGGCCGGCACCCTGATGCTGCAGGGTGATCTCAAGCAGATGTCGCCCCGCTGGCTCAAGGGGATTAGTATGCAGGGCTACGGCTGCACCATGGCGGTGGGGGTCGGTATTCCCATTCCCATCTTGAACGAGGAGATGGCCGCCTTCACCGGGGTGTCGGACGAGGATATCTTTACCCAGGTGATCGATTATTCACACGATTACTCGCATGGCATCAACCGCAGCTACGGCGAGGTCAGTTACGCCCAGCTGAAAAGCGGCGAGATCGAGGTTAACGGCAAGATGGTGCCCACTGCGCCCCTGTCCAGCGTGGTCAGGGCTCGGGAGATCGCCGATACCCTCAAGCAATGGATCACCGAGAACGGTTTCTGTCTGGGTGAGCCGGTGAAGCATTTTCCCGACGGGACCTGAGCAAGCCGCAGGGTGGCGGGGCCGATGAGCGCGGCGGTTATTCGCAATTATGACCAGCTGCTGGCGGTGGTGGCCGCCAACCCCGGCTGGGTGGCTTTTTCCGGGGGGGTGGACAGCACCCTCCTGCTGCGGGCGCTGGTTGAGGTTGATCCGGCCCGGGGTGTCGCCCTGTTCGCCGATTCTCCTCTCCAGTCCCAAATTGATCGGGAAAACGTCGGACGCCTGGCGGCCCAGCTGGGCGCCCAGCTCCGGGTGGTGGCGATTGCCCCCCTGCTCCGGCCGGATTTCGTGGCCAATCGCCCTGATCGCTGTTATCTGTGCAAAAAGGCGCTCTACCGGCAGTTCCAAACCCTGCTCCCGGCGGGAACGCAGCTCCTGGACGGGACCAATTGCGATGATCTTGCCGCCGGCCGCCCCGGCCAGCGGGCGATTGCCGAGCTGGGGGTCGTCTCGCCCCTGGCCCTGGTCGGCCTGAGCAAAGCCGAGGTGCGCGAAATGGCCCGATGGCTGGGGCTGCCCAACTGGAACCGGCCCTCCTCCTCCTGTCTAGCCACCCGTATTCCCGAAGGTTATCTGATCTTGCCGGAGCTTTTGCGGCAGGTGGAGGCGGGTGAACAACTGATCCGCATCCAGGGGTTCGGACATGTCCGGTTGCGTCTGAACAACGGTCGGCCGGAAGATGTCACGGTTGAGCTGGCCAGGGAAGAGTTGGAGGGCTGCGACTTTTCGGCGCGCTGGGGGCGCCTGGATCAGGAGCTTCTGGCCTTGGGGATCGTCAGGCGCTGTTTCGTCGGTCGCGCTGGGGTTATTTGTGTGTGAGATCAATAGGTTGGGCGGTTTTCTTGAAATCAGCGGCTTCCGCCTGAAATAGCCGACTTGTCAGCCACACCGGGGTTTTTTAAGGATGGCCAATTTTTTTCTTGATCTTTGAAGTCGTTTAGGATGTAGTGTAGTGGCTTTTGGGTTGCTGTAGCTCAGTTTTCGTTTGACATTCATATAGTCCGTTGCTTAAATCGGTTACTGCTTTTGTCATAATCGAAAGTAGGCAACGATATCCCCAACAAAATTACAGGAGGAAAGCGGGCATGAACAAGGGTGAACTGGTTGAAAGTATGGCTGACGCTGCAAGTATCAGCAAAGCCGCTGCCGAAAGGGCTCTGACCGGGCTGCTGGATTCAATTTCCAAGGCTCTGTCCAAGGGTGACAAGGTCACGTTGGTTGGTTTCGGCACTTTCTCAGTCAGCAAGCGGTCAGCCCGTCAGGGTCGCAACCCCCAGACCGGCGCCGCCATCAAGATTGCCGCTCGGAAAGTTGCCCGTTTCAAGCCAGGCAGCAAGCTTGCCGAGGCCGTGAAGTAACGGTCTGACCAGATAGCGTTTCAGGTAATATTATGGCAGGGGGGGTAGATTTTCTACCTCCCCTTTTTTTGCGCCTAATCCGGCCATTCGGGCCGGCAGCGGTTTGATGGCGACCGAGCGGTCCCGCCTCCCTACGTGAGGATCACCCGGCCCAGGGTCTCATCCACCGCCAGGGCTTGTTTCATCCGGTCCTGCAAAAACTCCTCGGTCAGATAATCCCGGCTGGTCTCGATGATTCGGCCCAGTTCCTCGATGTTTTCCGCCTCGGCCAGGTCCAGAATCGCCTCCAGATTGCGGACAAAGTCGCGGACGATCCGCCGGCCCGCCCCTTTGGTGGCGAGGATTTCGCCGTAGGTCCTGGGGTTCTGGGCATGGACCCGGCACATGGCCAAAATCCCGTAGAGCGAGGTCAGGGTCGAGTGGCTGCCGATCTCGCCGGGCGGGATCTCATTATTCTTCAAGGTCAGGGCCAGGGCCATGGAGATGGCGGTGGGCAGCTTCTGGCTGACCCCCATCATCAGGTCGTGCTGGACGGCGGAATCGCGGCTGATGATCGAGCCGTGCTTGTAGAGGAACGATTCGATCTCGCTGCACAGCACGCCGCTGCGGCCGGTCCTGACCACGGTGACGTTCTTGTCCTTCATGGTGGCGGCCTGGGGGCCCCAGAGGTTGTGGAGCAGCATCACCTCAACGCCCGGGCTGCAAGAGCGCAGGGCGGCGTCGATGGTGGTCTCGGCCTCGCCGGCCATGATCACCAGGGCCTGGCCGTCCCGCATCTGCGGCCCGTATTTCTCGATGGCCGCAGAGGTGGCGCTGATCGGCACGCAGACCATCACGACCTGGACCTGGGCGAGCATCGCCTCGGGGGTCAGTTCGCTGGCGCGGCCGGTGAGCAGCACCCGGTAGCCCTCGTTCTCCAACCGTTTGGCGAACCACTTGCTCATCTCGCCGGTGCCGATGAAACCGACATCGGTGATCAGCTTGGTGCGCATGTCCACCCGGGGGAAACTGCCCAGGATGCGGATGGCGCCGGGCTCCTGGATGATGTGGTTTTCGATGCGTTCCAGGGCGAGGCGGATCTTCTGGTCGTCGCTGTGCCCTTCCGCTTCTACGTAGAAGAGCAATTGCTGGGTCTTCAGATCGCTTTCGGTGCGCATGTCCAACAGGCTGACGCCGCGCCGGGAGAATTCCCCCAAAATATCATAGAGCAGGCCGACCCGGTCCTTCAAGGGGGCGGTGATCAGCACCGTGGCGTCGTAGCCGGTGGGCGGTGAGGGCTTACGGCCCAGGACCGCGTAGCGGGTGCGGTTGTAAGGCGCCACCTCGCGTTGGCGGATGGTCAGACCGTGGGCGGCCAGCAGTTCTTCCGGGGCGATGACGCCGCGGTCGGCCAGGGAGTTGCTGCGGATGGCGGCTAGATCGCCTTCGAGGTTATGGGTGGCCATCAGCGAGGTGTCCGGGAAGTGTTCGGCCAGGAACTCCGAGCACTGCTTCAAGACGTGCGACTCGCCGATGATCAGCTTGAGCTCGCTCTGCTCGTCCAGCCCGCCCAGAGAGAGTTCCACCGGCAGGACCAGATTGTCGATCCAGTAGCCCTTAGTGAGCTGGGCCATGGCCCGGAAGAACTCCTTGCGCTCGCCGTCGCGGGTGTTGTAGACGGGGATCACCGCCAGGTCGGCCCGATTTTTCACGAAGGCGTTGATCACCGCGCTGATGTGGGGGAAGGCGAGCAGCTTGGCCTCCGGGTTAAAGCGGCGGGCGGCCTCCCAATCGAGGGAGCCTTCGGGGCCGAGGGTGGCGATGATGGTCATGCTTAAAGTACCTGGGGTGATTGGTTGTCTGGTTCGGGGGCACGGTGTCAGCGCCGGACTTACTATGTAGTTGTTTCAGGCGGTTGGGTCAACCCGTTTGTGAATTGCGGCCCGGCAGGAACGGTGCTTTTTGCTGGAAAAGGGGGTAAAAGAAATGGGGCCGGTTCGTATAGGACATATAAGTCTCATAAGTCCTATAGGTCCTATAAACCAGACCAACAGCTCAATCGACAACCACCGATGCCCGACATCCTCAACCATAGCACCCCCGAGGCCACGGTGGCCGAATACCTGGCTGCCCTTAAAGCTTCCGAGCGCTTCGGGCCAATGGTGGTCCATCACCAGGAGATCCCCGGCAATCCGGCGATCTACGGCGAGCTGGCCGCCCCCCTGCCACCGGAACTGGTCGCAGCCCTGGCCGCCCTCGGCATTAACCGCCTCTACCGCCACCAGACCGAGGCCATCGATCTGGTCCGGGCCGGCCGCGACGTGGTGGTGGCGACCCCCACCGCCAGCGGCAAGAGCCTGATCTATAACCTGCCGGTCTTTAGCGAAATCATGCGGGGCCAGGGCGCCAAGGCCCTCTATCTCTTTCCGCTCAAGGCCCTGGCCCAGGACCAGTTGCGGGCGGTGGAAAACCTGGCTGCCCATCTGCCCGTCGAGCTCCGGCCCCGGGGGGCGATCTGCGACGGCGATACCTCCGCCCATTTCCGCCGCAAGCTCCGCGACAATCCCCCCGACATCCTTTTCACCAACCCGGACATGCTGCACCTCTCGATGCTCGGCTACCACGACCGCTGGGGAGCGCTCTGGCCGCAACTGACCCACGTGATCATCGACGAGGTCCACACCTATCGCGGCATCTTCGGCAGTCACATGGCCTGGGTGCTGCGGCGTCTGATCCGCCTTTGCCGCCATTACGGCTCGGAGCCGCGCTTCATCTTATCTTCGGCGACGGTGGGCAACCCCGGCGAGCTGGCCCGCGACCTCCTGGGCCGCGAGGTGGCGGTGGTCACCGAGGGCGGGGCGCCCAAGGGCGGCCAACATTTTATCTTTGTCGATCCCCTGGACAGCGCCGCCTTCACGGCCAGCCAGCTCCTGGAAGCGGCCTTAAAGCGCGGCCTGCGGACCATCGTCTACACCCAGTCGCGCAAGATGACCGAGCTGGTCTCGGTCTGGACCCGGGCCAGGTTGGATGATATGTCCGACAAGCTCACCGCCTACCGGGCCGGCTTCCTGCCCGAGGAGCGGCGGGAGATCGAGGCCAAGCTTGCCTCCGGGGAACTCCTCGGGGTGGTCACCACCAGCGCCCTCGAACTGGGGATCGATATCGGCGAGCTCGATATCTGCATTCTCCTGGGCTATCCCGGCACGGTGATGGCGACCTGGCAGCGGGGCGGCCGGGTGGGCCGCCGGCAGCGCGATTCCCTGGTGATCCTGGTCGGCCAGGAGGACGCCCTGGACCAGTATTTCCTCCGCCACCCGGAGGATTTCTTCCAGCGGGGGGTGGAGCGGGCGGTGCTCAACCCCGCCAACCAGCAGATCATGAAGCAGCACCTGGTCTGCGCCGCCGCCGAACTGCCGATTGAACCCGACAGCGACCTGCTGGCCAGCCCGGAAGCCCGGACGGCGCTGGCCGAACTGCGCGATTCCGGCCAACTCCTGCAGGGGGCCGAGGATGGCCGCTGGTTTACCAGTCGTAAATACCCGCACCGGGAGGTCGATCTGCGCGGCAGCGGTCGCCCCTTTGCAATTAGGAATGACCTCGACAACTCTTTGCTGGGCGAGATCGATGGGATCAGGTGCCTGAAGGAATGTCATCCCGGCGCGGTTTACCTGCACCGGGGCCGGACCTGGCTGGTCAACCAGCTTAACCTGGAGGAGCGTGAGGTGCGGGCGGTGGAGAAGAAGGTCCACTATTTCACCCGGCCCCTGGCCAATAAAGAAACTGAGATTCTCGAGGTCCGCCGTCGTCTGACCTGCGTGGGCGGGAAGGGCGGCCTGACCTTCACCGTCGGTTTGGGGCGCTTGCGGGTCACCGACACGGTCACCGGCTTCAAACGCATCCTGGTCAAGGGCCAGCGAGTGATCGGGGTGGAGCGCCTCGACCTGCCGCCGACGGTCTTCGAAACCGAGGGGTTGTGGATCGAGATTCCCGAGGTGCTCCGCTTGGCCATGGAGGGCGAGCAATTGCACTTCATGGGTGGCATCCATGCCGTCGAGCACGGGTTGATCGGTATCTTCCCGCTCCTGGTCCTTTGCGACCGTAACGACGTCGGCGGCATTGCCTACCCCCATCATCCGCAACTTGAGCAGGCGGCGGTCTTTATTTACGACGGCCAGCCCGGCGGGGTGGGGCTATGCCGCGAGGCCTGCGAGCGGATCGGCGAGTTGCTGCGGGCCGGCCTGGAAACCATCACCAGTTGCCCCTGCGAGGTGGGCTGCCCCTCCTGCGTCCACTCGCCCAAGTGCGGCTCGGGTAACCGGCCCATCGACAAGGCGGCGGCGGTGAGGGTCTTGACCGGACTCCTGGGCGGTGAGGGCAAACTGGCCGAGCAACGGCTGGAGTATGTCGCTCCGGCACCACCTCCGCTGGTGGCGGGCCGGGAGCTGCGGATCGAGGTGGGCGGCGGGATGCCACCGGAGCTGGCGGCGGAACCGGAGCTTGCCGTGGTCTCGCGTCCGGCCCGTTACGGTGTCTTCGACGTGGAGACCCGCCGCTCGGCCGCCGAGGTGGGCGGTTGGCACAAGGCCGAGAAGATGGGGATTAGCATCGCTATCCTCTACGATTCCGGGCCAGACGAGTTCTTCGTCTACCGCGATGACGAACTTGCCGACATGATCAGCCGTTTCCAGGAACTTGACCTGGTGATCGGCTTCAACAACAAGCGCTTCGACAACCTGGTCCTCTCGGCCTACACCTCCTTCCCCCTCGCCACCCTGCCGACC
>JAGVGT010000046.1 GCA_020056965.1 Deltaproteobacteria bacterium
CCGGCCGGCAGCAGCGCCACCCGGTTTTCCTGCTCCTTGATCTCTCGAACCACCCCGATAATCATCGCGCCCTCTCCTGCCGTGGTTCCACCGGCGAGATTTTAAAATTCGTAACTCACTTTGAGCAACGGCGCCGTAAGGGAAACGGTGGGCCGGTCATCGAGACCGACAAAGCCATTATTCACCGCAAAATCCAGGACCAGACGCAGCTGCAGATCCGCGAGGCCGAGCCTCTGCGCCTCCCGCATCAACTGGGTGACATCGATGGCCACGTAAGCCCCTTGATCCGAGGGAAAGAAATTCACGTTCTGAGTAGCCAGGGGCAGAGAACTGAAATCCTCCACCCGCAGCCCTGCGAGAGAATAGGAGACGAGATCAATCAAGGTGGGGACCGTGGACGCAAAGCTCACTTCGTTGACGAACACCTCCAGGATGGCGGAATTAATAAATGCGGACGCCGGCACGACCGGCTCCCCGGTCGAACCATCGAGTGGAAAATCAAGGAAGGCGCGGTATTCCGGCAGGCTGGGATCCAGGGAGTCGATGCCGAAAAACAGATTGGCTGGGCCATTGCTGACCGTAAAAAGCTGCTGGACCGGGTCAAAGGCAATATACCCGTCCGAGGGCTGGTCACTGTAGATATCGACATCATAAACCGGCCGCGAAATAAACACCCCACCGCCATCACCGCTGCTGCAGCCGGCCAGGGCCAGAAACAGGGTCGCCAACAGGCCTAACCAGAATAGCTTTTTCATTGGGCAATCCCCGGGGGTCATCCTGCATCATTGCGATGAACCAGTAACTCATGAATAAAACCCATCTTCCACCTCAATCTTATCACAAAGAAAAACCCTGCAAGAACGCCGACCCTGAATTTCCTTTGCTTTTCTGACCCCAGATTTATTAATTTCTCCCCATGTCCATTTTGCACCGCAAATTCCGACCCGGGCCAATCACGGCTTGTTTGTCGATCCTTTTCGGCCTGCTGCTCCTGTTCTGGGGCTGCATGCCGAAGTTTCCCCCGGCGCCCCCCGGGCTGTTCGCCGCCTTTGCGGAACTGCCCGGCAATCTGCGGCTCGAATTCCCCACCGACCAAGGCCGCCAGGTCGCCTACTATCTACCGCCGCTGACCGATCCGGCCAGTCAGCCCGCCCGCCTCGCCATCCTCTATCCCGGCATCGGTTCGGTTGCCCTAGGCTGGCTGCGCTTCATCGGCCCGGAAGAGGCGCCCGATACCGGCTGGCTGATGATCGACTATCCCGGTCGCGGCGAGAGTGCCGGGAAAATGGACCCGGACGAACTCTACCGGAACAGCGAAGGGGCGCTGACCGCCCTGGCCGCCCATTTCGGGGTCACCCACCTTTCTTCCGACCTGGCCCTGCTCGGCCACTCCTTCGGCAGCGGCGCCGCCCTGCAGTTCGCGGCCCGCCACCCGACCCAGGTCAAACGGATCGTCCTGGTCGCCCCCTTCGACACCCTGCGGCGGGCGGTGGCGCTGAAGTCGTGGCTGCTGGCCCTGATCCTGCCGAGCCAGATCGATAACCGGGAGCTGCTCCGTGCCCTGCTGCACGGTCCCAACCCGCCGGTCATCACCATCCTGCATAGCACCAGTGATCAGACCCTGCCGGTCCGGATGGGCCGGAACCTCAGGGATGTGGCCCCCGACCGGATCACCTACCGGGAATTCCCCGACGACAGCCATGTCGGCATCCTCACCACCAGGCACGACCTGATTCTCGACGCCCTCACCGGCCGCCGCCCCTGAAGGGCAAACCTATTCCGACCGCGCCGATAATTTCTCTTCATTCTCCCCGGGTCTGTCATACAATGGTGGTGAACTCAACCACCCCTGCCCAAGGAGCGCCCATGAAAGTAGTCGCCGCCGTCAACGGCCTGATCACCTCGGAAGTCGCCGCCCTCTATGCCCTGCGCTATGCCGCCCTCTATGGCTACACCCTGGTGCTGCTCCATGTCGAAAACCCGACCGGGGACCGGACGGCTACCGAGGCCAGCATGGCGGTGGTCGAAGAGTGGGCCGAAGGCTACCAGGTCAAAACCGAGCGGGTCTTCCGGCAAGGCCGACCGGATGCGGCCATCGCCGCCTACCTGGCCCAAACCCCGACCGATACCCTCTTCTGCTCGACCCGGATGCGCTCCCGCTTCTTCGAGAAATCTCTAAGCGAAAAGCTCTCCCGCCTCTATCTGCCGGCCAACCTGGCGGTGGTCCGGGTCGCCCGGATCGAGGCCTGGGCCCTGACCCGGGAGGTGGTCCTGCCGATCCGCGCGGAACGGCTGTCGGTGGAAAAATTCGTCTTCTTCACCTCGATGGTCAAGACCCTGGGGGCGGCGGCGGAAATCTACAGTTTCAGCCAGGTCAGCAAGAGCCGCCTGGCCACCCTCGACATCGGCGCCACCCGCGAGCTCTTCCAGCGGATCAACGAGCGGCTGAACCATTACTCCCAGGCCCTGAAACTGCTGGAGGTGGAGTTCCGGATCAAGCATGCCCTGGCCACCGAGGAAATCGACCAGATCCTCCACCACCTCTCCCACCATGACTGCCAGCTCCTGATCGTCGGCGGCTGGCGGCTCTCCCGCCATCCGCGCCTGGTTGGAGAAAGCCGGCTGGAGCGACTGTTCCGCCACACCCCGGTCAACACCATCGCCTTCTATGGCCGAGGGAAAAAGTAATGGAACTTTTCCAGCTCGATAAGGCGGCCCTGCTCCGCACCCTCAAGAGCTCGGAGGCCGGGCTGAGCCAGGCCCAGGTCGGTCCCCTGCTCCGGGAGTTCGGCCCCAACCAGCTGGAAGCAGCGGCCAAGAAAAACTACCTGCTCGCCTACGGCCGCCAGTACAGCCAGTTTTTTGCCATCCTCCTGGAAGTCGCCGCGCTCCTCTCCTTCGTCGCCGACCACTACCAGCCCGGCGAGGGGATGGACGTACTGGGCTGGGCCATCTTCGGGGCGGTAGTGATCAACGCCACCTTCAGCTTCTGGCAGGAGTACCGGGCCGACAAGGCCATGGAGGCCCTGCATAAACTGATGCCCGCCCGGGTCGCCCTGCGCCGCCAGGGAGCGCTGGTCCAGGTCGACGCCGGTGAACTGGTGCCCGGCGACATCATGCTGCTGGAGGAGGGCGACAAGGTGGCGGCCGACGGCATCCTGCTGGAGGTCAACTCGCTCTACCTCAACCTCGCTTCGCTGAACGGCGAATCGGCCCCGGTCGAGGCCCGCCTCGAACCCGGCCAGGCCACCCGCAGCCTGGAGGCC
>JAGVGT010000021.1 GCA_020056965.1 Deltaproteobacteria bacterium
GGGAGTGAATCGCGGGCATGGCCCGCTCCTACAGTTACATAAATCATCCCCAGCGTCGTGGCAACTTAGCCCTGTTTTATTGCCGCCAATGCCCGCAGCCGCGCCAGGAGCGGTGGGTGCGAGTAATGCAGGACCACGTAAAAAGGATGCGGGGTCAGGTTGGAGAGATTGCTGACCGAGAGTTTTTTAAGAGCGTCGGCCAACCCGGCCGGGTTACCGGTATGCTCGGCGGCGAAGCGGTCGGCCTGGTACTCGTGGCAACGGGAGAGGTACTGCATGAAGGGCGCGATCGCCATCTCCAGGGGGGTGAAGAGCAGGCCGAAGAAGACCAGGCCGGCGTAGAGCGACGGTTCGCTCAGACCGAAGGCCGCGTACAGTTCGGGGCGGGCCAGGAAAAAGGAGAGCAGGTAGAACATCACCCCGGCGTGGACCAGGCCGAGCAGCATGGATTTTAGGATGTGTTTGAGTTTGTAATGGCCGATCTCGTGGGCCAGCACCCCGACCAGTTCCGGGACGGTCTGCTGGGCGATCAAGGTGTCGAAGAGAGCAATGCGGCGGTGGCGGCCGAAGCCGGTGAAGAAGGCGTTGGACTTGGCGCTCCGCTTGGAGCCGTCCATGACGAAGAGATTCTGGAGGGGGAAGTTGACCTTGCCGGCAAAGGCGAGGATCGCTTCCCGCAGCTCCCCATCGGGCAGGGGGGTGAACTTGTTGAACAGCGGCATGATCCAGGTGGGGGCGATGAACTGGACGAAGAGGGTAAAGAGGCTCACGGCCGCCCAGCACCAGAGCCAGGCCAGGGTTCCGGCCTTGGCGAAGAGGGCGAGGATCGCGGCCAGGAGCGGCGCCCCCAGCACCACCGCCAGCAGCAGCCCCTTGAAGAGATCACCGATAAAGGTGGCTGGGGTGGTGCGATTAAAGCCGAAGCGTTCCTCGATGACGAAGGTCGAGTAAACGCTGAAGGGTAGCGAGAGCAGCGATTTGGCCAGGAGCAGCAGCCCGAAGAAGAGCAACCCCCGGAAGACCATCCCCTCTGCCAGTCCGCGAACCAGCTGATCCAGCCAGGCAAAACCACCGACCAGCCAGAAGAGCAGCAGCAGCGCCAGGTCGAAGGTCGCCGTCACCTGGCCGAAGCGGCTCTTGGCCCGGGTATATTCCTGGGAGCGGGCGTATTCGGCCGGGTCGTAGCAGTCGGCGAATTCGGCGGGGAGCTTGGGATCCAGGGCCTTGAGGTTGAGCCAGTCGGCGACCGCCCCCAGGATAAAGTCGGCCAGCAGGGCGAAGAGAATGATCAGTCCGTAGAGGTTCATCGTGGTTGGTTCACTCGCGATTGTCGGGGGGCGGGGAAATTAGCGGTTGCCAAGGACGCCCTATCAATAATAAGTTCAGGCGGCAGTGTCAACTGTAAGGCACTTTTGAAGGGTCAGTCCCGTCCGACTGGTCTGCTTGGTCCGACTAAGCTGCCGCATTCCTTAAGAAAAAAAACCAAGGACCACAGATACCCAATGCAGATCAAGCTCATCGCCTTCAACGGCCGCTATATCCACTCCTGCCTGGCCCTGTTCTATGTTCGGGAGGAACTGCGCCGCTGCCTCCCTGAGGCGGTGGTCGAACTTAAACAGTTCACCATCAACGACCCCTACTATGCCACTCTGCTCAAGATCAGCCAGGGGACGCCGGCGGTGGTGATGTTTTCGGTCTACATCTGGAACAGTGAGCTGATCACCCGGCTGCTGGCCGATCTGGTTTCGCTCCTGCCGGAGACCTGGTTCGTCTTGGGCGGCCCTCAGGCCGAGAACCTGGAGTTGGCCGGACTGCCGCCCCGGGTGGTCCGGGTACTGGGGCCGGTGGAGGGGCTGCCGGAGCGCTTTTATACCGAGCTGGGCGCTGGTCAACTGGCCCTTGAATACCGGGGCGAACCCGGCCACCCCTTTCCCTCGCCCTATCGGAACGAGGATCTGGCTGGGGAGCTGGCCCATCGCCAGGTCTATTACGAATCGGCCCGGGGCTGTCCCTTTGCCTGCAGTTACTGTCTCTCCTCGGTGGAGCGGAGCATGGTCTGGAAGGAATTGGCCGAGGTGGAAAGGGAGCTGGCCATGATCCTGGCCCATCGACCCGGGATCATCAAGTTTGTCGATCGCACCTTCAATGCCCAGCCGGAGCGGGCTCTGGCGATCTGGCGTTTCCTGGCCCCCAAGGTCGGGGCGACGGTCTGCCACTTCGAGATGGCCCCCGACCTCTTTACCGAGGCGATGTTTACCTTTCTGGCCGGGCTGGAACCCGGGGTATTTCAGTTCGAGCTGGGCATCCAGTCCACCCATCCCGCGACCCTGGCAAAAGTCAATCGGCGGATGGATGTTGCCCTGGCCGGGCAGAACCTCCGGCGCCTCGCTGCTCTGGGCAATCTCCACCTGCACGCCGACCTGATCCTGGGGCTGCCCGGCGAATCGGCCGCGACCTTCAAGGATTCCCTGCGGGAGGTCTTCGCCATGGGGCCGCACCAGATCCAGATGGGCTTGCTCAAGATCCTGCCGGGTACCGCGATCAGCGCGGAACCGGGGCTGGTCCACGCCCAGCGGCCGCCCTACGAGGTGCTGGCCACCGACCGCCTCGACCATGCGGCCCTGGCCGAGCTTTACTGGCTGGGCGAATGCGTCGAGGCCTTCCACAACAATCGCTATTTCCCGAGCCTTTTCAATTGGTTGCGGGAGAAAGACGAGGATGTCGCCGCCTTCTTCGAGGGCCTGCTGGTCCTCTGCCGCGCGCGGGATTTCTTCAACCGGGCCGCCACCCAGGAACTGCTCAGTGAACTCCTGGTGGCCGGCACGGCCGAGCGGGAAGACGCTGAGCTGATTAGGGAACTGCTTTGCTTCGACTGGCTGCGTTGCGGCCATCGCCATCTGCCGGCACCGCTCGGCGCCACCGCCGACCTTGCCGTCTGGCGCGAGGCCCTGGCCCGGCGCCTGCCCCTGAATTTCGCCCCCCATTACGATTACCAGAGTCGGGCCGACTTCTTCCGTAAGTCCATGTTCATGCCCTTTTCCGGGGCGGCTTTGCGCTGCTTAGGCCTGGGCGAAGGCGGTGCCGGTCTGGTGGCCTTCCTGCCGGAAAAAACCGCCAGCTTGCAACGTTTCCAGAAAACCGTGTTCTTCCCGGATCCAAACTGAGGGAAAGGGGCTACGCCTTAGCCGGGAGGGAAATTATTTCTTGATATTAAATCGAACGTTTGTTCGAATGGGTCATCAACCATAATGATGGCAGGGAGGTGCCCCATGCAGATCAGTGACCACTTACATTTTCTGAAGATCCCCTTTCAGGTGCCCATCTCTCCGGAACTCCAGTTGGAGCGGTTCGTCAATCTTTTCCTAATCTACGGCGAGAAGAGCATCGTCCTGGTGGATAGCGGGGTGGCCGGGGCCGAGGCCCGAATCTGTGAATATCTGGCCGTCACCGGCCGTCGTCCGGAGGAGATCCGGCTGCTGATTCTCACCCACTCCCACCCTGATCACCTGGGCGGGGCAGCGGCGATTTGCCGGCTGACCGGCTGTAAAGTTGCCGCCCATCCGGCCGAACGGAATTGGATCGAAGATACTGACCGCCAGGCCGCCGAGCGGCCGGTCCCCGGTTTCAGTAAGCTGGTGGCCGGGCCGGTGCGGGTGGACCGGCTGCTGGCCGACGGGGAGCGGGTGCTGGTTGACGAGCTGGTCTTGGAGGTGTTGCATACCCCGGGTCATTCGCCCGGCTCGCTCTCCCTGCATCTGCCCGGCGAGCGGGTGTTAATCTGTGGTGATGCCTTGCCCCTGCCGGGGGATCTCCCCATCTTTACCGACTGGGCGGCCTCGGTGGCCTCGCTGGCGCGGCTGCGGGGAGTACCTGGGGTTGAGGTGCTGCTTTCTTCCTGGGACCGGCCGCGGGCCGGGGCGGAGGTGGACTCGGTCCTGGCGGACGGCGTGGCCTGGCTGGACCGGCTTAAGAATTTAGTCGGCGCGGCGACCGGGCAAGCCAATGCCACCGACCCCCTGGCATTGTGCCGGACGTTGGTCGCCAAATTGGGTTTACCCCCGGCGGCGGTCAACCCCCTGGTGGCCAAATCCCTGGCTGCCTGTCTTTAAAGCCAGGAGGAGAAACATGGCCACTTCCGCCACCAGAGAGAAGATCCTCGATGTTGCCGAAGAGCTTTTCGCGCACCAGGGTTCCCGGGCCACCTCGCTACGGGCCATTACCTCGGCGGCCGGGGTGAATCTGGCGGCGGTCAATTACCATTTCGGGGCCAAGGAGGTACTGATCGAGGAGGTGATCAGCCGGCGCCTGGTCACCTTGAACGGCCAGCGGGAGCAGCGCTTGCTGGAGGTCCGGGCCAGTGCAGTTGCGGCGGGCCGGCGGCCGGAGACCGCTGAGGTGCTCATGGCCTTTGTCGAGCCGACCCTGCTTTTCCCCCAGTCCGGGACCGGGGCCGGTAACTTCATCACCCTGGTGGGTCGAGCCATGGCCGATCCCGATGAAACCGCCCGGCGGATCTTCGTGCGGCTGATGCAGCCGGTGTTGCAGCTCTTCGCGGAACTTCTCGCCGAGGCCCAGCCGGAACTGGCGCCGGAGGTGCTGTACTGGCGGCTCAACTTCGTGATCGGCGCCCTGAGTCATACCATGCGCGGCATCGACCGCTGTCCGTTGCCCCTGGAGATCGCCGTGGCCAAGTCTGCCCCGGAACTGGTCCGGTTGCTCACGGGTTTTCTTTCCGCCGGCATGCTGGCGGCCCCGTGATTCCCCAATGATTACTCAGCGTTATCCAGCTCCGGGGCCAGACTTCTTTTGATATCAAGGATTGGTGTCCCGTCGATCACATCGATTCCCGATACTTCCAGTTCCGCACCCCTCACCGCCAGCACCTTTAGCTCGGAAACGGCGATGGGATTGGGCCGCATCGGGCTGCGGGTGGTGAACACCCCCTGCAGCCCGCGACTCCGGTCGCCGCGCGGATAGACCTGGAGCAGGTCCCGCCGCGCTTCGTGCAACCAGAAGAGGACCAGGATGCTCTGCCCGGCCTTGAGACCCTTGAGTCCGTCCCGATACGGCGGATAGATTTCCAGAGTGGCGATCTCGGTGGATTCGGAGTAGTTCTTGGGGGCCTCCGCCTGGTTCCGGAGGCGGCTGTGGACCACGCCGATCGGAGTGGCGGTGAATGGCGGCGGTTTGGTTGGCATCAGTCAAATTCCGAGTGGTTGCAGAATTTCCCGTTCGATCCGGGCCTTGACCTGCTCGGCGGGCAGGCTCGCCAGGGATTCGGCGGCTTCACCAAGGATGGCCGCCCGGAGCAGGTTGGCCTGGCGGCTAAGCAACCGGGCCTGCTCCAGCGCCTGCCAGTCCCGGCTGACCAGGAAGTTCTCGAAGGCCGGGATGATTTCCGGTTGCAGCAGCTTGCGCATGCCGTCCAGGAAACCGGCATAGAAAGCCAGGGAAGTTTCAGTCCGCGCTCCGAGAATGTAGCCCAGCATCCCTTCCGGGTGGGTGTCGGCCAGGGCGTCCTTGACCGCCCGGGCGGTGAGTTCGATGGGCGTGGCCGGGAAGGCGGCGATCAGTTGTTGCAGATGGTGGCTGGCCAGGCCTGGTTCACGCAACTCGCCGATTTCGTGGTGAACAAAGGCGGGAATCTCCCGATCAACAATGGCGTCCAGTCGGTCTCGGAAGCCCTGCCGGTCGACGGTCGGATCGACTTGCACCCCTGAGAGGGCTAGGGCGTGGCGCAGGGCGGCCCGGCTGGTGGAGCGGATTTCCTGGATCTGGTCCCAGAAAAAAAAGCGCAGAGGCTCGCGGCGGATGATGATCACGTTCTCCTGGCGCATGGCAAAGGGGGCGGCCAGTTCCCGGGCCGACTCTCGGCCCAGGATGAGGATTCGACAATCGCTGGCGCTTCTTTCCTCGTGGAGTTCGGCCAGGAAGAAGATGGCCTTGAGCGATCGGCCGTATCCGGCCCCGTAGACCAGGCCCGAGCCGGTCAAGCGGTTGTTGATTCTGGTCACCGCGAAGGGGTTGAGACTACGACCGGCGATGGGCAAAGGCTGGTACTCCGCCCCGGTCAAGGTCTCCCAGTAATTCTCTTTATTTTCGATCCACTCCAGCACCAGCGCCGATTCCGGTTCGTCCCAGGGTTCCAACCCATGTTCCCACTTATAGAGGCCACGCAGTTTCAGGATCAGAGAGCAGAGTGAATAGATGCCGTTGTCCCGGGCATCGGAGAGGTCGCAGTTGCGGCGGACGGCCTGGATGAAGGCGGGGTCTGGCCCGGAGTGAGCGGGGGGCTTGGTCGAATTGGTCATGGTCAGGACTATAAATCGCTCGGCGGAAAAAGCCAAAATAAGATGGCCATGCAAGAGTCAAGATTGCAAATTCGGCCAAAGCTGGATCAGCTAAGTAATTGGCCCTGTCCGTCGTTCTCGGCGATTTTGACGAGGCGACAAAAAAAAAGGGGTGGCGAAAATCGCCACCCCCTGCCCGTTAAAACGAAATCTTTACTAAATTTTAATGCCCCCCGGCGGAAAGGACGCCGCTGGCGGCCAGGGTCAGGATCAGAACCTCGGCGATGGCCATGATGGCGTAGGCCTTGTCGCCCCGTTTGAAAAGGCCGGGAATGATGGCGACATAGCAGACGATGGTAACCCCGCCCAGGATGGCGATCGGCAGGAAGTTGAGGAAATCGCCCTTGCCCAGCAGCGTCATCCAGACCCAGCCGGTGGGCGGATGGGCCAGGTGCAGGAAGTTGGTGTTAATGGCGGCCAGGTACTCCTTGACCGGCAGTTCCCAGTAGCCGGCGATCTGGTCGAGCGGCACCGCCGGGCTCATGATGCCGGTGAGGTAAAGGATGAAGGTGACGATGATCAGGGCCAGTCCAAAGAACATGCCCTTTTCGAGGATATCGGCGTAGAGCAGCTGCTCGGGGGTGGCGGATTTTTGGATTTTAATTTCAGTCATGATGTTTTCTCCTTATCGTTAAAGGGTGATTTACCCCATTAAACCGGTGCCCAGGCCCTTGTCCATGGCCTTGAGGCCGGCGAAGAGCAGGATGCCGATGACCATCCAGCGGATCATTGAGGGTTTGGCGACCTTTAAAAGGCGGACGCCGATGAAGGAACCCAGCATGATGCCGACCAGGGAAGGCACCACGATCATCGGAATCACGCAGCCCTTGTTCAGATAGATCCAGGCGGCGGAGGTGTCGGTGATGGCGAGCAGGAACTTGCTGGTGGCGACGCTGATCTTGAGCGGGGCGCCCATCATCAGGTTTAAGACCGGGACGTTGGCCCAGCCGGCGCCCAGACCGAACATGCCGGCCATGAAGCCGATCAGGATGAAGGTGGCCAGGCCGGGGATGGTGCGATGGATCTGCCAGTTGATGTCCTTGCGGGAAGAGGGCTCATGGTAGATACCGGTGATCCGCAGGGCGGTGGAGAGGTTGTCGGCCTTGGGCACATCGGGGAAGTCGGATTTCTTGGCGGTGTACATGATTACCACGATGCCCAGGATGGTGGCGCCCAGGAGAATCTGGACCACATTGGTGGGCAGGGCCAGGCCGACCATGGCGCCGGCGATGGCCATGGTCGAGGCGATCAGGGCCACCGGCAGGGCCAGGCGCAGGCTGGCCAGGTTGGCCTTCAAGAGGCCGGGACCGGCGGCCAGGGAACCGGCCAGGGCGACCAGGAGCCCGGTGCCGCGGACGAAATCCAGGTGAAAGGGAAAGAAGCCGCCGATGATCGGCACGAAGAGCACGCCGCCGCCGACCCCGCCGAGCACGGCGATGATACCCATGACGAAGGTGACCACGAACAGCAGCAGGGGCCAGACCCACCAGGCGGTGTCGCCGGCCGCCGGCATGGGCATGAAGGCTGCTTCCGCGGCGGTGCCGGCGGCTTCATTGGCCAGGGCCAGGGCCGGGATCAGGGCCGTAAAACAGCCGAGCAGCAGCCCGGCGACCCCAGTTCTCCTAAAAAGGTCTTTCATGTATATTTCCCTCCAGAAATATAGGTAAAAAAAAGTAAAGCCTACCGGGAATCAGGCGGATGCGTGACCATCCGTTTTTACGGCCCACCATGGACCGCCCTTCCCCCCGGAAATAAACATGGATAAAATGGTTTAATGTTTCATTGCTGGACACCGCGCCATCCTGCAAGGTTTGGCCGGATTGTTCTTGGTGATCTGGTCTGCTGAGGAATAGGCTCGAAAAATTTTCGCTATGCTTAATGCTGTGGCTATCGGGTGTCAAGTGAATTGTTTAACTATGAAACATCGTGTTTCAGATCTGCAACAGTAGGGGTTGGCGGCGGCTGGAGGGTTTGGGCGGGGCCGATTTTTCCGGGTTGCGGGTCGGGGCAGTTTGTGGTGAACATTGCAGGGGGCAGGATGGCCATGGCGCCCGGCCCTATTAATGAGGAGAGCATTGGATGACCGTTGATATTGTAAGTTTTATGGCCATACTGGTCGAAGAGGTCCGCACCTACCAGGTGCCGGTGGTGGATCTGATCGCCGTCCAGACCCATGATCCCTACCGGATTTTGGTGGCGACCATCCTCTCGGCCCGGACCCGCGATGAGGTGACCGCCAAGGCGGCGGAGCGGCTCTTCAAAGTGGCGCCGGACCTGCCCGGTCTGGCCGCTCTGGCGGAAGCTGAGATCGCCAGGCTGATCGGACCGGTAGGGTTTTTCCGCAACAAGGCCGGATTTCTGGCCCGGTTGCCGGCGGTGGTCCAGGGCGAGTTCGGCGGGCAGATTCCCGAGACGGTGGAGGAACTCTGCCGTCTGCCCGGCGTGGGCCGCAAGACCGCCAACCTGGTGGTGGCGGTGGCCTTTAAAAAACCGGCGATCTGTGTCGATACCCACGTCCATCGGATCATGAACATCTGGGGCTATGTCCGCACCAAAACCCCGCTGGAAACCGAGATGGCACTGCGGGCGAAGCTGCCGGAACAGTACTGGCTGACCGTCAATGCCACCCTGGTCGCCTTCGGGCAGGGGACCTGCAAATCGGTGCGGCCCCATTGCGACCGCTGCGTTTTGACCGAGATGTGCCCGAAGCTGGGGGTTACGCCCCGCCGAGTCCCGGGGGCCAATAGCGCCCTGAGCAGCGGCGCCCCGCTGAAGCTGTTTTCCTGGAACATCAATGGCCTGCGGGCCGCGGAAAAAAATGGCTTCGCCGAGGTGGTGGGCGAACTGGACGCTGATCTGCTGGCCCTGCAGGAAATCAAGGCGGAGCCGGGCCAGCTGTCGGAGTCGCTGCTCAATCTTCCCGGCTACCGGGCCTATTGGCACCCAGCCGAGAAGAAGGGCTACGCCGGGGTCTGCACCTACAGCCGGCAGGAGCCGCTCCGGGTCATCGCCGGCCTGGGCCGGGAGGAATTTGATCGGGAGGGGCGGGTGCTGACCTTGGAGTTTGCCGACTTCTTCTTCATCAATGCCTATTATCCCAACGCCCAGCACACCCTGGACCGGCTGGGCTTCAAGCTGGCCTTCAATACCGAAATTCTGGCCTTCTGTCAGAAACTGGCCCGGGAGAAATCGGTGGTGATCTGCGGTGACTTCAACGTCGCCCACCAGCCCATCGACCTGGCCAACCCCAAGGAGAACGAGAAGAACCCCGGCTATACCCTTGCGGAGCGGCAGGGAATGTACGCCTTCCTGGCCGCCGGTTTTCTCGATACCTTCCGGCTCTTCAACGACCAGCCCGGCCAGTACAGCTGGTGGAGTTATCGCTTCAACGCCCGGGCCAGGAACATCGGTTGGCGGATCGACTATTTCTGCGTGGATGCCAAGAGCCGGACCCGGGTGCAGGGGGCCGCGATCAGAAGCGAGATCCCCGGTTCCGACCACTGCCCGGTGGAGCTGCGGTGGAAGTAGCAAGGGGCTCTGAACTCAGAGCCCGCCTGGGGTGTACAGCCTCTCGGCGGACGGACCCTGGTCATCGCGCCGAATTATTTTCGGATAGATTCCGGCTCTGGGTATATGATGAGGTTAATACCGGTGGCTTTCCTGCGTCCGAAGTAGCGGCCCGAAAGCCGGTCAGATGAACAATAACGAAAAGAGAGGGAGCCTCTTGCGAAGCTCTCTGATAACCAATTTTCTCAGTCATTCCCGTACCGCTGTCGTGGCATAAACTTCGGCGGGAATCCAGAACTACTTGATTATCAAAGACTGGATCGGAGTCTTCGCTACCTCCCGATTACTACCTCGGGAATGACGGATCGTGAGTTTGCAAGAGGTTCAGGGTTAATGAGATTAATCTGGGAATCGACGTTGCTCTTGGGGTTGATTCCCCGGCCCGGAAAGTGAGAGGGCTTTCCCTAAAGAAGAGTAAGAAACATGCTCGACCACAAGAAACTGGCCGTCATCCATATCACCAGGAATGAACTGGGCCTCGCTGAGCAGGAGTATCGGGATACCCTGGAAAAGGTGACCGGGGTGCGCAGCAGTCGTGAGCTGGACGAGGCCGGCTTTCGGAAGCTGATGCGCTATTTTGCCCGCAGCCACCATTACCAGGTCAACGCCCAGGGCATGACCTTCCGTCAGAAGCTCTATATCCGTCACTTGGCCGAGGATCTGGGTTGGGATCCCGGCCATTTTAGCAATTTTCTCCACAAGTATTACCACACCGACACCGTCGAGAAACTGGGCAAGGTCGAAGCCAGCAAACTCATCGAGTCCCTCAAACATATCCTCGCCGGCAGAGTGGCCGGGGGGAGCGAGGGAAGGCAATGAACGCGCCATTCGTGAGGGTCAAGAGTCTCCGAGCAACGCGACCGTGAATCACAACAACGAGAGGTATCCATGTTCGAAAAAAGAGACATTAAGGATTTTATAAAAGTTCCGGCGCATATCCTTTCGCATGTCGCAATCATCACCATCAGCGCGAGTATCGCGCTTACACTCCCTTACACGGTTGGTTTTCTGTCGCGCAACTTCAATGCGGTTTGGGAACTGATCGGCAATGACAAAATATTTCTCCTGGCGGCCGAAATAGTGGTCGCCGTTCTGCTGATCCTTATTTTTACCTATGCCGGGTGGGTTTGGCGGGATCGGCGGCTGGCCAGAATGGCCCGCAACGCCGGGCTGGTATTCGCCTCTTCTTCCAGGGGTTTTTGGGCCAGGCGCAGGATTAGAAAGCTTAAGGAGGCCCAGGGCATAGCGCGGGATGTGATGGTCATCGGTTCAACCGGCTTTCGAACCTTAACCGATATCAAGGGTGATTTGCATAATGTGGTCCGGAACTGCCGTAAAGCCGAGATCATGCTGCTCAATCCCTTCAGTGAGGGAGCCAACCTGCGGGTGAAAAGCATTCTCGATCCGGAGATTACGATCGAGAGGTTTCGGGAACAGATCCTGATGAGCATCGCGTTTTTGAAGGAACTGAAGGCGGTCCAGAAAGATATCCGCCTCAAGCTGTACAACACGGTGCCTTACCTGAAGATGACCATCTCCGGCGATTATATCTGGGTCAAGCATTACCACGCCGGCTGTGACGTTCAGGTTATGCCCGAATATGTCTTTATGCATAACCAGGATCCGGGCAGTCTTTATGCCGTCTTCTACCAGTATTTTCTGGACCACTGGAGCGATCCGGCCGTCCCGGAATACGATCTGGAAACCGATGAGCTGGTGTACCGCGATGCCCTGCGGAGCGAGGAGCGCCGTGAACGGATCTGGAATGGGCAACATTGAGTTGGCCTTTTTGACCATCCACATAGGGCGGGAAGTACGCCTCGGCTCCCCGCCATAACACCTACGCAGAAACCTTTCGGGTGCTCCGCCGCCCCCCCCTTGCTTTTCCACTCTTGATCCGCCGCCGGGTTTCTGGTACTTAATCATCTGCTTTATTAAGCCGTAGCCAACAAAGTTGTGGACAGTATTCGGATAATTCTGTCCTCGCAATACTCACTTAGACCAATTGAACAGTCATGTCGGAAAACCTTTCGCCGTATCAGTCGCCGGTCAATCTTCACCATTCGTCATCATGCTCTGGCTCAGCTTCGGAATTACTCGATCAGGCCCTGGCCTTACACCGGGGCAACCGCCTGGCTGAAGCGGCCTTTCTTTACCGGGAGGTGCTGGCGACCGAGCCGGACCATCGCCAGGCCTGCTTTAATCTCGGGACCATCTGCCAGGCGGGCGGGGATTTACCCGGGGCGATCGCGTTTTACCGGGAAGTCCTGAACCGGGAGCCGGATAACTTCCAGGCCCTATATTTTCTGGCCAATGCCCTGGCTGATCAGGGCTGCCGCGAGGAGGCAATCGTTACCTACCAAGAGGCCATCGGGGTGGATCCGGCGCAGGCCGACGCCCACTACAATCTCGGCATTATCCACTACCGGCAGGGTGAGCAGGCCCAGGCCATGGCCTGTTACCGGGAGGCGGTCAAGCTTGATCCGGCCCATGCCGCTTCGCTTTACAATCTCGGGATTATCCATTTTGAACGGCACGAGTACGAGCAGGCGGCCGGTCGCTACGAGCAGGCCCTGGCCGCCAGGCCCGGTGATGTCGATACCCTTTACAATCTCGCCTTTACCCGCGCCAAACAGGGGCAACTGCCGGAGGCCGCCCTGCATTACCACGCGGCCATCGACCTGGCCCCCGGAGATGCGGAACTGCATAACGCCTTGGGCTCCACCCTGCGCAAACTCGATGAACCGGAACTGGCCGAGGGCTACTACCGGCAGGCGGTAGGCCTCGACCCCGACTATGGCTCGGCCTGGACCAACCTGGCTACCATCCTCCATGTTTTGGGCCGTTACGAAGAAGCGATGGACTGCTACAGCCGGGCCATCGAGCTGGACGACCGCACCGAATCGGCCGATTACATGCTGGCGGCCCTGACCGGGTCGAACCGCCAGACCTCGCCGCGCAGCTACGTGCGGGACCTCTTTGACGGTTATGCCGAGAATTTTGATCAAAGCCTGGTCGGTAATCTCGAATATAATGTTCCGGAATTATTAAAGAAAGCCTGTCTGGCGCAGGTCGGTACCGAGTACCGCTTTCGGCGGGCGGCCGATCTGGGTTGCGGCACCGGCCTGGCCGGGGTGCAGTTCCGGGAGCTGGTCGGGGAGTTGAGTGGCGTCGATCTGGCCGGGAAGATGGTGGCCAAGGCGGCGGAACGGGGGATCTACGACCAACTGGTCTGCAGTGATATCAACGATTTTCTGGCGGCCGGCAACGACGCGGACTTTGATCTGGTTTTTGCCGCCGATGTCCTGATCTATCTGGGGGAGCTGGAGGCTTTCTTCCGCCAGGTCCGGGGGCGGCTGGAGCCTGGCGGCTATCTGGTCTTCTCCACGGAAATCCTCACCGGAGCCGGGGACTATCAGTTGCAGAAATCCGGCCGCTATGCCCATTCGGAGAGCTACCTCCGAGCCATCTCGGCCCGACACGGGTTTACCGTAGCGGGCTGCGAGGAAGCCAATCTCCGCAAGGAAAAAGACCAGTGGCTGCGGGGCTACCTGGTGGTTCTGCGGCGGGACTGATCATTTGTGAAGGTCTCGCAAAGAATTATTTTGAAGGAATATTAAATAGTATTCCGTTCACCCTGAGCTTGTCGAAGGGCGGCCCAACCCTATTGTTTTGATCTTCGTCGCCAGCTAGGATGCACCTGCCGCATGCCATTCTTAAACATAGAAATCCTCCTTTGGTGGTAATCCTTTAGCAAAAAATACTTTGTCAGATTCGCTGACAAAAACTTTATTGCCAACCGGTTGGGTTGAGCTAAATGGGGGTGGAACGACGAGATCGTGGGTTCTTCTGGCGTGAACTGCAGGCTGTGTCAAAGGAGCTTGGAGATAACGATCCAGGCGAGCGCCCCCAGCCCCAAGCCAAAAAATCCAAACGGAAGAAAACCATGCTCCGTCACCGGAGCAGCCCTCGCAATAAACCCAGATTCTCCCGATCCTCATGCAGGTCATCCGACTTTGGCGTCTCCAAAACCATCGGGTGGGCGGCGAAGCGGGGATCGTTGACCAGGTTGCGGAAGCCCTCGATGCCGATGGCGCCCTGGCCGATCTGTTCATGGCGGTCCACCCGGCTGCCCAACCCTTTCTTGGAATCGTTGAGGTGGAAAAATTTCAGCCGGTCGAGGCCGATCAGTCGATCAAACGCGGCCATGGTTGCGGCGTAGCTTCCCGGGGTGCGGATATCGTAGCCGGCGGCGAAGGTGTGGCAGGTGTCGTAGCAGACCCCCAGGTTGTTGCTCTGGCGGGAAGCCGTAATGATGTCGGCCAGTTCCGCGAAACTGGCGCCCAGGCCGGTGCCCTGCCCGGCAGTGGTTTCCAGCAGAACCATGACCTGGTCGCCGGTGTCGGCCAGGGCGAAGGCGCGGTCCAGGGTGGCGGCCAGGGTGGCGATGCCCGCCTCGATTCCTTCGCCCAGGTGGGAGCCGGGGTGGCTGACCAGGTAGGGGATGCCCAGTTCGGCGCAGCGCTGCAATTCGGCGGCGAAGGCGGCGACCGATTTCTCGGCGGTTTCCGGTTTGGGCGAGGCCAGGTTGATCAGGTAGGAATCGTGGGAGGCCACCGGCATAGGCCCGGCCTGCTGCCAGCGCTTCCGGAAGGCGGCAATATCGGCCGGGCCGGGCAGGGCGGGCTGCCACTGGCGCTGATTGGCGGTGAAGATCTGCAGGGCCTCGCCCTCAACCTGGGCCAGGCGGTCAAAGGCCTGGGCGATCCCGCCGCTGACCGACATGTGGGCGCCGAACAGGGGCATGGCTTACTCCTCCAGGCCGGGAAAGGGGGCCAGGTTGTCGTTTTTGATGGTTTCCAGCAAGCGCTGGGGGTCGTTGACGAAGATCTCGCGCCGGTGGCCGGGGTCGAAAATCTCCCGGTTGTAGTTGGAGATCAGGTTCAGCTGTTCCCAGCGGGTCAGGTAATACTCGATCATATCCGGCAATTTGGAGTAGACCGTCACCTCCGGCGCCAAGCCCTGGAAGCTCGAGTTAAGGAGGCGCGCCGGGGAGAGGGTCTGGGTCTGGTAGAAGTTCTCCAGGAACATCAGTTCGCCGGGCATCCGGGCCTCGACCCCGATGTGGCTCAGACCCCGGACCAGCAACTCCAGAGTGTGGCGGCCGAATTTGGCCAGCGGGTAGGGGACGTAGATCTCCTTGGGAATGGCGAGTTCCAGATAGCGCTTGATGGTCAGAATGACCTCCGCCAGCTCGACCGGGTCCGGATCGACGAAATTGTAGGTCCGGCCCGAGAACTCATCCCGGTGTTCGAGGAGGTAGTGGACGAAGGGCGGCAGTTTCTTGGCGTGGGTGTAAGAGTGGCGGACGCCCCGCCGGGTCAGCATCACCGGCATGGCCCGGTTCATGATCGAGAAGAACAGCCGGTGGAAGCCCTGGATCTTGTGGTCGTGCTTGCCGTAGACCACCCCCAACCGAATGGCGGTATAGTCCAACCCCTGGGTTTCGTGCAGATGCTTCAGGGTCAGTTCGGCCAGCAGTTTCGATTTGGCGTAGTTGCTCAAGCCCGGGGCCAGGGGGCGCAGGTCGTCCTCATCCAGGTTCTGGCCGTTGGGCATGACGGCGGCCGAGCTGAAGTGGATATAGGGGATCCCTAAGGCCAAGGCCACCCGGGCCAGGTTGATGGCGCCCAGGTAGTTGACCTCATAGGCCAACTGGGCATCGGAGTCGATGGCGGTGATGGCGGCGTTGATGATGAAATCGGGCCGGTACTTGCGGAAGTAACCGAGGATGTCGTCCGGTTCCCTTAAACTCAGCTTCTTGCTGTTGGGGGCGAGGAGGTCGATGCTCTCGTCGGTCTTGGTCTTGAAGTAGTGCATCAGGGCGCCGCCGATCAGACCGGAACCGCCGACCAGCACCCCCAGCCGCTGGGGCCGGGAGGTTATACATTTATCTGTTGCCATTACGGTCCGGTCCGGTGATTTTTGAGGTTGCGCACCATGGGCGAGGCTTTGCGCCGCTCCTTAACTTAATAACATCGGGGTAAACTTTGTAACCCTTTTTCAAAATTCCGAAAAAAGTGTATCGTGCGGGCCATGGCGATCCTCAAACGTGCAGAACTAACCGGCCTTTTCAAGGCCATCGATCAAGGCGAGAAGGCCCCGGTCTACCTGGTGGTCGGCGAGCGCTTTCTCTGTCAGCAGGCGGCCGGGGCGCTGGTCGAGCACCTGCTGCCCGACCAGCGCCAACGGGCCTCCTGTCTCACCCAGCTGGACGGGGACCAGGAGGAGCCGGGCCAGACCTTGAACCAGCTGCGGACCTACAGCCTGTTCGGGGGACGGCGGGTCATCAAGGTCACCGACTCGCGACTGCTCTTCTCCAAGGTGGTCGGCAAGACCCTCTGGGAGCGGGCGGCGCAGGGACAGGAAAATAATGACCTCGCAACCGCCGCTCGTTGTCTGCGGCAGTTTCTGGAATTGGAGGGGCTCAGCGGGGCCGAGCTGCTCGAGCTTTCCGCCTCGGCCTGGCAGGGCCAGCTTGGTTTCGCCCGACCCAGCGGGGATTTGGGCTGGATTGGCGACCTGGCCGGCAATGGTCCGGCCGGAGGTGGCACCAAAGGCGGCGGCGATGTTGCCGAGCAGTACATGGATGCCCTGCGCGAGGGGCTGCCCGGCGGCAATATCCTGATCCTCACAGCCGAGGCGGCCGACAAGCGCAAGAAACTCTACAAGTGCATCGCCGAGGTCGGGGCGGTGCTGGACCTGACCGTGGATGGTGGCAGCGGCCGGGCGGCGGAAAAGGTCCGCACCGAGGTGTTGGAGGAGGTGGTCAAAAAGACCCTGGCCGAGCTGGGCAAGACCATCGAGCCCAAGGCCTTGCTCGTCCTCCTGGAGCGGGTCGGCTTCTATCCGGTCGCCGCCGCCCTGGAAAGCGAGAAACTGGCCCTCTTTGCCGGGGAGCGCAAAGCCATAACCGTCGCCGACATCAACGAGGTGGTGGGCCGGACCCGCGAGGAGGCCATTTTCGAGTTGAATGAGGCGGTGGCCAACCAGGATCTGGGCGCGGCCCTGCTGATTGCCGGCCGCCTGCGGGAAGGCGGCACCCATCCCCTGGCGATCATCGCCGCTCTCCGCAACCACCTGCGCAAGCTGCTGGCGGTTAGATCCCTCCAGGAACTGGACCATCCGGCCTATTCAGCCAGTCTGTCTTCCCAGTCCTTCGAGTCTGCCTATTTAGACCGCCTGAAAAAAAGCCGCACCGCGCCTTGGCCCAAGGAGCTGCCCACCCATCCCTATGCACTGTTCATGTTGTTCAAGAAGGCCGAGAAGTTTTCGCTCGGTCGCCTCACCGGGGCGCTCTCCGAGCTGCTGGAGGCCGAATACCGCCTGAAAAGTTCGGGGCTGCCGGACCAACTGCTGCTCGACGAACTGCTCCTGCGTTTGTTGCGACCGGCAGTCTGAAGGGTTTGGTCTCGGCGCTGACCCGCGCAGGTGATGCGATTTCCAGAGCCGACAGAACGACGGATGGCGCCAGTCAAACAGTTGGATTGGTCGGTTGTCCAATTTACCCATCACTGGGGGTGTAAGGCAAAGCCAGCGGGGTTTGGGGGCGGCCGGTTGCTTCTCGCGATGCCGGTGAATATACTTAAGTGGCGCCGGGGCTTTTTTCGGTGCCTTCAAGGTTTTGCATTAAAAATGGGATCACATGGGCAATTCAGCTGAACAAAATGAGGGGTGGGTCGTCACCACCCCGCGGGACCGGGTGGCCGAGCCGCCGATGTACAAGGTCTTGCTGCATAACGACGATTACACCAGCATGGATTTCGTGGTGATGATTCTGGAGGTGGTTTTTCACAAGGACCGGGGCGAGGCCGCCCGGATCATGATGAATGTGCACCGGCAGGGGGTCGGGGTAGCCGGCATCTTCACCAGGGATGTGGCCGAGACCAAGGCCGCGGTGGTTCACGAGCTGGCCTTAAGGAGCGAGTTTCCCCTCAAGTGCACTCTGGAAAAGGCCTGAATAAAAAAGTGGTAAACGTTAAGGATTTCCGATGATCAATCATGAACTGGAAGTAGCATTGGTTATGGCCATTCGCGAGGCCAAGGGGCGGCGACACGAGCATGTTACCGTCGAACACATTCTCTATGCCCTCCTGCACGACGAACTGGCGGCGGGGATCATTGCCGGCTGCGGCGGCAGTGTCGAAAATATAAAGGATAAGCTGGAGAAATTTTTCGCCTCCACCCTGACTGCGGTCAAGCCGGAAAGCCTCACCGAACCGATGCAGACCATCGGTTTTAATCGGGTGCTGCAGCGGGCGATTGCCCATGTCCAGAGTTGTGGCAAGAAGGAGGTCGATGCGGCCGACGTGCTGGCGGCTATCTACGCCGAGCCGGAGTCTTACGCCGCCTATTTCCTCAAGGCGGAAGGGATCGAGAAGCTGGCGTTGCTGCAATATGTCTCCGACCACTTTCCGGCCCCCGGGACCGACGCTGTCGTCCCAGCCACGGAAAAGCTGGAAGAGGCAAAGCCGCAATCGGACTTTGAAAAATTCACCGTCAATTTCGCCGAGCGGGCCGCCCAGGGGCTGATCGATCCCTTGGTCGGCCGGGAGCCGGAGCTGCAGCGGATCATGCAGATTCTTTGTCGCCGGCGCAAGAACAACCCGCTCCTGATCGGCGAGCCGGGGGTCGGCAAGACCGCCATCGTCGAAGGGCTGGCCCTGGCCATCCACGATGGCCGGGTTCCCGAGTTGTTGAAAGATCTGGAGGTGCGGTTGCTCGATCTGGGCGGGCTGATGGCCGGCACCAAGTACCGGGGCGATTTCGAGAAGCGCATGAAGGCGGTGATGCAGGCGGTGGAGGACAACCCGCGGATCATCCTCTTCATTGACGAAATTCACACCATTGTCGGGGCCGGCTCCACCAGCGGCAGCAGCATCGACGCCTCCAACCTACTCAAGCCGGCCCTGCAGTCCGGGGGCATGCGCTGCATCGGCTCCACCACCTACGAAGAGTATAAGAACAATATCGAGAAGGACCGGGCCCTGGCCCGGCGCTTTCAGAAGATTGATGTCGAGGAGCCCTCCAAGGAGGAAACCCTGGCGATCTTGAAGGGACTGAAGTCCCGCTACGAGGAACACCATCGGGTCCGCTATTCCGAGTCAGCCCTGAAGGCCACGGCCGACTTGGCCGCCCGTTATATCACCGACCGCTTTTTGCCCGACAAGGCCATCGATGTGATGGACGAGGTGGGGGCGGCCTTCCGGTTGGGCAACCCGGGCCGCAAGGGTGGTACTGTAACGGTGCGGGACGTGGAGGGGGTGGTCTCCCGGATGGCCCGGATCCCGGCCCGCAGCGCCCGGGCTTCCGATCTTGCCCAGTTGCGCGACCTGGAGGCGACCCTGAAGGGGCGGATCTTCGGGCAGGACCAGGCCCTGACAGCGCTGGTCACGGCGGTTAAGCGCTCCCGGGCCGGCCTCAAACAGGGCGACAAGCCCACCGGCTCCTTCCTCTTTGCCGGGCCGACCGGAGTTGGCAAGACCGAGGTGGCCCGGCAGCTGGCATCCGCCTTGGCGATCCATTTCGAGCGCTACGACATGAGCGAATACATGGAGAAGCATGCCGTGGCCCGCCTGATCGGGGCGCCCCCCGGCTACGTGGGCTTCGACCAGGGCGGGTTGCTCACCGAGGCGGTGCGCAAGCACCCTTACTGTGTGCTGCTCTTGGACGAGATCGAAAAGGCCCATCCGGATGTCTTCAACATCCTCTTGCAGATCATGGATCATTCCACCCTTACCGACAATACCGGCCGGCATGCCGACTTCCGCAATGTCATCCTGATCATGACCACCAACGCCGGCGCCCGGGAGATGAGTTCGCGCTCTATCGGCTTTACCGGCGACGGCAAGGGTCGCGACCAGAAGGCCGTCCGCGAGATGTTCGCGCCCGAGTTCCGCAACCGGTTGGACGCAACGATCACCTTCAATGCCCTGGATCGCCAGGTGATGGAATTAATCGTCGACCGGATGCTTGGGGAGCTTCAGGAACAGATGGTCGAGCGCAAGGTCAGGATTGAACTGAGCGGGGCGGCCCGAGCGTGGCTGGCCGGGAAAGGCTATGACCCGGATTACGGAGCGCGCCCGTTGCGGCGCTTAATCATGCAGGAAATCGGCGATGTCCTGGCCAACGAAATTCTCTTCGGCCGGTTGGTCCGCGGCGGGCTGGTTAAAGTCGGGCTCAGGGAGAAAAAACTGCTATTCAATTACAGCTGAACTGGGTAAAACTACGCCTTTAGTCTTTCCATATATCCTGAACCCGTGGGGGAGTTTGATGAGCGGTAAAATTAAGCTGATGGTCTTGGTGTTAGTGGCGTCTCTCTGCGTGGCGGCATGCAGCCGTGATAAGGAAAAGGCGAAGCAGACCGCTCCGCCGGCTGAAACGGTCAACCGGCAGGTCATCCCGCCGCCGCCCCCCGAGATTATCCCGGTCACCGGCAAGGTTCTGGAAATCCTTGACACCTCCGGCTTTGTCTATGTGTTGCTGGATTGGAACGGACAACAGATCTGGGCCACCGTGCCGGGGGTAGATCTGAAGGTCGGGGAAGTGATCAGTCTGGATAGTGCGACCATGATTGACAAGGGTTTTCACAGCACTGCCCTGAACCGCAACTTTGATAAAATGATTATGGCCTCGGGTGTTACCGGCAAGGCGGCCCGCAGCCGAGCCAGCAATACTTACAATCCCAAGGATCCTAAAAGCCGCCGCTCCGGGAAGCTCATGGCGGGTATTTCGCCGGCTCCGCCCCGGCCCACCGGCAAGGTGGCCGGGAAGGCCGGGCAATAAACCGGCGCCGGCGGGCCGGCGATTCGGGAGGGCCTGACGGAGGTGGGTCATGAAGGTGCTCATCATCGGCCCCGGCGCCTTGGGTTGCTTGCTGGCGGCTAAGTTAAGCCGGAACAACGAGGTCTGGGTGCTGGATCATGATCTGGCCCGGGCGGCCTGGCTGGCCGCTGCCGGCCTGGTCCTGGCGGAGGGTGGGCAGGAAACCCGCCATTTCTTACGCGTCACTGCCGAACCGGAGCAGGTCGGCCTGGTCGACCTGGCCTTGCTCTGCGTCAAATCCCGCATGGTCGAAGGCGCCGTGGCCTCAGCGTGGCCGGCCTTGCGGGAGGCCGCGCTGCTGGTGGCCCTGCAGAACGGCATCGGGCATCTGGACGTTCTGCCCAGGCTTTGTCGGTCGATCTGCTGGGCTTTGGGGGCGACCAACCAGGGCGCCACTTTGGTCGGTCCCGGCCAGGTTCAACATCGGGGTTCCGGACCCACCTGGATTGGCTTGCCGCCTCGGCAATTCGGGGGTGAGCCGGCGGGGCGGCCTTCTTGCCGTCAATCGCTGCTGCTGGCCGCCGAAACCCTGTCCGAGGTAGGAATCCCCACCGAAGCAGTTGCCGACATCCTCCCGCGTCTTTGGAATAAGCTGCTGGTTAATGTAGGGATAAATGCCCTGACCGCCATCAATAACTGCCCCAATGGGGCCTTGCTGGATGACCCCGAGTCCGCCGAATTGATGGCGGCGGCCATCGCCGAGGGGGCCTTGGTGGCCAAGAAACTTGGCATAAAACTTGACCGCGATCCGCTCGCTGCCGCCCGGGCGGTCTGTGGCGCCACGGCGACCAACCTCTCTTCCATGCTTCAGGATCTCAGGGCCGGGCGGCCCACGGAGATCGAAGCGATTAACGGGGCCGTGCTCCGGCTGGCCGGCCCGCTGGGCCTTCCGCTGCCGGTGAACGAGGCGCTGGTCCGCAAGGTCCGGGAACTGGAGAGAAATCAGGGCCGGAAGTAAAAACTATTTATCCCGGGCCATTCATTGCGGCGCCTGGTGCTGTGTCTATTATTTCAAGGGTGCCGCTATTTTGAACGACGGCTTGTTGCGTTTTTTATTGACATTGCTATTTGTTCTGGTGAATAAATAGACCCTTTTGTCTGTCCGTATCGCTGACCGCCAAGGCCAGATTTCAGATTCAGCATTCAAGCGAGGCAAAGATCATGAGTTCCTATCATTTTACTTCCGAATCGGTGTCCGAAGGGCATCCGGATAAGGTCGCCGACCAGATTTCCGATGCCATTCTCGACGCTATCCTGGCCGAGGACAAGTTTTCGCGGGTCGGATGTGAGACCATGGTGACCACCGGCATGGCCATCATCGCCGGGGAAATTACCACCAATGCCTGGGTGGATATGCCTCAGATCGTCCGCGATACCATCAAGGAGATCGGCTACAACTCCTCGGATATGGGTTTCGACTATCAGTCCTGCGCGGTGTTGACCAGCATCGACAAACAGTCGCCCGATATTGCCATGGGGGTCAACGAAGGGACCGGGATCGACCTGGATCAGGGCGCCGGTGATCAGGGTTTGATGTTCGGCTATGCCAGCAATGAAACCCGGGTGTTGATGCCCATGCCGATCACCTACGCGCACCGGTTGATGCGCAAGCAGGCCGAGGTCCGGAAATCCGGACGCCTCGGTTGGCTGCGGCCGGACGCCAAGAGCCAGGTCACCATCGAATATGAGGACCGGCGTCCCAAACGGATCGAGGCCGTGGTTCTCTCCACCCAGCACTCCCCGGATGTAAGTTATGCCGATCTCAAGGAAGGGGTGATGGAGGAGATCATCAAGACGGTCCTGCCGGCCGAGATGCTCGATGCCAACACCAAGTTCTTCATCAACCCCACCGGCCGTTTCGTGATCGGCGGGCCGGTTGGCGATTGCGGGGTGACCGGCCGGAAGATTATTGTCGATACCTACGGCGGCATGGGTTCGCACGGCGGCGGCGCCTTCTCCGGCAAGGATCCGTCCAAGGTTGACCGCTCGTCCTCCTATATGGGGCGCTATGTCGCCAAAAACCTGGTGGCCGCCGGTGTGGCCACCGAGATTGAGGTGCAGGTGGCCTACGCCATCGGGATCTCCAAGCCGGTCTCGATGAACGTCAACTCCTTCGGGACCGGGGTGATCAGTGATGAGCGGATCATTGAACTGATCAATACCTTTTTTGATCTGCGCCCCAAGGCGATCATTCAGCATTTGGATCTGTTACGACCTATCTACCATAAGACTGCCGCCTACGGCCATTTCGGTCGCGAGGAAGCGGATTTCACCTGGGAAAAAACCGACAAGGCCGCCGAGTTGCGTGAAGCTGCCGGCCTCAAGTAAGCAGTTGTTCGTAAGAACTATCACTTTTTAATGCCGGACACGGCAGCCCCCCTCAAGGGGACTAAACAGAGTAATGAGCCGTAAAGAAATAGTCAGCATGGCTGTTTCGTAACGGTCCATAAGGGAGCTGGATGATGAGCAACAAGGTAATTGCAAGCGGCGACTACAAGGTAGCCGATTTGAGCCTGGCCGATTGGGGTCGCCGGGAAGTGGCGATCGCCGAGACCGAGATGCCGGGATTGATGGCGACCCGCGAGGAATATGCCGCCAGCCAGCCGCTCAAAGGGGCGCGGATCGCCGGTTGTCTGCACATGACCATCCAGACTGCGGTGCTGATGGAGACCCTGGTGGCGCTGGGGGCCGAGGTGCGCTGGAGTTCCTGTAACATCTTTTCGACCCAGGACCATGCCGCGGCCGCCATGGCGGCCGCCGGCATTCCGACCTTTGCCTGGAAGGGTGAAAACGAGGAGGAGTTCTGGTGGTGTATTGAGAAGACCATCTTCGGCCCCGATGGCTGGACGCCCAACATGATTCTCGATGATGGCGGTGACCTCACCCAGATCATGCATGAGAAATATCCGGCGATGATGAAGGAGATTCGCGGCATCAGCGAGGAGACCACCACCGGCGTCCATCGCTTGAACGAGATGATGCACAAGGGGCTACTGCTCTGCCCGGCCTTTAACGTCAACGATTCGGTGACCAAATCCAAGTTCGACAACCTGTACGGCTGCCGGGAGTCCTTGCTGGACGGGATCAAGCGGGCCACCGACGTGATGGTGGCCGGCAAGGTCGCCGTGGTCTGCGGCTACGGCGATGTCGGCAAGGGTTGTGCCCAGGCCTTCCGGGGCATGGGGGCCCAAGTGATCGTCACCGAAATCGATCCGATCTGCGCCCTGCAGGCCGGCATGGAAGGTTATCGGGTCATGACCATGGACCAGGCCGCCGCCTTGGGTGACATCTTCGTCACCTGTACCGGCAACCTGCGGGTCATCACCCGGGCTCATATGGAGCAGATGAAGGACCAGTCGATCGTCTGCAATATCGGCCATTTCGACAGCGAAATCGATATCGCCGCCATCCGCCAGTTCAAGTGGGAGAACATCAAACCCCAGGTCGATCATGTGATCTTCCCCGATGGCAAGCGCCTGATCGTGCTGGCCGAAGGTCGCCTGGTCAACCTGGGCTGCGCCACCGGCCACCCCAGCTTCGTGATGAGCAATTCCTTCACCAATCAGGTGATGGCCCAGATCGAGTTGTGGTGCAACCCCGGTAAATATGAGAACAAGGTCTACTTCCTGCCCAAGAGTTTGGATGAGAAGGTGGCCCGTCTGCATCTGAAGAAGATCGGCGCCAACCTGACCATCCTCACCAAAGAACAGGCCGATTATATCGGCGTTGATGCGGCCGGTCCTTATAAGCCGGATTACTATCGCTACTAACCAAACGGTGCTAGATTGCCTAAGGGAGGAACCTGCTGAGGGTCCCTCCCTTTTTTTTGGCCCCCAGTGTTCCCTTGCTCCCCCGCCGGCCCGGATTTCTCTGTTTACAAGTGCGCTCCTTCCGTGCCATATAAAGTTCTCTGGCTGCCCCCGGCCGATCTGCGGAATTTCTCAGCCCTGGAACTGCTCTGATGGACAAAACCGCCCCTCAACAATGTCTGGTCACCTTTCTGCCCTCCGGGCGCTCCATCCCTCTGGCGGTGGGCGAAACCCTGCTCAAGGCGGCCCAGCAGGTTGGCCTGCACATCAACGCCTCCTGCGGCGGCAGTGGGTTCTGCGGCAAGTGCCGGGTGATCATCAGGGCCGGGGCGGTGGAGGGCGGGGGTAACGAAAAGCTCAGCGCCGCAGACCAATCGGCCGGCTGGCGCCACGCCTGTACCGCCGTGGTCAAAGGCGAGGTCACGGTGGAGATCCCGGCCAGCTCCGGCCAGCTCAGCGGCGGCCTCTCCACCGGGGTGCCGGAACGGCACCGCACCCAGCTCCGCCGGTACGATCTCGAGGAACTGCGCCGGGCCGGGTTGTTGCAGCCGCCGGTGGAAAAGCTCTTTCTGGAATTGCCCCGGCCTTCGCCGCTCGACAATATGGCCGACGCCAAACGGGTGATTCAGGGACTCCACAACCAGTACGAAGAACGGGCCATGGTGGTCAGCCTCTCGGTGCTCCGCAAGCTGCGCCGGGTTTTGCGGGAGGACGACTTCCGGGTCACCGTAACCCTGGCCCGCCCGGTCCATCCCCACCGGGGCAAGAACTTCCTGGTCAACATCCAGGCCGGCAACTGGACCAGGCGCAGCTTCGGGCTGGTCTTCGACATCGGCACCACCACCATCTACGGGCAGCTGATCGATCTTAACAGCGGCGCAATCATGGGCGGCGAGGGCGACTACAACGCCCAGATCAGCTACGGCGAGGACGTCATCAACCGGATCATCCATGCCGAGACCCCGGCCGGGCTGGAGACCATGCGGGAGTTGACCGCCACCACCATCAACCAGCTGATCGCCAGGCTGCTGGCCGGAACCGGGACCGAGGCGGACGAGATCACCTCGATCACCATCGCCGGCAACACCACCATGACCCATCTCTTCCTGGGGCTGGAACCGCACGCGATCCGCCGCGCCCCCTACGTGCCGGTCTCCACCTTCTTCCCGCCCATGCGGGCCAGCGACCTGGGACTGGCCCTGCCGAGCCACTGCGTGGCCCTGGTCTTTCCGGCCATCTCCAGCTACGTGGGCGGCGATATCGTCGCCGGGGTCATGGGTTCGGGGATCTATCGGAGCCCCGCCCTGACCCTCTACATCGACATCGGCACCAACGCCGAGATCGTCATCGGCAACCGGGAGTGGCTGGCCTGTGCCGCCTGCTCGGCCGGACCGGCCTTCGAGGGCGGCGGCATCACCGACGGCATGCGGGCGGCGGACGGGGCCATCAAGGATTTCAGCCTCGACCCGGCGACCCTGGAGCCGATGAACATCACCATCGGCAACCGGCCGCCCCTGGGCATCTGCGGCTCGGGACTGCTGATCATCGTCGCCACCCTGCTGACCCACGGGGTCATCGACCGGCGCGGCAAGTTCAAGCGGCAACCGGAGTCGCCCCGGTTGCGGGAGGGTCGGAGCGGCTGGGAGTTTGTGCTGGTCTGGCAGGCGGAGGGCGGCAGCGACCACGACCTCGTCATCAACGAGGTCGATATCGACAATCTGATCCGGGCCAAGGCGGCCATCTACGCGGGGATCAAGACCCTGGTGGAGGAGGTGGGTTTGGCCATGGCCGATCTGGAACAGATCATCTTGGCCGGGGCCTTCGGCAGCTTCATCGACCTCGACGCCGCCATGGCCATCGGCCTGTTGCCGGAGGTGCCGCCGGGCAAGGTCACCTATGTGGGCAATGGGGCGCTGATGGGCGGCCGCTTAAGCGAGCTGAGCAACCACATCCGCCGGGACGTGGTGGAGGTGGTCAACCGGATGACCAGTTTTGAACTCTCCGAGGTGGCCAACTTCAAGGAGCAGTATGTCGCCTCGCTCTTCCTGCCCCACACCGACCTGGAACTTTTTCCGGAGACGGCTAAAAGGTTGGGGATAAGCAACGGCCGGGACGAAACCATTCGGCCACCAAACCTCCTGTAGACAAGGTGCAGCCCGGGGCGTCACCAACGCCTGGCCAGGCCTGGCACGGCACTTCCGTCCAGCTCAGTGGCACAAACGCCTTGAACTCCCTCCGTCCGAATACCTATACTCAAAGCCAGGAGTACCTGCGGAATCTGGAATCTGGAACCGGGACCGGATTGTGGTGGCACCGGGCTCATGGCGGTACTGCTCAGCGGCACCGCGATTTTACTGCTGACCCGCGCCCGCACCCCCGACAAACCGCGGCTATGAGCCGGCGGAGAGGAAGAGTTCGATGCTTTTCCGCGTGAAATTCCTTCTGATCGTTGCGTTGGTGATCCCCCTGATAACCGGCGGGGCAAGCCGGGCGGCGGTCGCCGAATACGACTTGGTCATAGAGCGGCAGGAGATCAACTTGACCGGCCGGCCAACCGCAGCCATGACCGTCAACGGCGCCATTCCCGGTCCGGTCCTTCGCTTCTGTGAAGGTGATCTGGCCCGGATCCGGGTCCGCAACGGCATGCCGGTCGACACCTCAATCCACTGGCACGGCATCCTGGTGCCGCCCGGCATGGACGGGGTGCCAATGATCAGCTTCCCGCCGATCGCCCCCGGAGAAACCTTTACCTATGAATTTCCCATCCGTCAGAACGGCACCTACTGGTACCACTCCCATACGGAGCTCCAGGAGCAGAACGGCGTTTACGGCGCCATAGTCATCGACCCCGCCGTTCCCTCCCCCCGGGCCGATCGGGAATATGTCATCCTGCTTTCAGATTGGACCGATGCCGACCCGCACCAGGTTTTGCGTACCTTGAAGCGCGGCAGTGAATGGTTCGCCCTCGAAAAGGGCAGCGCCCAGAGCCTGCTCGGCGCCGCCCGGCTCGGTATGCTGGGCGATTACTTCAAGCGCGAACTGCAGCGCATGCAGGCCATGGACCTAGCCGATATCGCCTATGACCGTTTTCTCGCCAATGGCCAACCGGAAATCCGCCTTGTGGCCCAGCCGGGAGAAAGGGTCCGGTTGCGGATCATCGATGGCTCCGCCACCACCAATTTTCATCTCGAATTCGCCGGCGGCCTCATGCAGATCATCGCCGCCGACGGGATTGATGTCGAACCCGTGTCACTGGATCGCTTACTGATCGGGGTGGCGGAAACCTATGATCTAATCATTCAGGTCCCGGAAACTGGCGCCTATGAATTCCGGGCCACAGCCCATGATGGTTCCGGTTTCGCTACAGCCTGGTTGGGCGCGGGCGATTCCCGCCCGGCCCCGCCGGTGCCCAGGCCCAATCTTTACCACGCTATGGGCGATTTGACCCTTGACCGCATCTTTGCCCTTACCCCGGCCGGGGCCATGGGCATGGGTGACGCAGCGGTGGCGGCGGGTCGTTTCGACCGGCCCGGCATGATGGAAATGGACTCGATGGCGGACATGGCTGGGATGAGACACAGCATGGAACCTGGTCTGGAATCGGCATCTTCGGCGGTCGAGCATGGCATGGGCATGGGCCATGCGGGAGGAGCCGCCGCCACCGGGCATGGGCATGGGGAAGATCCACCGCCGCCGGGGGGTGAGATGCATCACGACCGACCGGCCGCCCACGCCATTGGTCATGCCGGCCATGATGTCGCGCCGGCCATATCGGGGCCACCCCCTGGCCGGAGCGGCCGGCCATTCGCCACGGACTTCCGCCCCATGGCGGCCGATGTTTCCTCCGCCGGCCCGCTCGTCATGGATGGTATGGATGAGCGTCGCCCCTGGCCCCCTTATCACCGGTTGCGGGCCACCGGCTCCACCGCCTTTGAGTCCGGCAAACCGCTACGGGAAATCCGCCTCACTCTGGATGGCGACATGGAACGTTACCTCTGGTCCCTGAACAACCAACCGCTGTCTGAAAGTGATGTCATACCCGTTCGCCAGGGTGAAATCGTCCGCTTCATCATGATCAACCGCACCATGATGCACCATCCCATGCACCTGCACGGCCACTTCTTCCGGGTCGTGAACGGTCAAGGCGACCATGCGCCCCTCAAGCACACCGTCGATGTTTCGCCCATGTCAACCACGGTTATTGAATTCGCCGCCACTGAGGTCGGCGACTGGTTCTTCCACTGCCACTTGCTCTACCACATGGAAAGCGGCATGGCCCGCGTGATTCATTACGACAACTTTGTGCCGCCGCCTGAAGTTGTCGGCATCCGCTCCCGACTTTACCTCGACCACTGGTATTTCTGGGGCGAGGCCGCCATGGTGAGCAACATGACCGAGGGGTTTCTGCGAACTGCCAATTCCCGGAATACCTTGACGGTGGAATGGGAATCAGGCTGGGAAGGGGTGGACAACGAATGGGAGGGACTTTTGACTTGGGATATTTACCAGAATAGCTACTTTACCGCCTTCGCCGGGCTGGATCTGCTGGGAAAGGGCAGTGAAAAGGCGGTAAACCGGGGGGTATTAGGTTTCACCTACCTGTTGCCCCTGAACATTGACTCCCTCTCCTGGCTGGACAGTGATGGCGGGGGACGCGTCAGTCTCGCCAAAAAATTCTCCCTGACCCCGCGTCTGGCCCTGAGCGGAGAAGCCGAATACGACACGAACGTCTCGAAATGGGAAGGCCGGTCGACCTTGACCTATACCCTGAGCAAGGATACTTCTCTGGTCGGTCAGTGGCATTCCGATTTCGGCTGGGGGGCGGGAGCAATAGTGCGTTTTTAAATCATGATTTGGACATGCTGGGCCAGCTTCAAGGAGCAGCAGGTCGCCTGGCTCTTTCCGCCTTACCGACCAGGAACTTTTTCCGGATTCGGCTATACTGGGGATAAGCTACGGGCGGTAAGGATAAGCAGCTGGTCATGCCAACGGCAAAAATCTTCCCAACCAGGCAATTACCCAGGGCGATCAACCAGCCCGACGATTTTCCCGAATTATCGGAAGCACCGGAAACGGGGTCACCAAGTCCGGCGCAGTCGCTGGCGGATTAAAAGGGCAACCATGAAGGTCATCGCCATTAACGGTAGTGCGCGCAAGAAGTGGAACACCGCGACCTTGCTGGCCCAGGCCCTGGAAGGGGCGGCCAGCGTCGGGGCCACGACCGAACTAGTCCACCTTTACGATCTCGACTTCAAGGGCTGCACCAGCTGCTTCGCCTGCAAGCTGGTGGGCGGTCCCTCGGAAGGGCGCTGCGCCGTGCAGGATGGGGCAACGCCCTTCCTGCAAGCGATCGAGGCCGAGGCCGATGCGGTCATCCTGGGCTCGCCGATCTACTTCGGCTCCATGTCCGGGGAGATGCACTCCTTTCTGGAACGGTTGCTCTTCGCCCCCTTCGTTTACGCCAAGCCGCCGCGTTCCCTCTTCCCGCGCCGGATTCGCAGCGGCTTTGTCTACACCATGAACGTCAACGAGACGATCAGCGCCCGGCTGGGTTACGAGAAGATGTTTGCCGCCACCGAGGTCTCCCTGCGCCGGATTTTCGGGGAGTCCGAGACCTTTTGCAGCTATGACACCTGCCAGTTCCCGGATTACTCCAAGGTGGTGATGGAGTACCTGGACCCGGTCCACAAACAGGCGCGCCGGGCCGAGGTCTTCCCAGACGAATGCCAGCGGGCTTTCGAGTTCGGCCGCCGTCTGGCGGGGGCTGAGGGATAACCGAAATGGCCTTCGATCCAGGCTTGGCCCAACGGGTCCGGGAGCTGCTCGAGGAACTCCCCGGTTATGAAGAGAAAAAGATGTTCGGCGGGATCTGCTTCCTGATCCATGGGAACATGGCCGGCGGGATCATCAAGGATGAGTTGATCGTCCGGGTCGGCCCGGGCGGCCCATGCCTCCGCCCTGACGCGGCCGGAAACGCACCCCTTCGACCTCACCGGCAAGGTCATGACGGGCTGGGTGATGGTCACCGCCGCCGGCTGCGATAGCGATGCCGAACTGGCCGAGACTGGGTGGGGCAGGGCGCCGCTTTCGCCCGCACCCTGCCCGCCAAGGGCAAATGAACCGTTTTTGGCTCAGGTTTTGCGGCGGGCGCCGGGGCAAAGAGTTATTGACTCAGGCCGGTAACTGGCTTTGCACGTAGGTGTTGATTTTCTGCTCGTCGGCTTCCTGTAAAAACATGAAAGTGACCGCCGTTTCCAGGCCGTTGCCTTTGGCAATCTCTTCCACCACCCAGCCCATCACCCGGATCGGTTCGGTTTCCCCGGTCAGGGTGAATTCCAGAAACACTTCCTTGGCTCCGTGGCCGGCAGTACTGCCGGGTTTGGTATATCGCATGCCGGCGTTGCTCAAATTGATCGCCCGGGCCTTGGCGGTACCGGCCACCAATTTTTCGGATACCGTCACATCCAGCCCGACCCGGATTCCCTCCCGCCGCTCATTCATTGTTCCTGCTCCTTGTGGTGATGGTGGCCACTACTGGTTTTTTTCGGTAATGCGTTTGGTCAAGAACACATCTGGCCTTAATCATCTTTCAATGACAAGGAACTGTATGAACCTCAATCTCCACCTGCAGTTTCGTTTGTAGCACTTTTAGGATCGAATTCAGGATATCCATGGTTGGATTGCCTTTGGCGGATAGCCTCCGATGGAGGCTCTTGCTGGGCCGGGCGGTCTCCAGGGCCAGTTCCTCAAAGCCAAGGGTGGCGTTGACCAACTCCCGTAAAACCAGGCGGGCGACCTCGGGATCACCATTTAAGAACAGCGACACCGCCTCATCCAGCAAGGCTTGCGCAAAGGCAGAATCCTGCCGCACCCGCGCATTTATCGTTTCTTTATAATTTCTGGTCAGGGCCATCAGACTCACCCACCATTTTATGTTTTCTATCTTGCCAGACATTATTTGTGTAAGGCTTCCGCGACCTTGATATCGGCCCGATTGTCGCTTCTTAGTGCCGCCCCCGAAGAGAATGATCAGTTTCCGCTCCTCGGCGGCCAGGTATATCCGGTATCCCGGACCCCAGTCGATTTGATACCCGCCATCTTCCCGGGTATACTCGTCCTTCTTTTGAAGGTGACCTTTATGTTACCAGCAGGCAAGCTTTCGTGTGGCTGATGTTGTCTTTCGTTTCAGAGCGCTTCTTTTTAAAAAAGTAAAACTAGAATAGCACTACTAAAATCTAATCGTGGCATAGCTACTACATTCAAGTTGCAAATTCAATTAGCGCTTAAGTTTTACATCAAAACCTACAGATACCACACTGTGGCAGCAAGTGCTACGTACTAGTGCGTACTTTATTCTTTATTTACAATTAGTTGGTGCGCATTTTTTTGTTAGTAATCATTATCCTGATTTTCCATTATTATTTTGTGAATTCAACTATTTGGTTGATTTGTTTGCCTTGGTTTTTATAGAATGCTCGTTGGCGTTTCGACCATCTACCTAATTCTGGAGGGTAGAAAACCTTCACTTGTCATATAGCTGCATATTCGCATGGTACCTACAGAAGAACTACAGGGGTTGTTAAATGGTTTGGCCAATCTGGATGACAGTGGTTTATCCCTGCTTTCATCGTTGGCCAAGAGCAATAAAACGACTGCTGTCGTTCAGGGTAAAGTCCGGATTTGTATTTTAGAGGTTGAACGGCATGATGATTATCTCCCCAGTATCTCCGTCTGCCTCAAAAATTATCGGCCATATTTCCAGGTAAGCACTTCAAGAAATTATTCAGATGCCCTCGACATGCTTGGCTCCGGAGAGGCTGTCACTTTGGTCATTATTGACCTGCGCCTCCCGGGAGTCGACGGGTTCAAACTCCTAGCCAAACTTTTTTGTGATTTCCCCAAGATTCCAGTGATTGTTTTACTGAGTAAGATTGATCCGGAATGGAGAGTTAATCTTGCGTCATTCTGTAACCTAGGCATGCTCAGTCACCCCCTAGATCTCAATGATTTGCAGGATGTCATTGAAGAGCGGCTCGAGAATAAAGACGACTGGACCGGCAAAGCTAATGTGCTTGGCGCACTTCTGGCCCTGTTAGAAAACGAACAGAAGACTACTCTGATGGCGCTATCTTCTGGTTCGCAGAGCGGTTCATGTTTTGTGCGTAACGGCCAAATTATTGATGCCATCTGTGGTGACAAGAGCGGAGAAGGGGCGTTATGCGAATTATTGGGATGGCAGCGTCCTGAGGTGCTTTTTACTGATTTTGCTGATCCTAAAATTAAGCGAAAAATTAACCAATCAATCATCGCGTTCGTAAGCGGGCAGGTTGCGTGCCTACGAAAAGTTGAAACAAATGATTTATCCATGCCAGGCGGTAGTGAAGAATTTTCTGGAAAAGGGCCAGGCAAACCTATAGAATCTCAGAATGTGTCAAACATCTTCAGGGGTGAAGGTGAGAAGACAGGAAAAAGAGTTACGAATCACGACGTCGGGGCTGCTGTCGGCCCAAAAAACTTAAAGGAGGAATCGATTATGGCATTGGAAAGCTATCTGGAAAGATTTAAAAAAATTAATGGTTACAAGGCATCGGCAATAATGAATTTTACTGGTGAGATTCTTGCCCAGGATTCCAATGACCCAAATATTGATCTGGGCATGGTAGGCGCAACCTTCAACGATATCTTTCGGACCGCCCATGAAGCCTCAGACAAGATCGGCCTCGAGGCCTGTCGTGAGGCTGCCATCAGCACACCGAAAGGCATAATCATCATGCGTTGCTCTGGAATTAAGGCTAAAGTTCATTACCACACCATCGCCATTTTCAGCGCCGACGGCAACCAGGCGCTAGCCAAAATGGAAATGGAGAAGATGATCCCGGCAGTTATGGACGAGTTGGGTTGATAGCTATTTTGTCTGTGGAGTAATAAATGGTCAATCCAGACAGGGCTAAGCCTAAAGACACCTATGATCATATAGATCACGAGGAAGAACTCCTTGGGGGTTATTTGTCGAGGCTACAGAAAGTTAAAGGGTATATGGCTTCGGCCATTATGACTTTCCGCGGAGAACTACTTGCAAGTCATTCGTCTGATTCCTTGATTGACTTGCAAGTAGTTGCCAAGACCTTTAACGATATATTCAGGACAGCCCATGAGGCTTCTGAAAAGATCGGCCTTGAGGCATGTCTGGAAATCGTTATTAGTACTCCCAGGGGCAGTATCATCATGCACAGCCCCGGGGTAGATGCCTTGATTCATTTTCACCTCCTGGCTATCATTTCATCCGACGGTAGTCTGGCCTTGGCCAAGATGGAACTGGACAGAATGACGGCACCAATTTTAGCAGAACTCTCCTGATATTGAGGTGTGGAGGGCGGGTGAGCCTCCCCCCACACCTTGTCTTTATTCCAATTGCTGACATCCATACCCTTAAAGAGTGCAAGATGAATGTCGTCGGAGAAATCAAGTGGTACCTTGACGGTGACTATGCCCACTTGAGGTTTTCCGAGGGAATCGGATCGTTCTCCATCGATACGGTGATGGTTCCCGCAATTCATCGTAGCAAGGGGATAGGTGGTAAACTGATCGGACATATCTTGATCCTGGCCGATCAACTCGGAAAACAGGTGCGACTCTCGGCCCGACCGATTGGCGATACGTCCGAAGAACGTCTGCAAAGGTTGATTGCCTACTATCAAAGGTTTGGTTTTTACGTTGAAGACCGGGGCAACTCGATTGCATATATGGTTAGAGACGTGCCAACGACCTTTAAGCCGGAGATTGTTGAGTAAGCAGGGATTGGAGAGTGAACAGAGGGCTTAATGTGCTCAGGGGACTAACTTGACTCCTGAAAAGACAACTGTTGTCGCGGTTTAGGGGAACTACCGCTACTTTCAGCCGCTACGCCTTAGCGCCGTCCGGCATCCGGATTTTTGGTTCAGAGCCCAACGATCAATTTGAACGGCTCAGGGGTTCAACCGTAAAAGTTATCCCCCAGTCGGCAACTTCCATAGCGGGTGCTGGTCGAAAGATGCCAATCATTCCCACTCAATGGTCCCAGGCGGTTTGCCGGTAATATCATAGACCACCCGCGAAACTCCACGCACCTCATTGCAAATCCTCCGCGTTACATGATCGAGAAAATCGTATGGAAGATGGGCCCAGCGGGCGGTCATAAAATCGATGGTTTCCACGGCACGTAAAGCAATTACATGCTCGTACTGGCGATTATCACCTACAACTCCCACCGACTTGATCGGCAGGAAAACCGTAAAGGCCTGAGAGGTTTTGTCGTAGAGGTTGTAGTTGCATAGCTCTTCGATAAATATGTGGTCCGCCAGACGCAGGGTGTCGGCATATTCCTTGTGGACTTCTCCAAGAATTCGAACCCCCAGACCTGGACCTGGAAAAGGATGCCGGTGAACCATTTCGGAAGGGAGTCCAAGCTCCAGGCCGATTTTGCGCACTTCATCCTTGAATAATTCCCGCAAAGGTTCAACCAGTTTGAGTTTCATATATTCAGGGAGACCACCAACGTTGTGGTGGGATTTGATGACCTTGGCCTTGCCGGTTTTGGCGCCGGCCGATTCGATCACATCGGGATAAATGGTCCCCTGGGCCAGCCATTTGACGTTGGAGAGCTTTTCCGATTCCTCGTCAAAGACCTCGATGAAGGTATTGCCGATAATTTTGCGTTTTTGTTCGGGGTCAGCCACTCCTTTAAGCTTGCTGAGAAAACGCTGCTCGGCATCGACCCTGAGTACTTTTACTCCCATGTGTTGGGCGAAGGTGGTCATCACCTGATCGCCTTCCTTGAGGCGCAACAGGCCATTGTCGACAAAAACACAGGTCAGTTGCTTGCCGATGGCCTTGTGCAGTAAGGCCGCCACCACGGAAGAGTCTACCCCGCCGGAGAGGCCGAGAAGCACATCGTCGTTCCCGACCTGGGTTCGGATCTTATTAATTGAATCTTCAATGATATTTCCAGGAGTCCAGAGTCGGTTGCAACCACAGATATCGTGGAGGAAACGCTCGATAATCCGCTGCCCCTGGCGGGTGTGGGTCACTTCGGGATGAAACTGAAGTCCGTAAAAGCCTCGCTTTTCATCGGCTATGCCGGCAAAAGGGGCGCTATCGGTCTCACAAATGGCCATAAACCCGGCCGGCAGCTTGTTGACCCGATCACCATGGCTCATCCAGACATCGAGCAATCCGTACCCTTCGGGACTGGTGTGATCTTCAATATCTTTGAGCAACCGCGAATGGCCGTGGGCGCGGAGTTGGGCGTAACCATATTCGCGATGAGTGGCCGGTTCGACCTCGCCACCAAGCTGGGCGGCCATGGTCTGCAGGCCGTAGCAGATGCCGAGTACCGGTACCCCGAGTTTAAAAACAATGTCGGCAGCCCGCGGGGTCGCTTCCGCATGGACAGATTGCGGTCCGCCGGAAAGAATAATCCCTCGGGGTGCGAAGTTGCGAATATATTCGGGATCGATGTCCCATGGGCAAAGTTCACAATAAACCCCGGCTTCACGGACCCGCCTGGCGATGAGTTGGGTGTATTGCGAGCCAAAATCCAGGATAAGTATCCTTTCGCTGTGAATATCCATCATGATTCCTTGAGAGAGAGCTTTCGCTGGTGGCCTTGGCGTTAACCCAGGCGATAATTTGGGGCTTCCTTGGTGATAATGACGTCATGGACGTGGCTTTCTTTGAGTCCGGCGGCGGTAATTTGGACAAAACGCGCCTTTTTGCCCAGTTCGGCGATGTTTTTGGCGCCAACGTAACCCATTCCCGAGCGTAAACCGCCCAGTAGTTGATAGATCATGGCGGAAAGGGGGCCACGATAAGGCACCTTGCCCTCAATTCCTTCCGGGACATACTTGGCCGAGCTTTCGACATCGCTTTGAAAATATCGGTCACTGCTGCCCTGTTTCATGGCGCCCAAGGAGCCCATGCCCCGGTAGCCCTTGTAGGTTCGGCCCTGATAAAGAAAAGTATCGCCGGGGGATTCATCGGTGCCGGCAAAGAGTCCGCCGATCATGACCACATTGGCACCGATGCCGATGGCTTTGGTAATGTCACCAGAGAACTTGATGCCGCCATCGGCGATCAACGGGATGCCATGCTTTTCGGCGACCTGGGCACAATCATCGATGGCGGTCATCTGCGGCACTCCGACTCCGGCGACTATCCTGGTGGTGCAGATCGATCCCGGCCCGACTCCGACTTTGATGCAGTCGGCCCCAGCCTTGATCAGATCCTCGGCACCCTTGGCGGTGGCAATATTGCCGGCGATAACCGGCAGATTGGGGAAGGCAGCCTTGATCTCCCGTAAGGTGTTAAGTACGTTCAGGGAATGGCCGTGGGCGGAGTCAAGTCCGACGATATCGACACCAGCCTTGATCAGTCTTTCCACCTGCTCCAGGTAATTGCCGCCAATGCCGATGGCGGCGCCGACCCGTAAGCGACCAAAGCTGTCCTTGGCGGCCAGCGGATATTTTTTTATTTTTTCCAAATCCTTGATGGTAATCAGACCACACAGGGAACCGTCTTCCTCAACCACCAGCAATTTCTCGATCCGATGTTCGTGCAGCAGGGCCTTGGATTGCGCCATGGTTATTCCAGGCCTGGCGGTGACCAAATTTTTGCTGGTCATGGCGTCATCAACCTTGAGGTCCAGGTCGGTGACAAAACGCAGGTCCCGATTGGTGACGATGCCGACCAGTTTATTGTCGCGGTTGAGAACCGGTACGCCGGAAATCCGATAGGAGTTCATGATCTCCTTGACCTCGCCGACGGTCTGGCCGGTTCGGACGGTAATGGGGTCCACGATCATCCCGGATTCGGATTTCTTGACCTTTTCCACCTCGATGGCCTGTTCCTCAAAGGTCATGTTTTTGTGGATTATCCCTATACCACCCTCCCTGGCCATGGTGATGGCGGTCCGATGTTCGGTAACCGTGTCCATGGCGGCGCTGACCAAGGGGATATTCAGGGAAATTTCCTTGGTCAGCATGGTGGCCAGGTTGACATTGGACGGCAATACTTCTGATTTAGCGGGGATCAGCAGCAGGTCATCGAAGGTATAGGCTGGTCTGATTTTATCGGGATTCATTGATTGCTCTCCGTCAGATATGAAATGGTTTGTCGCGACCCGGGTTTATCGGTAAAGCAGGATCAGACAACAGGTGGGGCTGGGGTCAGAAATGCTAAGCTGTTATTATGGTAATAATCTGGCCATTCTGGGTAGCCCAGACGGCATAAGGGGCCGCAAGAGAAGGGCCTGAGTTGCACAAGTTATTTTCGAACGATAACTAAGCCCTTGTAATACTCAATAGGATGCCTTCCATAAGTCCAGCATCGGAAACCATCATACCTTCACAGCCAATTGTTGCAAGAACCTCTTGATATATTTCCAAGCCGAGGATGAGTATATCTTCCCGACCGGCTTCAAGCCCCTTGCATTCTTTGAGCTGCGTTGGGCTGAGAGCGGCAAGCGAATTGTAAATTTCGGCGATACCCTGTCTGGTTAGGAAGTAGCCTTGGATTTTGTCAGTTTCATGACTCGCTACCAGGGCACTTGCTCGGTCCGGAAAAGCGACTAGCAGGCGGAAGCTGTTGCTTCCAAGGTCGATGGCGGCAGCGATAACCTGGTCATTAAGCATTGATTAGCTGTTGGGTATATAATAGAGTTCAGCGGATTATTGTAATATGTAGCAGTGGTACAACGAAATTAATTTATCACACGCGAGGAGGCGTTCTAAAACTAATGGAACAGGCTGTGACATTGTCCATTAATCCCGATAACCCGCAGATACGTTTGATCCGGCAGGTGGTGGAACAACTGCGCCAGGACGGGGTTATCTGTTACCCTACCGATACCGGCTACGGCATCGGTTGCGATATCTTTAATCAAAAGGCCGTCAAGCGTATATACCAGATCAAGCAACGGCCTAAGGATAAGCCGTTCAGTTTCATGTGTGCCGACCTGAAAGATCTAAGCCGGTACTGTTATGTATCAAATACCGCCTATCGTCTGATGAAAAAGAATTTACCTGGCGCCTACACCTTCATCCTGCCGACCATGAAAATAGTCCCCAAGATTCTTATCACTCGTCAGAAAACAGTAGGAATCAGGGTGCCTGATAACGCAATCTGCCGGGCGCTTATTGAGGAATTGGGTAATCCGATCTTGACCACCAGCGCTGCCACAATCGACGAGGGAAAAACTTTGACTGAAGTCTATGAAATAGAAGAGCGGTTGGGCAGGCAGCTCGATTGCATTATTGATGGTGGTTCGGTGTATCCGTTCCCATCGACGATCATTTCACTGCTTAACGACGAAATAGAAATACTCAGGCAGGGGAAGGGTGACACGGCAAACTTTGAATAACCTTAAAACATTGTCCACCCACTTCACGCTCCACGATTAAGCGGAGGGTAAAGGGTTATTTTTTACCGGCTAGGGGATCCTTCAGAGACTTGCTCATAGTAAAATGAAGGGTGCTACGCTCGGGAATGTTCATGATTTCACTGGTTTTGGGATTTTTAGTGCTCCGCGCTTTGCGCTTACGGACACTGAAGCTGCCGAAACCCCGGATTTCAACCCGCTGCCCCTCAATCAGTGCTTCGATAATTGACTCCAGAATAATATCAACGGCTGTAGCAATATCTTTTTTAAGGTAACCATCCATTTGCGAGGTCACCTTGTCGATCAGGTCTTTTTTAAGCATGGTAGATATTTCCTTTTACCGACCCGATGTTATGAGGCGGTTATACATCTTATGGTTTGAAATTAAGTTCGTATGACAAGGTTGGATACAAAGCGCTCAGGTTCTGCCAAGTTGTTTCGCCACTGTTTCCAACCAGTAGTCTCAACAACGAGAAATCTTTCTCAGAGGAATAAACCAGCGGTGGCAGTTCGGTTTTCATCCCTGCCAGTTTGCTGGCCACCATTATGGCATCGGTGAAGTTCCCGAACTGATCGATCAAACCTAATTTAAGGGCTTGTTCGCCGGAGAAAATCCGCCCATCAGCCAATGTCAATGCTTGTTCGTGGGAAAGGCTTCGGCTTTCTGCCACCGCTTTGACGAACTGCTGGTGGACATTATCGATTATATCCTGCAGCAGGGCTTTTTCCTCAGCGGTCATGGGACGATTCATTGCGCCGATATCTTTAAGCTTGCCGCTTTTTACGATCTCGCTGCGATAGCCGATTTTATCAAAAATCTCGGTCAGATTGGGGAACTTGACGATCACCCCAATGCTACCCGTCAAGGTTCCCGGGCTGGCTATGACTTTGCGAGCACCAAGGGCCGCATAATAACCGCCTGAAGCAGCGAGAGAACCCAAGGAAGCCACAACCGGTTTAATGCGGTCGGTTCTTTTGACTTCTTCAAATATCTCCTGGGAGGCGCCTACCGCTCCACCCGGGCTGTCAATTCGCAGAACAACGGCTCGGATTTGTCGATCCTTGCGAAACTCGGTCAGTTCACGAATAGGCTTCTCAGCTGAGGTGATCAAGCCTCTGATCTCAACTACTCCGATCTTACCGGAACCGAAGAACTCCTGGCCCTGTTCCGCGGAAGGGAACAGGGCCAGGAATACCTTTATCGCTAACCAAGAGCAAACGAAGAGTACGCCCAAGATGACGACGATGCTGACGAAAGGGTGCTTTCGCCGAATGGTGTCCATATTGAACATGGTCGGCTGGAAAGGTCGAATTAGGCCTTGCTTTCCCCTTCTGCCGCCTTATCGCGGGTCACCATTTCTTCCTTGAGCAAATCACCGATCGTGGTCGGTGCCTTACTGGTGGTTTCCTTGATTTTATAGTCGTTATAGCTGGCCTGGCCTGAGTCATCGGTCAAGGCCTTGATGGACAGACCGATTTTGCGGTCCTTGGCGGAGACGTTGATGACCTTGGTCTGGATGGTGTCACCGACATTGTAAAGACCCACAGGGGTTTCTACTTTGTCTTTGCTGATTTCGGAGACATGGATCAAGCCCTCAATGCCTTCCTCCAGCTCAACAAAGACGCCGAAGTCGGTAACGTTGGTGATCTTACCATCCACGCTGGAACCGAGCGGGTATTTCTCCACCGCAGCCAGCCAAGGATCAGGCTCAAGCTGCTTGATACCCAAGGAGAATCGCTCATTTTCCCGATCAATTTTCAATACCACAGCCTGGATGGTTTCAGCCTTGCTGTATTTTTCGGAAGGATGTTTGATTCGTTCGGTCCAAGAGAGGTCGGAGACATGGATCAGACCGTCGATGCCTTCCTCGATACCAATGAATATCCCGAAGTCGGTGATATTCTTGATTTTACCCTCAATGATCGAGCCAACCGGGTAGTTCTCGGAAACCAGATCCCATGGGTTGGGCTGCAATTGCTTCATGCCCAGGGAAATACGCTTGGCACTGGCGTCGATATTGAGAATCTGCACCTCGACCTGATCACCGATATCGAGAATCTTGGAAGGATGCCGGGTTTTCTTCGACCAGGACATTTCAGAGATGTGAATCAAACCTTCAACGCCCTCTTCCAGTTCGGCGAAAACACCATAATCAGTGGTGCTGACCACGGTGCCGGTGGTTTTGGTGCCGACCGGATAGCGCTCTTGTACGGATTTCCAAGGATCTTCCTTGAGTTGCTTGACACCCAGGGAGACCTTATCGGTATCCTTGTCATACTTGAGGACCTTGACCTCAATCTCGTCGCCGACCTTGAACAACTTGGAGGGGTGAGATACACGGCCCCAGGAAAGGTCGGTGATGTGGCAGAGGCCGTCCATGCCGCCCAGGTCGATGAAGATACCGTAGTCGGTGATGTTGGTGATCGAGCCCTTAACGACAGCGCCTTCCACCAGGGTTGAGCGCATTTCGGTGCGAAGTTTGTTGCGTTCTTCCTCAAGGATGGCCCGGCGAGAAATAACCACGTTGTTTCTTTTGCGGTTATATTTGAGCACCCGGAAGTCAAAGGTCTGGCCGATGAGACTGTCCATATCCTTGACGGGGCGAAGATCGATTTGTGAGTAGGGGAGAAAGGCTGGTACGCCGATATCGACAGAAAGACCACCTTTGACCCGGCTGTCGATGCGACCCTGAATGGTGCCGTTCTCTTCCTGAATTTTCGCAATCGCTTCCCAGACTTTGATGCCGATAGCCTTTTCGCGGGAGAGCTTGATGCCGCCTTCGGCTTCCCTCTTTTCGACGAAAACGTCGAAGGTGTCGCCGATCTTCACATCGGCGGCTTCGCCGTCGGTCTTAAATTCGGAGAGCGGGATGGTGCTTTCGGATTTGTCTCCGATGTCGATGATGGCCAAGTCCTTGGTCAGACCGATCACGGTGCCACAGACGACCTCGCCGACATCAGCCACTTTTACCTGGCTGCTTTCGAAGAGTTGCGCGAATGACCCTAATTCGGCCATTGCATTGGTTGGGGTTGTGCTTTTAGTGGTTGCCATTAGGTTGTTTCCTCCGTCCTAGTTATAGAAAGCGGTTTATATACCAGAGAGAACGATCAAAAACAATATTTTCTTGTGAAAAACCCCCGCCCGAGGAAAACACCAAATAATAGGTGGCGGCAAATGTTTCGTTAGCCAAAAGTTGTCGCGGAAATTTCCAGATGGGGCGGGTAGGCTCAGACGGCGGCTTCGATGGTCGGGGCGAAAACCATCCGATTACGACCGGTGGCCTTGGCTTGATACATTGCTGCGTCCGCCCGGTTAATCAGCGCGAGGACATCTTCTTCTCGGTAGCCGTTGATGGGGGTGAATTCGGCTATCCCCAAACTCAAGCCGGTATTGTCGAAGCTACTGTCGGAGAATGACTTGATGATCCGCTCGCCAACCATGGCTACCTGTTCCCTGGTGATGTGGGGGGTGACCACCGAAAATTCATCGCCGCCATGGCGGAAAACCAGATCGACATCCGCCCTGGTGCACTTATGGAGAATAGCGCCAACGGCCATCAGCAACAGATCCCCGCGCTGATGGCCGTGCCGGTCGTTATAAGATTTGAAATTATCGACATCCAACATGATCAAAAAAAGAGGATAATTTTGCCGTTGAGCCCGGTGCAACTCTTCTTTGATTTTTTGGTCGAAATAACGCCGGTTGTACAATTCGGTCAGGGGATCGCAGTTGGACAGGTGTTCGAGTTTTTTTACAAGTTGATGTTCTCTGATGATGCGGTTGATCTTGGCCTCCAGCTCATCGGTGTTGAAGGGCTTGGAGATGAAATCACTGGCCCCTGCTCTGATGACATCCATATAACTGAAGGTGCCGGTATAGCCGGTAACCACAATGACATCGGTCCGTGGGTAATTTTTTTTCACATGTTCGAGAAGTTGCATGCCGTCAATCTCAGGCATCATCATGTCGGTAATGACTAGCTCAAATTCCTCTTTCTGGAGCAAGGCAATGGCTTCCCGACCATTGTTGGCGGCTACCGGCTTGAAGCCGAAGGAGTTAATTGAGATTCCCAAGAGTTCCAGAACCAAGGGGTCATCATCAACGATCAGGATGCGGATATTATGGGCGGGTCTATCGGGCTCGGTGTCTGTAGTAGTCATCCATAATCTCTTGATGGTCGAAAGCCAGTGGGGGCAGATTTGCCCTGGTAAAAACCGCTGCCTCAGCCGCATCGTCACCAGCCTGAGGGATGCCCTGCGCGGTAGCGAGGAACACGGTCGAGATAGTGTGCCTTCTGGAATCGCGGCTTGGGTTTGAATAGGTGTGAAATTGCTCAAGCAGTTTCACCCGCAAGCCCGTTTCCTCAAAAGCCTCCCGCACCGCCGCAGATTCAAGACTTTCGCCGTACTCAACGAATCCCCCCGGCAAGGCCCAACCGGGAGGAGGGTTGCTTCTCCTGATCAGAACAACACCGTCACCCATTTCGATTATAACATCGACAGTGGGAACCGGGTTGCGGAAGCTTTCCAGCTCCTTGCCACAATGTGGGCAAAGCGCTCTTGGTGAATCCATTTTCTCAGATATTTCTACCGAAAACAAAGTTCCCGGATCTCCGCCCAGGTCTCAACCGACCGATGCGTGTGGCGGCCGCGGTTCCATGGCTGACTGTAGACAATGGGGATAATCCCAGGTTCGGCAGCCAACAGGTTGCAGGTCAGGTGGCGGTCGTCAATAAAATAGTTCAAACCAAGCCGTTTGATGTGGGCGGTTTTGCCGTCGTGGTCGCCGGTAGCGATCAGCCTGGCCGGGGAGAAAGATTCGCTACCAAGGTGCTTTTCCAGCCAAGCCGCGATGGGTTTCGGGTCGGGCCGGGCGGTTATGAAAGTCAAGGGACCGACCTTTGCCATTTCTCTGAGGACGACCATGGAGTCCTGAGTGGGCCGAAGATCGATTTCCAGCGGGGTGAGCAGAAGTCGCTCAAAAATCTCGGCAATGACCTCCCCAGGCATGGGGAGACAATCTTCGACTGTGAAATCGGTTATCTCCTCCAAAAGAACATTAATAGAATAATCCTCTCGGGCCAGTCGGATGAACGCTTCAGTGGTGTCGGCCACAACTCCGTCTATATCAAAACCGAGTTGGCTGCAAGGGATGCGCATTTCGTTAGTTGGTTGATTTTACCTCACTAACAGCGCGAGGGGTAGGCCGGTTTTGGATTTAAATTTATTTTACTTATGATGCCGTATACTGAGATGGGCGTCAAGCTTAAGCCGTAATTTACCTATGCGGTCTTCGATAATGGTCCATGGTTGGCGTCTGGTCGCTTGACAAATATGTTTAAAGAAGTCATATTCTCCGCTGCTCTTTTGACTGATCCGGGCGCTAACCCTCGGTTTTGGTGCGTTTTCTACCTTCGCTTCCGCCCGTGCGGCCTCCTTTGCCCAGCATTTTTTTTAAGGTTACTCAGCCAATGAAACTACCCCCGTTGAAAATCGGACCGTTTGTTGCCCCCATCCCCCTTATCCAGGGCGGGATGTCCATAAGGGTTTCTACCTCTGCCCTGGCTATCCCGGTTGCCGAGTGCGGCGGGATTGGTACCATTGGCGGCTCCGCCATCCCGGTCGAGGAACTTAAGGCCGATATCCGCCGGGCCAAAGCCGCCACCAATGGCGTGGTCGCGGTCAATATCATGTTCGCCATGAAGAATTTTTACAATCTGGTCATGGCCTCAATCGAGGCCGGTGTCGATATGATCGTCACCGGGGCCGGTTTTTCGCGGGATATTTTCAAAATCGGCGAGGAAACCAATACCCCCATTGTTTCCATTGTTTCCTCCCCGGCCTTCGCTCGGCTGGCGGAAAAGCTCGGGGCGGCGGCGATCATTGTCGAGGCCAAAGAGGCTGGTGGCCACCTAGGCACCGATCGCGCCCTGCGGGAAATTTTTCCGGAGATTCGCAAGGTGGTGACCAAGGTCCCTTTGATTGCCGCCGGCGGCATTACCAATGGCTACGAAATGGCCGAGATGATGGACAAATATGGCGCCGATGGAGTGCAGATCGCCACCAGGTTTGTCTTGACCAAGGAATGCTCTGTGGACGAAAGTTTCAAACAGGCCATGCTTAAAGCCAGGAAAGAGGATGTGGTTTTGATCCGTTCGCCAGTCGGGTTGCCAGGCCGGGCTATCCGTAACCCTTTTGTCGAAAAACTCAGACACGAAGGTCAGGGGCTGGAGGCCAGAAAGTGCGTCTACAAGTGCCTCAAGAAATGCGACCATGTCTACTGTATTTCCGAAAGGCTGATGCAGGCCAGAGACGGCAATGTCGAAGATGGGTTGGTTTTTTCCGGTGAGAATGTCTATAAAATCCATGACATTCTGACGGTCAAAGAGGTCTTCGATCAATTTGTCAGCCAAGCCGAGTCGGTATACAAGGAAAATACCGAATGGCCGGTTGTGGTGCCAGCCTGATGGGGCTTTCGCGGGAAGCCCTCGCTCTCGGGGGCTTCTCCTTGGCCGCCACAGCCATAACACCAGCCAAGACTCCTTTCTGCGTTCGCCTCACCCAGGATGTCTGAACCTTCTCGCCCGAGCATACCGGTTGAGCTGCCCCCGCCCCTGATTATTTCGCGGGATCAGCACCCTGTGTCCAGGAAAGACATCGATATTGAAGCCCTCAAGGTCATGTACCGCCTGCGCGATGCCGGATTCGCCGCCTACCTGGTGGGCGGCGGGGTACGGGATCTCTATCTGGGCAAAACCCCCAAAGATTTTGATATCAGCACCGATGCACGGCCCGGAGAGATTCGGAAGATTTTCCGTAACAGCCGGATCATCGGCAAGCGCTTCCGGCTGGTCCAGGTCTTCTACCGGGGCAACAAGATCATCGAGGTTTCCACCCTTCGCAGTCTCAGTGAGCATGACCTAGACGGCTCCGAAGAAGTTCTGCCCGCCAACAACACCTTCGGGACCGTGGCCGAAGACGCCTGGCGCCGAGATTTGACCATCAATGCCCTGTTCTATGATGTCGACAATTTCACGATCCTCGATCACGTGGGCGGAGTTGAGGATCTGCATAATGGTATAATCCGGATGGTCGGCGACCCGGGGCGCCGGATCAGGCGTGATCCGGTCCGGATCATGCGGGCCGTGCGGCATGCCGCCCGGATCAATTTCACCATCGAGCCCGCAACCTGGCAGGCGATCAAGGACCATCTCGATTATCTCCTGCATTGCCCGGAGTCACGGATCAGGGACGAGCTGTTCAAGGACCTGAAAAGCGGGGCGAGTAGCGCCTGGGCGGCTCTGGCCATGGACTGCGGACTGTTTTCGGCAATTTTCCCCTTTTATCCCCAGCCCTTGGCTCCGGAGACCAGGCAGGGAGTGCTGGCCAACCTGGCGGTGGCGGATCGCCTGCAGGCCGAGGGTGTGGTTCTGCCCGAGCATTTTCTGCTGGCCTTGCTGCTGTTGCCCTGGGCTTTACGGGAACTAAATCTTCTAGAGGCACCGAGCCAGGGGCAGGTCGGGTTTGAATTTGCCCGGGAGATTCGTACCCGCCTGGATCAACTGTTGGCAAAATTGAACTTTACCAAGGCCCAGAAAGAGGGGATTGTCGTCCTGCTCGTCACGCTGCCGAGTTTTGTGGCCCATGCCGGCAAGGAAAGCATGCCCAAGTGGTTGCTACGAAAAAGTTATTTCCCCGAAGGTTTGCTCTTTTATCAGACCTATCAGGAGGCCTTGGGAGGGGCGCCGGTCAAACCCGAGAAAGTCGTGGTGTCCGAAGCGCCTGATCAGGAGGTCAGAAAACCCGCCCGTGAAAGACCAGGCCGGCGCCGCTCCGGGCGTACTCCAGCCGTGCTTAAAGAGTCCGACGGAGGGATTTTCGGGTTCAAGAAAAAATGAATACGGCCCTTGATCTTGCCAAATGGCGCCAGCTTGGTCTGTCTGAACTTATGCGGCTGGCCTTGGCGCAAAAACTTTCCAGCCGCGGCAACCAGGTTTCTCTCTGCAGTATCATCAACGCCAAATCGGGTAAATGTAGCGAAGATTGCCGTTTTTGCGTCCAGTCGTCGCACTACCGAACCGCGGCACCGGTTTACCCCTTGAAAAGTATCACGGAAGTGGTGGCGGCCGCGCGCGAGGCCAAAAATGCCGGGGCGGCCAGATTTTCCCTGGTCACCAGTGGTCGCGGGCCGAGTGCGAAAGAACTGGTCGGGGTTGTTGAGCTGGTCCAGGCGATCCGGGCGGAAGTCCCGATCCAGGTCTGCGCCTCTTTAGGAATCCTCGACCAGAAGGGCCTGCAGATCCTCAAAGCGGCGGGGGTAAGCCGCTATCATCACAATCTGGAAACCTCCCGGGAATACTTCCCGCAGGTGGCCACCACCCACACCTTCGCGGAACGAGTAGCCACGATTCGGGCCGCCCAGGCGGCCGGCCTGGAGGTCTGCGCCGGGGGAATCTTCGGACTCGGTGAAAGCGAGGATGACCGGATTTCCCTGGCCCTCACCCTGAAAGAACTGGGAGTCGACTCGGTTCCCCTCAACGTCTTATTGCCCCTGCCCGGCACCCCCATGGCCGCCATGAAGCCCCTGGTAGTGGCCGAGATCATACGCTCCCTAGCCCTTTATCGTCTGATCCTGCCGGAGGTGCCAATCCGTTTGGCAGCCGGTCGGGAAAGCACTCTGACCGATTTCTTGGGGATGGCTTTCATGGCCGGGGCCGATGGCATGATGGTCGGCGGCTATTTGACCCAGAGAGGGCGCCAGCCCGATGCAGATCAACATTTTGTCGCGGAAATCCTCCGGATATGGACTTCCTGAAACGCCGGCTGGCGGAATACCTCGCCGCCGGCCGTTATCGGCGCCTACAGCCGGTGGTCGAACGGCTTGATGGCCGGCTGGTCTTGGCCGACAGCGATGACCGACCACTGCTGGACTTTTCTTCCAACGATTATCTGGCCCTGTCGCAACACCCGCAACTGATCAAGGCCAGTCGTGAGGCCTTAGAAAGGTATGGTGTCGGGGTAGGGGCGGCTCGACTGATGAGTGGTGATCTGGCCCTTTTTCACCAGTTGGAGAGAGAGGTCGCCGACTTCAAGGGCTGTCCGGCAGCCCTGCTCTTCGGGAGCGGCTACATGGCCAATGTCGGGATGATCCCCGCCTTGGTCGGCCGCGGCGATGTGGTTTTTACCGACCGCCTTGATCATGCCAGCATTTATGACGGGTGCCGCCTGGCCGGCGCTAGATTGCTGCGATTTCGCCACAATGACCTGGAACATCTCGAATCACTGCTGAATAAAGAGCGGGGAACGGGCCGCGGGCTGGTGGTGGTAGAGTCTCTCTACAGTATGGATGGCGATATTGCCCCTTTGGCCGAGCTGGTGGAACTGAAAAATCGCCATTCCTGTTTGCTGATGGTGGACGAAGCCCATGCCACCGGGCTTTACGGAGAGCAAGGCGGCGGTCTCATCCAAGCGGCCGGGCTGGAGGGTGAGGTGGAGGTGGTCATGGGCACCTTCGGCAAGGCCTTGGGCAGCTATGGCGCTTATGTCGCCGGTTCGCAGACCCTGCGCGACTACCTGATCAACCGGGCCCGCAGTTTCATATACTCCACCGGTCTGCCCCCGGCGGTGGTGGGCGCCTCGCTGGCGGCGGTCAAGTTGGTACGCAGCAGCCCCGATCTCCGGCAGCAGCTGGCCGAGAAAGCCGCCTATTTCAAGGAATGCCTAAGAGCGGCGGGCCTACCGGGAACTGCCGGGCCATCACACATCGTGCCGGTCATGGTTGGTTCCGGGACCATCGCGCTCAGTCTGGCCGAGGAATGTTGCCGCCAGGGCCTGTTTGCAACGGCGATCCGCCCCCCTACCGTGCCGGAAGGTACAGCCCGGGTCAGGTTTTCGGTGACTATCCACCATCAAAAAGCTGATCTGGCCGAGGCCGCCCGCTTATTGATGGACGCCTGCCGGACCTTGGCGATCAGCGCCTCTTTTTAACGATTTTTCTCTCGTCTGGTTCCGGTTGGCAGCCCGGGCAGTAATAACTGGCCCGTCCACCCAAACGTACTTTTTTGATCGGTTTTTGGCAGATGGGGCAGGCTTCGCCTTCCCGGCCGTAAACCTGAAGCCTGGTCTGGAAATAGCCTTTTTCGCCGCGACTGTTGACATAGTCGGAAATAGTGGTGCCGCCGCAAGCGATGGCGGCCTTGAGGATCAGCCGGCTGTTGGTGACGATCTTTTGCCACTGTTGAAGGCTGAGGTGACCCGCCGGGGTGGCGGGATTGACCCCGCTAACATGAAGGATTTCGCTGGCGTAGATGTTGCCGATGCCGGTCACCACCCGGTTGTCCATCAGAAGATTTTTCACTGGTAGGGCGCGGCCCCGGGCCTGGCCGGCCAGGTAGTCGGCGTTGAACTCCGGCCGGAAGGGGTCCGGTCCCAGTTCACCGAATACTTCCGCCGGATTTTCGCCGGGCGCCAGGACCTGGATGGAACCGAACCGCCGGGTGTCGTGGAAGCGCAACTCCAGGCCATTGTCCAGCAGCCACCGGGCATGATCATGCTTGGCCGGCGCAGTTCCGGCCGGAAAGAAATTCAAGCGCCCGGTCATCCCCAGATGCACCACCAAACAGGCCGAAGAGTCCATATCCAGCACAATGAACTTGGCAACTCTTCTTACCGCCTTGATTTTCCGGCCGGTAATCCAGGCCGAGAGTTGCTGGGCAGGGAGAGGTAGGCGCATTTTCTGGTGACTGAAAATGGCGGCGGTAATTGTTCTACCCACCAAATTAGGGACCAGACCTCGGCAGATCACTTCTACTTCGGGTAACTCGGGCATGGAGGACTCATAGTGGATGGTTTACTGAAGGCCAGAGAAAACTCTTATCAGGAATATAAGCGCCTTTAGCGGGATGGTGGTAAAAAAACATCCGCCCGGGAGAAAATTTTCATGACACCAAGAAAATACATGCTATCTTTAGCGATCCTTTGGCCCGACAGGGTTTGTGGTTATCCGCCGAAGATGTGGGGGAAGTAAATGAAAGTAAGATGTCCCGATTGTGGTAGCAGAGGTTCATTAAATGCCGAACTGGCTGGCCAGATGGCCCGTTGTTCGCAATGCGGGGGCAAGTTTGTGGCCAAGGAGGACTTATCAAGTGGCGACGGCGTTAAATGGTACTACGCCGAAGGTGATCAGAAAATAGGGCCACTCAACGAAGACGAGTTTGCCTTGCTGGTTGGGGCTGGAACCATAGCTCCCGAGACCCTGGTCTGGAGGAAGGGTATGCGCGGTTGGCAAACCCTGACGGAGACCAGAGGGGAAGAGACGGTGTTTATTCCCCATGTGGAAGAGGCGGATAATCAGGTGCCGAGTGCCGAATCCAAGCCAATGGCGGAGGCGCAAGAGATCCGCACGGCTGTTACTCCGGCCGGCTGGTCGACGGGCTTGGTTTACGCCGGCCGCGCCAAGCGCTTCTCGGCCAAGATGATCGACTTTGTTTTCATGTTTACCCTGGCCACCATGATTGATGGCTTGAGTCGGCGACTGTTCCCGGCTGTTCAGGGTGCTGGCGGTGATATCGACAAGGTATACATCGTCACCATGCTGATCGACATGCTCTTGGGGATGATTTACCTGACTTGGTTTGTCGGGAAATTCGGGGCCACCCCGGGGAAGATGGTTTTCAATCTCAAGGTTGTTACTTCTTCGGGCGGCAAGGTTGGCTACCGTCAAGCCTTTGGTCGCTACTGGGCCGAGTCCGTCGTCATCTGGCTGACCCTCATGCTCGGTTATCTGCCGGTCCTCTTTGATTCGCAAAGGCGCGGTCTCCACGACCGGCTCTGCAACACCAGGGTCGTGCAACTTTAATGGCCCAGCTTACCCACTTCTGGGTACGGCGTTCGATCCACTGCGTTGAGCCGCACTTTTTTCATTCAACCTACCGAGTCGACAACTCATTCGCGGTTCGCTCCCGGGTCCTTATAACTATTACTTTGCTCTCTTAACCGGTCCGATAAACGGTTGCCAGTCGGGTAATTTTGGTCGTAACTTCGCGGCGAACGCCTGTGGCGGTTGCTGTTCCTGGGGACTTTCCCCCATTCTCAGCTTTTCCCCGAGAACCGGCAGGCCCTTTTTAGACACTCCCGATTCAGTCCGGACTGGTCGCAGGCCCGTTCATCCCGGATCGGCATGGATACTCCCCACATTTCCTCGGCAATGACGGCCGCTTGCTGCAGGGCGCCTAAGGCCTCCCGCCGGCAACAGCGCGCCCCCTTGGTCTCAGCCAGCTTGCTCAAAACCCGGCCGGTAATTTGCTGCGCCTTTTGTCGGGCTCCCGGGGTCAGAGGGGTGGCCTCCAGGATCACCGCGAAGGCGATACCCACCCCCAAGCCCGCCCCGCACCCGCCCCAAAATCCGCAAACCCCACCGGGAATCGTGCGGCCCCGGTCGATGCCGGTAATAATCCGATCAGCGCCGAGCTGGCCGCCATTGTTCCGGTAAACGGCCAGGATGACGCCGGGAACCATGGCATGGTGTTCCGGGCCGTGCATGGCCAGAGCCGGATGGGAGCGAAGCAGGTGCAGTAGGGCGAAAAGGTCGGTTTCGCCGGTGGTGGAGCAGATCCGTTTGATCACCTCCAGCCCGCCCTCCAGGTGGCAGCGGTCGCAGACAAAATGGGTGGCGCAGGAAACCTCGGTGGTGACTCCGACCCCGCAATAATGGCAGGTGGCCGGCTCGGGGCGCGAAAGATAGCGGACTTCCCCGCCACAGACCAAGCAACCCCGGGCCTGTCTTGGCACTGGTGCGACCGGGCTTTGATCTGGTGAAAAAAGCATCGGCACCTTCAGTAGACTTGGGGTCGGCCGATTCTCCGGTGGGGCACAACAGGAGCCGGTTGTCGGCAGTGATTCTTGACTGTCCCCACAACAACTATTGGTGGCGGTCTGGTTGAGCACGCCTCCCTGCGAGTCGAGCCTGAATACGGTCTCCCCAAGCTGTCCGGCCAGTCTGCTTGATACCCTGGCCGGGCGCCCCCTGAACAGAAGACTACCGTCTTCGCCGGCCAACGCCGCCATGGGGCCACGATAAACCACAGCCATGTCCTGGTCGGACGGAGCCGGCTTCCGGCAGCTGAAAGTGAGCGAAAAAAAACGGGTGCGCCCCTCTTGGCGGTAGGGGAAGCGCTTGAGCAGTTGCGCTTCGGCAAAACCGACCGCCCGCAGCATGGCCAGGAGTTGTTCCTGCTGCAGGGCGCCCCCCAGACATTCGCCCCGGAACTTCAAATTGTTCTTGATGGCTACCGGGATGCTGGTATCGGTGACAATATCGGATACCACCAGTCGGCCGCCGGGTTTGAGGACTCGATAGATTTCGTGAAAGGTGGTGCGTTTATCGGGGCTGAGATTGATCACGCAGTTGGAGATGACCACGTCGGCTGTGGCCTCCGGCAGAGGCAGCTCTTCCAGGTAGCCTTGCCGGAACTCGACGTTGTCATAGCCAAGTTCGCCAACCACGCTGACCTGGGATTTTCTGGCCAGTTCGAGCATCTCCGGAGTCATATCGATCCCGAACACCTTACCGGTCGGACCGACCTGGGCGGCGGCGAGGAAACATTCGACGCCGCTGCCGCTGCCCAGGTCCACCAGGATTTCTCCGGGTTGCGGAGCGGCATCTTGAACCGGGCTGCCGCAGCCGTATGACCTTTTCCGCGAGTCCAGCGGGATAAAGGTCAGACCGGCCTCGCCTGGCCCGAAGGGGTTGACGATTTCCGCATTGGTCTGGCGGGCGGCCCGGCCGTAAAATTCCTGCACCGACCGGTGTCCGCTGCCGCCCGGCAGCGAAATCACGCAGTTACAGTGGGTGAGGGAGACGCTCCGGCCGCCGTCCGGGCAATCATGGCGGACATCACCCATCCGCAGGATGAACTCGGCCGGGTTGCGGACGGGGTAACGGCCCGCCTTGCTGCTGATCAGCCAGAGGGCCAGCGATTCGTAGAGCTCCAGGTAGGGATCGTGGCCGACAAATTCGCCACTGCGCAGATAACTGTGGTCCAGGTCGCCGCCACCGGTCAGGAAGCTGAGCGGCCTCGCCGCAGCTTCCTGAGCGTCGATCAGCGAGGTGCCGCGGATTTTTTTTAAGACCGGGCTGTGGCGCCAGACCTCTTCCAGCCCTGCGGTCAGCGGGCCGCAGTTCAGTTCGGCCAGGCCGACCAAGGCGGGTGAGGGGTAGATGTTGCCATCCGGACCCACCGCCACTGATTCCCAGGCGGTGTTGCTCAGGTCAAAACGGGTGCCGGGGGCACTGAAGATCTGGCTGCGAATGGTTTCAAGATTGTCGATGCTCACCCCCCGGACGGCGGCTATAGTTTCGGCCAACCGTAGTTGCTGGAAGATGCGGGATGGTTCTACGAACAGCTCTTCACCACCCCGGCCGCGCATCAGGTGCCAGAGGAAATGCAGGTTGCCGACCCCATGGTCGGCGGCCAGGGCGGTGATGGCCGGCAGGTCGTCAATATTGACCAGGTTGATCGCCACCGACAGGGTGACCAGAAATCCTTCCTGGCGCAGCGTGCCAAGAATGTTCAGAAGGCGCCGAAAGGTGCCGGAGCCGCGGAGCTGGTCATGGTGGGGTTCCAGTCCGTCCAGGCTGAGCTGCAAGTGCAGGCGCTCCTTGGGCAAACGGGCCAGTTCGTCAAGATATTGCTCCAGGAGCAGGCCGTTGGTCAGGATAACGACATGGACTTCCGGATCGGCCAAGAGGTCCTTGAGGATTTGGAGAAAACCCGGATAGATAAAAGGTTCGCCACCGGTGAAGTAGAAAAGAGCGCTCCCCAGCGCCCTGGCCTCCCGGATTCCTTGCGCCAGCAAATCGGGGGCAAGGCTCTGGCTTTGGGCCGGCGAGCAGTCAAACAGGCAATGGCGACAGCTCAGGTTGCATCTGGAGGTAAGATGGAACCAACATTCCTTGAGCGAGGTCAGCTTCAGGTGGGCGTTCCGACCCAGATATCGGGATTCCTGAGGATCAACGGCCAGCTGGTTTTCCAGCTGGCCGCGGGCCAGCATTTCGGCCGGACTGCTGGGTTGTTGTTCCAGCCGGTGGATGGCTTCCGGGCCGGGCACCAGCCAGTCCGGGCGGGTCGGGTGCACGTAAATGGTCGCGCCCTCGAAGTCCAGGCGCTGCCAGTGGTCGAGCAGAGAGGGATAGATGCTGTTCATGGTCATGACTTGTTGTTTGCGATGAGTTCTGGTAATGGCTAGATTTGACGGCGGGCTGAATACTAATACCTGACTACAGCTTTTGCATCAAGAGCTTGCCGGCCATCCCGGCTTTTCAGCAGTTACTGCAACGAGAACTGGCTTCCGTGCCGCTCTGGCCAGGTTTTATCGGCGGCCTGGCGCAAAATGTTCCGGAGGAAATTGATGACCACCCAGAAAGAGTTACGCCAACAGATTCTGGCGGTAAGGGACGAACTGTCCGCCGGTGAAATCGAAGCGAAAAGCGCGGCCATCACCGAGCTGCTTTTTAAGACCGAGGTATTCCGGGATTGTCGCTCGGTGATGTTCTATGCCGCTTTCCGGAGCGAGGTGCAAACCAAGGGGGTTATGTCCCGGTGTATGGAACGAGGCGTTCGGTTGGCCCTGCCGGTGACCCTCCCGGCCAGTCGGGGGCTGCAACCCCGGCTGGTCACCGATCTGGCCCTGGACCTGCGCCCCGGATATTGCGGCATTGCCGAGCCCGATCCGGCCAAAACCAAGACAATCGATCCAGCCGTCATCGAGGCGGTGATGGTACCGGGCAGCGTTTTCGATTTGCGGGGTGGCCGGCTTGGTTATGGCGGCGGCTTTTATGACCGCTTCCTGGCGCAGGAAGCCCCGCAAGCCCTGCGGATCGGGCTGGCCTTTGCCCTGCAGGTGGTGGCAGGAGAACTGCCTCTGGCCGCACATGACCAGCGGTTGGATTACCTGGTGACCGATGAGCGGGTCTATGCCTTTTCCAGAATAGAATAGGCCTGGCGCGATCAGGAGGCGGGGTCTTCAGGCGATAAACTGAACCTGATTACGCCCTTCCTCTTTGGCTATGTATAAAGCGTTATCGGCCCGATAGACCAGGCCGTCGAGAGAATCTCCCTCCTGCAGTGACGACACGCCCAGGCTGATGGTTATGGCGATGGATTTACCATCTTCGCTCGCGGTGGAGTTTTCCGCGATCACCAGGCGCAGACGTTCGGCGGTTTCCAGGGCTTTGCTCAGTTCGGTGGTGGGCAGCATAATCAAAAATTCCTCGCCGCCGTAACGGCAGATGAGATCGTAATTGCGCAGAACCGAGGTCAGGTTGGCAGAGACAGACTGGAGAACCCGGTCCCCGACCTGATGGCCGAAGTTGTCATTGATCCTCTTGAAGTAATCAATATCGACCAGGATGATTGACAGGGGTTGCGGCACCCTTAGGCTGCGGGAGATCTCCTGTTGGATTCTGCGGATGCCCTCACCCCGGTTGAGGATGCCGGTAAGAGAGTCGGTGGTGGCCAATTCCACCAGCAGGTGCTCGGATTTTTTCAGGTCTTTGACGAAATGGTGCGAGATGTAGATGATTACCGAGAGCAACAGGAACAGCAGAGTGATGGCGGCGATGATCGTATAAATCCTGGCCTGGTTAATTTCGTGAATGACTCTCTGGGCCGGAACCGAGATGCTGATGCCGCCGCGGATATCACCGAGCTTATAACCTTGCGATTCGTGGCACAGCAGGCACTCTTTCTGGGTAACCAAGGGGGCCATATAACGGAACATCGGGCCGGCCGGAGCATTGTCCATCTGATAATATTCCGCGGCCCCAGCTTCGAATTTCTCCAGGGCGGTCCGCTCAAACCCGTCGGGCCGGTTATCCGGGTTCAGGGGGTTGAGGCTGGTGATGTCGATGATGAAATTTTGTTCCTTCTGGGCCAGCGCGGAGATCATTCTGGTAATTACGGCGTGGTTGCGCAGGACATAGCGTTCGCCATCCTGATCGGTAATGACGGTTTTCAGCCCGGGGATGGTTTCCAGGTTGGGATCGGCTCGCATGTCCGGCAACATCTTGACGTAGACCCCTTTCTGATTGATGATCCAGTGTCGGGTCTGCACAATCTCTTCAAAAAAAGCCCTGGCCTCATGGAGCAACTGGTCGTGGATGAGCTTGGTGGTCCGGCTGTAAAAGCCCCAGAAGATGACGATGATCAGGAGCGTGCTGACCAGGGAGATTATCCCCACGTACCTCTTGACGAATTCCGAACTTGAGGAGGCCGGGTGGTTGCTGCCGGTATCGTTGGAGGCGGAAGGCTTCATATCTTGACGCTGAGCCGTTGTAAGATAATAATCTGGTCGTTCTGGTACCCAAACGGCCTAAGACCTTTTGGGAAGGGCCAAAATCACCCAAGTCAGGTTGCAAACCGCATCTAACTTGCCGCCTGGTAAGGCAGGAGCGATTAATCCTGGCATGGCGCTAACCCACGCATCGTATTTAATTAATTAGTGTAATTACGCCGCACTTATTACCATAAATTATTTGCATTGGGTAATTTTTTGCACTAAGTGAGAGAGTTCTTGACGGTGCAAGGTCGGCGGGTGTGGCTGTTTGCGGGAATTGAGCCGGTTTTATGGGGTGGTTTTTTCTAGGAGTCAGATGTGGCAAAAACGGCGGTACTGAAAAGCGACCTTTTTCTGGGCCATGACCCTGGTATTGCCCATGTTGAGAACCCCAGTCGCTTGGAGGTGATCTACGATGGCCTCAAATCGCTGACCGGTCTTGACAATCTCCTCTTCCCCGCCCCGGAACCGGCGACCCGCGCCGATCTGCTCCGGGTCCACACCGCCGAACACGTGGACCGGATCGCCGCCACGGCCGGCAAACCCTATGATTTTCTGGATTCCGATACCGCGACCTCGGCCAACTCCAATGCCGCGGCCTGTCTGGCGGCCGGGGCGGTAATCGACGCCGCCCGCCTGGTGGCGGCAGGCTCGGCGGCCAACGCTTTCGCTCTGGTCCGGCCGCCCGGCCATCATGCCGAACGGGGCTATGCCAAGGGTTTTTGCCTGTTCAATAACGTGGCGGTGGCGGCGGCCTTTGCCTTGCGAGAGTTGGGACTCAAGCGAATCCTGATCATCGATTGGGATCTGCACCACGGCAACGGCACCCAAAACTCTTTTTACCAGACCGACCAGGTCCTCTATTTCTCCACCCACATGTACCCCTACTATCCTGGTTCCGGGGCGCTGCAGGAGCAAGGGTCCGGCCGGGGCGAAGGTTACAACGTCAATGTGCCGCTGTCCGGCGGCATGAATGATCTGGCCTACGCGAGCATCTTCAACGAGGTGCTGGCGCCCATCGCCCGGCAGTATGAACCGGAGATGATCATGGTCTCGGCCGGTTACGACATCTATTACGGTGACCCCTTGGGCACCATGGCGGTCACCGAGGTCGGTTTCGCCTACCTGACCAAGGTGGTGAAGGACCTGGCCGCCGAGCTCTGCTCTGGCCGGTTGCTCCTGACCCTGGAGGGGGGCTACAATCTCACCGGGCTGCGGGATGGGGTCCTGGCCAGCCTGGGAGAGCTGGCCGGAATGGCTGAGTCGGCGGAGACCGCCGCCAAGATGGCGGCCCTGACCGAGGCCGGTTTTGGCCGTCCGGGCGGGCTGGCCGCCGATTCCCTGGCGACCCTGCGTCGGGCCTACTCGCCCCATTGGCGGATTTGAAGTTCGCCCTGAGGAATTCCTCGGACCCGGATTGGACCTCGCCCAGCCGGCCGGAGAATGTTTGACTTGCCAACGCTTTTACGTTAATTGTTCAGCCCATGAAGATAACGCGCCAAGAAGTGCAATATGTCGCCCGCCTGGCCCGTCTCCAGCTTGATGAGACCGAGGCCGAGGCCATGACCGGCCAGCTGGACCGGATCCTCTCCTACATTGATAAACTCAATGAACTGGACACCTCCGCAGTGGCGCCGACCACCCACGCCATCGCCATGGTCAACGCCTTCCGGGAGGATGAGTTAGGACCATCTCTGCCCCGCGCCGAGGCCCTGGCCAACGGCCCGTTCCAGAACGGCGAGGCCTTTGTGGTGCCCAAGATTCTTTGATTTGCGGTCACAGTCGGGCGGCGGTTTAACGAGTGCGGAGAAAGCGGATCCCTTCCGGAACAGGGTCCGCTCTTTTTTTTAAGGCGGTCGGGAATTTTAGAACTGGATGCAGCAGATCATGGCGATACAAGAGCTTAATATTCACGAGTTGCAGGCCCGGCTGGCCGGCGGCGATCTTTCCTCGCTCGAGGCCACCCAGGCCGTGCTGGCCCGGATTGACCTGGTCGAAGCCCGGGTGGGGGCATATACCACCCTCGACCGCGAGGGCGCCCTGGCCCAGGCGGCGGTTGCCGACCGCAGGCGGGCGGCCGGCGAGTCCGGTGACTTGCTCGGGGTGCCGCTGGCCCTCAAGGATATTGTCTGCACCAAGGGGCTCCGCACCACCTGCGGTTCACGGATGCTGGAAACCTTCGTGCCGCCCTATGACGCGGCGGCGGTTGAAAAGCTGAAGGCGGCCGGCGCGGTGATCCTCGGCAAGCTCGGCATGGATGAGTTCGCCATGGGCTCCTCCACCGAGACCTGCGCCTACGGCGTCCCCAAGAATCCCTGGGACCTCAGCCGGATCTGCGGCGGCTCCAGCGGCGGTTCGGCGGCGGCGGTGGCGGCCGATGAATGCTTCGGCGCCCTGGGCTCCGATACCGGCGGCTCGATCCGCCAGCCCGCCTCCCATTGCGGGATCGTCGGTTTGAAGCCCACCTACGGGCGGGTCTCCCGCTACGGCCTGATCGCTTACGCCTCGTCCCTTGACCAGCTGGGACCGATGACCAAGGATGTTCTCGATTGCGCCATCCTGCTCAAGGCCATCAGCGGTTACGACCGCCGCGACTCCACCTCGGTGGACCGGCCGGTCCCGGATTACCCGGCCACCTTGGCCGCCGGGGTAAAGGGTTTGCGGGTGGGAATTCCCCGCGAGTATTTTGAGGAGGGGCTTGACCCCGAGGTCGAAGCGGCGGTGCGGAATGGCATTGCGGCCCTGCGCGAGGCTGGGGCCGAGGTGGTCGAGGTCTCTCTGCCCCATACCGGCTACGGGGTGGCGGCTTACTACATCATCGCTCCGGCCGAGGCCAGCTCCAACCTGGCCCGTTACGACGGGGTCCGCTTCGGCCATCGCACCAAAGAGGCCGACACCCTTCTGGAGATGTTCCAGAAGAGCCGGGCCGAGGGCTTCGGGGCCGAGGTGCAACGGCGGATCATGATCGGCACCTACGTGCTGTCGGCCGGTTATTACGACGCCTATTACCGCAAGGCCCTGCAAGTGCGGACCCTGATCGTCGAGGATTTCCGGGCGGCCTTCGAAAAATGCGATGTCCTGGCCTCGCCGGTGGCGCCTACCCCGGCCTGGCGGATTGGCGAGAAGATCGACGACCCCTTGAGCATGTATCTTTCCGATGTCCTGACCATCTCCTCCAACCTGGCCGGAGTGCCGTGTCTCTCCTTGCCCTGCGGCTTCAGCGCCACCGGGCTGCCCATCGGCATCCAGCTCCAGGCCGCCCATTTCGAGGAAGAGCGGCTGCTGCAGACCGCCTTTGCCTTGGAGCAGGCCCTGGGACTGGCCGCTCGCAAACCACCTTTAGCTTGATGAGCCCCATGAAACTCAAGGTCCCCGCCAATATCCAGAGTCTGATCCCCTACCCCCCCGGCAAACCCATCGAGGAGCTGGAGCGGGAGTACGGGATCACCGGTTCGATCAAACTGGCCTCCAACGAGAACGGCCTGGGCCCGTCGCCCAAGGCGCTGGCGGCCATCGCCGCGGCCCTGACCAAGCTGCACCGCTACCCGGACGGCAGCAACTACTATCTGGCCACCCGGTTGGCCGAAAAACTCGGGGTGGCCCCGGCCGAACTGGTCTTCGGCAACGGCTCCAACGAGGTCATCGAGTTGTTGATCGCCGCCTTTCTTGCACCGGGCGACGAGGTGATCACCAGCCAGCCGACCTTCCTGGTTTACCACACCATGGTCCAGGCCAAGGGCGGGGTAAACCGGGTGGTGCCCTTAAAGAAGCTGGCTCCGGCCGAGGTGCTGACCAGCACCACCGGCGGCGCCCCGCTGGGGGTGGTCCATGACCTGACGGCGATCCTGGCCCAGATCACCGACCGGACCCGGCTGATCTTCCTCGACAACCCCAACAACCCCACCGGCACCATCTTCGGCCGAGACGAATTCGAGGCCTTCCTGGCCCAGGTGCCGGAGCAGGTGATCGTGGTGCTGGACGAGGCCTATGTCGATTTCGTCGCCCATGCGCAGCGCATCGATGTTCGGCATTACCTGGCCGGGCCGGTGGCGGTGGTGGGGTTGCGGACCTTTTCCAAGGCTTACGGCCTGGCCGGGCTGCGGGTCGGTTACGGGATCATGAACGCTGAGCTGGCCGGCTACCTGCACCGGGTGCGGCAGCCCTTCAACGTCAACCTGCCGGCCCAGGTCGGCGCCCTGGCGGCCCTGGACGACGACGACTTTTACCGCCAGACCCTGGCCCACACCGGGGCCGGGATCGCCTGGTTGACCAAAGAGATTCAAGGGTTGGGCTGCCAGGTCTTCGATACCCACACCAACTTCTTCCTGATCGATGTCGGCGGCGACGGCCGGGCCTTCTACGAAAAGCTCCTGCGCCTGGGGGTTATTGTCCGGCCCATGAGCGCCTACGGTTACCCCGGTTATATCCGGATCACCGTTGGCACCGAGGCGGAAAATCAGCGGCTGGTGAAGGCCATGGCCCAAGTCTTGGCCGAGGTGTGACAGGAATGAGTAAAATCGCTAGAGAAATAACGGCTGGCACGGCTTATCAATTAGATACACCGTTCACCTTGAGCTTGTCGAAGGGCGGCCCAACTGGTTATCTGGTCAAGCAAATTTGCCAACCTTAAGCGAGATCGTCACCATCGATGGCCCCTCCGGGGCCGGCAAGAGTACGATCAGTCGCCAGCTGGCCAAGGCGCTGGGCTATACCTACCTGGATACCGGAGCCATGTATCGGGCCGTGGGGCTGGCGGCGCAGCGCGCCGGCCTACCCTTGGTAGAGAGCGTCGCTCTGGCGGCCCTCCTGGCCCGGCTCGACCTCAACCTGCTGGCGGTTGACGGCGACACCGGGGTGACCCTGAACGGCGAGGATATCTCGGCGGCCATCCGCAGTCCGGAGATGGCGATGATCGCCTCCCGGGTCTCCGCCCTGCCCATGGTCCGGACCTATCTCACCGAGCTCCAGCGGCGGATCGGGGCCCAGGGCGCGATCGTGGCCGAGGGGCGTGATATGGGCACGGTGGTCTTCCCCGGGGCACCTCACAAGTTTTTTTTGGATGCCAGTCCCGCCGAACGTGCCAAGCGGCGGGTTTTGCAGCTGCGCCAGCAGGGGCGGCAGGTGGACGAGCCAGAGATCCTCGCCCAGATCATTGAACGGGACCAGGCCGACAGCGCTCGCGCCCTGGCCCCCTTGAGACCGGCGCTTGACGCCGTCATTGTCGATTCTTCCCATCTGGATATTGCCGGGGTGGTGGCCTTGATGCTGGGCCATGTCAAGCGCACCGGCCAAGGAGCCCCATGAGCAACACCCTGCCCGATTTTATTACCGCCCTGCTGCGGCCGAAGGCCTATCCCCATCCGGCCGGCGAGATCAAACTGGTCCAGACCCATATCTCCTACGTGTTGCTGGCCGGCGACTTCGTCTACAAGATCAAGAAGCCGGTCAACTTCGGCTTTCTCGATTTCACCAGCCTGGAAAAACGGCGCTTTTTCTGCAACCGTGAGTTGGAGTTGAACCGTCGCCTCTGCCCGGATCTCTATCTGGGGGTGGTGGCAATTACCCGGGCGGGCCAGAAATTCTCGCTGGACGGCCCCGGCGAGGTGGTGGAGTACGCTGTCAAGATGGCCCGGATGGACGAGGCGCAGATGATGGGCCGGACCATCGAGGCCGGGCAGCTCGACGCGGCCACCCTCGATAAGATTGTCGAGATCCTGGTGCCCTTTTACGAAGGGGCCGAGGGCGGGGCAGTGCTGGCCGGCTTCGGCACCCCGGAGTCGGTAGCGGTCAATGTCCTGGAAAATTTCCAGCAGACCGAGGACTTTATCGGCTGTGCATCCTTGAGTCCCGCGCAGTTCCAGGCCATCGGCGATTATGCCCGCGCCTTCCTGAAACATGGCGAGCTGTTCGCGGCCCGGATCGACGGGGAGCGGATCCGCGATTGTCACGGCGATCTCTATTCGGCCAATATCTGTCTCTCCGAGCCGATCCAGATCTTCGACTGTATCGAGTTCAACGAGCGTTTCCGCTACTGCGACGTGGCCAGCGACGTGGCCTTTCTGGCCATGGATCTCGATTATCATAACCTGCCGGATTTATCGCGCCATTTCATCAACCGCTTTGTCGAGCGCTCCGGCGACCGGGGGCTGTTGGCGATGCTCGATTTTTACAAGTGCTACCGGGCCTACGTGCGGGGCAAGATCGGCCTCTTCACCGCCCACGCCCCGGAGGTTGACGCCACCACCAAGGCCGCCTCTCTGGCCCAGGCCGGCCGTTATTTCCAGCTGGCTGAGCGCTATGCCTCGGCACCCTGAGGTCTGGGTCTTCTTCGGCCTGATCGCCAGCGGCAAGAGTTATCTGGCCGAGGCCTGGGCAAACCGGCACGGCTTTGCCCATCTCAACTCCGACCGGGTCCGCAAGGAACTGGCCGGCGCGGCTTCGGTCAGCGGCCGGGGCGAGGCCCCCAACCAGGGCATCTACACCCCGGAGTTCTCCCGGCGCACCTACGACGAGTTGCTGCAGCGGGCCGCGGCACCCCTGGCCGCAGGGCAATCGGTGCTGCTCGACGCCTCCTACCAGAGTCGGGCCGAACGGGACCGGGTCAGAAATTGGGCGGCTGGGCTGAACGTACCGGTGTATTTTGTCCAGTGCATTTGTCCCGAGGAAGAGGTAAAAAGACGACTGGGACTCCGGGCTGCCGATCCCCATGCCGCCTCCGACGGCCGCTGGGAGATCTTAGAGGTCCAGAAGAGCCGTTTTGAAACTCCGGCCGAACTGGAGCGGGCGCAATTGCTGACCCTGACCACGAATCGGCCGGTCGAGGTGTTGATGGCCGAACTTGATAAGATTTTTGAGGTAACCAACCATGTCTAACCGCATCTATGTCCTGAAGTTCCCCAAAGATACCATCGACCAGCCGATCATCTGCAAGCTGGTCAAGAAGTACGGCGTGGAGTTCAACATCCTCAAGGCCGACATCAACCTCCAGCAGGAGGGGGTGATGGTTTTGGAGATGGTCGGTCACAAGACCAAGGTTGACGAGGGCATCAAGTACCTGAAGGATGTCGGGGTGCTGGTTGAGCGGGTGGCGGCCGGGATCCGCCGCGATGACGAGAAGTGCTTCCAGTGCGGGGCCTGCACCGGCATCTGCCCGACCGGGGCGCTGCATATCCGGCGCAGCGACATGGCGGTGCTCTTCGATCCCGACAAATGCACCGGCTGCGGCCTCTGCGTCGGGGTTTGCCCGGTCAAGGCCATGGCCGTTTCCCTGCAAGGCTCGACCGGGCTCTAGTCCGGACGCCCAAACCATGCCACCCGGCTTCCTCCGGGCCTAAAAAAACCCCGATTGCCCAAGGCAACCGGGGTTTTGTATTTTGGGGCAGGCGGGGATTATTTACAGCTGCAGCGGCAACCGCAACCGGACGCCTTCTTCTCCTCCTGCTTGACCATCACCTCGGCCTCGCCGCAGGCCGTGCATTTCTTGGGTTTGCAGCGCATCTCCACCTTGGCCCCACACTTCGAACACTTGAACTCAGCCATCTTGATCTCCTTTTTTGAAATTTGTTATGGGTAATCAGGGTAATTGCTTCCAACAGGAATGCTTACTGACAGTGATTGTAATTACGCAGACCCACACTTGTCAAGTTATCGCTCGGCCAGCCGGCGGCGCTGGCCCTCGCCGCCGGCCGGAGAACGCTCCGGCTAACAGTAAGCACGTTTGCGGCCTGGATGCCCACCGAGGCGCACAAGCTTTAGCTGTTAACTGAAGCCAGCGGCTTTAACCGGTGGAGTATTCACTGAAATGGGAGTCGATATGCATAGATGGAAAATTTTGGAAACAAAAAACCCGCAAACCATTTCTGGTTGCGGGCTTAATGTCCATCAGAGGAGGGTGATGGATGTGTTTCTGGTGCCGAAGGCCGGACTCGAACCGGCACGGGTCGCCCCGCTGCCCCCTCAAGACAGTGTGTCTACCAATTCCACCACTTCGGCTACCTTTGTAATCTTGCGTTAACGTGCGACATTATTTTGCCCGGGGAACTGTGCTGGAACCGGGCTGGAGTTATCGGTCGAGTTGCTGGAAGGCATTGGTACCTTAACGGGTCCTGTTTCCAGCGGTTGTTCCGTTGGAAGGGCTGTGGACAAGGGCGCATTCTGCATAACCGAACGAGTACCGGATTTTGCTGAAATATAGGCTAAGGTTATAGAGGTTACCATGAATATGATGGCGGCGGCAGTGGTAACTTTATTAAGCAACGGTACAGGGCCTTCCGAGCCGAAAACTGTATTGCCGCCCCCGAAGGTTGCCCCGATGTCTGCTCCCTTGCCGTGTTGCAAGAGGACAATGACGACCAGGAAAAAGCAGACAACAACATGGATTATGGTGATAATTGCAGGCATGATTGGTTTCCACCAAAAAACAATACCTTCCTGCAGGGAAGGCTAAAAGTGCATGATGCGGGAAAATGAGCCGGGTTGCAAGGCCGCTCCGCCAACTAAGGCGCCATCAATATCATCCTGATCCATAAGAATCCCGATGGTGTCAGGAATAACCGAGCCACCATACAGTATTCTGATTTGACTGGCAACGCTTTTCTCGAACAGGTTGACAAGTACGTGGCGAATGAATTTGTGCGCCTCCTGCGCTTGAATCGGCGAGGCGGTTTTGCCGGTACCTATTGCCCACACTGGCTCGTAGGCGATCACCAACTGATTGGGATCGGCAATAGATATTTCTTGGAGGCCACCTTTGAGCTGACCCTCCAGAACGCTCATGGTCCTGTCTGCTTCTCGTTCCTCTAATTGTTCGCCGATGCATAGAATCGGAATAACACCTTGCGAGACAGCGCCTTTGACCCGCCGGTTGATTAACTCGTCTGTTTCACCGAATATATGTCGGCGCTCCGAATGACCGATAATTGCCATTGTGCAGCCGAGGTCTTTGAGCATGGGTGGAGAAATTTCACCGGTAAAGGCACCTTGGGAAGCCCAGCCAATATTCTGGGCTCCCAGTATAATGTTGGATCCACGGATGGTGTCAGCGACAGCCGCCAGGGCGGTAAAGGGTGGGGCTAGCATCACTTGCCGATCAACAAGGTCGGTGGAGGCCGCGACGATGGCCTTCGCCAGGGCGGTCGCTTCACCAATAGTGGTGTGCATCTTCCAGTTGCCGGCGATCAGGGGAATCCTGGGCATTGCTCGTCTCCTACTTCCGGTTATGCTCTTGCAAAGCTGTGACGCCGGGCAGTTCTTTGCCCTCCATCAGCATCAGGAAGGCACCGCCACCGGTGGAGATGTAAGATATATTGTTGGATTCGCCGGCCCGATGGATGGCAACATCGGTGTCGCCCCCGCCGACGATGGTCAGAGCATGTGATGATGCCAGCCGCTGGACCATGGCCAGGGTTCCCCGTGAAAAGGCATCCATCTCAAAGGCGCCCATGGGGCCGTTCCAGATTATAGTCTTGGCATCGTCCAGCGCCTCGGAGAAAAGCAGGGTCGTGGCTGGGCCGATGTCTAGGATCATCCACTCCTCCGGAACTTCTTGGGATGTGACCCGTTTAGTTTCGGCGCGGGCATCGAACTTGTCGGCCACGATGCAGTCTACCGGCAGGTATAGTTTGACACCTTGCTTGCCAGCTTGCGCCACCAGTTCTCGGGCAGTAGCGAGAAGCTCGTCCTCGATCTTGGATTGTCCTACCCCGTATCCCAAGCTTTTTAGAAAGGTGTTGGCCATGGCCCCGCCGATAATCATCTTGTCAACCCGTTCCATGAGGTTGCGCAAGGCGCCGAGTTTGCTGGAAACCTTGGCGCCGCCGACAATGGCCACCAGTGGGCGCATGGGGTTGCCAACCGAACGGTGGAAATAGTCCATCTCCTTCTGGAGCAGAAATCCCGCGGCCGCTTCCTTCATGAAAGGCGGGATCCCGACCACCGAGGCATGGGCCCGGTGGGCAACGGCAAAGGCGTCGTTAATGTAGACGTCGGCCAGGGCGGCCAACTCTCTGGAAAAATTTTCGTCATTGGCCTGTTCTTCCGGATGAAAGCGCAGGTTCTCCAGCATGATCACTTCGCCCGGTTGCATGGCCGCGACCATGGCCTGCACTTCGGGGCCGATGCAATCATCTGCCAGTTTGACATCTTTGCCGATCAGTCTGGACAGCCGTTTGGCCGCCGGGGCCATGCTGAATTCTTCCACCCGCCGGCCCTTGGGGCGGCCCATGTGGGAAATGATGATCACCCTGGCGTTTTCGTCCAAGGCATAATTGATGGTAGGCAGCACCCCTCTGATCCTGATGTCGTCGGTGATATTCCCATGCTCATCAAGAGGGACGTTGAAATCCACCCGGATCAGTAGCTTTTTCCCTTTTATATCGAGATCCCTGATGTTCTTCACAAGAAAGTCTCCATGGTGCAAGTTGTTGTTTGGGGCTGGGACGGGTCGCTAATAGTCGGCTCGGGCTGAGCGTACACTAAGGGGCTGACAATGCCATGCACAGGGCGTCATCCTTAGGGTCAGTATAATAATTGGGCCGTCGGCCTGTCATCTCAAAAGCATGTTTTTCGTAAAGCGCCAGGGCGGCGGTGTTTTGGGCTCGCAACTCCAGGTAAAAGCGGCAGACTCCTTGTCGTTTAGCCAAGGCAATGAATGATTGCAACAGAAGGCACGCTACTCCTTGGCGGTGGTTCTTCCTGGTGGTGGCAATTTTCAGGATTTCCGCCTCGCCAAGCATCAGGCGCGCCATGAGAAAGCCGACCAAGAAGCCATCGGCCGCAGGGCGGCAAATCAATTGCAGTGCCCCCGGATAAGCGAGTTCCTCGGCCAGTTGCTTGGGGCTCCAAGGTGAAGGCGATTGGTTCTCGATAAGATAAACGGCCGGCAGATCGGCGGTGGTCATCGCCGCGACCTGCCAGTGAGTTTCGCTCATACCATCTGTTCGGCTATGGAAACCGTGCGATCGCCGAGCATGTTGGTGTAGCTGCCCAGTTCGTTGTCGTACCAGCCGTAAATAACCGCCTGAGTAACCGGAATCTCCAGCTTGTTCTGGCCGGTGCAGCTGAGTCCGGCCTTCTCTAGGTTTACCCGGATATTGGCGGTTCTGGTATGGGTCTCCGTTCCTTCAATCACGGTGGCGGCAAAGGGCATGCCGATAATGTCGGAAGAGACGTTCTGCTCCTCGGTGTAAACCAGGTAAGGTGAACTGGCGGAAAACTCCCGGTAAATGGTGTTGATCCGATCACGCTTCAAGGGCTGCCGGGGGTCGTCCTGGATATTAAGGACCAAGACGATCAAAGAGCCGGTCGAGGTGGGGATGCGGACTGATTCGGCGATGAAACCGATGCTCTTCATCTCCGGAATGACCAAGACCAGGGCCTTGGCCGCGCCGGTGGTGGTCAGGATGATGTTGTTCAGAATTGACCGGTTCTTGCGCAAGTCCGTGGCGCCGGCATTGGGCAACCGGTCCAGAACCTGCTGGCTGCCGGTGGCGGCATGGACGGTGACCATTGAGGCGCTGAGGAAGTTTTCGGCGCCAAGTTGATCCAGCAGAGGCTTGATCATGAAGGAGAGGCAGGTGGTGGTGCAGGAGGCTGCCGAGATCAGACAGTGCCTGGAGGGAATATAATCCTCACCGTTAATGCCCATTACCGTGGTGACGGCGTCTTCGGGCATTTCCAGCCCCTTGCTCTTGATTTTGAAGGGGGCCGACAAGATGGCCTTTTCGGCCCCGGCCTGCAAGTGCCCCCGCAAGGCGCCCTTGGGGCTGTCGGGTGGGGCGGTCGGGTCGTTGAAGACCCCGGTCGTGTCAACCACCAGGCGGACGCCGTTTTCCTTCCATTTAATATCCTTGGGATTGCGGGCTTCGCGGAGAATAGTGACCGGGACGCCGTTGACGACCATGGTGCCGGTGGTTTCATTCAGTTCTTCGATGACTCGCGAGGCCTTGAAGCCATGAAGGTAGTTTTCCAGGCGGCCGTATGAACTGTCGCGCTCGATGGTTGCGGCGATGTCCTGAATCCCCTGTCCGACTTCCCGCCCCAAGTTGACGACGACCGAGGAAAAGTGTTTTCGGCCGACATGATGCCAGAGGGACAGCTTGCCGATCCTGCCTAATCCGTTGATGCCCAGTTTCATTGGTGACTAGCTCCTCGCGGAAATTCTTGTTCAGGGTTGCTCAGGTCGGACCTGAAAGAAGAGTTGTTGAACCGCGAATATAAGTAGAGGGTCGCCTTCAGGCAAGAAAAAGTTCCAAATCTTTGCTGAAGGTCAGCTTGTCACGATTGCTTGTTTCCAATGATGACTATCGGTCACTCTATTTTAGAGTTGCCTGTGAAGATAGATTTGAGTTGACAATATCCGGCCGCAAGATATATTCACGCGATTGACTTGTGATGTGCGGGCCTATAGCTCAGTTGGCTAGAGCCGCCGGCTCATAACCGGTCGGTCCCTGGTTCGAGTCCAGGTAGGCCCACCAGTTTGGGCTTTGGCAACAATAACTTGGTAATTGGCTGTTGATAATGGTCTTGATGAGTTCTTCTTGGGGAATAAGCAGTAAACCTCATAAATTTCTGAGAGCCGGGGTAGCTTGAAAGCCATCCCTCTCTCCATAAAGTTCGGATCAAGGATCCGAACTCCGCGGTCCAAGGGTGAAGACCCTGCCGGACCAGGAAAAGGTGCAAACGCCCAAGCGTTGCGCCTTTTTTCTTTTATCAGGGCGAAAATTACAGGGTAATGGCTGCGGTGGTTTGTGTCCGTGATCTCATAACCGTTCTTGACAAGTTTGCCGCGCCTGCCTTAGCCGAGGGCTGGGATAATATCGGTCTGATGGTCGGCGAGCCTGATTTGGAAATTAGTGCGATCCTGATTGCCTTGGATCCGACCTTGGAAGTTCTGAATGAGGCCAAGGAAAAGGGGTGCAATACTATTGTTACCCATCACCCCCTGATTTTCAAGGGGCTGAAGTCCTTACGCACCGACCAGCCGGAAGGGCGAGTCCTGACCAGGGCTTTGACCGACCGGCTGGCCATTATCGCTTGTCATACCAACCTCGATAAGGTGCCGGGGGGAGTCAACGAGATGTTGGCGGCGCATCTGGGATTGGTCAATTGCCGGGTTCTGGTTCCAGATTCTGCGGCATCTGAGTTGAGCAAGGTTGGATTTGGCCGCATCGGCGACCTGCCGGTTCCCCTGAATTTTGAAGATTTCAAGGGATTAATCCGGGAAAGGCTGGATCTGCAGGTTGTGAAAGTCGCAGGTCCTCCCCCGGCTGAAATTACCACGGTGGCGGTGTGCGGCGGCAGTGGCTCCGAATTGGCTCCGGCGGCCAGGGTAGGCGGAGCCCAGATCTACCTGTCGGGCGAGATTAAGCATAGCATGGCCCGATGGGCCGAGAGCGTGGAGTTCTGCATCGTCGATGGCGGCCATTTTGCCACCGAAAATGTCATGGTGTCTGGTCTGGCCAAGCTGATCCAGAGTGGCTTTGCCGAATTGGATTTGGCGGTGGCTGTGTTGACCACGGAAAGCCAGACCTGCCCGTTTAGGTATTATTGAAGGAAATTGGATAAGTTCTTATTTGTCGATTGGCCAGGCCAGCGGTTGGTATGGATAATTTCAGTAAAGGGAGTTGCAATTGAAAGAGCAAATAAACAATTTAAGAGAGTTGCAGGAGGTCGATCTCGAAATTGACCGGATCGATGCGGCGATCACTACTGGTGATGAAGAGCTGCAGGAACAGCGCACGTCCATCGAGAAGCTGCAGGGTGCCATTGCCGAATACCGAGAGAAGCTGGCGCTAGGCGCCGAGCGTCGGCAGCTCCTCGAGTCTGAGGTTCAGGAGGCCCAAGCCCTGATCAAGGACCGTCAGAACAAGATGATGAAGGTCCAGACCAACCGTGAATACCAGAGTCTTCTCAAGGAGATCGAGGACGCTAAGAATGCCAACCGCCAACGCGAGGAAGAGTTGGTGCGGCTTCTTGAGCAGGACGAGTATCTCCAGAAAAAGGACGAAGAGCAATCAGCCCTTCTGGTAGGAGAAGAGGCCAGCCTTGCCGAGCAGACTGCCAGTCGGGAGGCGGAAACGGTCAAGTTTGCTGCCAAACGTCAAAAGATGAATAAAGACCGGGAAGCCAAGGCCAAAAAAATCAAGGCCGATTTGTTACGCAAATACGAGCTGATTCGGGCCAAGCGTGACGGTTTGGCCATGGCTGGGGTGAATAAAGGCGTCTGTTACGGTTGCTATATGAACGTTCCCCCCCAGCTTTATAATGAGTTGCTCCGGGAGGACAAGATGCATATCTGTCCTACCTGTAACCGGATGCTTTATCATAGCCCTGATAAAGAGTAGGTTTTTGTAGTTGGTGAGGGTGGGGAATGAGGTGATGATTTCAAGACCACAGTCCCAGGGCGGGAATCTTGCTTTGGGTCCTACCACAATAAATTTTAAGAGTTAACTGGTGCGGGTGCATGATCGCTTCGGCGCAAGCCGGGGAGGAAAGTCCGGACTCCACAGGGCAGGATGGTTCGTAACGCGAACTGAGGGAAACCTCAAGGAAAGTGCCACAGAAAATATACCGCCTCGGGTTTCTCGAGGTAAGGGTGAAATGGTGAGGTAAGAGCTCACCGCTTTCCTGGTGACAGGAAAGGCATGGTAAACCCCATCCGGAGCAAGACCAAATAGGGGAACAATCTCGCGTTTCGGCGCGAAACGGGCGGCCCGTCCGTAGTTCCCGGGTAGGTTGCAGGAGGTGCCGGGTGACCGGCATCCCAGATAAATGATCATGCCCCTCTTCTGGGGGACAGAATCCGGCTTACAGCCCGCTCCAGTTATTTTGGTCGTCCTCGCAAAAGCCGCGAGAACGACGGACAGTGTCAGCCATCCGTTGATTTAGTTTTGGCCAACTTGGCCGATTTGGCTTTTTGCGAGTTCGTTATTTTTCGATATGTCCAAGGTCGCAGTCATAATCCCTGCCGGTGGCTTAGGGCTTCGGATGGCGGCCGGTCGGCCCAAACAGTTTTTAGAACTGGGCGGCTTACCGGTTCTGGCCCGAACCGTGGCGTTGTTTCGTGAGCTTCCCGAGATCCGCGAGATCATAGTCGCGGCACCTTCCTCGTACCTTCAAGAAACCCGTGAGATGCTGGAGCGCTTTACCCCGGGAGCAGTAGTCCTGGTGACCGGAGGGGAAACCCGGCAGGAATCAGTGCGGGCCGGGTTAGCTGTGGTCTCCCCGGAAATAGAGCTGGTGGTGGTTCATGATGGTGTCAGGCCATTGCTTGAACCGAAGTTGGTCAGGGACTGCCTGGCCGCCGCCACCGAAAGCGGAGCAGCAATGTTGGCCATCCCGGTCAAGGACACCGTCAAAGAGGTGAACGCCGGGATGGTGGTGGCGCGGACGATTGATCGGCAAGACCTGTGGTTGGCGCAAACCCCGCAGGTGGCCCGTCGTGAGCTCCTGGCCGAGGCCTTTGCTTCGGCACTTCGGGAAGACTTTGTCGGAACCGACGAGGCCGCTCTTCTGGAAAGGATTGGTTGTAAGGTTCGGATTGTCATGGGAGCAGAACGGAATCTAAAAATTACCCGGCCCGAGGATTTGGCCCTGGCCTCGGCGCTATTGAAAGAGCGAGCAGCAGTCGTCGGTCCCAGCGCCATCAGGGTAGGCCACGGTTATGACGCCCATCAACTCGGTCTGGAGCGTCGTCTGGTGCTGGGCGGGGTCGATATTCCTTTCGAGCGCGGCCTGATTGGCCATTCGGATGCCGATGTTTTGCTGCATGCCCTTTGTGATGCCATGTTGGGCGCGGCTGGACTAGGCGACATTGGTCGCCATTTCCCTGATAGTGACCCGGCCTTAGAGGGTATTTCTAGTCTCTGCCTGCTGGAAAGGGTTGTTGAGAAATTGTCTGCCCAAGCGTTCAAGCTGCTCAATGCTGATGTCACGGTTGTCGCCCAGCGCCCCAAGCTTTCGCCATACTTCCCGGCCATGCAGGAAAATATCGCCCGGGTCTGCCTGATTGGGCTGGACTGCATCAACCTTAAGGCGACTACGACCGAGAAAATGGGTTTTACCGGCCGGGAAGAGGGAATTGCCGCCCATGCGGTGGTTTTGATTGAGCAAGGCGGGAGCAAGGTTTGGTAAGGGCGCAGGGGCTTGATGGTTTCGTATTTGATCGCCCTGCCCATGCGCGCTCTTTTTCTTGGTTGACTTTATAACTTGCGCACGAGGTTGTCCTTAAATGACTGCTGGATCAAGTAAGATTTGCGTATCCATAGCTGAAAATGATTTGTCCCGGGCGCTGGTTCTGGCGCAGGAAGCTACAGCGTTGGCGGATGTTCTGGAGATTCGCCTGGATGTCTTGGCTGTACCGGATTTTACTCCCTTCCTCGAAAATCTTCCTGGCGCGGCGCTACTTTTTACCTGCCGGCCGGAATGGGAAGGGGGAGGATTTCGAGGCTCCGAGGAGGCCAGGGTCGAAATACTTGCGGCTGCGGCTGCGGCTGGGGCTGCCTATGTTGATATAGAACTGCGTACCGCTATTGAATTGCGAACCTCGCTGATCAAGAGAGCCCAGCCGAGTGGTGCCAAGGTCATCGTTTCCTGGCACGATTTCAAAACCACGGCCTCCACGCAGGCGCTGGTGTCAATCCTCCAGGAACAGTGCCGGAGTGGCGCGGATTGGGGCAAGATTGTCACTACTCCCCGCGATTTTCGCGATGTCCTGCGAGTCCTGAATCTGCAGGACATCGCAGCGGAAATAGGCTTTCCTCTGTGCGCCATTTGCATGGGAAAAATTGGAGTAATCAGCCGGGTCGCCACCATGGAATTGGGTGGGGTGTTGACTTATGCCGCGCCGGATGGGGGGACAGTCGCCGCCCCTGGGCAACTGTCGGCTTCCGCGATGCGTAAAATACAGGAGCTTTTGCGTGCCGACGATTGACGGACTAACCGAGATATACGGGATCATGGGTCTCCCGGTTGCGCATAGCCTCAGCCCGGCCATGCACAATCGGGCCTTTGCCGAATTAAACTTGAATAAAGTATATCTTCCCTTCCCTGTCACTGAAGTCGAGGCGGCGCTCAAAGGTTTTAGGGCGCTGGGAGTGCGGGGCGTAAGTGTCACCATCCCCCATAAGCAGGCGGTTATTCCCTTTCTCGATTCCGTCGATCCGGTGGCAGCCGCCATCGGGGCGGTCAATACCTTGGTAATTGGCGCCGAGCGCATCCACGGCCTCAATACCGATTGGTTGGGGGCCACTCGGGCCTTGGCTCAAGTCATGGAGCTGCCCGGACGGCGAGTCTTGTTGCTGGGGGCTGGTGGTTCGGCCCGGGCCATCGGTTTCGGTTTAAAGGAAAGGGGCGTCGAGGTGGTCCTGGCCAGCCGGACTCCCGAACGCGGACAGCAGTTGGCCAAAGATCTGGCCTGTGAATGGCACGATTTGCGTGACGTTGCCGGGATCAGCGCCGAGGCCCTGGTCAATGCCACCTCGGTTGGCATGGCCCCGGAGATTGAGCGGTTGCCGGCTCCGGCCTTGGATCTTTCGGCCTTCCGGGTAGTCATGGATATTGTCTATTCTCCGCTCGAAACCAGGTTGTTGCGGGAGGCCGCCCAGGCTGGCTGCCTGGTCGTGAACGGCCTGGAGATGTTGCTCTTCCAAGGTGCGGCCCAGTTTGAAATCTGGACCGGTAAAGAGGCGCCGCTGGCAGTGATGCGAAGTGAGCTGCTAGGCCGGATTCCCAAAAGCGAGTGACCCATGAAAGAAATTGCCCCGCGCCAGAAAATTGAAGCGATTATCCGGGTACCCGGTTCCAAGAGCATCACCCAGCGTGCCTTGATTGCCGCCGCTTTGGCGGAGGGGAATAGTCGTCTCATTGGTCCCCTGGCCAGCGAAGACACCAAATATACCGCCAAGGCCTTGCGGGCCATGGGAATCAAGGTTCTGGACAAAGATTCAGACTGGATCATAACCGGTTGTGGCGGCCGAATTATGTCGCCGCGGCGGGAAATTTTCCTCGGAAATAACGGTACCGCCACCCGTTTTCTCACCTCCGTTGCCGCCTTGGGGCATGGGGTATTCACCATCAACGGCAGCAAACGCATGACGGAGCGGCCCATCCGGCCCCTGATGGAGGCTTTGGCGGGTTGGGGGGTGGCGATTCGCAGCCTCCATGATACGGGTTGTCCGCCCTTGGAAATCAGGGCCGCCGGCATTATTGGCGGTAAAACTCTGCTCCCCGAGGGTAAGAGCAGTCAGTATCTCTCGTCTTTACTGCTGGTGGCGCCCTATGCGGTTCATCCCGCAAGTCTCGAGGTCGCCGGGGAAATCCTGTCGAAACCGTACGTGCATATGACTTTGGCGGTAATGAAGGAGTTTGGTGTCAAGGTCAAAGCCAGCCGTAACCTCGACCATTTCGAAATTCCGTCCGGTAAATATAGCCCCAGAGAGTACCGGATCGAGGGTGACGCCTCCAGCGCCTCTTATTTTTGGGCGGCGGCGGCGGTGACCGGCGGTCGGGTGACAGTGGCCAATGTGCCGGAATGCTCTCTGCAGGGTGATGCCGAACTGGTGGAGATCCTGGCCAGGATGGGTTGCCGGGTGGAAAAATCCGGCGTCGGCATCACGGTTCAGGGTCCGCAAGATCTTAATGGCATTGAGGTGGATATGGGCAACTGCCCTGATGTGGTGCCGACCCTGGCCGTGGTTGCGGCCCGAGCCCAAGGGCGGACGGTGATCAGTAATATTGCCCATCTGCGGATCAAGGAATGTGATCGGCTCCACGTGATGGCCACCGAACTTGCCAAGCTGGGCGTCAAGGTTGAAGAACGGCCGGATGCCTTGATCATTGATGGTCAGGGGAGCAAGGCCGAGCTGCACGGTGCTGAGATCAAAACTTACAAGGACCACCGTATTGCCATGAGCTTTGCGGTGGCTGGCCTGTACGTCCCCGGTGTGAAGGTGCTGGGCGAGGAATGCGTAGGGAAATCTTTTCCTGATTTTTGGGAAAGATTTGCTGAGCTTTACGTAAAATCCTAAGAAGGAAGAAATTCAGGCTGGTTTGGTCTGCTCATTGAAGGCCTTGAGGAAATCACGAAGTATGACCATTCCTTCCGGCCGGACATCAATAAATTCGACGCCGGCGCAATGGGACTCGGTTGTACAGGATTTGCAGTGCGCCACCCGCCCCCTGAACTCGAATAGGTTGTTGCGCAGACCGATGGTAATCAGGAGTTGTTGCCCCATTGCCAAAGGGACATGCGTTTCCAAAAGGATGCCTTTCTCGCTGACATTCAAGGTTCTGGCCATGGCGCGTTCAATTTCCCGGCCGGACTCATCCACGAGGACGTAATCAAGCAGGTTGAGAGTATCCCTGCGAGTGCTGCTGCGATTTTCAATCCCACTCATCGGCCTTAATTACCATGTTTGAATTAGTATGAATGGTTTAGTTTATTTATCCAAATCATTCAATGTTTATTAGGACGATATTGTTGGAGATTTTGCTGTTCGCCCTGTTCGCGAGACGCTATGAACCTGCATAAATTTGTCCGCGATTCCACGTTTATTCCAGGCCTGCTGCCCGCAAGATTGCCCGGACTTCCGGGGCGTCATCGTCAACAATTGCTTCAACCTCGGGATGGCCGGACAGGTGGCGAAGCATGGTTCCGGACAGATGTTTGCCAAGTTGCACCCCCTCCTGATCAAAAGAATTGATGTTCCAGATGAAGCCCTGAAAGGCAATCTTGGTTTCGTAAATGGCCAGTAGTTCACCCATGGTGCCGGGGGTCAAGCGCTCGGCCAGGAGCAGTGAACTGGGGCGGTTGCCCGGGAAAGCCCGATTGGGGTTGGTATCAGCTTTGCCGCTGGCCAGGGCCAGGACCTGGGCCAGCAGGTTGGCAACCAGCTTTTCCTGGGAGGTGGAATGTTCGATCTCCAGGTCTTCGTTGTACTGATTTTGGAGGAAGCCAATGAATTCGGTGGGAACTATGGTGGTGCCTTGGTGGAGTAACTGATAGAAGGCGTGCTGCCCGTTGGTGCCGGGTTCACCCCAGACAATCGGTCCGGTCTGGTAGTTTACCTTTTCGCCGTGCCGGTTTATCGACTTGCCGTTGCTTTCCATATCACACTGCTGCAGGTGGGCGACGAAACGGATCAGGGCTTGGCTGTAGGGCAGGACCGCCAGGGTTGGGTAGTTTAGAAAGTTGCGGTTCCAGATGCCCAGCAAAGCCAGCAACAATGGCAGGTTCTTGCGAATGTCCGGTTGTTCAGCCGCCAGGTCCACCCGCGAAGCGCCCTGGAGGAATTCCCGGAAATTTTCGTAACCAATGGCGAAGCCCAGAAGCAACCCACCGACCATGGAAGTTACGCTGTAGCGGCCCCCGATGTAGTCGAACATGTGGAAGGTGCGTAGGTACCTTTTTGGGTCATCCATGGGGCTGCCGGCCCCGGTGACGGCCAGAAAATGGCGGCTTGGTTCCAGCCCGGCTCGGCGGTAAGCATTGCGGACCAGTTCTTCGTTGGTCATGGTCTCCAGAGTGGTTCCGCTCTTCGAGACGACATTGACCAGAGTGTGGCTGAGGTCAAGCTCCCGGAGAACGGCCGCGGCGTCGTCTGGATCAACATTTGAAATGAAATGCACTCGGCGCTGGTCAAGCCGGAATGCGCTGAGGGCCATGTAAATAGCCCGGGGTCCCAAGTCGGAGCCGCCGATCCCCACATTGATCAGATCGGTGAAAGGTTCGCCTTTGGAGTTGGTGATGCGGCCGCCGTCCAAGTCGTCCAGGAATATCTTGAGTTTGTCGCATTCCTTGCGGGCCTGCGCGGTGGCTTCGGGGTGATCCGGGTCGGGTCGAAACAAGTCGCGGCCGGCGGTATGTAAAACCTGGCGATTTTCCGAGGGCCAGCCGACTATTCTGTTAAGGACTGCGCCTCGTTTCATGCGTAAAAACTGGCCGGTTGCCTCACTCTGATCGGCCAGTTCTTGGAGCGTGGTTAGTGTGCTTTCGTCGATTCTCTGAGTGGCGTAAAGCAATTTGAAGCTGGCTGTTCGACAGGTGAAGGCGGCGATGCGGGCAGGGGTCAGGGCGTTGGGGGTGTTTAAGCTAAAAGGCCTCTCGGCCAAAGACTTTAAGGCACCCCAAGCGGGAAGTTGATCGGGGGCGTGGTATAAATCGTCCATGCGGTTTCCCACTCCTGAAATTATCTGCCGCTGTAAACGGAAGGATGCAATTGATGGCTGATTATATTACGCTTTCGGTCAAATTCGCCTATCTTTTTGCGGGATAGTGGTGGAAAAGGTTTGGTCGGTACCCCGGTCGATAAAGGTGGGTTCCGCTCTGGCACGGCGATCCTGGTTGCCAGATTTTCTGAGGGAGCGGTGAGGAAAGCGATAATGATTAATAATCTGCTTTATATTTTGGTGGTGATTGTCGCCCTTGAGACGCGGGAGATAACCATTGCGCCGGGCCTGCCATGGTTGCAGGCCTTGACGTTTTTTTTGCTCAAGGGTGTGTTCTTCTGGTTATCGCTACGTTTGTACCGGGTTATCCGAAAAATACGGGGCTCGGCGGATTATTTTCGAGCGGAGAGCACTCTTTCTGCTTTGGCGGTCCTGGTATTTCTAGGCGATGTCTACCTACTCGACCTGCATTATTATCTTGGGTTTTTGCCATTCATTAAACAGATGCCGATGTTGGCCAGCCTCGTCGGTCTGGCGTTGTTCTATCTCTACCTGAGCCTGGTTTGGCTCATGTTACGTAAGGATTATGAAAACGTCTTCACGGTAATTCGCCCCCCCCACGCTTTTCTGGGTGAGCAGTTCAGGAATTCCGCGGTAGTGGCGATGCCTTGGCTGATGTTATCGCTTTTATACGGTTTTCTTGTTCTGGTGCCGATCCCAGCCTGGCAGATGTTCCTCTCGGGAGATTGGGGCGAACTGGTGATCTTTGTTGGCTATCTCATGACTTTGCCGTACTGGTTCCCTGGGTTTCTGGCGAAGATGATGGGATGCCAACCGTTGCCGCCTGGAGAAGAACGGCGGCGGATTGAGACTTTCTGCCTGCGGCAGCGCATTGTCTTTGGGGAAATCTATTCCTGGCCGTTATTTGGGGGCAGGGTCTTATCGGCCGGAGTCTTGGGCTTTGCCGGGAGATTCCGCTACCTCCTTTTGACTCCTGCCTTGCTCGAGGTGGCGAAGACCGAGGAATTGGAGGCGGTAATCGCCCACGAAATCGGCCATGTCAAAAAACACCATCTTCTCCTCTACCTCTTGTTGTTCATGGCCTTCGGGATGTTTCTCCAATTCGGTTTGGAACCTATGCTGCAGGCATTTATGGGGGCAGAATTTTTCTTGGTACTGCTTTTTGATTTTGAGGGTGCTCCAGCGGCACTGGCGCCTTTTATTGCCGGGATCCCTCTGCTGGTTACACTCCTGCTTTATGTGCGTTTTATTTTCGGGTTTTTCATGAGGAATTTTGAACGCCAGGCGGATCTCTACTCGTACCGGGTCATGGGTGGGGCCGGGCCACTGGCCAGCATCCTGGAGAAGATCGCCTGGCTGGGTGGGAATATTCGTGAACGTCCCAATTGGCATCATTTCGGCATTGGTCAGAGGGTGGACTACCTGAAGGATTGCGAAGTGGGGAAGCGAAAACCTTTCTGGCATGAGTTCAAGGTTTACAGCGCCCTCGGTGCTTTCGCATTAGTTTTTATAGGAGTGTTAATAACTACTTGGCAGCTTAGTAATTATTTGAATCTTACAGCCCGGCCCGGGGCGGAGTTTGCGGAGGGGTTTGTGGCCCGCAAGGTTGAAACCGAACCCGACAACCCCCTCTGGCTTCACCTGCAGGGTGACATGTTGGCAGGGCAAAAGCGCTATGACGAGGCGGTGGCTGCTTACGAAAAGAGTCTGTCGTTTCAACCGAACAACCCTGAGGCCCTGAACAACCTGGCCTGGTTGTATCTGACCGCCGAGAAAAAGGGGTGGCGCGACCCGGTCCGGGCCTTGGAGCTGGCGCGAAAGGCTACGGCGATCAACGCCCGCAGTCATATCCTGGATACCTTGGCTGAGGCGCAGTGGCAGACCGGCGATTCTTCCCAGGCAGTGGCGACCGAGCGTCGGGCGCTTGACGGTGCCCGTGAAAATCGGGAGTATTACCGGGGCCAACTGGAAAAATTTCAAGCCGGGCCATTTTCCTAAAAGGAGCAAGAGTGGTGGAGCGGGGAATCGTCATCATCAATACCGGCAACGGCAAAGGTAAAACCACCGCTGCCTTCGGGCAGGCCTTGCGGGTGGCTGGACACGGTATGCGGGTCTGCATCATCCAGTTCATCAAGGGGCAGTGGGTGACCGGCGAGGGGAAGGCTGTAAAATTGTTGGGGGGCCGAATTGAATTGCATGTCTGTGGGACCGGCTTTACCTGGCAGGCGGACCGTGAGCAAGTGATCGAGGCGGCGCTGGTCGGCTGGCGCCTGGCGCGGGAGAAAATTTCGGCCGGAGCCTACCGGCTGGTGGTGCTGGATGAGTTGACCTATCTGATTAACTACGGGATAATCAGTGAGGATGAGGTTAGGGAGGTACTGTCGTCTCGCCCGGAGGGGGTGGATATTGTCATCACTGGCCGTGAGGCTGGAGATGGTTTGATTGCCGTGGCTGACTTGGTCACCGAGATGCGCGAAATTAAACATCACTACCGACAGGGAGTGGCGGCGAGAAAGGGGCGTGAATTCTGAGGGCAAAGTCAGGGCAGGGCGATCAGACTTTGTAGTTCGAGTTCGGCCAGCGATTGGTTCTTGATCAAGGCCGTGCCGATCAGTGAGCCTAAGCGTTCGGCTTCTGCTAGTTGTTCTTTGGAGTGCCCGAAGCGCTTGTAATATCTGCCGATTAGTAAAGATCTTTCCGGGGCTCGGCCGGCAATCTTCAGAAATACCCCGAGTGTGCGCCATGGCTCTGGGGCTGGATGCGAAAAAATGATTTTGTTCGGAACCACCGCGCCGCAGGCAATCAGAAGCCTTTTCAGCCCCAGCCAGTGCAGGCGCCAGTAACCGCGACAGGAGATCAGCGGCAGAACGGTTTGCCCTCCGAAAAGCCGGGAACCGAAGCGGTCGATCAGGTCCAGGACCGGCCCGCTGGGATTGTACGACCAGGTGGGGCCAGCCAGAATGAGGAGATTGTAGTCGGCCCGGTTCGTTCCATCCGGATCTCGGATCGATAAGCGTTGGCGGCCGAAAGTGGTCAGCATCATTTTGATGGTGGGCAGGATGGCCCCGACCGGGAAACGGGGAGGATTCAGCGGGCGTATCTTCTCAAGCGCCACCTCAACCCCCTGTTGTCTAAGGCCAATGCTTAAATGATTTAGCAGGCCGGAAGTTTGGCCGCTGAAGGAGTAGTAAATGATCAGGACTCGTGGAGGGTTCTGGGCGTCTGTTCCTAGCCTTTCCATGAAAAGCACCTTGCTTGCACTGAGGTTTTCAGAGTAGCTGATAATATATTAACCCGGCTGATTGTCCATAGTTTTTCTGATCAGTCAGTTCGGTGGGGCCGCCAGAGCCAGCTTTCAACCTTAAGCAGCGGAGAAGCAATTTGGAGAAGGAATATGATGTGATCATTGTCGGCGCCGGTTTGTCTGGTCTGTGCGCGGCCTTTTTTCTGGAAAAATATTGTCCGGCGCTGCGGGTGGTCCTGATTGATCAGGCCTCTCGTCCGGGCGGGGCGATTCGCACCTTTCGGGAAAATGGCTATCAGGCGGAGTGGGGCCCCCACGGCTTTTTGAATAATGTTCTGGAGAGTCGGCAAATCCTGGAGTCCACCGGGTTGGATCGAGAGATGCAAACTGCCCCTTTGGGAGACTTCCATCGCTTCATCTGTCATCACGGGCGTCTGGTCCCGTTGCCCCAGAGCCCTAAGATGCTGCTTTCCACGCCGCTGCTTTCCCCGGCCGGAAAACTCAGGCTCTTGGCTGATCTCTGGAAGAAACCGCGCATCGAGGACCAGACCATCGGCGAGTGGGCTGCCTACCGCTTCGGGCGCGGGGTTTTGCCCATGGTGGATGTGGCGGTCACCGGTACCTTTGCCGGTGATCTAAACCGGCTGAGCATTGACTCGGTAATGCCGGGCGTACGCAACCTGGAAAAGGAGGCTGGTTCGGTTCTTCGCGGTTTGAAGAGAAAGAAAAATGCCGGGGCAGGTGACGTCAGGACATTGCCGGCCATGGTGAATTTTCCTGGGGGTATGGAAAGATTGGTCGAAGTTCTGGGGCAAAATCGAGAGATGCTTCTTGGTCGATCAGTAAAGGAACTTATCCGTGGTGAAGGTGGGTTGTGGCGAGTGGTAACCGCCCAGGGTGAGCTCCGAGCCGCCTCTCTGATCATGGCATTGCCGGTCAACCCCGCGCTGAAACTACTTTCCGTATTGGATAAGCCTCCGGTTAGCGCCATCCCTGGGGCACGGATTGCCAATGTTGTTATGGCCTTTGACAGCAAGGCCCAAATCCCCAGGGGGTTTGGGTATCTGGCGCCGGAGTCCGAGCAGCGTTTTGCTTTGGGTGCGATGTTTTCTACACATATGTTTAGCGGAAGATGTCCGGAAGGGCAAATCATGATCGAGGTGCTGGTCGGAGGCAGGCGTCATCCGGAAAGATTGGAATTATCCGATGATGAAATAGTCGCCATGGCCTATGCTGATCTTGGTCAGCTGCTGACCTTGCCCACCGCACCAGTGTATGCAAAAGTGTTACGGCCCGAAGGGGAAATCCCGCAACTGGAGATGGATCACCCGGTGTTGTTGCGATGGCGGCGGCAAATGGAGGCGAAATGGGAGGGATTACATATCAGTGGTTTTGGCTGGGATGGAATCGGTATGAACGATATGGCGAAGACAGCAGCCCGGACCGTGGAGGCACTGGCAGCCGGCCACGGTCGTAGTGATACCAATGCGGCGGTTCGGCCGGTCTACTTTTAGTTCAGTGGGACGGGATTGGATGACATGTCTTAACAAGATCGGCTCTAACGATAAGTGGAAAAAATGTCGTCGTCCGGTGTCTAGGTCAGTTCCTTGCGGATTTTATCGGTGAGCAGTTCGATCTGACCCCGGACGCTGCCACTGCTGTTTATCGCCTCGGAGATGACCCGAATGGCGTGGACCACGGTGGAGTGGTCGCGGTTGAAGGTTTTTCCGATATCGTTCAAGCCTTCGCCGGTCAGTTTTCTGGCCAGGTACATGGCCACGTGTCGTGGGAAGGTAACGGTCCTCTTGCGGGATTTGGAGAGGAGGTCGTCGACCGGGGTATCGAATTGTCTGGCGATATAGTCCCGGATATTTTCGGCAGAAAGCAGCATCCCTTCGCTACCCACGATATTGCCGACAATTTCCTTGACCAGGTCCATGGTGGGTTGACATCCCAAAATGCCCATCCGGGCCTTCACTCCTACGATGGCGCTTTCCACCCGGCGGATGTCACCCTTTATGGTTTCCGCCAAGAAGGTTATGACCTCGTCATCCAGATTTAACCCGCTGTTTTCGGCCTTCTTTCTGATGATATGGAGTCTGGTGCGAAGATCGGGGGGGTTGATGGTGGCGATCAGGCCACCCGACAACCTGGAGCGGAACTCCGGTTCAATATTGGGGATATTCCGGGGCGCCAGTTTGCTGGTGAGGATCACCCTTTTTTCCTGCTTTAAGAGAATATCCAGAACGGCAGCCAGTTCTTCCTGGGTCTTGATACGCCCGGAGAGGGCATGAACATCCTCGATCAGCAGGACATCGCTCTGGTGGTGATATTTTTCCTTGAACTGATCCATGGTGTTGTTGCGGATGTTGGTGACCATCTCGGCGGTGAGTTGTTGCGCAGTAAGATAGTGCAGGCGCGTTGATGGTGACTCGGAGAGAATTTTGTGGGCGACGGCATGGGTAAGGTGACTTTTGCCCAGACCAGGCCCGGCCTCGATGAAAAGGCAGTGCCCAAGGCTGTTGTCATTGTTGGCCAGCGCTGCGCAGGCGGTGCGGGCCATGAGATTAGATTCGCCGACCATGAACTCATCAAAGGTGAAACGGGGGTGCAAGGTTTTGATGGTCGGTTTCCAGCGGTGCAGGCTGGGTAGGGACAACTGTTTGTTGATTTCAGTCGGTTGAGTTGAGTTCTGTTCCCGCTCGGAGGCCACGGTGATATTGATCTGGGTAGTTAAGGCTAGATCGGAGAGGCACTGGCTGATCAGGGGTAGGAGATTTTCCTGAACCCATGAGCAGACGAACCGATCCGGCGCAACCAGTTCAATGGTTTCGGCAGTATCTACCCGGCATAGCAGCGTTGATACCCAGAGATCCATCGTGCTGGAGGGGATCAGCGTGCGCAGGCGTTCTTTGATTGTTTCCCAGGGCATAATTTATTTGGATTTATCAATTTAGTTCGGGAGGAATAGAGAATCCCGTGTGGCGATGTGGGTTAAATAATGGGAAATCGCTTCGGCCGCAAAATCGGCCTGAAGTGATTTGGGCCGGGCCGGGAAATTCCATGTTCTTTGGGGCGTCTCTTGACTGGGCTGGGGAGGGAAGGCGTATGGGTATTTAACTAGCTGTATTCGCGATGTTCAGGCGGTTGCCCTCAAAAGGCGTCTAATTATCCGTGGTTATGGCATAATGTGCTTTTTATGATCAAGAAAGAAAATTATTAAACGCTTGTTATCTTTGAATAGCTGCTTTTTTCTAGCAAATACTCATCATTTTGCGCAACCAATTGAACTTGCAGGATAATAAAAATCCATCGTTTATTAATTGTTATTTGCAGGGAATAATAAGGCTCTATATGATTAAGAATCCTTTCTGGATAAGGGTTTTATGGTATCGACGATCGTGGGAACCCCACCAGTATGGGCAGCTTGGTTCCGTGAGGTTTGGGTGTCCTGTAAAATAGGATATTAAGGGGTTAGCGGTGGAATAAGGTGGTTTTTTTGAATAATCCTGCAAATTATAGTTGTAGATCTAGCGTGTTGTCTTGGAAATTCATAGGGTTCCCTCGAATTGGAAGAACCACTCTTGATTAGAGCGCTTTATCTGCTGAAGTTTCATGAGCCAGTTGCGGTCTGCATAATTGTTTGAATGATCTGGGGTCAGACTAGTAGGATTGATGCTACGAGGGATTGGTTTGCCGGAATTATGAAGGGTAGAGGGGGCGATTTTTTAAGTAATCGGTCATCCCTTGCTGTGGCGCATAAAGTAAATGGTTGACGACCTTGGGCTGTTCTCTTACCTTTTGCGTTCTGTGGGCATCCAAGCTGATTGTGCGCATAGGATGGTGCTGCTGTTCCGCCATCACTTAACCCTTATGGGGCCTGAAGGAGTAGCCGTGAGCCGGATGATGCTTAGAAAAATGCTGAAGAACCAGTCCGGGACCATCACTGCCGTCAAGGTGGCGGGAGAGCTGGGGCGGCGGATTCGCGAAATGGGTCTGGTGCCCGGCACCAAGGTCACTATTCAGGGGCGAGCCCCCCTCTATGACCCGGTGGCCCTGCGGGTCATGGGAGGCACATTGACCCTTCGGAATAACGAAGCCGATCTCATCGAGGTCGAAGTCGAAGAGTCTAGCGAATAACTGCTCGGGCGGCTGGATTTAAGAAAATGATCGATGTAATAAAATTGGCTTTGGCCGGTAATCCCAATGCGGGCAAAACTACCCTTTTCAATAGCCTGACCGGGTCCCGGCAACATGTCGGTAACTACCCCGGGGTTACGGTTGAAAAAAAAGAGGGGTTTTACCGGGTTTCGCCGGATCAACAGGTAAGGGTGGTTGATCTGCCCGGCACCTATTCGCTCACTGCCTACTCGGTTGAGGAGGTGGTGGCCCGCGACTTCCTGATCCACGAACAACCAGAGGTGGTAATTAATATCACCGATGCCGCCAACCTGGAGCGGCATCTCTATCTGACCTGTCAGTTTCTCGAGCTGGGTGTGCCGGTTGTCATCGCCCTCAACATGATTGATGTCGCTAGAGATAGGGGCATCTCTATTGATGTCGAAAAGCTCTCCAGGCTACTTGACGTCCCTGTCGTGCCGATCTCGGCCCGTTCCGGTGAAGGGGTTGAGGCGCTGATGCAAGAGGCTATGACGGTGGCTTCGGCCGGTCGGGAATGGCAGGAGATCAGACTTTCTTACGGGGATGACCTCGATTCGGCGCTCCTGGAAATGACGAATTTGATCAGCGCTAACTCTTTTCTCACCGACATCTATCCGGCTCGCTGGCTGGCCTTGAAGTACCTGGAGAGTGACAGCCAAATCGTCGAGAAGGGGAGGGAGTTTGCTGAGCTGAGTGGTTTGCGCAGTGTTGGTGAGCAGCTGGAGAAGATGGTCGCCGTGGTAAGCAACCACCTACAGGTCACCCTGGAAACGGTACCGGAAGCCCTGATCGCCGACCATCGTTATGGCTATATTAAATCCATTATCCGTCAAGGGGTGGTTAGCCGTTCGCATGACGAGGAACGGATTTATGCCTCCGACCGCATTGATCGAGTGGTGACCAATCGGGTAATGGGGCCATTGATCATGCTGGCGGTGCTCCTGGGTCTCTATCAGTTTACCTTCACCTACAGTGCCCTGCCGGTGGCCTGGCTGGAAATCGGCTTCGGTTGGCTTACCAGGGTCATCGAGCATTCCTTGCCTCCAGGGCACCTCAGGTCTCTCCTGACATCGGGGATTATTGGCGGAGTCGGTGGGGTCCTTGGTTTTGTGCCGTTAATCATGTTCATGTTTTTCGGTATCGCCATTTTGGAGGATTCAGGTTACCTGGCGAGAGTGGCCTTCATGATGGATCGTATTTTCAGGATCTTTGGCCTGCACGGCAGTTCGGTAATGCCTTTCATCCTCTCAGGGGGTATCGCTGGCGGCTGCGCGGTTCCCGGGGTTATGGCGACCCGCACGTTGCGTTCGCCCAAGGAGCGGATGGCCACTTTGCTTACCGCGCCCTTCATGAACTGCGGAGCCAAGTTGCCGGTATTAGCCCTGCTGATTGGGACCTTCTTCGCTGGAAACCAGGCGGGCATGATGTTTATGCTGACCATGCTGTCGTGGGTTGTGGCCCTGTTGGTGGCCAAGCTGCTCAGGGTGACGGTTCTGCGCGGCGAGCCGACCCCTTTTGTCATGGAGTTGCCTACTTACCGCTTACCAACTTTTAAAGGGCTGGCTATCCATACGTGGGAGAAGACCTGGCAGTATGTCCGCAAAGCCGGCACCGTCATTCTCGGGGTCTCAATCCTGCTCTGGGCAACGATGACTTTCCCGGGACTGTCCACCGAGGAAGAGTATTTGTTTGACCAACAACGGCAACAGATGCAGGCCGAATATGGCGGAGTGGTTGGATCTGTTGCTCTCCAGGAAAAGCTTGCTCGACTGGATGGGGCGCGGGCCGAGCAGGCCCTGCAGCATTCGGTGGCAGGCCGACTCGGGCGCCTGTTGGAAGGAATTACTTGGATGGCCGGCTTTGACTGGCGCACCAATATCGCTTTGGTGGGAGGGGTCGCCGCCAAAGAGATAGTCATTTCCACCTTGGGGACCGCATATTCCCTCGGCGCGGTTGGTCAGGAAGCCGATGACTCTCTCTCAAAGACCTTGGCAATGGCCCCGAACTGGAACCGGGTCAAGGCCTTGAGCCTGATCCTTTTCATCATGTTTTATTCTCCGTGTTTTGTCACGGTTGTCTGTATCGTCCGGGAAACCGGCTCCTGGAAATGGGGCGCCTTCTCCATAGTCTTCAATACCACCTTCGCTTTTTTGCTGGCGACAGTCATCTATCAGGTGAGTCTCGCTCTGGGGCTGGCTGGTTGAATGGACCGCCGGGGGCTGCCCGGGAGATTAGGGGTTTAACGTTGACACGCGGTCTAGGCCAACTACTCCAATTCTAGGCATTCTGGACTGATATTGTTGATCGGGCTGGGGCCGGTCTTGCTGATTAATGGTTGCCGAAGCAGGGGAATTGAGTTATAGAATGCACTTCAAATTTGGCACCCGTAGCTCAGCTGGATAGAGTACCTGACTACGAATCAGGTGGTCGCATGTTCGAATCATGCCGGGTGCACCAGTAAATCAAGGACTTAGGCCAAGTGGCTTAAGTCCTTTTTTGTTTTATGCACTCTTGGGTCACTCGCATAAAACAATCCGCAATAAATCCCCATTCCCAAGACACGATCAGAGCGACGTTTAGCCTTACCGCCTGGTAATTTCGCTACGTTAGGATTCCGATTCTCTCCCGTTATTCTGGCAAATTATACGATTGCGGTATAATCGGTTGTTGCGTTCAGCTGGTTTTGTGCTTCCGCGGGCGACTGGGCATGGCACCGGCCTGTCTGCTCAAGCTCCGCAATAGATGTTCGGCCATGAAGACGTGGTTGCTGACCTTGATCAGAGAGTCGTACCAATCGATCAACTCTCGACTAGAGGAATCCCCGGCACTGGAGAGATTGTCGTACAATGCCTCATCCGGGTAACCCAAGGCCAGGTTGGTGATTGCGGCGGATATGCGGTCATGGAAAAGTTTTTGATGCCGGAACGGATCCTGGTTCACCGAACGGTTACGAGCAATCTCTTCTACCAAGGGCAGTATGGTGGTTAAACATTCCCGAAGAGGAAGGCCGACAGCCTTCGAGGCAGCGACTTCGTCGCTGATTTGTTGGAAAGGAGCCCGGAAATGGTCGATCCCTTTCTCGTCCTGAATTACCTTGCCGACGGGAGGCCAAGACTCGCCACTGTGAAAGCGCAGGGCAAAGGCCGTAATAAAAAATTCCCTGATTCGGTCAGAGGCCAGGTGCAGCTTGTTTGTCGTATCAGCAAAGTGGTAGCTGAAGGAATAACCGCTATCGTTCAATAATGAGTCGGTGGCGTCATGATAGAGGCAGGCAAAGCCAAGAGAATGTCTGGCGCTTCTCATCAGGATGGTGAATTCATCGCCCAATCCCACTAGCTTCTTATGCTCCGGTGGACTCTCCTGCCACCTGGCATGCCCGAGGTACTCAGGATCCTGCTCGCCGTTACTTAGCCAGCCGTATTGATTCAACTCATAGAGGCCGCTGACATTGAAAAATTGGCGCATTTCCTCATCGAGATATTCGACCAACTTTTCCCGGCTAATGAATTTTATCTGCCCCATCGGTTCCCCCAAGTGCTTCGACATTTAGGCAGTTGTAATTTATTACCACCGCCGGAAGCAAAACTTTCCCACCATCAAAAGGAAATGGAGGTTAACGAAAAGTGGGCGGTAATGATATGGGGGGACGCCGTATTCTGTATAGGGTTACGCCCTACTTTCTGGCCACGAGGAATCTCCGGCCAATGGGTCGGAATCTGAAGTGGGGCAGGTCTTCGTGGTCTCAGATGATGTAATAGGCTCGAAGTTGACGGAAGGTGGTCGAAACCACCACTTTGGAGACAATGATGGCGGGAATGGCAAAGAGCATGCCGGCAAATCCGAAGAGTAGCGTCCCACCCATTACCCCCAAGATAACGATCAGGGGATGGAGGTTGACAGCGCTACCCAGGATGTAAGGTTGAAAAATAGCATTATCGGCGAGGTGGACCAGGAAAACTGACGCAGCTATGGCAAGGATCAGATTGGTATCGTTAACAAAGGGCAAAAGCGGCGAAATCTCTTCGGCCATGACGGCATATATAATGCCCACGATCAGGCCAATGGCTGTCCCCAGGAAGGGGATGGCATTGGCGATTCCGGCGATGGCGCCGATTATAACGGACCAACGAGGGTCCACCCCGATCAGAAACAAACAGAGGGAAAAGCTCGCGCCGACCAGGAGGCACTCCATGGCGGTGCCGCGCAGGTACCGCCCCAGAGCCGTGTTGATATTGTCGATGAGCGTAAGGGTCAGTTCGAAATAGCGGTTGGGTACGCTGCGGATCAGGCCTTGCTTGAGCCGGCCGTCATCGAACAGCAGGGTCAGGAAGACCAGAGGCGTGACCAGCCAGAGTGAGGCCGTGCTGATTATGGTCCGAAGCAGGGAGTGGTGGTGCCCTGCCTGGCTTGGGGCAAAGAAAACTTCGGTGGCGCTGGCTTCCCCTTGGCCGGGTATTTTAGGTTGTTCCCGGTCGCGGGCCTGATTGGCTTGATGGTATTGCCAGTATTTTTCCGGCACCGGTCGACCTCGCAGATTGTCGGTGGCCTCATGATAACTGGTGAACAACTGCTGATCCTCGGCGGAGAGGGCCAGGATTGTATCAATTTTCTCCCGTATGGGCTCCAGCTCTGGCCCTGCCAGGGAATACAGCCAGTTACCGCGGTGTTTTTCGTTGTCCAGACCCATCAAACGGTTGAATTTATTATTTACTTTATAGCGGGCCCGGACTTGTAGTTCCAGCTCGGTCTGCTGGTCGGGGATGATGCTGCTGGCCAGACGGAGAGCTGAGAAGAGCAGGAGGCAGAAGAATCCGGAGAGGCAGAGAATAGCCCAAAAATGGGAAAATCCCTTATCCTTGAGATAGCCGATCAGCGGCAGGCAGAGATAAGCCATGACGGCGCCAATGGCCAGCGGCAACATCAAGCCGCGCAAAGCCCAGAGCAGAGCTAGCCCCCCCAAGCCTGCTATCGTGAGCGCCACTGCATAGACTATGCGACCGCGGCGTTCCCGCCGGCGGTTTTCTTCACTGCTCAGATAACTGGACATTGGCGTTCTTGAGGCGGGTGCCGATGATTACCGCCAAGGCGCGGTATACACTCAGACCAATCTGGGGAGAGGTGGTCAGCAGGTGATCCAGGTCGGTTCGGGAAATGGCGTAGATATCGGTGGGCTCAACAGCCATGGCTGAGGCGGAGCGGGGTGAGTCGTCCAGCAGGGCAAGTTCTCCGAAAAAGTCGCCGGGATTCAGGGTGGCGACGATGGTTTCGCGGCTGTCCGGGCCGTAATCAATGATGTTGACCTTGCCGGTTTTGATGATGAACATGGCGGCGCCCGGCTGCCCCTTGAGGAAGACAAATTCACCGTCCTGATAGGTTCGGTGGTGAATGATGCCGGAGAGGTTTCGCAGTTCCCGCCTGGATAGCGCGGCAAACAGTGGTGAGTTGCCCAGAGAATCGAGCATCGTGCGGGTTCGGTCATGGTCGCCACGGTGGAAGACGGTGATCCACAACGGGTGATTTTTTCTGATCATCGTGGTCTTCCTTGTTGCCGGACGGCGAATTCAGCGTAAGGCCTACCCGGTAAGGCTGATTTTATCCGGGGTGATAAATTCCCCACGGCCCCATCGTTTGAGTAAATTTGGTCAGGAGTAACCGCATCGGCTCCATCTTGCCCGATTACGCGTAAGCCTGCAAGGCCTTCTGTAGTTCCTCCTGCAGGTCGGCGGCAAGTTCCGGCGGCGCCAAGACCTTTACCCCGGCGCCCCAGGATAACACCCAACGTTTGACCTCGAAGAGATGATTGCTGGTGAAGGAGAGCAGTATTCCCCCGTCTGCCTGTCTCTCTAAAGCCTGGTCTCGGTGCCACTCCCTTTCCTCGACATAGGGGCGATGTTGCGGTGAAAAGAGAATCTTCACCACAAAATCGCGATCTCCTTGAAAGATCCCGAAATGGTGACCGGAAAATTTTTCGAAAGAGAACTCGGCGGGGATGACGAAGTCCTCACCACTGGTCCGAACCGCTCTGACCCTGGAGATGGCGAAGGTCCGGACTTCCCTGCGTAGATGACAGTGGCCGATCAGGTACCACTCGCCCTGGAAGCTCACGATGTGATAGGGATCGACCAGTCGGTCGCTGCCGTCTTCATCCCCTGGTTTGAGATAATGGATGGCAAGCTGGCGGCCGTGGCGTAAGCCTTCGGCAACTTTGTCCCAGATCGTCGGATCAATGGCCGAGCGACTTTCCGGGAATACCGTCATCCGCTCATCCACCCAGGCTGGGTCCACCGAAATGCGTTCCGGCAGGGATGCCTCAATTTTTTTGAACACCGAGGCCAACTTGTGATAGAGAGGGCTGTTCTCGTACTGGCGGAGGGTTTTGCGAGCCAAGGAGATCGCGAACAGGTCGCTTTCGCTGATATGCATGGCCGGCAGGCTGTAGCTGGCTTCGGTGTAAAGATAGCCGTAACGCCGGCAATCGTAGGCTATGGGAGCGTCGCACTGGTTTTTTAGATAGTCGATATCCCGCCTGATGCTCTTGGCGCTTACCTCGTAGGCGGTGGCCATAGTGGCGCAGTTGGCCAGTCGGCCGCTGTGCATGCCGTCCCGGATCATGCGGTCGATGAAGATCAGTCGTTGTAGCTGGGCTTTATTACCGGTCATGGCTCCGTACTCTCCGTCGGTATCGAAAAAAATATCCCGCCCATAAAAAAACCTCTGCCCTGGGACAGCGGTTGTCCCACCCTTAACGTTATCCTATGTCCGAAATCTGGTCAAAACATTAATTCGGAGGAAGGTCATGGAACGAAGTGGTTACTGGCGGAGCTACACCAAGGGCTGGGATAAGGAAAAGCGGGTCTGGCATCCCATTGATCTGGACGAAAAGAGCGGGGCCTTTGCCGCATCGCCGCCGGTCTACTATTGTGGGCGGTTCCTGCAAATGGAGAACTATCTGGCGGTACCGACCTTTCTGCGGCTCGGACGCCGACTGGCCGTCTGAGCCGCAGAAAGGCCGGCAGATTCGGGTTTATCTCCGGAGTTGGAACTGCTATGCTCGCGAAGTGCGGCACGGCAGCCGGCCGGAGACCGGGACAGAGAAGGGGAGGAAGCGGTGGAAAATTTCGAGGAACAGTGGAACCTGGAGATGGCATTGGCGGTGCTGGGCAGCGAAACTGTCGATGGTGGCCTGTGGGCCGAGGCGGTTAAGTGGCTCCTGCTCTATGGGCCGCCGGGCCTGCACGAGGTGCTGGCCGCCGCCTCATCAGCTTCCTTTGCCCAGTGTTTCCCCGGGGTGCGGGTCAGCGGCCATGGTGACTCCGGCCAACCGTATTACGCGATTGCCGATCTGGCCGAGGCCCTAGGCGTTCCGGTCGCGGAGGCCGCCGAACGATTGGTCGAACTGCAGTCCACCCTCGGGGTCGAATTCCTGGTGGAAGCTGACCGGGTTTACAAGGTTAACTGAGGTCCGGCGGGGCGGGCAATTCTTCCCGCTCCGCCGGTCGGTCGTCTGCTTCTCAATCGAGCAGCCTTTTCTGGCCGGTCAGTTTCTGCAGCCGGCCGATTTCCTGGGTGACCTCCAGTATCCCCAGGTATTCCCCTTCATCTCTGTAGACCGGAAAGTAGCGGATCAGCACCTTTTCGCCGCGGAAATCGATCCAGAACTCGGCGGTCTCCATGGTTCGGTTCTTGAACCCCTCGACGATCTGGGCCACCATATGCACGCTTTTTTCCGGATGGCATTTGTCCACCTTACGGCCGATGACCGAGCGGGTACGGGGAAAGATCTTTTCTTTGTCCAACCGGTTGAAATAGGCCACGGTGTCGGCGTCGTCCACGAAGGTGACCTCGAAGGGCAGGGTCTCCATGATCGCGTGCAGCTGCAGGTAGGAAAGGTTTTCAATCAATCTCCCCTTTTTGCTCGTGCCGCCTTCCACCTCACCGACCATGGTGGTGAATTTCTCCCAGGCCTCCGGCCCGTACGCATCAAGATTGATCTTTCGGCACTCTTCCAGAAGTTTTTCGGCGTCTCCTGCCCGCATGACCTGACGGGCCATGGGATAGAGGATATCGTTTTCCTTCCAGATGTGTTCGGCCCGGATCTTCAGATATTCCAGACCTTCGCGACGGAATTTGCTGACCACCTCTGGCGCGGCCTTGCCCAGTCCGGCCAGGCTGGCCGCCATCTGCTGGAGCAGCTGGCGCTCGGCCTGATGTTCCATGAGCATGACCCCGAGGGGGCCGCCCTGTGAGGGGATGCCTCGCTCCTGCATGAGCGGGAAGAGAAATTCTTCTTCCTTGCGGTTGTGGATTTTGTCGCCGAACTCCATAAGAAAATCGAGGGCCCGGCCGATCTGGAGCTGGTCGCCGGCGGGCAGCTCTTCCAGGTTGGTTTTCAGGACTGCCATGGCCCGTTCGATCAGTTCATGTTCGGCGATTAGAAAATCGTCCCATCTGGTGAATTCGCCCATCTGTGCCTCCAAATATTTGGGTTGCTTACGCAAGACTTCCGCCGGATTCCGATGGTTCGAATGCGTCCGGGCTATGGTCAAGCCATTATTCTGGCCCGAGGAACTTGTTAAGGGCCTGATTTGATATTACTATGGCACACGATGCCGCGCGCCTGCCTTGATTTTAGTCAAGGAGGTCTTTTTTTTCAGAAAATTACCAGGCGGAAATGCCATGAAGAAACACTACCTTGTCCCCATTATTATTCTGCTGTCGTTGGCGACCCTGCTGGCTGGCTGCGATCGCTCTCGCAAGGAGCCTGCCACCTTTTCGAACACGGCCATCGGCAAACCGGCCCCGGATTTTGTGCTTAAGGACACCAAAGGCAAAACCTGGCATCTGGCCGAACTTAAAGGCAAGGTGGTGTTCGTCCATTTCTGGGCCACTTGGTGTCCGCCCTGTCGAGGAGAGTTGCCAGCCATACAGGCGTTGTCACCGTCGCTACCGCCGGAGGCCTTCCAGATTCTGGCCATTCTCAGCAACGATCAGGCCGAAGTGGCCGAGAAGTTTGCCGACGGGATTGGTTTCGCCGCGCCGATTCTGCTCGATCCGGAAAACCAGGCATCCAAGGCATACGGGACCACCGGGGTGCCGGAAACCTACATCGTTGATAAAAACGGCGTGCTGCGAGAGGCCATTATCGGTGCCATGGACTGGAATTCCCCGGCGGCCCGCCGAATGCTGGCCAACTATCTTTAGGAATGGCCACTCCGGTCGAGATTCTGACCTGCTACCGGGCTTTGGGCGATTATTGCGATGCTCTAGCGCAGCGGGTGCGGGAAAGGTTCGGAACGGCCTGGCAGTGCCGGGCCGGCTGCGGCGGCTGCTGCCAGCTGAGTACGGTCTGCGGTCTGGAGGCGGTGGCCCTCCTTCAGGCTGGGTTGGGGTCCCGATTTTCCGGTCAAATCGGGAGCGGAAATGGCCGCTGCTGTTTGCTTAGGGAAGATCGCTGTCTGGTCTACGAACACCGGCCGCTGATCTGCCGGACCCATGGTCTGCCTCTGGTCAGCGAGACCTTGACCGGGGGAGAAGTGGACTGCTGCCCCTTGAACCTGCCGGCCCTGGCGGAGGTTGCGGAGTTAGAGATGGACTTGGTCCTGAATCTGGACCGACTAACCGAAAATCTGATGCGCCTCAACCTGGCCTTTTTTCTGGTTCTGGGGCGACCGGAACTGGCCGAGGCCCGATTCGCCTTGACCTCGCTGGTTTCCGGTGACAATCTGCCTCCGGAACTGCTGGCGGTAGCCGGGCTTTCCCAACCACCCTTAGCCGATCGCTGAACAGCCAATTTGTTTGGTCGAAGTTTCGTTCAGGCTCAGCCAAGCTCGGCCAGACGGCCACGCAGGAGATTCAGGCAAAGTTCACAGCGCTGGACCCCTTGATCGTTGCCCTTCTGCTCGTAATACATCTGGTCCAGTTCCAGATTCTCCACCCCCAGGCGGAGGTCGCGGGACTGGGCGGTAACCGGGCGGGTACGTAGCTCTTCGATCAGCCCCCGGGCTTCTTCCTCGTTTTTTACTTTCATCTCTTTTTGTGCAATCCTCTTGCTAGTTAGCTGGTTCTGTGCATATTTGCGCCAGTCTCGCCCGGGCCGTTATTTCCCAGCCCGGGAAATAATTCAGGTAACGGCGCAGATCCTCCGAAAACATCCTTGAAAAAAACAGCCTTTCTGACTCACCGGGAAGCTTAAGTCGCAGGGCCCAGGCATGCAGGGTGTGATTGTGTGCCCCCAGTTCCTGAAAATCGACGGCGGTGAGTTCTCCTGCGACTCTTTTCAAGAAGTAATGTCCATCATGGCCGTAAATTTTGTCGCCGACCACCGGGTAGCCAAGCTGAGCCAGATGGGCGCGAATCTGGTGGCGGCGGCCGGTGACCAGTTCGGCCAGGACCAGCGAGGCGGTCGCTTCGGCGGCCAGGGTATGGAAAATTGTCCGGCAGGCTTTGCCGGTGGCCTCCGGCCACATGCGACAGCGCAGCGCACTCTCAGGACGAACGGCCAGGGGTTGATCTGACTGCTTGGTGCCGAGCTCCATTTGACCCCGCACTACCGCCAGATAATATTTGCCGGTGACCAGAGGCAGCAGCGGATTCTGCCAGCGCCGGCAGGCCTCTCGGTTGCGGGCGCAGAGGATGAGTCCGCTGGTTTCCCGGTCCAACCGGTGCAGGGGGTGGATGTCTTCACCGTAATGACGGCCGAGGAGGTTGACCAAGGTATTGCGGACGATCAGACCGGTCCGGGAAACCGGAGTGCCGGCCGGTTTCCCGATCAGCCGCAGATCGACGGTTTCCATAACCGGTTCGAAACAGGTCGGAACCTCCGGTTCGCTAAAGTCCACTGCCCGGTACTCAAGCCTGTCGTCAACCTCCACCATTTGTTCAGGGGTGCCGGTTTGGTTGTTCACGGAAACCAGCCCCCGGTTGATCAGTTCCCGCCACCGACTGGCCGAATGATAGGGAAATCGCGCGGTCAGGAGTTCAAGGAGGCAGCGGCCGCCATCGCCTTGGACCAGGCGACAATGCAGAAGCAAATCCGGTGCGTCTAGCAGAGAGCATTGAACAACCCTGTTGGCAACTGGTGAGATTTTCATTTGTCGGCAGCCAGGCGGTACTTCAGCACGATCAGTTCGACTCCCTGGACCAGGTCGCCATCGTTATCTGGAGGTCTTGTTGCAGGTCGAGATATTGTTCCTCTCCCTTGGCTAGCGATGCAAGGGCCTCATGAATTTTTCCATCCTGACAGTGCTGCTCCAGCTCTCGCATCATCAACTGCATGGCCTGGGCACCAAGGATAGCAGAGGAGCCGCTCAGTGCGTGGGCGAGCTGGCGGGCTGCTTCGGCCTGCTCTGCATTCAGGGCTTTCCTGATTGCGGTCAATTTCACCGGGGTGTCGTCCAAGAATATCTTGATGATCCGACCGGCTAGTGTACGGTCGCCGTTAAGCCTTTCCAGCATGATTTTAGCGATCTCTGGAAGATTGGTTGCCCCGGCTGTAGTGGGAGGTTTTGGCGGTGAGAACACAGGCGGGGTGAGATTAGTGGCCCCATCCAGCCACTTCTGGAGGATTTCGGCAAGCTTTTCCGGGGCCACCGGCTTGGAGATGAAATCATCCATTCCGGCCGCCAGGCACTTTTCTCGAGAACCGGCCATGGCATGGGCGGTCATGGCGATGATAATGGCCTTGCTTTGGGTCGCCTGGTGCTCTTCCCGGAGCCGGATTTGTCTGGTTGCCTCGAACCCGTCCATCTCCGGCATCTCGCAATCCATGAGGACCAGGTCAAAAGTATCGCTACGCAGTGCCTCCAAGGCTTCCCTACCATTGGCGGCTAACTGGGTGTGACAGCCCAGTCTGGTCAGAATGGCGATTGAGACTTTTTGGTTGATCGGGTTGTCTTCAACCAAGAGGATACTGGCTCTGCGTCGACGCGCATCACTTAGAGGCTGACGGCCGCTGCTGTTCTTAGGCGCAATGAGTTTCTCCCGGCGGTTGTGACTCAGGGTGCGCAAACAATCCCGTAGGCTTTCCTCATCAAGGGGTTTGGGAAGATAGCTGTCGAAGCCTCGCTCTCCAGAACCACCGGCAATAACCTGACTTTCCGGAGCAGTCATGATGACCAGGCGGGGATCCTGCAAGGTCTCGTCGGCACGAATCGCCGCCGCGACAGTGTGGGCATCGAACCCGCTACCCCCTTGATCAAAAAAGACGATTTGGAAGGGCTCTTCCTGGCCAGCGGTCTGGTGCAGTTTTTCCAATACGGTGCCGGTTGCTCCGGACATGGTTTCGACCTTTCGATAGCCCCACGCCCTGAACAGTTTGGCCAAGTGGTCACGATCCTTTTCGTTTTCATCAACAATCAGGATGCGGCAGTCATGTCCTCGCGACAGTTCCCGGGATTTTGGCGCGTCTGCTTCTCCGGGCTGGCGCTGGTCAAGCTTCACGGTAAACCAGAAACGTGAACCTCCACCCGGAGTGCTTTCCAGGCCGATTTCCCCGCCCATGATTTCCGCCAGTCGTTTGGAAATGGATAACCCCAGGCCGGTACCCCCGAATTTTCTGGTGCTGGAGGTGTCAGCTTGGTTGAATGGCTCAAACAGCCTGCTGCTCTGGTCAGCCGGAATCCCTACCCCGGTGTCTGTCACCGTGAATATTAAGGTGGCTTGGGAAGCGTCTTCGGCCTTCAGACCTACCTCCACTATTACCTTCCCCTGGTTGGTGAATTTGATAGCGTTATCGGCCAGGTTGAGGATGATCTGCCTTAGTCGGCCGGGATCCCCGACCAACAGAGAAGGGGTATCAGGAGCGATGGTGATGGTAAAATCCAGATTTTTTTGCCTGGCCCGGAAAATCAGGAGATCGTAAACGTCTTCAAGGGTGTGGCGAAGATCGATTTCGAGTTTTTCCAGATCGAGTTTGCCCGCCTCGATTTTGGAAAAATCCAAAATATCGTTGATGATCGTCAGCAGCGATTCAGCGCTGGTCTGGATCGTTTCGGCGTAGTCCCTCTGGGTAACCGTGAGTTGAGAGTCGAGCAGCAGTCCGGTCATGCCGATGATGCCGTTCATGGGGGTGCGGATTTCATGGCTCATGTTGGCTAGAAATTCACTCTTCGCCTGGTTGGCGGCCTCGGCGGAATCGCGAGCCAGCCGCATTTCCTCGGCCTTTTTCCGGCCGGTAATATCGGAAAGAATGCCTTCCAGATATTTTGGCTCGCCCTTTTCGTTTTTGATAACGTGCGCGTTGATTTCCGCATGAAGGACGCTACCGTCCTGGCGCAGCATCTTGATTTCATACCCGACTACTGAGCCTTCAGTCACAACAGCCTTAATAAATTCATGCCTCTGCTCGGGGTTGAGGTAGAGTCTGCCCAATTCCGGCAGATCGGCGATCATCCTCTCTGGTGAGCCATATCCGAAAATGCTGGCTAAAGCGGGGTTGGCCATCAACAGGTTGCCGGAGATGGAGCTTCGGAATATCCCCTCATTGGCGTTTTCGAAAATGGTCCGGTATTGTTCCTGGGCCGTTTCTGTTTCATTTTTCATCATATTAACTCGGTCGGCCAGGGCCATGGCCAGCAGAATCACGGTCATGGCTGATCCGTATTGGGGGCCGGAGAGTGTGAAGAAATTGGCCGGCAGAACCCCGAAGGCTCTTAGCGCGTTTAAGACCACGCCTAGGAAAAACATGGACCAAGCGATCATGAACCAACGGGCCGGTCGGTATTGTTTGAGCAGACAGACGACTCCGCTGATCACGCTGGCAAACATGATGACCATGGCCAGCAGCGAAGATGATTTAATGGCCAGGGAGTAATGGCCGCTCATAGATGCCCCGGCCGCAGCGAGGCAAAGGACAGACAAAAAGATCAGCACTTTGTCCAGCAGGGGCGAATATCTGGAGAGAGTCAGAAATGATCTGGTGAATAGGCCAACGCCCATGGCCGCGAGGGCCACGGCCACCGGCATGGAGTAGTTGTTCCACCATACCAAGTCAGGCCAGAGATATTCGTATGCCGAACCGTTCATGATAATCTGATATGCGCCGAAACTGACAATGAAAAGGAGGTAGTAGAAGTAGTTGGCGTCACGGAGGGAAATCAACATCATGGCGCTATAAAGGATCATCACTAGAATGAATCCGTAGTACAGCCCCAGTCTGATCTGGTCTTCATGGTCCTTTTGTTCGAAAGCGGTTTTGGACCAGATGGTCAGCGGCATAGTCATGGTGCTGTCTGATTGAAAACGCATATAGATTGGACCAGCTCCGCTCAGCACTGGCGGGAGCAGGAAGATGAAATTACGGTTCTTAATTTCCCGTTTGGAGAAGGGCAGCAGGTCTCCGGCCTTTTTTTCCAGATAATTCCCGTCCGGCTGGGGAAGGAAGATACTTATGGAATCCAGCAGTGGATAGGCAAGTTCTAGAAGCCACGGGTCACGGCCGTGCATGTCACCCTCTAGGTGAAATCGGGTCCAGTAAACGGAGGAGGAAAAGCCAAAATTGGGGGTTTTGGCTTTCGCTGGGAAATATTCACCGGCGAAATCAGCAGAGGAGATCTGGTCAAAGGTCAGGGCGCGTGATGAATCTTCCAGCAAATCCAGATGCGGGCCAAGAGAATAGGAGTTGGTCCCTGGTTCAAAGAGCAGCGGAGGAGCTGCCATGGCACTTCGGGGCCAGATTGACAACAGTCCCATGACGACCAGGATAAGCAGGGCCGGACGAAAGTGTGAAGATGCTTTTGGCGTGTAGGGTCTGGTCACTGAGAACTCCCTGTCATTTCAACGATATCGAAGTTGGTTTGCCGGTTTTTCAACAGGCCTGCATGCAGACTAAATTGCAGCTTTGATGCTGACTCATTCTTGGGACATGAACACTTCAGGCCTTGGCGGATGAAATTGCGTCCTCGGGCTTGGTCTATTGAACGATCAACTGTTTCCAATGTTTACATTATTCGCGGATTCTGAGACAATATATTTTGTTTAACCCGAGGCTGTGCTGGCTTGCTCTTCCGAGTAATCTCCCAAACAGGATATCCTGATGAATGAAATCAGAATCGTGATGATCGAAGACCATCCTCTGGTTCTCGAAGCCGTCAAGCAGCTTTTCACCAACCGTAAAGACATAACGGTGATAGATTGCGTCTCTATGGGGGAGGAGGGATTGGCCCTGGTTAGAGAGAAGCGCCCTGATGTGGTCATTCTGGATATCTCACTTCCCGACGTGAGTGGCCTGGATCTGTGCCCGTTGATTCTGGAGATTGCCCCTGAAACCAAAGTGGTTTTCCTGTCCATGCACGATCAGGAATCTTATGTCCGACGGGCCTTGAACAGTGGCGCTATGGGGTACGTCCTCAAAACCGACAAACCTGACCGCCTGCTCGATGCCATCGATACGGTGATGAGATGCAAGTTTTATCTGAGTCCCGAAGTAAACGAGACTGTTATAAAGGGTTTTTTGGGCGAGAAGGGTGCGGCTGTAGGTGAAGTTGTGCCAGTCGGGCCGTTGTTACCAGCTGGCTTAAGTCATCGGGAGCTCCAGGTTCTGCAGATGATTCTGGGGGGGGCCGGCAACAAGCAGATTGCCGAACTCCTCTGCATCAGTCCCAAAACCGTCGAAAAGCATCGGGCCAACATCGTGGACAAAACCAAAGCCAAGACACCGATGTCGCTCCTTCGTTTTGCAATTAAAAATAATCTGGTCAGTATAGACAACGTCAACTAGCGATTTTTTGCTAGTGGGCAGCCCTTCTGGGTCAACCAATTCGTGCCTTTTTCAAAGCCGTCTAGTTCTTTCTGCTATGCCCTCTCCCCGGCATTATCATGACTTTATTAAGACTAATAGAACCTACCTAGGGGTCTTCCCCCACTTCCAAATAGTCCGTTCCCTTATTCATTATTAGACCTGTTAGCTGATAAACTTTACTTAAATCGAAACTACCGTTTGCCTCAAGATTCTAACCTGGCAACTAGTGCTGATGGTTATGTCAGTATCGGGATAGGAGGTTTTGAATGCCACAGACTGACCTGGAAGAGCGACGCATATTCAATACATTGACAATATTCGCCCTGTTGATCCGTTGTCCCGCTGGTGAGGCCGGAAACGTTGGCAATTGCCCTTTTGCCGAATTCAGAAATGGTTACGGACTGGAGGAAAAATTCATGATCGCCGAAAGTATCCCCGATGACAAATGCCGGGAGATGCTGGGTTATCATGACAACTGCCTGGTTGGCGTCTGTCGCGACCCCCGGCAAGTCAAGATGGCTGCATAGCCCAGCTGATTCATGAGATTTCGCTGCCTCGGAAGAGGTCGGCTGTAGTAGATCGGGGGGGCACTTCCCGTCCCATATGCCACCGATGTTAGTCGGTAGGCTAATCCAGACTGGACGGGTCAGCATTGGAGCAGAAAGGGAGGTACTATCATGGAACCTAAGGCCGATGAGAATGTTGAATGTTTCGACACCGGGGCAGCGTCTCTTGTGGGTCTTATGAATGAGCTGATCGATATCAAGGGTTATCGGGCTTCGGCCATAATGAGCTACGACGGGGAGGTGCTATATAGCAACTCCGATGTCGCAAGGGTAAATAATTACAATATCAGTGCAATGTTTGACGTATATAACGGCCTATTCGGGCACGCCTGTGGTCTTAGTGAGAAATCCGGTTTTGTTGCTTGCACTGAGGTGGCGCTAAGGACCGGTGAAGAGGTTGTGGTGATTCGTTGTTCCGGCAAGGATTGCCTGGTGGGGATCCGTCTCTTTGTCTTGATCGAGGAGCGGGGCAACGTTGCAATCACGCAGAGAAGGCTGGGGAATTTACTGCCGCGGCTTATGCGGTGTCTGACTTGGGAACCTGATAATCTGGTGCCGCTGTATATGCGAGAGGCGGCGTGGCGTCAGAATTGTGAAAATAGCACGCAAAACGGGAAGCCCGTCTCGGTGAATTGAAGTAGTTGGTGCAGGAAGGAGTATCGCGTGGTTTTCTTAGAGTTGGTTTTACTGTTCATCTGCGAGATGAATTGCTGGGCGCTTGCGGGTTGGTGTCAAGGTGGGGTTCCCTTGGTTGGGTGACCATCACAAAATCACATTCTAGACACTGCTAACCAAAAAAGGGCGATGGAGATAGTGCTCCTCGCCCTTTTTTGGTTAGTGGCTATTAAACAGTAAGATCGTCGCGAACCTGCTTCCTGGGCCCGCCATGGCCGGCGGCACTCCAATCCCGGATCGGGGCAATACGACTCATGTCCTCTTTTCGACCGGTCCGATCCAGCCGATCATGAATAGCCTGCCATATACACGGCACTTCCTTGTGAATTTCACACCGCCCTCCCACTGAACCGCCGCAGGGGCCATTCATCAGACTTTTCGCACAGCGAGCGACCGGGCAGAGCCCGCCGGTAAGGTGCAGGACACAGTTGCCACAACCGGCACACTGTTCAGTCCAGATGCCCTGGTCGGCAGAGCCACCGAAGAAGCTGGTGTTGACCCCGGGATAAACAACATCAAGGGGACGCAAGTTGGCAATGAAGTTCACCCCGACACCACAGGCCATTGACACAATGGCGTCATACTGACCAGCCCACTGATCAATGCCCTCAATGTATTCCCGGTCGCACTGCCGTACCAGAGTTGCTTCAATGGTTTCTAGAGTCCGCCCCTGCTTGCTGGCTCCCAGTCGGAGCAACGAGGCCAGGATCTCAACCTCCCTTTCGCCACCGGCGGAACATATCGACACACAACCCCGGCAACCCAGAACCAAGACCCGCTTAACCCCGGAGACCATCTCGACTATTTCATCAACCGGCTTACGCTCTGCAATAATCATTTTGCAGTTCCTCCATTAAAGGGGCTGGGCCCCATGCCTCTGGTCCTTTCGTCCAATTGCTTAACCGCCTCGACAAATTCCGGGTGAAAACCCCGGGGCAGGTGGAACATCTCGATTCTTTCACCCTCCACCCCGAGTTCATTCAAAGCTTTGCGAACCGCCAGAACCCGATGGGCGGCGCGCTGGCTGCCCATAAGGTTATGACATTCATTAACCGGACAACCCACGACACATACCCCGTCGGCGCCGTCTTCAAAGGCCTTAAGGATCGTGCTCACCTGCAGTTTGCCTGAGCAGAGCAATCTCTCGATCGTGGCGTTGGGAGGGAACCCATCATTTTTCAAGCCAGCCAAGCCCTCGGCAATGGCCTGTTGCGAGGTGTAGTGGCAACAGAAAACCCGTATGTCAGGAGTAAAACTCATGGTTGTACTCTCCTAATTCCTGGTTCCGCAGGCGGCGATCAGCCGTTCGTCCTGGGATTCATTCATCTTGATGGCCTGGGCCGGACACTCGGAATAGCAAATGCCACAGCCCTTGCACTTCCTGGGGTCAATTGTTGCCACCCCATGGGCGTCGATCTCGGGAATGCGCCACGGGCAGATTCGCACACAGGTCAGGCAAGAGACGCAGAGATCCCGCTCCACCCAGACGACCTTGCCATTATCGCGGAGATCCTGTTCTGTGACCACGCCCTGATCCAGGGCCATTTCCCGAACCGCCGACATAATATCGACAAATCGGACATCCTGCGGGCAGACAAACACACACCCGCGGCACTTCGAGCAAAACCAGATCAATTCGGAGCTGAGCAGCTTGTCCTTAAGCCCCATTCTGATCATGTGAATGATCTTTCGGGGGTCAAAATCTGGAATGGCTTGGCTGACCGGACAGGCGCCACTGCAGGCGCCGCAGGAAAAACAGCTGTTCAGGTGCTCTCCCCCCGGCAGGGCGGTAACCTCGGCACTGAAGCCGGCGTTAATTTCCTTGCTGGTTATTGTCATAACGTACCCCATGCAAAATTTTTAAAACTAATAAAATCAAAAGCCCCAAGCGAGGCGTTTTTATCGCAAAAACGGGCAGAATTGCCGAAAGCGGCTGAGGATGTTAACCAATGGCCCAGGCTTTGTCAACCAAGCCACAACCGGTGGACACCACTCGCCAATGTAAAATTTAGACCATGAAGCGGAACTCACCCTTGCCAAGGAGATCCTGAAGATGCAGGGCGCCCACCAGATGTCCGGCTTGATTGTGTACGGGTAAAAAGGTTATTTCGTGGCGCTGCATGATGCTCAAGGCGTCGGCCGCCAGGAGTTGTTCGTCAATGGTCTTGGGCGCCCGGGTCATCACCTCGGCAATGGTCCGCATCGCGAGGGTATCGCCCCTGGATACCAGGCGGCGGATATCTCCGTCGGTTATAATCCCCAATAGATCTTCACCCGCCATTACCAAGACGGCGCCAAGGTTGCGCTCGTTCAGTACCGCCACGGCCTCTGCCAGGGTGCAGTCTGTCGCAATCACGGGAATCTGCTCTGCGGTAAGCATGACTTCCGAGACCTTGACTTTCAACCGTTCACCGAGGCTACCGCCCGGGTGGTTCCTGCGAAAATCAGCCGCCTGAAACTTTTTGCAGTTCAAGAGGACCACCGCCAGGGCATCGCCCATGGCCAGAGCGGCGGTGGTGCTCGACGTGGGCGCCAGCCCCAGTGGGCAAGCCTCGCGCGGCACCGCCACCTTCAAAACCGCATCTCCGTGGCCGGCCAAGGTCGAATTGGGATTGCCGGTCATGGCAATTACCTTCACCCCGCGACTTTTCAGACTGGGCAGCAGGAGGTTGAGTTCGCTGGTTTCGCCGCTGTATGAGATGGCCAGGACCACGTCATGGGGATCGACCGATCCCAAATCGCCATGCATGGCTTCAACCGGATGCAGGAACACCGAGGAGGTTCCCGTGCTGTTCAGAGTGGCGGCAATCTTCTGGCCGATAATTCCAGACTTGCCGATGCCGGTGATGACCACCCGACCAGGACTGGCCATGATCATGTCCACCGCCCGGTCGAAGGCTGAATCCAGTTGGTCGAGAAGGGCGTTGATGCCTTCTGCCTCAATCCGCAGAACTTCACGGGCCTGATCAAGATATGTTGCCATTGGTCAGATTGAATATGTTGGTGCTTGAGTTAATAAGGTCTGGGTCAACAGCCGTTGCAGCCGCCCAGGGCCAGTTTGTGGAAGCCCTTGTCGGGAGCCACAGGATAGTCGCCGGTATAACAGGCCAGACAAAATTTATCAGGTTGTGAACCGGTCGCCTCAAGCAGACCTTCGATGCTCAGATAGCAAAGGGTGTCAAGGCCCAGATGGTCACGAATTTCCTCGACGGACTTGCCATTGGCGATCAACTCCCCGCCCGAGGGAAAGTCGATGCCGTAATAGCAGGGGAATTTAGTGGGAGGGCAACTGACCATCATATGCACCTCCTTGACTCCGGCGTCCCGCAGGGAGCGCACCCGGCTCCGGCCGGTGGTGCCGCGGATTATCGAATCTTCAACGATGATCACCCGTTTACCCTTCAGGAAGGTCCGGATCGGATTGAGTTTAACCTTGACTGAAAAATCCCGCATGGACTGGGTCGGCTGGATGAAGGTCCGGCCCACGTAGTGATTGCGGATGACGCCCATCTCCAAGGGGATACCGGAGGCCTGCGAATAACCGATGGCGGCATAGTTCCCGGAATCCGGGAAGGGCATGACCAGGTCGGCATCAACCTGGCATTCTCGGGCCAGGATTTCGCCCATCCGCTTGCGGCTCTGGTAGACATTGAGGCCAAAAATATCACTGTCCGGCCGGGCAAAATATACCTGCTCGAAGATACAGCAACTTTGCCGGCCCCGGTCAGCCATCATCAGTGATTTCAGGCCATCCGCGTTGATGATCAGGATTTCTCCCGGCTCAATGTCACGGACATAGGTTGCCTCGATCAGGTCGAGGGCACAGGTCTCAGAGGCGACTACGTAACCACCGTTGTTTAGCTGGCCCAGGCAGAGGGGCCGAAAACCGTTGGGGTCGCGAACCGCCACCACCTTGTCCTCGGTTAGCAGCAGCATGGAGTATGCTCCCTTGATCTTGCTGACCGTCTCCAGAATGGCCTGCTCAAAACCGAGGTGGGCGTGACGAGCCAGCAGATGCACCACCGCCTCGCTGTCCATGGTCGATTGGAAGATCGAGCCACCCTTCTCCAGCTCTTCGCGAAGTGCCCTGATATTGACCAGGTTGCCGTTATGGGCAACCGAAAGCGTCGAACCCAGATGGGTGGCGGTGAAGGGCTGGGCATTGACAATATTGGATTCGCCGGTAGTGGAATAGCGGACATGCCCAATGCTCAGATGGCCTTCTAGAGAACCCAGCCTTTCCTCGGTAAAGACATCAGCCACTAACCCCATGCCTTTATGTTGATGGACCTTTTTGCCATCGCTGGATACAATCCCGGCGCTTTCCTGCCCACGATGCTGCAGGGCATACAAGCCGAAATAGGTCAACCTGGCGGCGTCTTGATGGCCGAACACGCCGCAAATACCACATTCCTCCCGGGGACGACCCGAGTCAGAGCCCTTAATCATCTGCCTACCTCTAGTGCAACACTGCCATGAGAATAACCCGGCGCCGATAAACAGGGAGAGCGCAAGAGCTCCCTACGCCAATCCAGTCCGGCAAACAGGCATCGCCTAATGAACGGGAAAAACGACAATACTACCCTTTTATTAAGGCATGTGAAATAGATTTTTGCCCGGCCACATCACTTGCGGTTTAATGATACAGGTAATTCTGAAATGACGATTTACAATCTGTTCATATCTCTAGGCAGAAGGTTGCGGACATGAATACATTGAGTTAGACCGAAATGGGATGGCTGCCGGATCGTATGACTTTCACGATTGGATAATTCGCGCTCTGGAGTCAGCGGTAGTTGCAAAAGCGCCAATCGCTGTTCCATGTTCCGGGCCACTTTCCGGCCGAAAAGCTGTTCTCGGAACTCTGTCCTGAACTTGCTTCGGCATGGACCTTTTTATTTGCTTCACACAAACTCATAACACTTCAGGTATAGTGCTTTCGCGCTTTGCCCGGCTCTTAACAGTTGCAAATCAGAGGCCCAAATGATATTAGACTTTTTTCGGAAAGGGATAATTCTGCGCCCGTAGCTCAGTTGGATAGAGCAACGGACTTCTAATCCGTAGGCCACAGGTTCGAATCCTGTCGGGCGCACCATGTTGGGAAAATCTTTGCGACCGCCTTTAGCGTATCTCCGTCACGATGAATGCTTCTTCGACCTTTCAGCCTAAGGATGGGGGTAATGGTCTGAGGCTGCAGTAAAGTGGCCACTTTCGGATTCCCACCAAGGGTACCTGGTCCACCTAGAAGGACGATAGAAGAGCGGCGATAAAAACCGTTCGTGATTTGCTGGAATTGTGCATTGCCGACAGGAAGTATATAGTAGGTGACTACCTGATCAGTCGAGCAGATTAACCTCAAGTCGAAGATGGTGGGGCCATGCTAGAGAGGAAAAATTGCATCTTGTACAGCGGTGGGTTGCAGGGCGCCGAGAGCTATTTCGGTGAGATGGCGGAGAAATGGGGGGTCAAGGAGGTTAACTTTTCCTTCGAGGGCCGGGTCCCTGCCCGCAATCGCAATGTTGTGCAGCTCTCCGACGAGGATTTGAAGCGCGGCGACATCAGTATGGAGCTGGCCTCCAAGATGATGAAGCGCAGTTATTACGAGTCTGAGAAGATTCGCAAAGTACTGCAGGCCATCTTCCACATGGTTAATAACGGCCACCAGATCTTCGTAGTCGGCACCATCCAGGACGACAATACCGTTAAGGGCGGCACCGGCTGGGCCGTTGAGTTGGCCAAGCTTTTCAACCGCCCCGTCTATGTCTACGGCCAGGTGCGCAAAGGTTGGTACACCTGGCGCAATGGGGCCTGGGTGCCGGAGGTGCCGCGCATCGATCATGAGACCTTTGTGGGTTCGGGCACCCGGCATCTGACCGAGGAAGGCCGTCGGGCCATCACTAAGCTTTTCGAGGATTCCTTCGGTAAACCCTGAAATTATCTCGTGTGAGCAAGCCTTCCCGGTCGGCCCCACCTGCCTTTTTAAGTGCAAGCCCAGCGATTTTGGCCCCGTTCTCCTTAATGAGAACGGGGTCGGCTTTTTTATGGTCAGGCGGATGATTTTCCCTTGACAGCCTCAAGGCTTGCGGTTAATAGTACCCGACTTCGCGATTTGCCGCTTAACTGCCTGTCTGAGCGGTGGTTTTATGGCGACGGTTCTCCCGACAGCCCCTTTTTTGGGGCTGTTTTATTTGGCACGCGGCTGAAGCGGCTCACTGCCGCCTTGAATTCAGTAAACCTTGAGGTTGTAACAATGAGTACAAGTCTGGATAAGGTTCGGAACATCGGGATCAGCGCCCATATCGACTCGGGCAAGACCACCCTTACGGAGAGAATTCTCTATTACACCCAGAGGATCCATGCCATCCACGAGGTGCGCGGCAAGGACGGGGTCGGGGCCAAGATGGACTCGATGGAACTGGAGCGGGAGCGTGGGATCACCATCTGCTCCGCCGCCACCTACTGCAGCTGGAAGGACTACGCGATCAACATTATCGACACCCCCGGCCACGTTGACTTTACCATTGAGGTCGAGCGGGCCCTGCGCGTTCTCGACGGCGCCGTGCTGATCCTCTGCTCGGTGGGCGGCGTCCAGTCCCAGTCGATTACCGTCAACCGCCAAATGACCCGCTATAATGTCCCGCGCATCGCCTTCATCAACAAATGCGACCGGACCGGCGCCAATCCCGGCCGGGTCACCGCCCAGTTGCGCGAGAAGCTCCAACTCAATGCCATTGCCATCCAGCTGCCCATCGGTCTGGAGGCCGATATGGAGGGCATCATCGATCTGGTCACCATGAAGGCCGTCTATTTCGACGGTGATAACGGTGACGTGATCCGCGAGGAGGAGATTCCGGCCGCTCTTAAGGAAGAGGCTGATATCGCCCGCGAGGAGATGCTGGACGCGGTCTCCATGTTCTCCGACGAGTTGATGGAGGCGGTCCTTGAAGGTACCCCCACCGTCGAGATGATCCGCGACGCCATCCGTATCGGCACCCTGAAGCTGGAATTGACCCCGGTCATGGTTGGTTCCGCCTATAAGAATAAAGGTGTGCAGCTGCTGCTCAACGCGGTGGGCGACTATCTGCCTTGTCCCACCGATGTCAAGAATATCGCCCTAGACCTCGACAATAAAGAGGCCGAGGTGCAGGTTTCCAACCAGCCCGGTGACCCGCTGGTCGCCCTGGCCTTCAAGTTGGAGGATGGGCGTTACGGCCAGTTGACCTATGTACGGACCTACCAGGGCACGATTAAGAAGGGCGAGACCATCGTCAACACCCGGACCGGCAAGAAGGTCAAGGTGGGGCGGCTGGTCCGCATGCATTCCGACGAAATGGAGGAGATCGATGAATCCGGTTCCGGCGATATCGTTGCCCTCTTCGGCATCGACTGTGCCTCCGGCGACACCTTCACCGACGGTAAGATCAACTACTCGATGAGTTCCATGCACATTCCCGCTCCGGTTATCTCCCTGGCGGTGACGCCGGTGGACAACAAGGCCCAAGGCAACATGTCCAAGGCCTTGAACCGCTTCACCAAGGAGGATCCGACCTTCAAGACCTTCATGGATGAGGAGACCGGCGAGACCATCATCTCCGGCATGGGCGAGTTGCATCTCGACGTTTACATTGAGCGGATGAAACGGGAATACGGCGCTGAGCTTAAAGTCGGCGCCCCCCAGGTCGCATACCGGGAAACCATTACCCAGCGGGCCGAGTTTAACTACACCCACAAGAAGCAGACCGGCGGTTCCGGTCAGTACGGGCGGGTGGCCGGCTTCCTGGAGCCCTTTGAGGGCGAGTATGAGTTTGTTGACGCCATTGTCGGCGGTACCATCCCCCGGGAGTTCATCTCCGCCTGTGATAAGGGTTTCCAGAAGAGCATGCCCAAGGGCGCTCTGACCGAGGCGCCGATCACCGGCGTCCGGGTGACCATCAACGACGGCGCCTCCCATGCGGTTGACTCCTCCGATGTGGCCTTCCAGCTGGCCGCCATCGGCGCCTTCCGGGAAGGTTATCTGAAGGCCAGTCCGGTCCTGATGGAGCCGATCATGAAGGTATCGGCCGAAGGCCCCACCGAGTTCCAGGGGGCGATCATGGGCAGCCTGAACCAGCGCCGCGGCATGATTATCGGTACCTCAGAGGAGGGTAACTACACGGTGGTTGACGCCGAAGTACCTCTCTCCGAGATGTTCGGTTATTCGACCATCCTGCGCTCGCTTACCCAAGGCAAGGCCGAGTTCACCATGGAGTTCTCGGTCTATCGCCAGGTCCCCAAGGCTGTGGCCGAGACGGTTATCCAGGAACGGTTGAAGCTCAAGAAGAAATAAAGATAAACTATCCGGTTGCGGGGTTCGCCGGGGATTCGGTAAATTCATCCCAGGAACGGCCCGGAGGCCGGGGTGACTTGGTCGCCGGCCGCGCAACTGTTTGCCACCACAGGAGATATTGAAATGCAGAAAGACGATCTGATCGCGAAAAATCCGTTGCGCATTTTCGCCCAGGATGGGGCCGGCAAGGAGATCACTCAGCGGATGGGCCTGGTCATGGCCCGGGCCGGCTTGGGCAAAACCGCCATCCTGGTGCAGATCGCCCTGGACAACATCCTGCGTGGCCGGCAGGTGCTACATGTTAGCGTCGGCGCCAGCCTGGAGAAGACCAAAGTCTGGTATGACGATATCCTCCAGGATATTGCCGAGGGCGCCAAACTTGAACGCCCCCAGGAGATTCGCGATGCGGTCATGCGCAATCGTCTGATTATGACCTTCAAGGAGGCGGAGTTTACCCGCCCCAAGCTGGAGGAGCGCCTTAACGATTTGGTTTATCAGAACGTTCTGCGGCCCGCCTGCGTGGTGGTCGATGGTTTTGACTTTGCCGGGGCCGGACGTGAGGCGGTGGCTGATATCCGGGAACTGATGACCGTGATGGATCTGCAGTTCTGGTTTTCAGCGGTGATCCACCGGGAAGACAACCGGGTGAGCGCAGCCGGTGTGCCGGCCCCCTGCCACGAGGTTGACGATCTTTTCGACACTGTGATGCTGGTTAACCCCGTGACCGATAGCCCCAGTCTTTCTTTGGACGTGATCAAGGATGCCACCGGTTGCGTCAAGCCCGGCAAGGCCCTGACCCTGGACCCCTCCACCTATCTGGTCAAGAAGGCCTGAAGCAGGAGGATGCAACCGGGCTGGCCTGGTGCTTAAGAAAATTACTCAATGGCGGAAAGGCTCAGGTCTTTCCGCCATTTTATTTGGGGGTAGCGTGTGAAGTTCAGGCCATGCATCGACCTGCATGAGGGCAGGGTGAAACAGATTGTCGGCTCCACCCTGAGTGAAGGCGAGGGGGGGGCTCTGCGGACCAATTTCACCTCTGACCTGCCGCCCGCCTATTATGCCGAGATGTATCGGCACGATGGTTTGACCGGCGGCCATGTGATCATGCTCGGAGCGGGCAACGAGGCGGCGGCGACCGAGTCCTTGGCGGCCTGGCCCGGCGGCCTGCAGCTGGGGGGCGGGATTACTGCCGCCAACGCCGGGGCCTGGCTGGATCGGGGCGCGGCGGCGGTGATTGTCACCTCCTATGTCTTCCGGGACGGGCAGATTTTCGAAGAGCGTCTGCGTGAGCTGGTGGAGGCAGTGGGGCGTGAACGACTGGTCATCGACTTGAGTTGCCGTAAGCGGGATGGCCGCTATTACGTGGTGACCGACCGTTGGCAGAAGTTCACCGGGGTTGAGATCACTCCTCCGTCGTTGGCCTATTTCGCCGAATTTTGCGGCGAGTTTCTGATCCATGCCGCCGATGTCGAGGGTAAGTGCGCCGGAGTGGCCGCCGACCTGGTGGCCGATCTGGCCGAATGGACGCCGATTCCCACCACCTACGCGGGCGGGGTGAGAGATCTCGATGATCTCCGCCTGGTCCGCGACTTGGGGCGTAACCGCTTGGACGTTACGGTGGGCAGCGCCCTGGATATCTTCGGCGGCACCACCATTACCTATCGCGAGGCGGTCAGCTTTTGCGCCGGCGAGTAGGGTACCCTCAGTTCATTTAAGATGACCAGGAGTTGTTCCGGCCATGGACGAGTCAGAAAATCTCCTGTCTGCCGAAGCTGAGTTGCTGCCGCTTAACCTGCAGGTCACGCCCGCCCTGTTTCGCGCCTATCAGCGCTGCACCTGGATTATTATCAACGAAACCGGCCGGAGCCAGCACTCGATCATGGAAGAGATGGTCCGCGATTTTCTGATCAAATACGGTTGCTGAGCCCTTCGCCCCACCATCTTTTTAGTGCGTTTTCCTGGCGGAACTTTCTATAATCCGCCGATGAGCCAGGTTCCCACCACCTCAGCCAGCCCCGTTTCGGATCCTTCTAGTCAGGATCAACTGGCCGGCGTACTGGAAAAAATTACCTTCCAAAGCTCCGAGAACGGTTTTACCGTGGCCCGCTTGCATCCGGTCGGTGCCTCGCCCGAGACGGTCACGGTGGTCGGCGCCCTTGGTGGGGTCGGGGTCGGCGCCTCTCTTTCCCTGCTTGGCCAATGGCGGCAGGACTCTCGGCATGGCCGGCAATTTGTGGTCTCTTCATATCGGGTAGTTCAGCCCGACACCCTGCTCGGCATCGAAAAATACCTGGGCTCCGGAATGATCAAGGGCATCGGACCCAGCTACGCAGCCAGGATTGTCGCCCATTTCGGCCTGGAAACCCTGGCGGTTCTGGAGCGGGAACCGGAGCGACTGCGCGAGGTGGCCGGGCTGGGCACCAAGCGGGTCGAGGCCATCGGCCAGGCCTGGCGGGAACATCGGGATCTGCATGAGGTCATGGTCTTCCTGCAGGGCCATGATGTTTCGGCGGCCCTGGCGGTCAAGATCTACCGCGTCTACGGTCGCGACACTCTGGCGGTGGTGCGGACCAACCCCTACCAGTTGGCCGAGGAGATCTGGGGCATCGGCTTTCGCAGTGCTGACCGGATCGCCATTTCCCTGGGGATGTCGCCCCTGGACCACCGCCGGGCTCGGGCCGGGTTGCTCTTTGTGTTGAATGAGGCGGCCGGCGAAGGGCACTGCTACCTTGGGCAGGCCGATCTGATCAACCAGTGCACTGCGTTGTTGGGTACCCCGTTGGATCAGGTCGAGGCGGAATTGCCACGGCTGGTGGTCGATCAGCGACTGGTGATCTCCTCGGACCAGGTCTACCTGGCCCAGCTCTACCAGGCCGAAACCGGAGCAGCCGCCGGTCTCCTGCGCTTGCATGCCGGAACCCCGCCCTGGGGTAAATTCTCGGTGGCCCAGGAGTTGCCTGCTCTCCAGGAACAGTTGGGCGTAAGGCTGGCCGACGAACAAATTGCGGCGCTACAGACCGTGCTGGGCGGGAGGATGGCGGTCATTACCGGCGGGCCCGGAACCGGCAAAAGCACCATCCTCAAGGCCCTGATTCTGTTGCTTGAACAGCAGGGCAGCACCATCAGTCTGGCTGCGCCCACCGGGCGGGCCGCCAGACGTTTGGCCGAGGCGACCGGGCGCGAAGCGAAAACCATCCACCGCCTGCTGGAGTATGACCCGGTTGGGCGGGGGTTTCGCCGCAACGCCGAAAACTGCCTGGATGGCGACCTGGTGGTTATCGACGAGGCCTCCATGCTGGACATCTATCTGGCCAACGCGCTGGTCCGGGCTTTGCCGCCCAGGGGCGGTCTGTTGCTGGTGGGTGACGCCGACCAGTTGCCGTCGGTGGGGCCGGGCAATGTTTTAAGAGATTTGGTTGGGGCGGAAATCTTTCCGGTCGCTCGCTTATCCCGGATCTTTCGGCAGGGTGAGGGTAGTCTGATCAGCCTGAACGCCGGCCGGGTCAACCGGGGCGAGTCATTCGAGTTGTCACCTGATTACCGGGGCGAGAAGGACTTCTATTATATCCCCAGGGAAACGGACCGGGAGATCGAGGCGGAGGTCTTGAGTCTCTGCGGCGGCCGCCTCGGCAAGCGGTATGGCTTTGACGCCCGGCGCGACATCCAGGTGCTGACCCCCATGCGCAAGGGGCTGATCGGTCTGGAAAACCTCAATCTGCGGCTTCAGGAACTGCTTTGCTCTAGCGACGCCGGGGCGCGCGAGCGAGGGGTTGGCGGTTTCCGACTTGGCGACAAGGTCATGCAACTGCGCAACAACTATGAAAAGGAGGTCTTCAACGGCGATATCGGCTTCGTGACTAGGGCTGACGCAGAGGCGGAAAGCCTCGGCGTCGATTTTGAAGGGCGTCAGGTGGTTTATGAGGTTGCCGACCGCAACGAATTGCAACTGGCCTACGCGGTTACCGTTCACAAATCGCAAGGCTCCGAGTTCCCCTGTGTGATTATTCCGCTCCACACCACCCACTACGCCCTTCTGCAGCGCAACCTGCTCTACACCGCCCTGACCCGGGGGCGAAAACTGGTGGTGGTGGTCGGCAGCCGCCGGGCGGTGGCGCTGGCCATCGCCAATAATCGGATCCAGGGGAGGCATTCCGGCTTGCGGCAGCGGCTTTTGGAGGGTTGCGGGAGTTGAGGAACCAACCGGCCGTCCCGCTATGTCTAATGGGGCGGCGATTATGATCGGCTGCCCGGCCGAATCGATTGTTCGCCTTCGGCATGAAGTCCGGTTCTCATACCACCCTGTGGTGGGTCATGACTCCCTGTTTTTACGGGCTAACTGCTCGAGCCACCCTTGCCGTTCAAGGCAGGAATCATCCCCCAGGCCCCAGCGGCGGTCGGTTTTTTGTTCTTGAAAAAAGAATTCAAACATGCTAGGTCTTCTGGGCATCCACTGAACCGCCATTCATCTTTGGGATCGGTTCGCAACAGTACCCCCTCTAGTTTCGAGTTTGCTATATGCGGATCCTGCAGCTTCTGGCGGAGAAAGAGTCCACTATTCTCAGCGCCTGGCTTGATTATGTCTTCAGTGATTTCAAGCCTGAGGCCGTGAGGTTCCTGCGCGGCAAGGACCGTTTCGCCAATCCGCTTGGGCAGGGTTATTCCCAGGGGTTGCAGGATATTTTCGTGGCCCTGCGCAGCGAGGAGCTGGCCGAGGTGGGGGCGGTGATCGAATATCTCATGAAGTTGCGGGCGGTCCAAGTTGAATTGGCGCCTTCGCAGGCCCTGGCCTTCCTCTTCGAGCTCAAGAAAATCATCCGCCAGGAGTGTCGGAAGGAATGGTCGCCGGAACTGGACCAGGAATGGCCGGAGCTGGCATCCCGTATCGACCGGTTGGCTCTGCAAGGTTTTGATCATTACATGGCCAGCCGGGAACTGCTTTATCAGGTCAGAATCAGGGAGTTGAAGAGCGGTCGCCATATCCTGACCGATCACGTAAAATGTCCTTCCGCGCTGGTGCGGGAGGATTTGAATAGACAAAAACAGGCGGAGAACGATGGGCAACCTTAACCACAGTCAACTTGAAGCGAGGTAACGGTAAATGAGAGTCTTGTATTCGTTGGCAATTGTCCTGGCACTTATGCTGCTTGCCTACACGGGCGTGGAAGTCCTGCCCGGGGGGCGGACCCTGTTCGGGGTGGTACTGCCATGGTTGGCCTTTGTGACCTTCCTGTTCTTCTTCGTGGCGAAGATTGTGGACTGGGCCAAATCACCGGTGCCGTTCCGGATCCCCACCACCTGCGGGCAGGAGAACTCACTGCCGTGGATCAAGCAGAACAAGTTGGACTGTCCCTCCACCACCGCCGGGGTGTGGGGTCGGATGTTCCTGGAGATCTTTCTGTTCCGTTCCCTGTTTCGCAATACCCGGGCGGAAATCCACGAAGGACCCAAACTGGTTTACGGGAGCAGCAAGTACCTCTGGTTGTTCGGCCTGATGTTTCACTATTCCTTTCTGGTCATCGTCCTTCGCCACATGCGGCTGTTCACCAATCCGGTGCCCTTTTTCGTGCATGCCTTGGAGTTTGGTGACGGCTTTTTGCAGGTCGGCGCCCCGCCCATTTACATTACCGATCTGGTCTTTCTGGGAGCCGTGACCTTCCTGTTCTTGCGCCGGGTGGTCTTGCCGGCCATCCGTTATATCTCCTTGCCGGCCGACTACTTCCCGCTTTTCTTGATTTTCGGGATCGGTCTTACCGGCGTGGCCATGCGCTACTTCTTCCGGGTGGATGTGATCAGCATCAAGACCCTGACCCACGGCCTGGTGACCTTTCAGTTCTCAGCGCCCCTGGAGAGCATCAGCAGCCTCTTCTTCGTCCATCTCTTTCTGGTTACTACCCTGATGGCCTACTTCCCCTTCAGCAAGCTGATGCACCTGGGCGGGGTCTTCCTGAGTCCCACCAGGAACATGGCCAACAACAGCCGGATGGTCCGCCATATCAACCCCTGGAACGATCCGTCCATCAAGCCCCATTCCTATGCGGCCTATGAGGATGACTTCCGGGAGTTCATGGTTGAGGCGGGACTGCCGGTGGAAAAGGAGTTGGAGCCGAAAGCGGACGAGAATGCTCCGGCGGCCTCTGAATGAGCCTGAAAACAGCTAACTTAAGGGATTGCGAAAATGGCAGATACTAAAGTTGGACCGATGAGCCTTAGCGTGGCGAAGGATCCGTCACTGATGACGGGTGCCATCCCCGCCAAGGACTGGATGGATACACCGGCGATCTTTAAGCCGGGCAACTACTGTTACCCAGGTAAAAAAGAGATTGCCGCTTATCATGGCAAGAACCTGCCCGGTAAGTTCGGTGAGTCGCGGGACTGGAAAGTAGAAGAAGATGATTGGAAGCTCCCCGAGAACTGGAAGGAGATCATCATCAATGGGATCAAGGAGCGGCTCGATAAATTCCGCTCCTTCAAGATCTTCATGGACTGCTGTGTCCGTTGCGGGGCCTGCGCCGATAAGTGCCACTTCTTCCTGGGCACCGGCGATCCCAAGAACATGCCGGTCCTGCGGGCCGAGCTGTTGCGCTCGGTCTATCGTAACGAGTTCACCAAGGCCGGCAAGATCCTGGGGCGTTTTGCCGGAGCCCGGGAGATGACCTTTGGGGTGCTGAAGGAGTGGTTCATGTACTTCTATCAGTGCACCGAGTGCCGGCGCTGCTCGGTGTTTTGCCCCTACGGAATCGACACCGCCGAGATCACCATGATGGCGCGGGAAATCCTGCATCTGGTCGGGGTCAATACCAACTGGATCCTGGAGCCGGCCTCCAATTCCAACCGGACCGGTAACCACCTGGGTTTGCAACCGCACACCTTCAAGGAGAACGCCGAGTTCCTGCTCGACGATATCGAAACGGTCACCGGCGTTCGGCTGAACAGCCTCAACTTCAACCGCAAGGGTGCCGAAATCCTCTTCGTCATTCCTTCGGCCGATGTCTTCGCCGAGCCGGGCATCTTCACCTTCATGGGCTATCTGCTGATGTTCGAGCATATCGGCCTGGATTACACCATCTCCACCTACTCTTCGGAGGGCGGCAACTTCGGCCTCTTCACCAACAACGAGTTGATGAAGAAACTGAACGGCAAGATCTACGCCGAGGCCAAGCGCTTGGGGGTCAAGTGGATTCTCGGTGGTGAGTGCGGCCATATGTGGCGGGTGTTGCACCAGTACATGGACACCATGAACGGCCCGACCGATTTCCTGCAGGTGCCGAAATCGCCGATCACCGGCACCGTTTTTGAGAATGCCGCCTCGACCAAGATGGTCCATATCAGCGAGTTCACCGCCGATTTGATCAAGCACGGTAAGTTGAAACTGGATCCCTCCCGGAACAACCACCGCAAGGTGACTTTTCATGACTCCTGCAACCCGGCCCGGGCCATGGGGCTTCTTGAAGAACCCCGTTATATCTTGAAGAATGTCTGCAATAACTTCTACGAGATGCCGGAAAACACCATCCGGGAGCAGACCTTCTGCTGCGGTAGCGGCACCGGTCTCAACACCGGCGAGATCATGGATCTGCGGATGCGGGGCGGACTGCCACGGGCCAATGCGGTTAAGCATGTGCATGACAAGCATGGCGTCAACATGCTCTCCTGCGTCTGCGCCATCGATCGGGCAACCTTGCTCTCTCTGATGCAGTACTGGAATCCGGATGTCGAGGTCTGCGGCATCTCCGAGCTGGTTGGCAACGCCCTGATTATGGAGGGTGAACAAGTGCGGGAGACCGGCCTTCGGTCTGAACCTCTAGAAGGGATGGAAGGGTGATGCCAATGTACGATAAAGATAAAATCATACCTGGTTTGATCGTTTTTGTTGGCCTGGTGACGTTTCCGCTCTGGTACGGTTTCGGCGGCGGCGGCAAGCTGCCGGTCCCGGAAAAGCCGACCAATAGCAAGGAGTGTGTCATGCCTACTGCCGAGATGCGCACCTCACACATGGTGATGCTCAATCAGTGGCGGGACGATATCGTCCGCATGGGCGGCGCCCGGCTCGGGCAAACCGCCGACGGCACCCAATACATCAGGAGCTTGCAGAAGGGTTGTATGAAATGTCACACCAGCAAGAAAAAGTTCTGTGACGAGTGTCATACATACGCAGCCGTTAACCCTTATTGCTGGGATTGCCATATCCAGCCTAAGGAGGCCAACTAATGGATAACAGCAGAAGGAAGTTTCTCAAGATTGCCGGCCTTACCGCCATTGCCGGAATCGCAGCCCCCACCGCCTTTAATTCCCTCTTGAAGGGTGAGGTGCACGCCAGTTCAGGCGAGGCGTCCACCGCCGGTCATGGGGGGGGGCATGAGGCTGCCCCGGTCGGCAAGCGCTATGGTTTTGTCATCGATGCCCAGAAGTTTGCGGCTGACCCGGGGCTGGCCCCGAAGTGCATCAACGCCTGCCACTCCGTCCACAATGTCCCCGACTTCGGGAACAAGAAGGACGAGATCAAGTGGATCTGGACCGAGACCTATGCCCACGCCTTTCCGGATGAGAGCCAGTATAAGCGGAATGAAGCGTTGCATACCCTGCCGATTATGACCCTCTGTAACCATTGCGACAATCCCCCCTGTGTTCGGGCCTGCCCGACCAAGGCGACCTTCCGGAATCCGGACGGGATTATCATGATGGACTTTCATCGCTGTATCGGCTGTCGCTTCTGCATGGCCGCCTGTCCATACGGGGCCAGAAGTTTCAACTGGCGCGATCCCCGGCCTTTCGTCAAACAGGAGAATCCGGAATATCCGACCCGGATGCGCGGGGTAGTCGAAAAGTGCACCATGTGTTACGAGCGTTTGGCCGAGGGCTTGATGCCGGCCTGTGCCGAAGCCAGCAAGGAGAGCGGCGGCATCATTTTCGGCGATTTGAACGATCCGGCTTCCGAGGTCTCCATGGTCCTGAAGGAGAAATTTACCATCCAGCGGAAACCGGCGCTTGGTACCAAGCCGTCGATTTTCTACATCATCTGAGGTGAAATGTCATGATTGAGAAAGCACTAACTGGTGACAGCCGCTACTGGACGTGGATGACCATCCTTCTGGTTCTGATGGGGGTGGGGGGGGCCTGTTATGTCCAGCAGTTCAACTATGGTCTGGGCTATACCGGCATGAGCCGTGATGTCTCCTGGGGCCTCTATATTTCCCAGTTCACCTTTCTGGTCGGCGTTGCCGCCGGCGGCGTGATGCTGGTTCTGCCTTATTATTTGCACAATTACAAGGTGTTCGGCCGGATTACCATCCTCGGTGAGTTTATGGCGGTGGCGGCGGTTTCCATGTGCCTGATGTTCATCCTGGCTGACCTCGGACAACCGATGCGGGCCTTGAACGTGCTGTTGCATCCCACCCCCAATTCGATCCTCTTCTGGGACATGATCGTCTTGAACGTTTATCTGTTCCTGAACCTGGTCGGCGGCTGGGTAATGCTCAATGCCGAGAAGAAGCAGGTGCCGCCACCGAAGTGGGTGAAGGCGCTGATCTATATTTCGATCCCCTGGGCCATCAGTATCCATACCGTCACCGCCTTCCTTTACTGTGGTCTGCCCGGCCGTCACTACTGGCTGACTGCTATCCTGGCTCCGCGCTTCCTGGCCTCAGCCTTTGCCGCCGGTCCTTCCCTGCTGGTGATCTGTGCCTTGGTCCTCCGGCGCTATACTGCTTTTGATGCCGGCAAGGAGGCGATCAACAAGCTGGTGACGATCATCACCTATGCCGCCATTCTGAACTTCTTCTTTGTCGGTCTGGAGTTGTTTGTCGCTTACTACAGCCAGATCCCCGGCCACATGCACACCATCGATTATCTGTTTTTCGGTTTGCAGGGTCATGATGATGGGATCATGTATAACAATTTGGTCCTGCCGATGCGTTTCTCGGCCTTTATCGGGATTGCCGCCACCATCGCCCTCCTGTTCCCCAAGGTGCGGGAAAGCTACACCAGAATTGGTTGGCTCTGCGGGGCAATCTTCCTGTCGCTGTGGATCGATAAGGGCTTGGGACTGGTGCTGGGTGGCTTCGTTCCCAATCCTCTCGAGTACATCACCGAATACTATCCTTCCGCTGGTGAGATCGGCATTACTCTGGGGGTCTGGGCCACCGGCTTCTTCATTCTGACCATTCTCTATAAGTCCGCGATTGCCGTCAAGCTGGCCAAGGAAAACTAAAAGCCAGCCCATCTCGGTTGATCGCCGGTCTATAAAGGTACCGTTAAAGCAAGCTCCCCGTGCGGGGAGCTTGCTTTTTTTATGGCCAGCCATTAAATCAGACTGAAGGTCGAAGGCTGAGGGTTGTTGTCGGTAGATCATGCGTGCCCATACAAAACGTCTGGCTTGTAATGGCCGGCAAATGCGCGCAAAGGTTTCCGATTGTTACCCTTCATCTAGCCTTCAGTTTCGGTCTTCAGCCTGAGCTCCTATACACCTGAACAATTCGTTCATTCGAGGCGCCATGACAACTCGCACCGTCCCTCCCCAGAGCATTCTCGATTTGATCGGCAATACCCCGATTGTGCCGATCCGGAGGCTAAATCCCTACAAGAAGGTCAGCATTTACGCCAAGCTGGAGTCGTTTAATCCCGGTGGTTCGGTCAAGGACCGGATCGCCTTGAACATGATCGAGACGGCCGAACAGAGCGGAGAACTGACCCCAGATCGGGTGGTGTTGGAGGCAACCAGCGGCAATACCGGCATCGGCCTGGCCCTGGTCTGTGCGGTCAAGGGCTATCGCTGTCAGCTGGTCATGCCGGAATCGGCCTCGATTGAGCGGCGGAAGATCATGATCGGCTATGGCGCCGAGATTCTGCTCACCCCGGCCAAACGGGCCACCGATGGGGCGATTGAGCAGGCTTACGCCTTGGCCCGGGAACACCCGGACCGCTACTTTTTGACCGACCAGTTCAACAACGATGCCAACTGGCAGACCCATGTCAAGACCACCGGCCCGGAGATCTGGGCGCAGACCGAGGGGCGGGTGACCGATGTGGTTGCCACTTTGGGGACCAGCGGTACGGCCATGGGCATCTGTCGTTATTTTGCCGAGCATCACCCGGAAGTTAAAGTCATTGCCATGGAACCGTTTTTGGGCCATAAGCTGCAGGGCCTCAAAAACATGAAAGAGTCTTACAAACCAGGAATCTTTCGGCGTAATGAGCCGTTCCAGATCATCAATATTCCCGATGAGGAGGCCTTCGCCAAGGCCCGGCAACTGGCGGCCCGGGAAGGAATTTTTGTCGGCATGAGCTCGGGGGCGGCGATGTGCACCGCCCTGGCCCGGGCCGAGCAACTCAAGGACGAGGGCGGGGTGATTGTGGTCATTTTCCCCGATGGCGGCGAAAAGTATCTTTCCACCCAGCTGTTCAGCGCCGAGCAGCCCAAAGTTGAACCGGAGGTTGTCTCGCGGCTGCGTTTTCACAACTCACTCAGCAAGCGCAAGGAAATCTTCAAGCCGATCAATCCCAAGCTGGTCACCTTTTATACCTGCGGCCCCACCGCCCATGAGCCGGCCACCCTCGACCATTGCCGGCGGTTTGTCCATTCCGACCTGGTCAACCGGGTTCTGGCCACCAATGGTTATGCCGTCAAATTCTACATGAATTTCACCGACCTGGACGACAACACCATCCGCGGCGCCCAGGAAAACCATGAGTCGGTCAAGGATTTTACCTCGCGCTATGTGGATGAGTTCCAGGCCGATATCGCCGCCCTGGGGGTCCTGCCGGCCACCGGCTACCCGCGGGCCTCGGAACATGTCGAACGGATGATCGAGATGTCGCGGGAGCTGATCAAGCGGGGCTATGCCTACGAAAAGCATGGTTCCATCTATTTCGACATCTCCAAGTTCGCCGGCTACGGCCGCCTCTCCGGAGTGGATTTGAGCAAGATGCAGCATGGCCGCACCGTCGATTTGGACGATTACGAAAAAGACAGCCCGATGGACTTTACCCTGCTCAAGCGCTCGGCCCTTACTGAGCTTAAGGATGGGATCTTCTACGCCACCGAGTGGGGTAACATGCGGCCGGGTTGGCATATCGAGTGTGCCGCCATGTCCTGCCATTTTTTAGGCGACACCATCGATATCCACTCCAGCAGCCGCGATCTCATCTTTCCGCACCATGAGAACGAGATCGCCATCGCCGAGGCCTTAAGCGGTAAACCGCTGGCCAATTACTGGCTGCACAGCGAACTGGTCCTGGCGGAGGGCAAGAAGATGAGCCGGGAGGCCGGCACCATTCTGACCCTGCGGGATATGCTGGCCAAGGGCTATTCCCACCGGGAGGTGCGTTATTACCTGTTGCGCACCCATTACCGTAAGCCGATCAATTTTTCCTACCGGAAATTCGACGCCGCCTTGAAAAGTCTGCGGCGGCTGGATGAGTTCAGCAACAAGCTGCTCTGTCTGCAGCCGGACCTGCCCCACCCGGAGGTCGCCACCTTCCTGACCAAACTGGAAGAGGGCTTTTTCGGCGCCCTGGACGATGATTTGAATGTCTCCGGGGCCTTCGGCGCCCTCTTCGATTTTGTCAAAAAGGTCAACCCCATCGTCAGCAGCGGCCAACTGGATCGCGATCAGAAGGGTTATATCCTCGAAACCCTGCGACGGATCAACTCGATCCTCAACCTGTTGCGGCTCGACCGCTGCCCGCTGGCCCCGGAGATCGATAAATTGATCAAGGACCGCGAGGAGGCCCGGCGGGAAGGGGACTGGGTGCGGGCCGACGGGGTGCGGGAGCAGCTGGCCAGCCAGGGCATTGAGGTTGTCGATACCGCCAAGGGGACGGTCTGGAAGGAGAAGAAATAGCCTTGCTGGGGCGGATGGCGGCGATGTAGTTGCTTCTTGTTGTGAATCTGGATGGATAAAAAAGAAGGCCCAGGCTTGGGATAATTCCCGGCCGGGGCCTTCTTTTTTTGCTGGTGGGGTGATTGCTACGGAGCGACTACATTCCAGGAAGCCTTGACGGCACTGGTATCGGTTTGCATCTCGGTGCTGCTGGCGTTAATTCCAATAACCCAAAGAGTTACGGTGGTCCCGGGAATAAGAATGGAAGAGGGAAGGCTGATCGGGGTGTTTATTGAGATAGGCCCACTCCAGGCCGTCGTATCTGTTTTGTACTTGTACTGAGATATGGGGCCGCAGCTGGGCAGAGCTAAATTGCTAGCGGTATCCCAACAGACGGTGATCGTGGCCGAGGTGCTGGTGGTGGAAGTCGCCGGCTGGCCCGAGAGGATCGGGCGATAGGCGTAGAAAGGAATGATGCTGACGGAGTCGGGGTCACCGGGGTCTTCCACGTAGGCTGGTGTATCTGTGTAATCATCCGTGCCGGAGTTAATTTGGTTGGTGCCAAGTTGCGCGTTCAAATTCTTGCCGGAAGACTGCAGACGGCCATCGCTGAGTAAGACCAGGCTGAAGTTTCTGCCGGCGCTTACCTCCGTGGCTGTACCCCCCCAACCAGTGGGAACAATCGGCGATGGGCTGTCGGTGGGGATGGTCATGACACGGCCAAGGGCACCACGGTTGTCCCATTTGTCTGCTGTTGTTTCAGTATTGTCGTCATTGTCGCCCCAGGCATAAACAGCGCTGCCAACCAGGGCCAGCGAGTGTTGGTAGCCACCGTCAATCCGGGTGGGGGCGGGACTGCTAAAGGTGTTAACCATAGTTGGCACTGTCTTGTCGCCGGTGGCACCGGTGCCAAGCTGATAATGACCATTATCTCCCCAGCCGTAGGTGTTGGTGGCGCCGACCGCGAAGGAGTACGCCGAACCGGCGCCAATGGCGCTGACCCCGGTGAGCTGGTCTATAACCGTGGGGTCTTTGGCCGGGAAGACGGTCGTGGCGCGACCAAGCTGGCCATCGCTGTTATTTCCCCAGGAATAGACGTTCCCGAGGTTGTCCAAAGCGAGCGAGTGCTTCTCGCCGGCGGCAATGGCAGTAATGTTTATGCCTGTGAGGGCAGCTAGCACCGGAGTAGGAGAATCAACTGTGGAACCATCGCCAAGCTGACCGGAAGAACCATGACCCCAGGCCCAGACTGTGTGGTCGTTTTTCAGGGCCAGAACGTGGTTATCGCCGGCTGCTACCGTCTCAACGTTGGTCAGTCCGACAACTTGGGCCAGTGGAGCACCATTGCCACCGCCGGTATGGCCGAGTAGCACAGAGTCATTGACGCCGCTGGTCCAGACGCTGCCGTCGGTTTTGACAATGGCCGAGTAATCAAATCCGGCTGAGACGGCCGACGCCCCGGTGATGTTGAGGCGCTGTGGAAGAATAAAGCTGCTTCCGGGGCAGGTGTTCGGGAAAGCATCTAGCGGGGCAGCATCAATTTGGCCACTGTTGCATTGTCCCCAGCCCCAGACCGTGCCGTCGCTGGCCAAAACCAGGTTGTGATAGTTGCCGGCCGAGATTTGGGGGGTAACGCCGTAGGGATCAACCAGGTCCACGTTGGTCACGCTGACGGTTGCCGGGGTTGGGGTCAAGCCGTTGAAATTGTCGTCCGTTGAACTGGTTGTCCCTATATCGATTGAGTACGGTTGGTTATCGTCGGCGGCAGAATCATCCACCCCGGTGACCGTCACCGTCTGTACCAAGCTCTCGCCATTTTTGAAGGTGATCGGGGTGCTTACCGTGCCTTCGGCAGGGTTGGAACTGGTGATCGTCATTTCGACGTCAGCAGCCGGCTGGATGTTGAGTTGCACCGTGAAGGTCGCGGGATATCCTGATTCATCGGTGTTGCCGCTGATGGCTGAAACTGTTACGAAGCCTCTCTTGACGTTCAGGTTGGTCACGGCGACATCGATCGGGTCGAGGCCGCTGTATTTCGGATCGGTGGAAATAGCCGGGGCCAGCTGGATATTGAAGGACTGATTGCCATCGGCAGTTGTATCGCCCACGCCGGTCACGGTCACGGTCTGGTATTGGTCCCAGTCGGTAGTGGAAAAGAGCAGACTGCTTTTATCGACAGTACCTTCCGCGGTATTGGAACTTGTAATTGGAATTGTGACCTCGGCGGTCGGGGCAGAGCCGAGACGAACAGTGAAGGTCGCCGTAGTACCGCTTTCCGAGGTGTCGCCGCTGATTGGTGAGACGGCGATTGATCCATCCATGATGTCAAGATTGACTGCGGAGACAGCCTTTTCCAAGGCGTTGTAGGCTGAGGCCGTCGAAGTTGTCGGGCCAAGCTGAATGGTGTAGTTCTGATTGCCGTCAGCCGTGGTGTCATTGACGCCGGTCACCGTGATGGTTTGAGGCGTGGACCAGTCGGCACTGGTGAAAACGAGGCTGGTTTTGTCCACAGTGCCTTCGGTGGTGTCGGAACTGCTGACCGGAATGGTCACATCGGCGGTTGGTTTGGAGCTGAGACTGACCGAGAGGCTGCCGGCAAGGCCGTATTCATCGGTGGTTATTGTCGTATCAGGCGAAACACTGATGCCGGACGTGGCTGGCGGGGTTGCGGAGGTTTTGTCTTCTCCCGCTCCGCCACAGCCATTGAGGAACCATATAGGAATTAACAATAGTACAAGTGTGCGGATCATGGACATCTTCGGAATCTCCCCCCAAAAAAATTCGTAACACAGGAACGTTAATCAATAACGAGGTTAAAGCAAGAATTCAATTCAATTTAAATAGTGTGGCGGTGGGTCGGGAAGAAGCTCTGTTGCTGGCGGGGAAATCTGGGAGTCAATCGACAGAGAGACGGTTTTCAATGTCGTAACCAGAAAAGACCTTGTGGAATAGGTGTTGGCAGTGAAGTTGCTGGAAATTACCACGAATAAGGAAGTTTTCCGTTAATCGTAATGGTCTTGTTGGTCACGGTAATATATCCACCTGAGGAGAGTTCCTTTAAAACCCTGCTGACCATCTCGCGAGAAGAACCAACCATGCTGGCAATGTCTTGATGAGTTAATTTATCTTCAATAATCTGAACATTACCATGAGACTTTGCGAGATTAGTGAAGAGGCGCGCCACGCGGCCATAAACATCCAGGAGGGCCAAACTTTCAATTTTTTTATTGGCCTCCCTCAGTCTCTCCATTGATTTATGTAGTAAAGTAAAAACTATATCTGGATTGTTTTTAACAATCTTTCGAAAAGCTTCTTTCTGCAAAACCACGAGCTCACAAGGCTCGCGGGTCATTACACAGGCCGACCTTGATGCTCCATCGGCCATCGCAGTCATCTCTCCGAAATATTCCCCCGGTCCGAGGATGGCCAGGATAATTTCTTTGCCGTATTCATCAATGATGGAAACCTTTACTTTCCCGCTGCAAACCATGTATAAGGAATCTGTGGTATCGCCCTCGCTGAGAATGATGGTGTTCTTGGGGTAGACCTTTTTCTGGGCTGAACGAGCAATAAGTTGTAACTCATCGCAACCGAGCCCTGAAAAAAGTGCATTGTGTTCAAAAAAGTTGTCCATAAAACTCTTATCCTCGGTAACCCCTTAATTTATTTGATAGTCACGCATTTGTTGGACAAAGTCAAGACATCTGGAGTTACCAGTTTAGCTGTATTTTACCTGTTTGCAGAACGATAACGATATGCACCCCCAGAAGCGGAATCTGCCACCTTCACCAAGGTGATTACTTCACAAAAACCAATCGCAATAAATCACTGTACCCAGCCAACCATAAGTTTATAATGAAACTTAGTTTAAGCGGTTGGAAAGTGCCTCAGTAGACACATAGCCGCGCCGTTCAACTTAGTAATAACAGTTGACTTTAGTGGGTGGCAGATTTAAAAAAAAAATGATTTATGATACAGCTCCACCCTGTGTCTAGCGAAACCATTCAGTGGCGATATTTGTTTGGTATTCAACCAAACCCTTTATTTTAGCCTGAGCATATAAACCAAAATATTTAAACGGAGATGACGATCATGGGAGGAAAAAAGTTAAATATCCACTTTAGGAAGGTCCTGTACGGGGCAATTCTAATAGCTTCCTCGCCCATGTTTATATCTTGTTCCGGCATGGATCCCAGGGATGTTCAAGTTGAGTTGGAAAAAACCGCCCCTGAAGCCAAGATAACATCATATTCTCAGTCGCTTTCCGATCTGGGGCGGATGAGCGAAATATTCTCCACTGGTGTTGTTAAAATCCAATGCAGTGATATCGCCGACAACACCGGGACTTCTATGACCACCGGTGGTGAGATTCAGAAAAACATTACCGAAATTATGAAAAGCACCCTGAATTCCATCGGGGGAAATATTGTGTTCATCGAATACGATCCTTCCTTTATCCAGAATCAGATGGTCAGCGGGTACTCCAATTTTGAGGACAAGGTCATCCCTGATGTGGTCATTACCGGTGGTATAACCGAGTTTGATCGTGCCCTGGAAGGTACGGATACCGGTGTTGACGTTGGCGCCAATGCTTCGGTTAGTGGGGTGCCAAGCTGGGCGCCATCGAACGAGATCGCTATTAACATGGGCGATACCAGCAAAACCAGCAAATCCAGAATCACCCTGGATTTTAACATGAAGGACTTCAGGACACTGGCCGGGGTGCCGAAGATGACCGCCACCAACAGCATGGAAGTCGGCAAAGCCCTCAGGCAGAAGGAGCTTGGCATAACTCTCTTCGGCCCGACTTTCGGACTCAAAGGCGCCATGAAAAAGGTACAGGGGCGACATGAGGCGGTTCGACTTCTGGTTCAACTCAGCATGATTCAGATGGTTGGCAAATACACGGCACTCCCTTACTGGCGCTTGTTGGGTGAAGATGCTTTACCGGACTCCATCGTTGTCGAGGGGGTCACCGCCAACTATTACAGTCTTTCCCCGGCCTTTCGTATCGCCTTGGCGCAGCAGTGGCTTTATGTCTACGGCTATGATGTTGGGTTGACCGGCAAGATTGATTCCGCGACCCTGGCGGCCCTGCAAAAGGTAAACCCCAGTTTTCCGGCTACTAGCCAAGAACTTTCGGAGCAGGACTTCGTAAATCTCTATCTCAACATGCCTTATGATGCAGCGGCCCTTGGGAGACGAAACGCCTTGAACAAGATAATCAACGGCGCAGTGGAGAAGCAACAGGCGGCAGCATCGGAACCGGCTCCGACCCAGCAGGCCTATCGGCAGCCAGCAGCTCAGGCAGAGCCGGCAGCCGCGCAGGCGTCTGCACCGTCTCAAGCCCCAGCTCAAGCAGCATCTCAAGCAGCACCCCCGGTCGCTCCTGCTGCTGGCGGAAATACTTCCAAAAGCACCGGGTTTGGAAAAAAACTTAGCAATTCAGAATGGTAAGATCGGCAAGAGCGTTTGAACAAACGAAGAACTACTCTAAATTTGAATATATCCGGAGGTAACAGGTATGAAACTGGTTAAAATTTCAACCGCAGTTGTCCTAGCCTTGATCTTGAGCGGCACTTTTGCCTTTGCTGGAAACAAGAAAATCATGACAGTCAGGGCTGCCAAAATTATCGCCGAGCGCGGAATCGTTGAATCGATTTACGGCCTAAAGATCAGATCGTCAGAATCGGTTGAGAACATGATTGCCGCCGGTTTCGAGGGTAAAACTGAAGTCAAGACCGAGGCGGAAATCCGCGGTATCAAAATCTCCGAGATTGTTTACGACGCAGAGAAGGACATCGCCCAAGCAACAGCGACCATTAAATTGGACCAACTGACCAATATTGACGGACAAGAAATTGATTTCAAGGGTAAAATTTTTACCCGGGTGGGTTTCGCCACTTCGACCCCGGCCATGGCCGCGCCCCTCAAGGCACTACGTGCGGCCGAGCTTGACGCCTATAAGCAACTGGCCAAGCGAATTGTCGGCTTTACCCTTGAAAGTCAAACCACCGTTGAAAACTACATACTTACCTCAGACATAGTCAAATCCAAGGTGCTTGCGACTATTTATTTAGCCAGAGTCACCGACTACGGTTGGGATCCCATGGGTGATGCATATGTGAAAATGGCTATTAATACCACTGAAGTTTCAGAAATTCTCGGACAGCAGATTATTGACGTTGACGAAGTAATCGAGGTTGAAGGCCAGGGTGCCCAAGGCGATGACTACTCGAAGGCTAAAGGTAAGTAACCCCTCTTCCCTGTGTCTCTTTAGGGTCGCGTAATTTGCCTGGAGAACTGATATGAAAATGAAATACTTTTTATTCGGGATTGGTTCCTCCTTGTTGGTGTTGTTATTGACCGGCGCCATGAACGACCCTGGTGCACCAGGGTCGGCAAATCTTAACTTCGGCCGTTACCAACTCTCCTCTTGGGCTACCCCCTTCGGTGAGCAGGGGGGGGCAATGGGAGCTTTCGTAATAGATACCGTGTCCGGCGAGACGAGGACTGTTTATAGCCGAACATTCGGTTCAACTGTTATGGAAGGCGAGGTCATCAAGAACGATCTCAAAAAGCCCTTCAACGCCATCCAGTAAAAAGGGGGGGATTAGAATCATTTACAAGATTCTAATCCCCCCCTTCAAACCAACTTAAGACTGAATAAGGCGCTAGTTAGATCCGATGCCGCCAAGTCTTACCTGATTCGAACCTCTTAATCTTTCGTAAATTCAACACTGACCTGATACGCATTGGTGGTGTTGCTGACATTGACTGCCGTATCAAATGAGACTGATTCACCATCAATGAAGGGTCGATGTTCATTCACCGGCAGGTCATAAGCACCCACGACCGTCCCGCTGGAAGAACGCAAATAAAGGGTGATGTAGCCACGCAGAGTGCTTTTGGAGATGTTCTTGATGCTACCCTTGATGGCCACAACTCTATTCGCCGGGAAATACTCCGCATCCAAATTTTCAAGAGAAACGAAAGACATGTTTTGCTTCATTGGAACCAAATTCCGGCCGGCCGGTTCACAACTAGCCGGAGTTGGATGGAATGCAATTAAGGACAACAACAAGGTCGGTAAAGCCAATCTTTTTGAGCTTTTCATCGCTGGGATTGTCTCAATTTGAGGTTAGCTGACCCTGTTTGTCACGGATCAGCGGTGAGGAAGCAAAGTCATCTTTTCCTAGTAAGTTGCATTCACCACCAATTTTTTTATAATACACACAGATAATATTTATTTCCAGACTTAGAAATCAAGCGACCAAATTATCACGATCATGGATTATAATATAATCGAAATACCTTAAGGAACCTAGCGTAATGGCAGTAAAAAATTGTGAAAAAATCCCCAAAAAAGGGCGCATTGCTTCACTGTTTTTTGTTTAGAGAAATAGGATAGTGGCAACAGGAGATCAATGTGGTCTCGGTATTCTTTTTTTGAGTAAATTAACTCAAGATATATACAAAAACTTTGTTTATAATTCAAAAGGCGAGATAGAATTGAAGTGCATAAAGGTGATCTGTTCTAAATGACAATGATGCGCCGGTTTGTTAGCCAGAATGTGTCTCGGCAAACAAGGTAGTCCCCAGAGGAGTACTTATGAGAAAATCATGTTTTACCCCTATAATTTTGGGTTCCATGCTCCTGTCGCTGTCCAACGCCCTTGCAGAGTCAGATCTTAAAGGGGCAGTTATCAACGTCCCAGGCAAAATAGACAAAGCCGTAAATGTGGCGGTTGGGAAAAACGCCGAGGCAACGCAAAGTTCCATAAAAGTCAAAAACCTCGATATGGGCGGTGCCATTGTCAACACCAACAAAGCCAAACAGAACGTAAACGTTGCCGTTGGCGCCGACATTAAAGCCTCTCAGGGATCGACAACCCTCTCGGGAGGTAAGGTTCGTGGTGCAGTGGTCAACACCGCCACCGTTGAGAAAAACGTCAATGTTGCGGTGGGCAATCAAATCACAGCTAACCAGGGTTCCATCAGCACTTCCAATACCGATATAACCGGGGCGGCAATAAATACCGCAATCGGCAAAAATGCCGTTAACGTAGGTGTCGGTAATAAAGTTTCAGTTGACCAAGCCTCCATCAACCTCGGGGGCAGCAAGGTTACCGGGGCTGCCATCAATACCTCGGTTGTCGATACCGGTGTCAATGTAGGCGTTGGCAACCAAGTTAAGGCCGCTCAATCGTCAATCGTCATGGAACAAAGCCAGGCCACCGGGGCAGTGATCAACACCACGGTCGGCAAGAATTTGGTTAATGTTGGGGTCGGTAACAAGGTTGAGGCTGATCAGGCCTCTGTCCGTATGTCGGACAGCAAGACCACCGGGGCGATCATCAACACAGCTGTGGTTAACAACGCCGTCAATGTTGGGGTTGGTAATGAAGTTAAGGCCAAACAAGCTTCCGTGGGTATAACAGGCAGCAAGGTGACCGGTGCCGTGGTCAATACCGCCGTGGGCCAAAATATGGTCAACGTTGGCGTCGGTAACCAAGTTCAAGCCAATCAGGCCTCGGTTAATATGGCTGGCAGCAACGTTACTGGTGCGGTAGTCAACACTGCGGTTGGTCAGAATATGGTCAATGTCGGTGTTGGAAATCAGATCGAAGCCAATCAAGCTTCCGTCAATATGACTGGCAGCAAGGTCACCGGAGCTGTAGTCAATACCGGTGTTGCCCAAAATATGATCAACGTCGGGGTCGGCAACCAGGTCAAGGCCGGGCAGTCCTCGGTTGTCATGGATAACAGTCAAGTTACCGGGGCTGTGGTCAACACCGGTGTTGGTCAGAATATGGTCAACGTTGGTGTCGGCAACAAAGTTCAAGCCGACCAGGCCACGGTGCGTATGAGTAACAGCAAAGTAACCGGGGCGGTGGTCAATACCGCCGGCGGTCAGAATTTGGTTAACGTTGGTGTTGGTAACCAGATAGAAGCACGTCAGGTAGCCACTTCGCTGGAGAACTCACAGGTTACCGGAGCGGTGGTCAACACCGCCATCAGCCAGAACCTGGTCAATGTTGCGGTCGGAAACCGGGCGGAAGCCAATCAGGCTGCGATGAAAGCCGAAAATAGTCAGGTCAAAGGAGCGGTAGTCAATACCGTGGGTGCCTGGGGCGCCGTAAACTTGGCGGCAGGTAACCAAGTCGAGGCTAATCAAGCCGCTACCAAAATGCAAAATTCCCAATTAAGCGGCGCTGTAGTCAACACGATGGTCGGAGCCGGTGTCAACTTGGCTGCCGGCAACCGGGCTGAAGCTAACCAAGCTGCAACTAAAATGGAAAACAGCAAACTCCAAGGTGCGGCCGTTAATACCGTATTAGGTGCATCGGTTAACTTGGCTGCCGGCAATCAGGTCGAAGCCAACCAAGCTGCGGTCAAAATGCGGAACAGCGATGCAAAAGGAACCATTATAAATACTATTGGCGGAGCGGCTGTAAACCTGGCTGCTGGTAATCAGGCAGAGGCCAATCAGGCTGCCGTCAAGATGGAAAGCTCCAAGCTTCAAGGTACTGTGGTCAATACCGTTGGCGGCGCTGGTCTCAATCTGGCCGCTGGTAATCAGGCCGAGGCCAACCAAGCCTCCCTCAAAATGAAAAGCTCTGAACTGAAAGGTACTGTTGTTAACACGGTGGCTGGTGCGGGATTGAACCTGGCGGCCGGTAATCGTGCTGAAGCTAACCAGGCTTCCGTTAAAATGGAAAACTCAAAACTCCAAGGCACCGTGGTCAACACTGTCGGTGGCGCCGGTCTTAACCTCGCAGCTGGTAACCGTGTCGAGGCAAACCAGGCTGCGGTGAAGATGGAAAATTCCGAGCTTAAGGGGACCGTGGTCAACACCGTGGCCGGAGCGGGGTTGAACCTTGCGGCAGGGGACCGGGCTATTGCCAATCAAGCCGCTGTGAAGATGGAAAACTCAAAGCTTCAGGGCATCGTGGTTAACACCGTGGGCGGGGCCGGCCTCAACTTGGCCGCAGGAAGCCAGGCTGAAGCCAATCAGGCGGCAGTTTCAATGAAAAATTCTGAACTCAAAGGCAATGTGGTTAACACTGTCGCCGGCGCTGGGCTAAACCTCGCTGCCGGAGACCGGGCTATTGCCAATCAAGCTGCTGTGAAGATGGAAAATTCAAAGCTCCAGGGCAACGTGGTTAACACCGTGGCCGGAGCCGGCCTCAACCTGGCAGCAGGAAGCCAGACTGAAGCCAATCAGGCGGCGGTTTCAATGAAGAACTCTGAACTCAAAGGCAATGTGGTTAACACTGTAGCTGGCGCCGGGCTAAACCTCGCGGCCGGAGACCGGGCTGAAGCCAATCAAGCAGCGGTAAAACTTGGGAATTCCAACGTTAAAGGAAACATCACCAACACTGTTGCAGGTGCCGGGCTTAATCTTGCAGCGGGAAGTCGTGCTGAGGCTAATCAGGCGGCCGCAAAAATTGAAAACTCGACGGTTCAAGGCAATATCACCAATACCGTTGGTGGTGCCGCCCTTAACCTGGCCGCCGGCAGCCAGGTCGAAGCAAATCAGGCGGCCGCCAGAATTAAGGGCAGCAATGTCCAAGGCAACATGACAAATACGGTCGGCGGAGCCGCATTGAACCTGGCGGCCGGCAATCGCGCCACCGCCAATATGGCCGCGACCAAGATTGACAATAGTACGGTTAAAGGCAACATCACCAACACCGTTGGCGGGGCGGCCCTGAATGTTGCGGTTGGTGATCGTTCCACTGCCAACATGGGTTCAGCCACCATAGTCAACAGTTCTGTAAGAGGGAACGTTAGCAATACCGTAGCAGGGGCAGCCCTCAATGTTGCCGCCGGTAGCCGTACCACAGCCAACATGGGCTCCACCGTGGTGGAAAATAGCACTGTTGGTGGGAATATATCCACCAGGGTAAAGGGTGGTGCGATTAATGTGGCCGCCGGTTCCGGTGCAGAGGCAAATTCTGGTGCCGTGGTGATCAAAAACGGCAGCAGCGTTGGGGGTAACATCTCAGTAACCTCCGGCAAGGGTATAACGGTTAATGATATAGATAGCCCCTTTAGCTTTGGACAGAACATCAATGTTCAAGCGGGTAGCGGAACGTCCAACAAAAATTCAGTTATCATGAAGTAGGCAACAGGCAGTAAAACATAAAACCCTAGTCAGTAGTCAATAAACCAAGAAGGAGGAGAAAAAAATGAAAAAAGTAGTCGTAGCAATCGCAGCAGTAAGCCTGGTGATGGGTTTCTCGTCTTTGTCAATGGCTCAGTCCGATATCAAAGGGACCCTGTCCAACAAGGCAACCGTGAAGGAATCCGCCAACGTGGCCATCGGTAAGAACGCCAACGCCAACATGGGCTCCATGGGTGTCAAGAATTCCAATGTCAAAGGCACCGTGTCCAACAATGCCAACATTGAGAAGTCCGCTAACGTTGCTATTGGCGAGAACGTCACCGCCAACATGGGTTCTGTGACCCTGCAGGACGCTAACGTCAAAGGCACCATCAGCAACAAGGCAACCGTGAAGGAATCCGCCAACGTTGCCATCGGCAAAGATACCACCGCTAATATGGCTTCCGTGACCATGAAGGGTGGTAGCGTCAAGGGCACCGTATCCAACAATGCTAAGATCGAGAAGTCCGCCAACGTGGCCATCGGCGAAGGTACCACCGCCAACATGGGCTCCATCACCATGGACAACAGCGACGTCAAGGGAACCGTCTCCAACAAGGCAACCGTGAAGGAATCCGCCAACGTTGCCATCGGCAAGGACACCACCGCCAATATGGCGTCGGTGACCATGAAGAACAGCAACGTCAAGGGCACCGTCAGCAATAATGCCAAGATCGATAAGTCCGCCAACGTGGCCATCGGTGAAGGTACCACCGCCAACATGGGTTCGGTGACCATGGATAATGCTAACGTTAAGGGCACGGTTTCCAACAAGGCGACGATCGGTGAGTCCGCCAACGTGGCTATCGGCAAAAACACCACCGCCAACATGGGTTCCGTGACCATTAAGAACTCCAACGTCAAAGGCACCATCAGCAATAATGCCAAGATCGACAAGTCCGCCAACGTCGCCATTGGTGAGAATTCCACCGCCAGCATGGGCTCTGTTGCAGTTGAATAATTGTATTTAGTTTAATTGGGAATCCCGGGACGATACCAGTCCCGGGATTCCCATATCCTCGATCAGGATCTCATTATTGCTATCGTCACGGAGTATAAAATGAAACGGCTTCTGCTCGCGCTTATCACTTTGTTATTTATTTTCTCGTCGCAGAATAGCCTCCGGGCCGATGACTTTGATGATGGGATTTCAAAGGCAACCGACGATGCAATTTCCGGTGACGACGAGCTTGGCAAAGCCAGTAAGAACATCAAATTCATCATCGAAAAGTCTAAATCTCAAGCAAAGGTGGCTGAAAAGGGTTCCGGCGGGTCGGGGGGGAAAAGCACCACCAAGACCGGCGACAGCAATGAGAACAGTGTGGTAATGGGTGCGGGCAGTAATATTCGTGGCGATATTATCATCATCGACCAAGGTAAAGATTGATTTCATCCAAATTCCATTGCAATAAAAATATCACGTTTTTTCATAGTCATATCTAGAGTGTTAGCCTGCTTGGTGAAGTGCCATTATAATCATGACCAATAACCCTTTGCTGCGATGCAAATTACTTGCGGAGGTTAGTGTGATCCCGATTCATAAAGAAATTAACCCAGGAGGAGGTTTCATTTAACGCCCAGTCGCGGGGCGGCAAAAACCCTTCCTGCATGCTCTTTTCCAGCCCGTCTTTTTTCAGCCGATTGTATACCTCGACATAAAAACATTTCTTCCGACCAGGATAAACCTCACACCAACCATCCCGGCTCCCGCCACAGGCCCCGTTCAGGATGTTTTTCGCGCAACCGGATTGGGGGCAGCGGAAAGCCAACTCTGGCAGGGTACAGTCGCCGCAATGTTGGCAGCGATAAAGCAGAAACTTGACGTAGTATTCAAAGAGATCAAGTAACCCGCTACCCGCCCCGCTTGCGAAACGGCGACACAGCCTGGACATCTGGCGATACAGCAAGCCCTCTTCTGTGAAGGCCTGGTCGTGAAACCAGCGGGACATCTCATAGGTCAGCGAGGTCGAAAGCTCTGCCCCTGCCGTCCTTTCCTCGCTGTTCAGCCCCGTGCCATCCTGGGCTTTCTGGTAGCAGTGGAATGACTCCTCGGGCCAGCAGGAAAACTCTGTGATAAACTCCAGCCAATCTGACTTGACCGCCTCCCGCTCAGCCAGAATATAGTCCAGCTCGGTAAAAGTCAGGCCGGGTCCGCCGACATGGGCCCCGGCATAGCCCAACCCTTGGAGCACCGCGAGCAAGCGGGCCGCTCGTTGCAGCATCTTCTTCCGCCCTTTATCTGGTTCGGTGAAATCGGTCAAAAATCTGGCGTAGTAATGGTCCGGCAGCACCACTCCGGGGATCTTGCCCTGGTTCATTAAGCCGGCCACCCCGGGGGTCGGCACAAAGACATTGCCGAGGACCGGGACATTGAGCTGCTGCTGGCGCATAAAGATCAGCAACTCTTGGAACTTGCGGGCATCATAGCCGACCTGGGTAATCACATAGTCGGCGCCGTTGGCGACCTTGCGCTGGAGCTTGAAGTACTGCATCGCCAGCTCCGCCTCCAGGTGCTTGAAGGGCGACACCGCCACCCCCTTGCAGAACGAGGTGGGTTCCAACCCCTTTACTATCGGATTACGGCGGTCGCCGCCGGGTTGCTCGCGATTCAAGCGACCGAGCAGGTCCAACAGTTGGACACTGTCGAGATCGAAGACCGGCTTGGCCCCGCCCCGATAGCCGCGTTGCGGATAATCGCCCCCAACCACCAGAAGATTGCGCAACCCGGCCCGGTCCCAGGCGAAGAGACCGCTTTCGATCTGGTTGCGGTTCTTGTCCTTGCAAGAGAGGTGGATGATCACATCCAGCCCCAGTTCGAGAATTTCCAACCCCAGGACCTCGGGGGCTAGGGCGGGATGGCCGCCGGCGTTTTCGGTAATGCTCACCGCCTGCAGCCGCCCATCGGCGGCGGCTTCCCTGGCGAAAGCCAGGGCTCGGTCATGGGCCGTGCCACGGCCGGCCCGGCTCGGCACCAGTTCCAGCGTCAGGGTAAACTCAGCCGGATCACTAAGGGAGTGCTGGAACCGGGATTTATTCTCGATCCTCATACGTGTTTACCGCCGGAGTCAGGGTTAAGCGTAACTACTGGAACCGCGTCATTACGAGGAGCGTAGCAACGAAGCAATCTGTCTCTTATTGCCATGATATAGATTGCTGCGCTTTACTCGCAATGATGGATTCGCTGCTTTTTGACTTGCTGAATGACCATCAGTCTTGTGCCATGAATTCATATTTTTCATTAGCTTCAGGCAGCGATGTTCCACAAGGCCACTCTACTACACGCCAATAAGAAGGGCGGTCGCCAGAATTGAGCGCCGCCCTTCTTGTTTACCATGTTGCCGAAAAATCTACGACTGTTCGATAGCCGCCTGAATATTGGCGATCCGCTTAGCGTTGGCCGGGTGGCTGCTCAGGAAACCGCCGCCACTGCCGAACTTGTCACGCAGGGTCTCGATGGCTCGCTTCATGGCGTTAGGGTCTTGCCCTTGGGTCTTGAGCAACTTGACAGCCCAGGCGTCGGCCTCCAGCTCGTCGCTCTGGGAGAACCGGGCGTTGACCGCTACCTGACCTAGTTGGCCCAACTGCGAGGAGGAAAGCTCGCCCACCGTGCCGCCCAACGAACCGGCGGCCTTGAAGGCGACATCGGTCAGCAGCGCCTCCCGCAGCTGCTTGTAAGAATGCTTGAGCCCGACATGGGCAATCTCGTGGCCGATCACCGCCAGAACCTGATCGTCTGGCATGGCCTCCAGGAGTCCGGCGTGGACCCGCACCGTGCCGTCGGCCATGGCAAAGGCGTTGACCTCCTTGGAGAGATAGACCTTGAAGTTGAGCTTGAGGTTACCGTATCCATGCAAACCCCTGGTAATCCTGGCCAGCCTAATCACTTGGGGGCTGTCGGCTGGGGCGATCCGGCTTTTGCCGTCCAGCTCCTTGGCGGCCAGGGAGGCGGTTCGGCTAACGCTGTTTTCGTCGAGGGTGGTGGCCTGCAGCACCCCGAATCCCAGGGTTATGGCCTTGCCCAAATCGAATTCCCCGCCGGAGTCGCAGCCGACCAGAAGCATTGGCAGGAGCATGGCCAAGATAGCCTTGTGGGCAGGCACTAACATTTAAACTCAGAGAATCACGGTCTTGCGAATATAACTGACGATCTCGTCGGGGTTATCGAGAACCGTGAAGAGGAAGAGGTCTTCCTCTCTGATGTTCCCCTCGGGAACCAACCGCTCCTTGAACCACCCGACCAGTGGACCCCAGAAGTCGTTGCAGACCAGGATCACCGGGAAGGGTTTAATCCGGTGGGTCTGCATCAGGGTAAGGGCTTCGAACATCTCGTCCAGGGTGCCGAAGCCGCCGGGCAGACAGATGAAGGCCATGGCGTACTTTATGAACATCACCTTGCGGACGAAGAAGTACTTGAAGTCCAGCGGCAGGTTGGTGAACTTGTTGGGCTCCTGTTCGAAGGGCAGGGTAATGTTGAGGCCGATGGAGATGCCGCCGGCCTCGAACGCTCCCTTGTTGGCCGCTTCCATAATCCCGGGTCCGCCACCGGTGAGGATGGGATAACCGGCCAGGGCCAGCTTACGGGAGATCTCTACGGTCAGGTCGTAGCAGGGGTCCTGGGGGGTGGTCCGGGCCGAGCCAAAGAAGGAGACCGCCGGATGCGGCAGGGCCGAGAGGGTATCGAATCCGTCGACGAATTCGGACATGATCCGGAACAGTCGCCAGGAATCGCCGACATTGAAGTGGTCCAGACCGTATTGATGGCTTTCGTCATTCAGCCGGGGGATCGGAAATTTAGGCATCAGCGCTTCTCCGTTTTGCGGGGATTTTTGTGTCGGGTTGCCGCGGTTTTTTCCGGGGATTTTCCTTGGTCGACAGGAACAATCGCCTGGAGCCTGGCGGCCTTGGCGGACTGACGTAGGGCCAGCCGCCGCTTGCCGATTTTTTCGTAAACTTCGGCCAGCAGGATGGCCGGCTCGAGGGCGGTCCGGTTGAGTTTGCAACTTTTCTGCAGATCGACCAGGGCCTCGCGGAGCATACCCTGCCGGAATTCGACCAGGCCGAGGCGGTACCAGTTATCCCACCTGGCTTCGTCCAGTTCAACCGCCTGGCGGCATAGGGTGAGGGCCACATCACTACCCTGGCCCTCGGAGTCATAAGTTTCGCCCAAAAGACTCAACACCCTACTGTCACGAGGGTTGTAGCGGTTGGCCCGCTGCAGAATGGTCATGGCCCGACTGTTTTCGCCCAGACAACGCAGGGCCTCGCCCAGGTAGCGGCAGGCCGCCGCCCGTTCCCATTCGGCTAGCTGCCGCGAAGGATCAGCGATGGCGGGATCTAATAACTCGACCACCCGGCCATATTGGCCGGAGCGACAGTACAAGCCGGCCAGCTGCAGGACCAGGTCGAAGTAGCGGGCGTTGACCTGCAACCCACGCTCTAGGTAGCCGACTGCCTGGTCGTCTCGTCCCAAAGTCAACCAGGTCGAACCGAGGTTGAAGAGGGCCATAAAGTTGTCCGGCTCCAGGGCCAGAACACGTTCAAAACAGGTGGCGGCCTGACTAAGGCGGCTAAGTTTGACATAGGCCACGCCCAGACTGTTGAGCAGATTGACGTTCTCTCCGTCCAGATTCAGCCCCAGCAGGTATTCCTGGATCGCCTCGGTCAAGGCGCCGTCGTTATAGTAGACATCGCCGCTGATGTTCAGGGCGACCGAATCGAACAGGGCTACGCTGCCAGGGCCGTAAAAGGTCGCATGCTCCAGGGCCTTGCGGCCATTAAGGGCGATGGTCGCCTTCTTGAATGATCCGCAGGGAAAATGGGCGATACCACCCGAAAAAGTCGCCCCATTCCCAACACTCTTGCCATACTGCGTTTGGATCTTTTGCACGGCCTTGAGGGCCGCCGGACCGGTCAGCCCCGGCAGGAAGAGGAACTGCTCGCCGGCTGAACGGCCGACCAGTTCCCAACCGGTTTTCAGCGACCTGCCCAAGTCGGCCGCGAAGGTGGCACTGTTTTCCTCCCGGTCGCAGGCCAGGGCTGCAACCACGAAACGCTCAACCGGGCGGACCAGATCGCGCAGACGGTTGGCAATCTTGACCGGCAAAGCCAGAAAGGGATGGGCCTCCCGCTCGGCCGCGCTCAGCCAGGTGGCCCGGGCGAAGGGCCCTCTTGGTCGGGCCTGAATAACCGCCTCCCAGGCCAGGCCTAGCAAGGCCGCCGGGGTGTTGCGTCCCGGCTGCGGCGCCCGGACCAGCCCGATATGGACCCGCCCCAGCCGCTCACGCTGCAGACGGTAGAGGATCAGGTCGGCGGTGTCCCGGGCCGCCTTGGCCCCCTCGTCTTCCCAGAGCATGGCAAAGGTGCCGGCCCCCAGGTGGTAGACCGGAACCTCGCGGCCGGACATGGCATCGAGGAATCCGGCCGCCCTCTTCAGGTAGGCGTAGGCCTGACCGGCATCGCGAATCCGGGGGTAGATCTCCAGTATTGCCAGATAGAAGGGCTCCTCTGCTGCCAGCCGCTCGGCCAGGATTTCGCGGAATAACTGGGCGCTGAACAATCCGGTCAGAGGGTCGCCGCCCAGTTTTTTAAGGTCACGAAACTCCTCGACCAGCCCCTGACTGCGCTCCAGGATGGTCTTGATCGTGTATTTCTCGTAGAGCTCGGGGTCGCCGCCGCCCAGTACCGCTACCGCGTACAGTTCATCGCCATCTTTGAGCGGCAGAAAGAGCCGGGGGGACTCGCCGGCCACCACCGGCTGGCCCTTCTTGGCCACCAGCCGCAAGGCCTCAAGCCACTCCGGCGGCCATTCGCTTCGGGGCTCGGCTGCCTCACCGCCGGAAATAAAAGTTACCTCCTGACAGGGAAACTTTTTCCTGATCTGTCGGGCAAAGAAATATCGCCAGGCCGCCAGATTCTCGGGCTTCAGCGCGAAACCCGGCCAAGTGAAAGGACAGTTCATGCCGGCACTCCGAAGACGGTGAGTAGGGTATTGGCCAGTCGGAGGATCTCCGGTCCGGCCACGGTTCGCATATCGAGCAGAAAGCGATCGTTCTCAATCCGGCCAAGCACCGGTTCGTGAGCCCGCCGCAACCGCTCCTCCAATTCATTAACTGAAAAGACCTCCGGCGCCAGACTGACTGCCACGGTGGCCAGATCGTATTCCGGCAGGGCGCCGCCACCCACCCGCGAGACGGTCGAGATGGTACTTACCCGGCATTGGCCGGCCAGTGGTTTGCGCAACCGCCTGGTCAACCGCCGGGCTTTGGCGCCGATCTCAGCTTGGCTTAGGGTGAGCATGGCCAGAGTCGGAATCAGGCGCAGGGCCTTGCGCTCGTCCTGATAAAGCCTGAGTACCGCTTCAAGTCCGGCCAGGGTGAATTTGTCGATCCGCAGAGCCCGGTTCAGAGGGTTCTGCTTGATCCGTTCGATGATTTCCCGCCGCCCGACAATGATCCCGGCCTGGGGGCCGCCCAGGAGTTTATCGCCGCTGAAGGTGACCACATCGGGACCGGCCGCCACCACCTCGCGGACGGTGGGCTCCTTCATCAGGCCATAACGGGAGAGATCCAGCAGACAGCCGCTGCCCAGATCCTCCATGACCGGCAAGTTGTGCTGCCGCCCCAGTTCGACCAGCTCCGCCAGCGCGACCTCCGAGGCAAAGCCGATAATCCGGTAGTTGCTGGTATGGACCTTGAGCAGCAGGGCGGTTTCCTCGGTGACCGCCGCCCGATAGTCGCGCAGATGGGTGCGGTTGGTGGCGCCTACCTCGACCAGACGGGCGCCGCTACGGGCCATCACCTCGGGAATTCGAAAGGAACCGCCGATCTCGACCAGTTGCCCCCGCGAGACGATGACCTCCCGGCCCTTGGCCAGGGTGTCCAGGGCCAGCAGCACGGCGGCGGCGTTGTTGTTTACCAGCAGGGCGGCCTCGGCCCCGGTCAGCTGACAGAGCAGTTCCTCGACCAGGCTGTAACGACTGCCGCGCTTGCCGGTGGCAAGGTCGAATTCCAGGTTGGAGTAGCCGGAGCCGACCGCATTGATCCTGGCCATCGCCTCGGCTGGCAGGACCGAGCGGCCCAGGTTGGTGTGGATCACCACCCCGGTGGCATTGATCACCCGGATGAAGTTGGGGGTGGTGCGCCTGGCCAGCTTGGCAGTGAAACTGGTCCGGAGCAACTCCGGGGCAAGCCCGCCCTGGCTGCGCAGGGTGCCGGCCAGGATGGCCGCCCGGCACTCCTCCAGGGTTTCCCGGACCGCCTCCTTGACCAGGGCGGTGAGTTCCTCGCCATCAGCGGCCAGCCAGCCCAGGAATTCATCGACCTTGGGGATAGACTTCAATAACTCCCGCGCCTTGACGGACAGGACTTTCTTGGTCTCTACTCCGGTTGACATGGTGTCCTCACTGGCTGTCGCTGGCAAAAGGATGCAAACCCACGCATAACTAGGCGAAACACTTAACGTTTTTACCGAGACATGTCAAGAAAAGCCTGGGGTGCGACCAGCATAGTCCCGCGTACCAGACGGAGCGGTAGAATCGACTTTTCCCGAGTGGTGTGGTAAAAGGCCAGAAGACGCCGAGAGACTCTGAACATCGGGAGCCACCCCGGCCTTCCTTAAACCCCTTTTGGTTCGCCGTCCCAGCCAATATGCCGGTTTTCGCCTTGAATGACTCCCTGGCCTTTCCACCCCCCGAGCTGGCCAGAAGCGATGGCCTGCTGGCGGTGGGCGGCGACCTGAGTCCAGAGCGGCTGCTGCTGGCCTATCGGCTCGGCATCTTCCCTTGGTACGCACCGGGCGAGCCGCTTCTCTGGTGGGCGCCCGACCCGCGTCTGGTTCTTTTCCCGGCGGAACTGCGCATCTCGCGCCGGCTGGCTCGCACCATCCGCCAGGGCAGGTTCCGGGTCTGCTGCGACCGGAATTTCGCCCAAGTCATCCATCTCTGCGGCGAGACCAGGAGTCGCACCGGCACCTGGCTGGATCCGCCGCTGATCGAGGCTTTCTGCCGCCTGCATGCCTTGGGTTATGCCCACTCGGTGGAGTGTTACCTCGGCGAAGAGTTGATCGGCGGCCTCTATGGTTTGGCCCTGGACCGAATCTTCTTCGGGGAATCGATGTTCAGCCTGGTTCCCGACAGCTCCAAGGTGGCTTTGGCCGCCTTGGTCGTCACCCTCAAGGCTCAAGGCTTCGCTGGCATTGACTGTCAGGTCCGCACCGAGCACCTGCTCAGCTTGGGCGCCCGGGAGATCTCCGGCCGTGATTTCCGCCAACTTTTACAGGAGAAGATTCAAGCGGTCGGCCCGGCTGGGCTCTGGTAGGAGTTTCCTTCCCTTGAAGTCTCCAACAAACAAGAAAACCCGCCGGGATTGCTCCCGACGGGTTTTCTTGTCCTCACAAGATCACGCGAACCTTACTCCGGTTACGGTTCAAGTGGTGGTGTTCCAGCGGGAGGAACGGTGGTTTGCGCCATCCCGACCGATAATATAGGCCGAACAGTCGGCCTGGCGGTCGATCAGGGCCAACCCCTGGGCCGGCGAAAGTACACAGAGGCTGGTGGCCAAGGCGTCGGCTGCCATCACAGACGGGGCGGTGACTGTCACACTGGTGGCGAAGCTTGGCGAGTGGCCGGTCCGACCATTGACGATGTGGTAATAGAGCTTCTCCTGGTCGTAATAAAGCTCGTAGTTACCAGAAGTGGAAATGGCCCCGGTACCCAAGCTGACCACCTGGGGATAGTCCTGATGTTTGGCCGGGTCCTGGATGGCCACGGTCCAGGGCTTGCCTTTGGCGGCCACCCCGCTGGCCCGGATATCGCCGCTACAGTTAATCAAATGATTGACCACACCATGGCGGCTCATAATTTCCGAGGCCCGATCGACGATATAGCCAGGGGCGATACCATCCAGGGTGATGCCCATCCCTGCCCGGTCAAAAGAAATGTCACCGCCGCTGAAGCGAATATGTTCGGTGCCGACTCGTGGCAACAGGGCGGCGATCTCTGCCTCGGTGGGAGTCTTGCCGTTCTCGAAGCGGCTTTTGTAAAGATCCAAGATCGGTTTAACGGTGATATCGAAGGCCCCGCCGGTTTCACGGTTGTAGGCCAGCGAACGGGCCACCACCTCAAGAACCTCCAGGGGGGCGCCCTTGAGTGAGCCGGTACTGTTGAGCTGAGCCACTGGAGTGTCCGAATTGTGTCGACTCAAGAGACGGCAAAGACGGTCAACCTCGTCGAAGGCCAGGCCGACGGCCTGCTCCGACTGGTCCCGGGAGGAATGGACGGCGGTGATGGCCAGAAAAGAGCCCATGACCAGCTTGGTCCGCGACACCTTGTAGTCGCTCTTGCCGAAGAGCATTGCCTCGGCCCGCTCGGTCGGCAGGAGAGCGGCGCCGGTGGCCACGCCCAACCCCAGCAGGCCGGAGAGCTTCAGAAAGGAACGGCGCTGCTGGTCGCAGCCGCTGGTGGCCTCTGTCGATATTTTCATGGTCTGTCTCCCTCTAACTAAACAAATTCGTCATTACGAGCGTAGCGAAGCAATCATTCTTTAGCCGTATCTGCAAGAGATTGCTTCGTTGCTTCGCTCCTCGCAATGACGTCGGCGAATTACCTAACTTAAGACACTCATTATTAAGACGCCATCTTCAAGCCCGGATCCTTGCGGGCGACGACTTTCCGCCCGTCAAACCGACGCATGATTCCGCGTGGGCACTTCTCGACACAGATCTCCTGGCAATCGGCCCCATACTCCAGACATTTCTGCTGATCAACCCGGATCAGACCATCGGCATAGGTTACCGCCTCAGCCGGGCATTTCTTGACGCACATCTGGCAGGCGATACAGCCGACCTGGCAGACCGCAGTGACCTTCTTGCCCAGGTCCTTGGAGCTGCAAGGCACATAAACCCGGGCCTTCAGGCTCATCAGCTCAATGACCTTCTTGGGGCAGGTCTTGACGCAGGTGCCGCAGCTGACGCAGCGATCCGGGTCGATGACCGGGAAGCCCTCGACCATGGTGATCGCATCGAAGGGGCAAACCATCGCGCACTCGCCCAGGCCGATACAGGCATACTGGCAGGCCGAGGGGCCGCCGAAGCCTAAGTTGGCGGCGGTGCAGGAGGCAAAGCCGATGTACTCGTGCTTGTGACTGACCCGTCCTTCCTCGCGGGAACAGCGGATCACGGCGATCATGTCCTCTACCGCCGTCATCTTCTTGCCGGTCAGCTCGGCGACCTTGGCCGCCACCGCCTCCTTGCCCGGAAAACAGAGATTGGGCGGCACCTCCGGGTCGTTGACCACCGCGATGGCGTAGCCCTCGCAACCCGGATAGCCGCAGCCGCCGCACTGGGCGCCGGCCAGGGAGTGGAGTACTGCCTCGATCTTGGGATTGGCCTCCACCGCGAACTTATGGGCGGCCAGGGCCAGGCCAATGCCGAAGAAGAGGCCAATGCAGACCAGCAGGGCGATGCCGCCCAGAGCCAGATTGATTAACTGTGCATCCATACCTAAACCGCCTGCTCGCTAAAAAATGGAAAGACCGGAAAAACCCAAGAAGGCCAGGGCAAACTGCCCGGCCACGATAAAGGCAATCGGCACCCCTTTAAAGGAGCGCGGCACATTGGCCAGCTCCAGACGCTCCCGCACCGAGGCCATCAGATACAGGGCCAGCATGAAGCCGCCACCCGCTCCGGTGGCCAGCATCAGCGACTCAAAGAAATTGTACTCATTGTCGGCCAGGATCAACGGTACCGCCAGGATCACGCAGTTGGCGATGACCAGAACCAGATAGACCCCGAAGGAGTTAAAGAGCACCGGATTGACCTTGCGCAGCACAGTATCGACCGCCTGGACGGTCAGCGAGACCAGGCCAATGAAGATGACGATCTGCAGGAAGTTCAACTGGAAGGGCTTCAAGATGAACTGGTAGAAGAACCAGCTCATGATAGCGCTGGCTACCATGACGATCAGGAAGGTGAAACCCATGCCCTTGGCGGTGTCCTTGCGCTTGGAGGTGCCGAAGAAGACGCAGAGCCCCAGGTACTTGGTGAAGACGAAGTTGTTGATCAACAGGGCGCTGACCAGGATGCCGAAGAGATAGCCCAGATAGGATTTGCTGACCCGGGCACTCGCCCCGGCCGTCGTCACCACATGGGGTTTCAAGGTGTTGAGCGGCGCGCTGAACTTCAGGGTGACGGTGCGGCCGTCCGCCCCCAGACTGGCGGTGGCCACCGCCAGACGGATGTCCGGGTCGGCCTCCTCGTGAACGCTGTAGCTCTCGGGATTAGTCGCCGTGGCCTGGTCCGGCCCGGCCGCAAAGGTCAGGACAATCTCGTCGGCCGCCCCGAAGCGCTGGCCGGAGATGGCCCCGGCCCACACCAGGGCCGGCAGGAGCAGGAGACAAAGCAGGGCCGCCGGCAGCGCCCGTTTAATCATGGTAAAGGTCTTCATGCGCTGGCCCGTTTGGCGCTCTTATAACGCGCCTCGATATAGTTGAAAAAGCCCATCATCAGCCCCACGCAGAAGAAGCCGGCCAGGGGCAGGACGAAGAAGAGCAGGGGCTTGAAGCCCAGGAGGTCGTAGCCCAGCAGCGTACCCATCCCCAGTAGTTCCCGGACGAAGCCGATGGCCATCATCCCGGCCATGAAGCCTAAGCCCATGCCGATCCCGTCAAAGAAGGAGGCGGAGACCGTCTCCTTGCAGGCGAACATCTCCAGCCGCATGGTGATGATGGCGAAGGCGACGATCAGCTTGATGAAGATGCCCATCTTGGCGTAGGCCTCCGGCATGTAGGCGGCTAGGACCATGTCGATGACGGTCACCCAGGTGGCGATGGTCAGGGTGTAGGTGGGGATGCGGATGCGGGGGTGGATGACATTTTTAAAGATGGCAATGGTCAAACTGGAAAAGACCTGGACGAAGAGGACCGCCACCCCCAGCATCAGGCCGTTCATCACCGTGGTGCTGATCCCCACCGCCGGGCACATGGAGAGAACCAGCCGAAAGATCGGGTTCTCGTTTAAGATGCCGTTGGTGATGAGCTGGAGACTGGATTTATCGGTAGCCACTTTACTCCTCCGCTGCTGATTCCTGACCGCCAAGCCCCTAGAAGGGGACGACGATCTGCTGCTCTTTGAGAACCCGGTCGAGAATCCCGATCCGGTAGGCGAACTTGTTGACGATGGACTTGACGCCGTTGGTCACCGCCTTACTGGAGATGGTGGCGCCGGTCAGGGCATAGATGTCTTTGCCACTATAGCTGGCCTCAACTTGGGCCACTTCCTCGGCGCCGATGCTGCCGCCGTTCCGGTCGTTTTCCAGAACCCGCCGGTACTCATCGGGCAGCGGCTCCTTGACCACCCCCAGCTTCTTCAGGGCCTCGTATGTCTTGCCGCGGAACTGGTTCTTGAAATAGGCCTGGACGATCTCGCCGCCCAGGCCGGGATCTTCCTCATGCTCCATGATCTCCAGACCGGTAACGGCGAAGGCGGGATCGACGGAGAGGATCACGTTGATGAAGGTCTTGAAACCGGGGAACTCGCCGGGCAGCAGATAGGCCAGCCGCTGGCCGTTGTCGGTGGCGACGATGGTCTGATCGACATAACGGCACTCCTTGCCGCTCCCAAGGGCGACGACGATGGCCGCCTCCCGCTCGTTCGCCTCGGCGGCCTTGTGGGCCTCCAGCCGCACATCTTCCTTGCCGAGGAAATTGCCGTCCAGCCCCAGGTTGACGAAGACATAACCCGCCTCGCCGGCACCGCTGGTCGGCACCAGATAACCGAGGGAGGAGACCCCGCCACCACTGACCAGGTAGCGATAGACCGGATGCAATTTCAAAGAGGCGGGGGCGGTTTTCGCCCCGGAATAGCCCAGCAGCCCCAGCATGACCTTCTGCTCGCGGACCTCGGCGTTATGGAGCTTGGCCTTGTTGGTGAAGACGAAGGTCGCTCCCATGACCAGCCCGGCCAGGAGACAGGAGACGGTCAGCCGGAAGACGATGGTGAAAATATCCTTCATTACGCCCCTCCCTGGACCGGCGCGAAGCGCTCAGGTTTCAACCAGTTGTCGAGGACCGAGCTGACCGGGTTCATCAGCAGGATGGCGTAGCAAATGCCCTCCGGATAGCCGCCCTTCAAGCGGATCAGCACGGTCAAGGCCCCTACCCCCAGCCCATAGATCAGCTGGGCCTTACGGCCGGTGGGACAGGTGACGTAATCATTGGCCATGAAGAAGGCCCCCAGCAGGGCGCCGCCGGAAAGGACCGCCAGCAGCGGATCACCGGCGAAGTAACCACTGCCGCCGAAGATCCAGCTCAACAGGGCGATGGCGCCCAGGACCGTCACCGGGATATGCCAGGTGATGTAACGGCGATAGAGGAGATAGCAGCCGCCCAGGAGGATGAAAAGCCCGGAGGTCTCGCCGATGCAGCCGGGCCGCCAGCCCAGGAAAAAATTGGTATAGACATTGGGGGCCGCCCCGAACTGCTGGGTGAAGGCGGCCATTCCCTGGGTCTTCAGCACCGCCAGCGGGGTGGCCGTGGCCACCGCGTCGATGGAGGTGCCGAGATAGGAGAAGATGGCCAGGTCCTGCAGGGGCGGCAGCCAGGCCGAGGTCATGGCCACCGGGAAGGTCGCCATCAGAAAGGCCCGGGCCAAGAGGGCCGGATTAAAGATGTTGTAACCGATCCCGCCCAGCAGGTGCTTGCCGATATAGATGGCCATCACCGCGCCCAATACCGGCAGCAGATAGTTAACCCCGGGCGGGATGATAAAGGCGATCAGTATGCCGGTGATCACCGCGCTGCCGTCGCCGATGGTGACCTTGCGGCCCAATGATTTTTGGGTGACGTACTCGACCCCGACGCAGCTGGCGACGCTGATGGCGGTGATGATCAGGGTCTGAATCCCGAAGATGAATACCGACAAAATCAGCGGCGGCACCAGGCAGGCCACCACGGTCCACATGATTTTCGCCACCGACTCGTCGCTCTTCACATGCGGCGATACGGAAACCTTCCATATCCCGCGCGGGGCGGCAACTTCCGGGGCTTCTGGCTCTTGCTGGCTAATGGCGATCACCTTTGCAACTACAATTATTTAAGATGGCTAAGTTTTTCGTAGGTTGGGTTAGCGGCCTCATCGCGTAACCCAACAGCCTTGAATGTTGCCGGCTTGGACAGGTTGGGTTACGGCGTAAACCTGCCTAACCCAACCTGCAAAATCAAATAGTAATTCCGATCACACTGAGCCCTTCGCCAGGCTCAGAACAGGCCAGTCGAAGTGTGGCCCAAACAGTTTGCTACCGTTCAGACTTACCTTTTGGCCTTCATCTTGGCGAGCCGGACGAATTGGACCAGCGGTCGCTTGGCCGGACAGACATAGGCGCAGCAGCCGCATTCAAAACATTCGAAGACCCCGAACTGCCCGGTGTCCTGGGCCCGGCCGGCCTCGACATAGATCCCCACCTCCTTGGGCTCCAGCCCCATGGGGCAGGCCTCGATGCACCAGCCGCAGCGGATGCACTGGGAATGTTCGGAAGTGTCGATCTCATCCTCGGCCAGGAACAGCACCGACGAAGTGGTCTTGGTGACCGGAATATCGAGGGTGGAGATGGCGAAACCCATCATCGGCCCGCCCATGACGATCTTGGCCAGCTGCGGGGTCACCCCGCCCAGATGGGCGACGATGTCACTCACCCGGGTGCCGACCTTGACCAGCAGGTTGGCGGGCCGGGCGATGCCCTTCCCGGAGATGGTCATAACCTTCTCGTAAAGGGGCTTGCCCAGGACCACCGCATCGTAAATGGCCCGGGCGGTGCTGACGTTATGCACCACCACCCCCACGGCTGAAGGCAGGGCCAAGCCCGGTACCTTGCGGCCGGTGACCGCCTGGATCAGTTGCTTCTCCGAACCCTGCGGATACTTGACCTGCATGGGCCGAACCGTAACCTGGGCCTGTGGGGTGGAGAGCTTAGCCGCCGCCTCGGTCATGGCCGCGATGGCGTCCGGTTTGTTGTTTTCGATGCCGATCTGGCAGTTGCTGATCCCCAGGATTTTGAGGATGACTTGCGCCCCCTCGACGATCTCGGCGCTCTTCTCCACCATCTGGCGGTGGTCGGCGGTGATATAGGGCTCGCACTCGGCGCCGTTTAAGATCAGGGTATCGATGGGGTTGTTGGGCGGCGGACTGAGTTTGACATGGCTGGGAAAACCGGCCCCGCCGACCCCGATCACCCCGCCATTCTGAACCCTCTGGAGTAGTTCCTCCCGGTTCAGCCCCTGCCACTCTTGTCGGCTGTACTGGACCGGTGCGATTTCACGATTGGTCTTTATGGTAATAGAGGGAGTGGTCACCCGCATCGGATGGGCGGAGACGCCGAGGGCGCTGACCGTGCCGGCGGCCGGGGCATGCAATGGCACCCCTAGACCCTTGGTCACCGTGCCAACCACCTGCCCTTCCGTGACCTCGTCCTTGCGGGTGACCGTCGGGGAGCAGGGGGCGCCGATATGCTGGCCGAGAACCAGTTCCAGTTCAGCGGGCAGGGGCATGGTCTCGATGGCGAGACCGGCGGTCAGCCCCTTGGCTTCGGGAGGATGAACGCCACCTTTAGGGAAGGTCAGTAGTGTGGGCATAGAGAATACTTCCGTTTTTGCGGCAGTGATCACGGAAAAATCCCGCCGTAACGCGGGTCGAGAGAGCTCCGTGCCAAAACCAGCCTAAAGAGCGATGGACTTTGCGGTCCGGCACGGTGCGAAAAGGCTTTTTCACTAACTCGTTTATCCCCCTTTGTCAAGGAACAAATCAAGATGGGACGTGATGATCAGGGGCATGGGGTCGGCAGGGAAACCGCAGCCCGGAGCGACTTTCCGGGCGCCTTGCTCACCGGCTTCTGACGGCCCACGTCCAGTAATCGAGGTACCACTCCGGGGTAGTTGGCGGCTGACTTCCGGGAATATCAGTGTAGACTTAATGTGTACAACCAATCAATCTTGGGGATCCGGAGTATCAGTTTGGCAACTGTGGAGAAATATCACTATAATTGGATAGTCGGCGTCTTGGTCCGACCTGCGGACGCTAACTAAAGGAGTCAGGAAGATGAGGTTGTCGATATTTACCCGGCTCATCGCCAGTTATCTTTCCCTTTTCGTCATGCTGGCGGGGGTGAGTGCTTTTTCCGTTGTCCAGCTTGACGGTTTTCACCAGGTCATCCAGTCCATTATTCAGAACGACACTGCGGTGGTGGAATTATCCGGCCAACTCTCCGACACCCTTCTGTCCGAGACCAGATTTGTCCGGAAATATGTGTTGGTGAAGGATGAACAACTCTACAAAAATTACCGTCTCGCCAGCGAGGAATTCAGTAAATTGATCAACCAGGCCCGAATTGGTGCGGTTTCCGGAGAAACGGCGAGGATCCTCCGCGCCATAGAGGCAAAACACCAAGTATTTAGCCGGCTGGTTGAGGAGGAGAGGGTCTTGATCAAACGGGCCGAGCCTTACCCGGCCGCCCGTTACGATGAAGAAATAAAAAAGGCCGCCAATGAAATCATCGAATATCTCCAACTCACCCGACAGGCCGGCGAAAAGGAGATATTTGTTAAAATCGGCAGACTGGGTGAAATAACCGATTGGGCCGGTCGGGTCGTTATTATGATTACCGCGATCACTCTGGCCGGCGGTTTGATTGGCGCGATTCTCATCGCCAAAAGTATCACCGGACCGCTGAATGTGATCAAGGTGAGAACCAGGGAAATCGCCAAGGGAAATTTCCAGGGCGATCTGACGGTCAAATCGCCACCGGCCATCCGGGAACTGGCCGAGGCAATCAATACCATGTGTCATAAATTGGCGGCGGTTGACTCGATCAAATCCGATTTTTTCTCCCATATGTCCCATGAATTACGGACCCCGCTGGCCTCGATCAAGGAGGGGACCAATCTTCTGGTTAACGGCCTGGGCGGCGAGGTCACCGATAAGCAGCGGAAAATCCTGACGATCATTGGCGAGGAAAGCGAGCGGATGATCAATCTGACCAATTCTCTTCTCGATCTTTCCAAGATGGAAGCCGGCATGTTAGCGTATCATTATGTCGAGACCGATTTCGCGAGCCTGATTAGCGATTCTCTGAAGGTATTGCTACCCATGGCCGAAGCTAAGGAGATTACCATAATCAATAACGCTAAGGGATTGCCGCCCCTGATGATCGATCGGGAAAAGATGTTCCATGTGTTCCGGAATCTTATCGGCAATGCCATCAAGTTCACCGGCAAGCGGGGCGAAATAACCCTGACCGGCGAGGTGAAAGATGGTGCGATTCTCATAACGGTCGGCGATACCGGCATCGGCATTCCTCAGGCGGACTTGGAGAGGATTTTTCTGAAATTTCATCAGGTTATTCCGCCAAAGGGCGAGAAAAGCACCGGTACCGGCCTGGGGCTGGCGACAGTCAAACAGATAATCCTTGCGCATGGAGGGCAGGTGTGGGCAACCAGTCAGGAAGGGCACGGCAGCATATTTCATATTTCATTGCCATTGGCGGCCTGATCGCGCTTCTTAATTCCACTTCTTGCGTCCCTGCCCCCTGCAAGGTCGCAAGTATTTCCAGTCCGGTTCAGCCCTTGACTGTCGTGGGTAAGGTGGCTGAGCCGCCATGCAAGATCGAAAGTACTTCCAGCCCGGATCAGCTGGCCCAGTACCGAAACGATTTGGCGGGGGGTTTTTTTGAGACCGTGATCCAACAATGCCTGGCGGTCGTCAACAAAAACGATGCGGTACCTCCGGCCGATCTCGCCTTGTATGCCCTGGGCGAGGTCTATGCCCATCATGCCTATCAGGGTAAAGATTATGAGCTGTCGAGGTATTATTTTGCCAGACTGATTGCCAATTTTCCCGAATCCCAGCTCACCTCGGAGGCCCGGACCTTTGTTGGTCTGTATGACACGTTCGCCGAGAAGGAAAAGAAGATAGCGAGCCTCGAAAAAGAACAACAAGCCAAGGTGCCGCCGACCAGGGAAGCGATCACGGATCGAAATTTTGAAGCGGCTGTAAAGGAAAATCTCCAGATAATCAAGGTCTCTGGACAAAAAACCCCGGCTGATCACGCCTTGTATAATCTCGGACTGATCTATGCCCATATCGATAATCCGGGCAAGGATTTTCAAAAAGCCCGGAAGTATTTCGCCGAGGTGATCAAAGAGTTCCCCGCCAGCTCCCTGGTAGAAGAGTCCCGGGTCTGGTTGGGTTTGTTTGAGGTTTTTGAGAAGATGCAACAGATTGATCTTGATATCGAACAACAGAAAAAGCAGCTCAACCGATAGGCAATTCATGGCACCTAGCAGAATTCTGGTCGTGGACGATGATAAAAACCTCCTGGATCTGATCGGGATCAGGTTAGAGACCACCGGCTATGATGTGACCCTGGCCGGCCACGAAAGAGAGGCCAAGAAAATTGTCGCCGGGGCGGTCTTTGACGTGGCGGTGGTGGATCTGCAACTGGTCAATCAGGATGGGATTTCCCTGATGGAGGAAATCCATCGCAGCCACCCTTATCTACCGGTGATCATCTTGACGGCCCATGGAAGTATTGAAAGCGCGGTTGATGCCATGCAGCGGGGCGCCTTTACCTACCTGACCAAACCCTTTGACTCCAGGGAATTGATCATCCAGATTGAGCGCGCGGCCGAGACGGGCCGCTTAACCGGCGAGGTTCAGAGGTTAAGAACCCTGCTGGAGGAAAACTACGGCTTTGCCAATATTATTGCCAAAAGTGAATCGATGCGGTCCGTTCTGGACCAGGTGGCGAGAATCGCCGGCACGGAGTCGAATGTTGTGATCTATGGGGCCAGTGGGACCGGCAAGGAGCTGATCGCCAAGGCAATTCATATCTCCAGCCCGAGAAAAGATTTTCCCTTTATGGCCATCAACTGTGCCGCTATTCCGGAATCCCTGCTGGAGAGTGAACTGTTCGGACATGCGAAAGGGGCTTTCACCGGGGCGATCAGGAAGAATAAAGGACTTTTTGCCCGGGCCGATAAGGGTACGGTTTTTCTTGACGAAATCGGCGATATGCCCTTGGCCCTGCAGGCGAAACTGTTGAGGGTTCTGCAGGAGCGAATCATCATGCCTCTGGGCGGAGAAGAGCCCCTGGCCATCGATGTCCGCGTGATCGCGGCAACCAACAAAAATTTGAAGGAAGAGGTCCAGAGGGGTAATTTTCGTGAAGACCTTTTTTATCGGATTCACGTCATCCCCATTGAGCTGCCGCTGCTGAAGAGCCGCAAGGAAGACATTCCGCCCCTGGTCGAACATTTCATTAAAAAATATGGCCGGCGGCCCGAGAAGAGTGTCACCGCGATTACCAAGGCAGCGCTCCATAAACTGATGCTCCATGACTGGCCGGGGAATGTCCGGGAGTTGGAAAACTCCATTGAATTCGCCGTGGCCATGGCCACCGGTAATACCATCACCGACGAGCTGATCCTTCCCTCCGAAGCTGACCATGCTTCCCTGCCCACCTTTACCGAGGCCAAGGCCGGTTTTGAAAAAACCTATCTAGCCAATCTTCTTAAGGTTACCAGTGGCAATGTCAGCAAGGCCTCGGAGCTGGCCGGCAAATATCGGGCCGACCTTTATAATCTGCTAAAAAAACACGGTCTCTCGCCCGAAGATTTCAAGCAATGATTATCTCCCCGCCGATGAATATACCAAGCTTGCCGACCGCCTGTAGGAAAACCCATGCAATGCGGATATCTCTCTGATATTCGTCAGTAAAGTATCAAATTCCCCCTCCGTCCGGCTTTTTAGCTGTAGGTAATTCCAGTCACATTTCGGGGTTTTCCTGTCCGTTTCCAACGCCATTTCGCTTAATTATCCCAAGTAAAACCGGTAGTTATAACTATTTCATTAGACTTGGCATCATCGTTGCTAAGAGTAGGCGGTGGCAGATCATCGACCGAAACCCGGGTTTGGGTAGGGTTAGAAGGCGCTGCCGCAAATCCGTAGTGGGCAAGATGCCCAACTTGATAGGCCGGCCCCATTTTTTTGCATACCGTCGTTGTCCGACGGACGAATGTTGAATTCTGGTAAATTCCCGGCGTTAAATAGCCCGCCGCTTCATGTGGGTTTTCCGTTTAACAAATCAGGCAGGGGAGGGATGCGGACTCAATGTTTGTACCTAAAGCGTTGCTTATCAGTCATTCAGCGTTGCAAGTAACAATCACCAATCCATGGAGAAGATTAATTCATGAATAAGAAAATTATGTATAGCCTTCTGGCTGTTGCCGGAATGGTAATGGGCTCGGCCACTGAAGGGTTTTCTTTCGGCAGCTACGGCACTAATGTTAACACTGCTTGCGCCCCGGCCGCTCCTTATACGGGTAGTTGCACCTTCTGTCACGTCTCCGACCGAGGTGCCGCTACCCCGGCCAAGGATGCCTTTTTGGCCGGCGGCGCCACCTTGACGGATTTCTTCTGTCCGAGCGGTCCCACCTGCACGGATACCGATGGCGACACCTATGCCAGGGAGGGCGGGGCCTGCGGCGCGGTCGATTGTAATGACAATAACGCGGCAGTTCATCCTGGCGCGGCTGAGGTTTGTACCGACAACTTCGATAACGACTGCGACGGCCTGATCGATCTGGCCGATCCCAATGCCGTGGGCTGTCTTGCACCGTGCAGCGACAAAGACCGGGACGGATATGCCGTGAACGGCGGCACTTGTGGACCGGTCGACTGTAACGACAATAATTTTGCGATCAACCCGAACGCGGTGGATATTGCCAATAACGGCATTGATGAAAACTGCGATGGGGTTGACCGGGTTGACGGAACCATCATGGATAAAGATGGCGACGGTTTCACGCCGGCCGCCGGTGATTGTAACGATAACAATGCGGTCGTGCATCCCCTTGCCGTGGATATCCCCAACAACGGGATCGATGAGAACTGCGACGGCGTGGACACGGTTGATCCAAGCATCGTTGACAACGATGGGGATGGATTCACCCCTGCTAACGGTGATTGCAATGATACCAATGGGGCGATTAATCCTGGCGCCGTTGAAATCTGTACGGACGGGGTCGACAACAACTGTAACGGTTTAGTGGACTCCCAGGATTCCAGCGCGGTCAATTGCCCCTCCGCCTGCACCGATAGCGATGTGGATACCTATGCAACCGAGGGTGGCAATTGCGGCCAGGTCGACTGTGACGATCAGAACGCCGCCATTAGCCCCGCCGCGGTTGAATCCTGTGATGATGGCATCGATAACGACTGCGATGGCCTGATTGACGAAGGCTGCGATGTTGCCTGCCCCGATGTCGATGGTGATGGTTACCTCGATGCGGTCTGTGGCGGCAATGACTGTGATGACACCAATGCGGCCATTCATCCTGGGGCCGCAGAGGTTTGCGGCAACAGCGTCGATAACAACTGTAACGGCGCCAGTGACGAAACGTGTACCACCTGCCCCGATGGCACGATCCTGATCATCAGGGATATGGAGTATAACCGTGGTGATGGGAAGTTGAAGGTGGTGGGCAATGCCAACGTCAAAACCACCATTACCATTGCCGATGCGGTTACCGGTAAAATCCTGGCCAGTGGAATCAAGGTCCGGGAAGGGAAATGGTCCGTGGAAATCAGAAGGGTGCCTCGTAACCTGGTGACGATCCGGGCCAGCACCGCCGAAGGCTGCTACACCGAGCAAGACCTTCAGACGGGTGATGACGATGATGACGATGACAGGGACAGGCGTGGCAGGACAAATCGCGACTGATCTGTCTTGAACATCGCCTGAGTAAATCGACAGGGAGGCCCCGCCAGGGCTTCCCTGTTTTTTTATGCGAAATTTGGGTTTAAGCAGGAAAGGCCAGATTATGGCAGTTCTCGGCCCCGATCCAACCCGAGATCGGTGCATTGCGCCTTTGTGTCCGATAAAGGGCAGGGGCGGACAGCTTATTTTCTGGCTCGGTACAACGCTTTCAACGCAGTTTGGCCCTTGACAGCCCTAGGGCTGAAGTGTAATTTAAGCGGCCGCGATTTTGTCGGAAGCGACGATAATCGCTGTTTTTTCGTATAAATTACCGCTCCGGAAGCCCTTGCGACCTACCAGTTCGCCACCTGGACCTTTCCCGGTCCCCGCTGAACGTGCTCGTACCTTGCAGTCTTACCGAAGCCCACACCATTAAGCGAGGAGCTAAGACATGTGCCGGTTAGCACTGAAAACCGCCAGCAAGCCCTTTTCGCCGTTCACCGTTCTGGAGGCCATGGAGGCCATGCAGGAAGGCTACGACGGCAGCGGCCTGGGGTTGTTGCTGCGGGGACTCAAGTTCAGCGATTACACCTATCAGGCGGCCGACCCCATCCTCTCCGGCATTGCCCACACCGAAGCGGCCCTGCATCGGTTGAACGAGAGCATGGCTGCCAAGGGCTACGAGCTCAAGTATGATCATGAGTTCGCCGTCGATCCCGACCGCATTGAGGCCAAGGACCGGTACCGCTACTTTCTGCGGGTCTATAAGTTCCCCAAACCGTTGGCCAAGGCCGGCGCGGAGCAGCGCGAAGTTGAACTGCTGCGGACCCGGGTCAGCCTACGCCTGGATGGCGAGGCCCACGGCGACGACCTCACCGTCTTTTCCTTCTGGCCCGATGTCGCTACCATCAAGGAAGTCGGCTGGCCCATGGGCGTTGGCGAGGCCCTGGGGTTGAACGACAACCGGATCAAGAGCCGGGTCTGCATGGCCCAGGGGCGGCAGAACACCAACTACGGCATCAACCTCTACGCCTGCCATCCCTTTTTCATCCAGGGCATCGCCACCATGACCAATGGCGAGAACACCGCCTTCATTCCGATCAAGGAATGGCTGATGGGCAGCAAGGTGGAAGGGTATATCGGCTACCAGAGCGATTCCGAGGTCTTCGCCCATATCCTCCATTACGTGACCAAGGTCTTGAAGCTGCCCCTGCCGGTTTACAAGCATGTCATCACCCCGCTGAAGAGCGAGGAGCTGGACAAACATCCCCAGGGCGCCTTTTTGAAGGGACTGCGCGACGTCTGTCGCCGCCTGATCATCGACGGCCCCAATGCGGTGATCGGCTCATTGCCCGACGAAACCTGCATCCTGACCATGGACCACAAGAAGATGCGCCCCGCCACCATCGGCGGCAAGCCCGGCGAGTGGGCCATGGCCTCGGAGATCTGCGGCGTCGACGCGATGATCCCCGACCGGGACCGCAGCCTCGACTTTCAACCGATGCGTGAAAATACTATTGTCGTCCCGCCCCATAGAAAGGAGTTTGAGATATGGTCTCAGTTCGATCCCTGCCCGTTAATCCAAGCAGCCTGACCTACCACGATCTGCCCTGGATCGTCCAGCACCGTGAGGATCGTTGCACCCTCTGTGGCCGCTGCACCTCGATCTGCCCGACCGGCTCGATCTTTCTGACCTATCGGCGCCAGCGGATGCCCAAGGTCGGTTTGACCCCGGGGGCGCCGAACCAGGACCAGCGCGGCAGCGCCTACCGGACCTTCATGGGTATCCGGCAGAATACCGATCTGGCCCGCCGCTGTATCGGCTGCGGGATGTGCGCCATGGTCTGCCCGAACGAGGCGATCACCCCGGCCCCCAACGCCAACGACCCGCGCACCCCCTTCCTCAACAACCAGAAGGGCGAGGCCCCGACCCGTGGTGGCCGGCGCAACGACCGCAACAGCATTTTGGACCGGATCAGCTTCAACCGGATCTCGATGCTCACCGACCCGGCCCTTGATGCCGGCCGCCATGAATTTTCCTGTAACACCATCCTGGGGCGGATTCTGCCCCCGGAGGAGTTCCTGCGTCGCCAGGCCGCCGGGGAGTGGATCCCGCCGACCCGCGAAATCTTCCCCTTCATCATCGGCTCGATGTCCTTCGGCGCCCTCTCGCCCAATATGTGGCTGGGGTTGTTGCAGGGCGTGGCCTACTGCAACGAGGTCCTGGGGATTCCGGTGGTGATGTGCACCGGCGAGGGCGGCTGCCCGCCCTGGGTGCTGCGCAGCCCATTCCTGAAATACATTGTTCTGCAGATCGCCTCCGGCTATTTCGGTTGGGACGAGATCATCCGGGCCTTGCCCGAGATGCAGTGCGACCCGGCCGCCATCGAGATCAAGTACGGCCAGGGCGCCAAGCCCGGCGACGGTGGTCTGCTGATGTGGTTCAAGGTCTCCCAGCTGATCGCCCGTCTGCGCGGGGTGCCGGCCGGGGTTGATCTGCCCTCGCCGCCGGTCCATCAGACCCTCTATTCGATTGAAGAGTCGGTGATGAAGATGATCCAGACCATGTCGATGGCCTGGAACTTCAAGGTGCCGGTCTATCCGAAAATTTCCGGTTCGACCTCGGCCAAATCGGTGTTGAACAACTTGGTCAGGAACCCCTATGCCGGGGCGCTCCTGATCGACGGCATCGATGGCGGCACCGGCGCCGCCTACAACATCTCGATGGACGCCACCGGTCACCCCATCGCCTCCAACCTGCGCGAGTGCTATCTCGATCTGGTCGCCCAGGGTCGCCAGAACGAGATTCCGCTCTTCGCCGCCGGCGGTATGGGCAAGAACGGCAATATCACCCAGAATGGCATGGCCATGATCATGCTGGGCGCCAGCGGCGTCCATATGGGCAAGTACATCATGCAGGCCGCCGCCGGCTGTCTGGGCAACGAGAAGAACCGCTGTAACGTCTGTAACCTGGGGATCTGTCCCAAGGGCATCACCAGCCAGAACCCCAAGATCTACCGGCGGCTGGACCCGGACGATGTCGCCCAGCGGGTGGTGGAGACCTTCTCCGCGATCCGCACCGAGATCAAAAAGATCATGGCGCCGCTGGGCCGTTCCCAGAGCCTGCCGATCGGCATGTCCGACGCCATCGGTATCGACGACAAGCACATCGCCGACCGGTTGAAGATCAAATACATCTGCTAGTCTCTGACTGAGATTAAGAATAGCCAGCAGCAAGGAGCAAACTAAGTGAGCGCCAAAAGCAAAGCCATCACGGTCAAGGGCCTCGACAAGCAGGGCACCCGCATCAGTTCCAAGAATTTCGACGAACTGGTCCAGGCCGCCGCCCGTAAATCCAATGATTTGATCCTCGAAACCTTCGGCCAGCACAATGTCGGTGGCCGCCTGCACAGCGCCGACGGTAAAGTTTCCGTGCGCCTCAAGGGCCCGGCCGGGCAAAGGCTGGGTTGCATGGGCCAGCCCGGCACCACCATCGTCTGCGAGGGGCCGGCCTCCGACGATGTCGGCTACCTGAACATCGGCGCCGACATCATCGTCAAGGGTGACTCCAGCAACGGGGTCTGCAACGCCATGGCCCAGGGCCGGGTCTTGATCGGCGGCTCCATCGGCGCCCGCGGCCTGACCATGACCAAGTGGAACCCCGACTACACCCGTCCGGAGCTGTGGGTCCTGGGTTCGGTGGGTGACACCTTCGCCGAATTCAATTGCGGCGGGATCGCAGTGGTCTGCGGGGTTGAGCCCAAGAACGCCAAGAATGTCATGGGCTACCGGCCCTGTGTCGGCATGGTTGGCGGTTGGATCTACTACCGCGGCGAGACCGATGGAACTTACTCCAAGAACAACGCCAAGTTGGTCAAGCCCGACGACGAGCAGTGGCAGTGGCTGATGAAGCGGCTGCCCGCCAACCTGGAGGCCCTCGGGCGTCAGGATCTCTTGAAGAAGCTTTCGGTCCGGGCCGAGTGGAACCTGCTGATGGCCATCACCCCGCAGGAACGGGCCCTGATGTTCAGCGGCCCCATGCCGATGGCCGAGTTCCGTGAGAAGGTCTGGAAACCGGCCTTCCCGGGCGGCGATCCCCTGGGCGATATCGCCCCGGGCCTGGACCGCAGCCATATCGGCGCCATCGTCTCCGGCGACCTGCGCCGCAAGAAGCCCTACTGGGCCAATCAGGAAAACGCCGCGCCTTGCACCTTCTATTGCCCGGTCCATATCCCGACCATCGACCGGCTGCGCTTGATCCGCGACGGCAAGATGGACGAGGCCTATGAACTGGTTTTGCGCCACACCCCATTCCCGGCCTCGGTCTGCGGCGCGGTCTGCCCCAATCTCTGCGTGCAGAACTGTTCCCGCGACCGGTTGGACGAGCGGATCGATGTGGCCATGCTAGGCCGCTCGGTGCGGATTACCCAGCCCCCCGCCAGCAAGAAGGCCACCGGCAAGAAGGTCGCCATCATCGGCGGCGGCCCCGGCGGCATGAACGCCGCCTGGCACCTGGCCCAGGAGGGCGTCGAGGCCCATATCTTCGAGAAGTCCGACAAGCTGGGCGGCAAGCTCGCCCAGGTCATCCCCTGGGAGCGCTTGCCCAAGGCGACCTGGGATGCCGAGATCGCCCGCTTCCTGAAGATGAAGAACATCAAGGTCAACTTCGGGGTCGCCATGACCAAGGCGAAGCTGGCCGAACTGCAGAAGCAGTACGACTACGTGATCGTCGCGGTCGGCACCCATGAGCCGCGCCGCATTCCCTTCCCGGGCAACGAGCGGGTCATCGCCGCCCTCGACTTCTTGAAAAGCATCAAGGATGAGAAGCAGAAGGTCAAGGTCGGCAAGCAGGTGGTGATCATAGGCGCCGGCAACGTCGGCTGCGACGTGGCCTTCGAGGCCTATCAGGCCGGGGCCGAGCAGGTCACCCTGGTCGATATCCAGAAGCCCCTGGCCTTCGGCAAGGAGAAGGCGGCGGCCGAGAAGCTGGGCGCCAAGTTCCGCTGGCCGATCAGCACCAAGGAGGTCACCGCTGAGGGGCTGGTCACCGACAAGGGTGAGCTGATCCCGGCCCAGACCGTGATCATCTCCATCGGCGACATCCCGGCAGTCAGCTTCCTGCCCGACGGTATCGAGCTGTTCCGGGGCTGGATCAAGACCGACAAGACCGGCCGCACCTCCGACCGCCACCTCTTTGCCGTGGGCGACGTGGAAAAACCGGGTCTGGCCACCGATGCCTTGGGGCGCGGCAAGATCGCCGCCGGGGCCATCCTCGCCGAGATTGCCGGCAAGGACTATGTGCCTTTCCAGTTGCCGCTGATCTCACCCGACAAGCTGACCCTGGAGCATTACTGCCCGCAGCCGTCCGCCGGATCCAGCCAGGAAGACGAGGCCACCCGTTGCTTAAGCTGCGGCACCTGTCGCGACTGTCACCTCTGTGAGACCATCTGCCCGACCCAGGCGATTTCCCGGCAGAAGCACGACATTCTCGGCTTCCAGTATGTCTCCGACGACAATAAGTGTATCGCCTGCGGTTTCTGCGCCGATACCTGCCCCTGCGGGATCTGGACCATGCAGCCATTTTAATGACGGCAAAGCAGTAAAGAAGCTTGACGCTTCGGGCTTCTTATGATAGTTTCGCGCAGTACTTTGTCTGGGCCATTAGCTCAATCGGTAGAGCACATGACTCTTAATCATTAGGTTCGCGGTTCGATTCCGCGATGGCCCACCAGACATCCCAAGGACTTAGCCTGTTACGGGCTAGGTCCTTTTTTTTTGCGCCACAATTCCAGGCCAGGAGGAGTGTTCCTGTGGATCTGATCCTTAGTGATTTGCGCATTCCCATTGAGGAAGACGGCCCGGCTGCGTATCTAGCCACCGCCGCCAGCCGGCTGAGAATCGCCGCCGGTGAAATCAGCATCGCTAAGATCTTGAGCAAGTCCCTGGATGCAAAGGACCAGGAGCAGTTTTACTACCAGCTAACCGTTGCGGTTCGAACTCCGGCGGGCTACGTCAACCAGGATAATCTGCCGCTCTACTTTGAAGCCGTGGAGGCCAGGCGGCCAGCGACCAGCCGCCAGGCGCGCCCCATCGTCGTAGGCTTTGGGCCGGCCGGGATGTTTGCGGCCCTTGAACTGATTGACTACGGGTTCAAACCCCTGATCTTTGAACGGGGTAAGAGGATCGAGGAACGGACCCTGGACGTCCGGAGGTTTCAGCGGGAGCGGGTGCTCGATGCCGAATCCAATATCCAGTTTGGTGAAGGTGGGGCTGGCTCCTACTCGGACGGCAAACTCTTCTCCCGGCGCAATCACAACTCCAGCCAGACCAACCGGGTCTTGCAGACCCTGATTAAGTTCGGGGCGCCGGCGGAAATCGCCTATATCGCCAAGCCCCATCTGGGCACGGACGTGTTGTGCGTGATCGTCCGCAATATCCGCGACTATATCCTGGAACGGGGCGGCGAGATCCATTACGGCGCCAAAATGACCGACCTCCTGCTCAGCGAGGGAGAGGCCGTGGGGGTCAAGATCAACGGGGAACAGGAATATCTCTCAGATAGCATTTACCTGGCCTTGGGGCATTCGGCCCGGTCGACCCTGACCATGCTGCACGCCAAAGGCGTGGCCATGGAACGCAAGCCGATTGCGGTGGGGGTGCGGATCGAGCATCCGGCCGCAACCATCAATCTGCTCCGCTATGGGAAAAAGTATCAGAATTTCCCCGGCCTGGGCGCCGCCACCTATTCCTTGAACCATACCAACCGAGCCATTCACCGGGGGGTATATACCTTTTGCATGTGCCCCGGTGGCGAGGTGATCAATGCCTCCTCCGAACCGGGCCTGCTGGTCCTGAACGGCATGAGTTACTCCCGCCGGGCCTCCGCCTTTTCCAATGCCGGCTTGGTGGTCACCTGCCAGGCCGAAGATTACCAGCACTGCGGCCCCTTGGCTGGTCTGGAATTCCAGAAGGAGATCGAGGGCAAGGCCTTTGCCGCCGGCGGGGGCAGCTGGCAGGTGCCGGCCCAGAATCTGCTGGATTTTTTAGAGGGGAAAAGCTCTGCGGCCCTCAATGAAAATTCCTTTGCGATGGGCGCCGTGCCGGCCGATCTGCGGGAGATTTTCCCAAGCTTTGTGGTTGAGGAGCTGGTCGCCGCCTTTAACAAATGGAAGACAGAGGTGCCCGCATTTGTCTCCAACCAGGCGATCTTGATGGGGGCGGAAACCAGGACCTCGTCGCCGGTCAAGATCTTACGCGATGATAAATATGAATCGGTTAATGTAAAAAACCTCTACCCGCTGGGCGAAGGCGCGGGCTATACCGGCGGCATCACCAGCTCGGCTGCTGATGCGATTAGGGCGGTGGAAATCAGGGTAACGCAAGGATGAGGTTGAGCAGAAGAATGCTCTGGTTTAAGGCCAGGTGTTTGTTGAGCGCAAAAAAGGGGCGCCGCTTGGAATTGAGCGGCGCCCCTTTTGATTAACTATGCTATAGCGGCTTAGCGTTTCTTGAAGTTGGCGTCGCCGCGTTTCCGGAGGCGGATGGTCTGGGGGGTGATTTCCACCAGCTCGTCGTCGTTGATGTAGGCGATGCAGTCTTCCAGGCTCATGTTGGCCGGCGGGGTGAGGACCACGTTTTCATCCGAGCCGGAGGCGCGCATGTTGGTGAGCTTCTTGCCCTTGGCCGGATTGACCACCATGTCGGCGGCGCGGGCGTTCTCGCCGATGATCTGGCCCTTGTATACCTTGACGCCGGCACCCATGAACAAGCGGCCCCGCTCCTGTAGACTGAAGAGGGCGTAAGCCACGGTGGTGGCGGTATCCATGGCGATCAATACCCCGTTGACCCGGTTGACGATGTCGCCGGCGTGGGGGCCGTATTCGGCGAAGACGTAGTTCATGATCCCCAGTCCCTTGGTGTCGGTCATGAACTGGGAGCGGAAGCCTAGGAGTGAACGGGTCGGGATCTTGTAGGTCAAGCGGGCCATGCCGCGGTCCTGGGTCATGTCGAGCATCTGGCCCTTCAAGTTGCCGAGCTTCTCGATGACCACGCCCTTGTATGCGTCGTCCACATCGATGGTCAGCTCCTCGTAAGGCTCCAGGGTCTTGCCGTTCTCCACCTTCATGATCACCTGCGGACGGGTGACCTGAAACTCGTAGCCCTCGCGCCGCATTTTCTCGATCAGGATCGAAAGATGCAACTCGCCGCGCCCGGCGACCCGGTAGCCGACGGCGTCGGTGAGGGGCTCGATCACTAGGGCGACGTCGGAGAGGGTTTCGCGGCGCAGCCGTTCCTCGATGTGACGGGAGGTGACGAACTTGCCCTCCAGCCCGGCGAAGGGCGAGTCGTTGGGGATGAAGTTCATCGACAGGGTGGGCGGATCGATCTCGATCAGCGGCAGAGGCATGGGGTTGTCGGGGCTGGTGAAGGTGACGCCGACCGTGATGTCTTCAACACCGGCCACCGCGACGACCTCGCCGACTCCGGCCGACTCCACCGAAACCTTGCGGTCGCACTCGAAGCGGAAGATCTTGGTGATCCGGGCCGGGACGATGGAGTGGTCGCGCTTGCAGACCACCACGTTTTCGTTGACCTTCAGGGTGCCGTTAACCACCTTGCCGATCCCCAACCGGCCCAGGTACTGGGAGTAGTCGATGGTATTGACCTGCATCTGCAGGGGCGCGTCGGCCGAGCCGGTGGGAGCCGGGATGCGCTGGACGATTATCTCCGAGATCGGCGCCATGGTCCGGCTGGTGTCGGCCAGCTCGAAATTGGCATAACCCTGCTTGGCCGAGGCGTAGATCACCGGGAAGTCCAGGAGATCGTCGGGGGCGTTCAGTTTAACGAAGAGGTCGAAGACCTGGTCCATTACCCACTCGCAACGGGCGGCGGGCTTGTCGATCTTGTTGATCACCACGATGACCGGCAGGTGGTGGGAGAGGGCCTTCTTTAAGACGAAATAGGTCTGGGGCATCGGCCCTTCCTGGGCGTCGACCAGCAGCAGGCAGCCGTCGGCCATCCGCAGGACCCGCTCGACCTGGCCGCCGAAGTCGGCGTGGCCGGGGGTGTCGATGATGTTGATCCAGTAATCCTTATAGTTGTAGGAGCCGTTTTTGGCGGAGATGGTGATCCCTCGCTCCTTTTCCAGGTCCATGGAGTCCATGAGCCGTTCGGTAACGTCCTGGTTTTCGCGGAACATCCCGCTGTGCTTGAAGAGCTGGTCGACCAAGGTGGTCTTGCCGTGGTCAACGTGGGCGATGATCGCCACGTTTCTGATCTTGTTCTGGTCCATGTTCACATCCTGTGCTGATTTCCGTTACGCCTACTGGCCGACACCATTGCCGGCCGGGTTGCGCGGCTCTTCGCCGTACTCCCGTTACTGTCTCGTCGCTGTCCGCTGGTCTTGACGCCCGTTCACGGGGCTTAGATCCCGGCCCAACTACCGGCCGGTATGCCAACCTGATGGCAATTGGAATAAATAGGGGGAGGCGGAACTATTACAAGGTCCGAGATATTAAGTTGGGTTGGTCCCCAGCGCAAGGAAAAAGTGTTGAATTTTCAAAATTATCTTGACACCCAACCGGTGAAATCTATATAAAACGCTCGTAAGTGGTGTAAAGTGGAACATAAGGGAAAAAAGAGGCGAAAGTTGGCTGACGAAGGGTTAAATAAGGGTCCGGCCCTCAACTTCCGGGGTCGCTCCGACCACGGCCTGGACGGCAAGGGGCGTCTGAGTCTGCCTGCCCGCTTCCAGGAAGTGCTGCGGGTGCAGTACCGGGACGAGCGACTGATGGTTTCGCCCTGGCAGAACTGCCTCAAGGTCTATCCTCTGGCCAGCTGGGAGGAATTTGAGGCCACCCTTCAGGCGACCTGCCGGCAGCAGCCCGCGACCATCAAGATGGCCCGCTTTATTCTGGGCGGGGTGGTGGAATGTCTGCCGGATCGCCAGGGGCGGATTGTGTTACCCCTGAAGATGCGGACTGACTGTAATCTTGATCGCGAGGTGCTGGTCAGCGGCATGCTCTCTTACTTTGAAATCTGGGACAAGGCGGCCTGGGAGGCCGACAACCATCCGGCCCCCGAGGATTTCCGTAACTTTGAGCTTAATCTGCTGGAACATGGGCTCTTTTAAGGGGCGGTCAGCCCCGGGGGCGCGCGCATGAAGCATGTCCCGGTTCTGTTGCGGGAAACCATGGAGTGGCTGCGGCCGGTGGCCGGCGGGGTCTATGTGGACGGCAATCTCGGGTTGGGCGGTCATGCCGGGGCAATCCTGGCCGCCAGCGGCCCGGACGGTCGGGTGATCGGTTTCGACTGGGACGAAGAGGCCCTGGCCGCGGCCCGGCAGAACCTGCGCGGCTATGGCGATCGGCTGATCACCTTCGGCCGTAACTTCACCGCCTTGCCGGAGTCTCTGGCCGAGCTGGGAATCCCCGCCGTGGACGGCATTCTCCTGGATCTGGGGGTCTCCTCGCTGCAGCTGGATCAGCCGGAGCGGGGCTTCAGTTTCCGCAACGGCGGGCCGCTCGATATGCGGATGGACACCCGGCAGGGCGAGACCGCCGCTGATCTGCTCAACCAGGCCAGCGTAGAGGATCTGGCCGACATCTTCTACAATTTTGGGGAAGAGCGGCAGGCCCGGCGGATCGCGGCGGCGGTCGTGGAGTTTCGGCGCCAGGCGCCGCTGGTCTCCACCGATCAGCTGGCGACCCTGGTCGAGCGGGCCATCCCCCGCAAGTTTCATCCCCGCGACATCCATGTGGCGACCAAGGTCTTTCAGGCCTTGCGCATCGCGGTAAACCACGAACTGGATAATTTGGTCCGGGTCTTGGAGGTCGGCGCCAGTCTGCTCAAGGAAGACGGGCGGTTCTGCGTGATCTCCTTTCATTCCCTGGAAGATCGTTTGGTAAAAAGGGCATTTCTGGCCGCCCCCCGGTTGCGGGTGTTAACCCGCAAGCCGATAAGGCCGACGGAGGAAGAATGTCGAGAAAATTCACGATCCAGAAGCGCCAGGTTGCGAGTTTCGGAGGGCTTGGCGGCATGATTACCACCTATCCGCACCGGCCGGTTTCGCGCTCGGCGCCGGTGCGGCGGCGCCCGGTCTCGCGGCGGGTGGCCCGCGATGAACATTGGTTTTCCGAGCCGCTGCCGCTCCTGGCCGCCTCGGCTCTGGTGATGTTGCTAATCTGTAGCGGCTGGCTGGGCTGGCAGGTCCAGCACCACGGCAGTGTGCTGGCGGGGGAAAAAATGGCCCAGGACAGTCTGGTAAGAACAAATCAGGATCTCACCGGCCAGCGTGACCGCTTGCTGGCCCGGGACAACATTGTCAATCGGGCCGCGGCGTTGGGGCTCTATCCGGCCGGGCCGGATCAGGTAAGGAAAATCGGGGGATCGTCGGCACCGGGATGAGTAAACCGCTCCCCGAACAGAACGGGAAAAGCCGGTTGCTTCCCCTCCTGGCCGGCCTGTTTTTTCTGGCCTGGGCGGTGGCGGTTTTTTTTGCAGTCCGCGACACCTTCTTCAACGATCGCCAGAGGAGCGAACCAGCCGGAGGCGGCGCCATCGTCGCCCTGGCCGACCGCGGCAAGGGGCGTTTTCCGATCCTTGACCGGGGCGGGCGGGAGCTGGCGGTGAGTTTCCCGAGTAAGTCGGTTTATGCCCGACCCCTCGAGGTGGAACATCCTGATGCCGTCGCCCTTTTTCTGGCCCGGGAGCTGGGTATTTCCGAGCGGGAACTGAAAAGGGACCTCAAGGAGGAACGGAGTTTTGTCTGGCTGGGGCGGCAGATCTCCGAGACGGCGGTCAACAATATCCAGGCCCGCAAGCTGCGGGGTATCTACGTGGTGGATGAAAGCCAGCGTTTTTACCCCCAGGGCGGCATGGCGGCCCAGTTGCTCGGCGTGGCCCGTGAAGGACGGGGCCTGACCGGTATTGAGGCCCAGTACGACCAGCAGCTGCAGACCGTAGTTGATCTCGCCGACGAAAAGGGGCCTCCCCGCGGCCCCCTGTTGCTGACCCTGGATCTGCGCATCCAGGAGTTGCTGGAGCAGGAATTGGCTCAACTGGCCGGGGAAACCGGGGCGACCGGCGGTGAAGGTATCGTTGTCGACCCGCGCACCGGCGAGGTTCTGGCCCTGGCCAACCTGCCCGCCTTTGAACCCAATTTTTTTGGGGATTCCGATGAAAATTCCCGGATCAACCGGGTGCTGAATCTGGCCTTACCGGCCTCCGGATTCGGGCAGCTGTTGCGGATGGCTGCTTCTCCGCAACCCGTGCCGGTAGAGATCCCGGTGGCGGTGGCGGTGAGTAAGCCGCCCAAGCGGGACCGTCTGGCCGCCTTGAAGAAAGAATTAAGAAAGAGTAACCCGGCACCAGCCACCTTTGGCGGCGGGCCGGGCCGGCTGGTTGCTTTTAAGGGCGGCTACCGTTCGCCGGGATTGGCCGGGCTGGGAAAGATTTCGGAGCCGCCGGGGTTTTCAACCATTCTGACCGACCTGGGGGTCGGGCAAAAGCTGGTCATGGAGTTGCCGGTCGGCGTGGTTTCGAAGGCGACCATTGGCGAAACCCCGCCGACCTTCTGGGCCACCGGGGGAGAGTTGCTCACCGCTCTGACTAGGTTGCTGAGCCAGGATGGCACAACGGTGCCGAGGGTGGTTGTCGGGGTGGCTGATCCCCAATCCGGCCGGATCCAAGCCCCGGAGAAGCCGGAAGGTTCCAGCAATCAGGCGGCCGCACCGCCCTCGCAACTGCGTGATTATCTGGCCCGGCTGGCTGGGGCGGATGGCAGCGTATTGCTCGAGGAGCTTACCGAAGTACCCGCCCCGGTTAAAGAGACCGCCGCGGTGGTCGAAGCGGTTGTGGAGGACAACGGCCGGGAGGTGGGCCAGATCTGGGAGCCGGGTCAGTCTACCCCCGCAACCCAAGGGACCGGTGAGAAAAACGCTGGTGTCAGCCCGGAAAAAAGCGGCACCTCGTTTACTGGCGCCGCCGGACTGGGCGGGTTCAGCCCGGGCCAGGCCGGGGTTAAAGATGCCGGGAAATCCAATCTGGAAAAGGCCAAGGAAGAGCCTCGGCATTTCATCAGTCTTCTGGTGGCCTTGCCCTGCGGTGGCCAGGTCTCCGAGGTCGTGCTGCTGCTGGCCATGGAGGGCGCGGTCTTGGATCCGGCCAAACCGAGCCCGGTGCGGCTGGCGGCCGAACGGATGCTGCCGCAGATGCGAATCTGGGCGGCGGAGAATATCGGATCGCCCGCCACCCTCGCCTGGACCGCCAACGAGTCGCTCTGGCGGACGCAGTGGCAGAAGGCCCAGGCCGGCCGGGACGAGAAGTTCAGTCTGACCAGCCGGAGCAATCGGCGGCTGATGCCGGACCTGCAGGGGGCCAGTCTGCGCAAGGCCCTGCAGGTCTTGAATCAGCGCAACCTCAGGGTCAGGATCCAGGGGGTGGGCCGGGTGGTGGAACAACGACCGGAGGCGGGGGCGCCGATCAGTGGTGACGAGTGCGTCCTGATCCTTTCCGGTCTGAACTTGATCAATATCCGGCCGGCCCGGGAGCTGGCCGTGGGGGTAGAGAGCGGCTCCGACAAGTTGAAGATTTTTTCATCGATTTCAAATCCCCGGCCCGCCGCCGGGCCTGGTAATTGATGATGGCCGCCGTGACCGGGAAATCCTCGGGTCAGATGAGGCTGGGTCCCTTGCTGGGCGAGGCCGGCTTGGAGTGCCCCAAAACCTGGCGGCAGTTGCCGATTGGTGGGGTGGCCGACGATTCCCGCCAGGTCGAACCAGGTTGGATGTTTGTGGCCCTGGCCGGGGGAAATGTCGATGGCCATGATTTTTTGCTGCAGGCCGTGGCGCGGGGCGCCGTGGCCCTGCTGGTGGAAGATTCGCGGAAGATCCCGGCCGGCTTGGCCAAGGAAATTGCGGTCATCCAGGTGGCCGATAGCCGCACCAGCCTGGCCGGGCTGGCCGCCGGTTTTTACGGCCACCCGGAGCGGGAGCTCAAGATTTTCGGGATTACCGGCACCAACGGCAAAACCACTACCAGCTACCTGCTGGAGGCGATTATCCGGGCGGCCGGGGGCGAGCCGGGGGTGATCGGCACCGTAAATTACCGCTTCCTGGGTCGGGAAAGAGCCGGCGCCTTCACCACCCCGGAGCCGCTGACCCTCTTCGGTCTGATGCGGGAGATGGCGGACGGTGGCGTCACCCATCTGCTTATGGAGGTTTCCTCGCACGCCCTGGCCCTGGGGCGGGTGGCGGGGTTGCGTTTTGATCTGGCCCTGTTCACCAACCTCAGCCGGGACCACCTGGATTTTCACGGCACCATGGCGGATTATTTCGCCGCCAAAAGGAGCCTCTTCACCGACCACCTGAAAAAAACCGGGGCCGCCTTGGTGATGTTGGCGGAAACCGAGGGCGGGCCGGAGGATTGGGGCGCCCTGCTGGTTGCGGAGCTCCTGGCCACCGGCCGCTTCAGCCGGGGCGGGCTGGAGACGAAAACCCGCAAGTCGCAGCCGGAGCGGATTCCCCTCTTGACTTGCGGGCGACAGCGGGGCGATTTGCGGGTCTCGCAGGCGGGGTTATCGCTGGCCGGAATCAATGCCGACCTGCACCTGCCCGATGGTTCGAGCCTGGCCATCGCCTCGCCGCTGGTCGGGGACTTTAACCTGGAAAATATCCTGGTGGCGGTGGGCGGTGGTTGGTCGGCCGGGATTGAGTCCGGAGCGTTGGCCACGGGAGTAGCCGCCATGCGTCGGGTGCCGGGGCGGCTGGAAAGGGTGGTGGTTCCGGAGGGGAGCGCAGGCTTGGTCTTTGTCGATTATGCCCACACCCCGGATGCCCTGGCCCGGGTCCTGCTCACCTTGCGGCGGCTGGGCGGCGGGCGGTTGGTGGTGGTCTTCGGCTGCGGCGGCGATCGGGATCGGGGCAAGCGGCCCCTGATGGGCGCGGCGGCCGGGCGGTTGGCCGATGTGGTCCTGATCACCTCCGACAACCCCAGAAGCGAGGAGCCGCCGGCGATCATGGCCGAAATCGAGCGGGGTTTGTCTGGCCCAGACGGCCACTCCCTGTTGCCACGTGGGCGGGCCGAAAGCCTGCTGGCTTCCGGAGGGCGCGGCTACGATCTGGTGGTTTCGCGGCGCCAGGCCATCCGGCTGGCGGTGGGCTATGCCCGGCCCGGTGATGTGGTGCTGCTGGCCGGCAAGGGCCACGAGGACTACCAGCTTATTAAGGGGCAGAAATTCTATTTTGACGACCGCCGGGAGGCGGCCCTGCAGATGCAGGTGGTGCGATGATCATAAGGATGGCAGGCGGCTGATGCAGGTCAAGGGGAGTAAACAAGAGATCGGGGCGACCTGGAGCCTGGCGGAGGTGCTGGCGGCCACAGGTGGAGGCTTGGCCGGACCGGCGGGGTCGGCAATCTTTGGTGGGATTTCCACCGACACCAGGACCATTGCGCCCGGCGATCTTTTCGTGGCCCTGAGCGGCGAAAATTTCGACGGCCAGGCCTTCGCGGCCGAGGCCGTGGCCAAGGGCGCCGGCGGTATTGTAGTGGGGCGGGAACCTGACCCGGTCCAGCCGGTGCCGACCGTGGTGGTGGCCGATACCCAGCGGGCGCTGGGCGATCTGGCGGCCTGGCGGCGGCGCCAGATGCCGGATCTGAAAGTGCTTGCCATCACCGGTAGTACCGGCAAGACCACGGTCAAGGAGATGACGGCAGCCATCCTGGCCCGGAAATTTCCGATCCTCAAGACCACCGGTAACCTCAATAATCTAATAGGCTTGCCGCTTACCCTGCTGAAAGTAAGCGATGCGCAGCCGCTGGCCGTGCTGGAGATGGGGATGAACCGGCCCGGCGAGATTGCCCGGCTGACCGAGATCGCGGCCCCCGACTTCGCTTGCATCAACAATGTTCATGGCGCGCACTTGCTGGGCCTCGACGACATCAACGGGGTGGCGCGGGCCAAGGCCGAGTTGTTCGATGGCCTAGCGCCCTCGGCGACCATGATCGTTAATCTCGATGATCCGCTGGTTCGGGCCATGGCCAAGCGCTACAGCCAGAGGCAGATCACCTTCGGCCTGCATCGGCGGGCCCAGGTCCGGGCCACTTACGTCAGGCTGGACGGCGAGGCCGGTATTGCCTTTACCCTCAAAATCGGCCGGGAACAGATCCGGGTCCGCCTGCACTGCGTGGGCCGCCACAATGTCGGTAACGCCTTGGCTGCCGCGGCTCTGGCCCACGGGGTGGGGTTGAATCTGGAGGATATCCGCCGGGGTTTGGCCGAATTTACCCCCTACGACAAGCGGCTGCAGATTGAAAGATTGGAGTCGGGTCTGCGGGTGGTCAATGACACATACAACGCCAACCCGGCCTCGATGCTAGCGGCCCTGGAAACCGTGCAGGGATTGGGGCGGGAGCACCGGGCCGTGGCGGTACTCGGGGACATGCTGGAGCTGGGGGGCGAAAGTGTCGCCGCCCATCGTCAAATCGGCGCGGCCGTGGCGCGTCTGGGGTTCAGCCAGCTCCTGGCCATCGGGAATTTTGCCGAGGAGATGGTGGCGGCGGCCCGGGCGGCCGGGATGAGCAAGGCCAATTGCCGGATTTACCCCGACAAAACCGAGATAGTTGCGCAACTCAAGGCGCTTTTGAAAGGCGGCGGGTTGGTGGCCGGCGACTGGTTGCTGGTCAAGGGTTCGCGGGGGATGCGAATGGAAAACATCATAGCCGGACTAAAGGAGGTCAGGTAAATGCTTTATTATCTGCTCTATCCCCTGCACGGCCTGATTCCCGGCTTAAACGTCTTCCGCTACATCACCTTCCGGGCCATCGGTGCGGCGCTGACCGCCTTTTTGATTTTGCTGTACGTCGCCCCGCCCTTTATCGCCTTCTTAAAGAGGATGCAGATCGGCCAGGTGATCAGGAGCGATGGGCCGGCCAGCCATTTCAGCAAGCAGGGGGTGCCGACCATGGGTGGTCTGCTGATCCTGTTGGCGGTGACCTTCAGTACCCTGCTCTGGGTTGAATTGGATAATCGTTATGTCTGGATCCTCCTGGGGGTGACCCTCTGGTATGGCGGCATCGGCGCTTATGACGACTACCGCAAGATCAAGAAAAAGAACAGCGCCGGGCTCTCGGGCCGGGGCAAGATCTTTTTCCAGGTCATGGGGGCTGCCATTGCCGGGGCGGCGCTCTTCTCGGTGCCCTATTTTGACACTCACCTGAGCTTCCCCTTCCTGAAAAACGTCAGACCGGACCTGGGCTCCTGGTACATGCTTTTTGCTCTGCTGGTGGTGGTGGGGGCCTCTAATGCCGTCAACCTGACCGACGGTCTGGACGGTCTGGCCTCCGGACCCACGGTCATCTCCGGTAGCGTTTATCTGCTCTTCTCATATCTGGCCGGACATGCCGGCTTGGCTTCCTATCTGCAAATTCCCTATGTGCAGGGGGCCGGTGAGGTCGCGGTCTTTTGCGGCGCCCTAGTCGGGGCCTGCCTGGGTTTTCTCTGGTATAACGCCTTTCCGGCCCAGGTCTTCATGGGGGACGTCGGCTCCCTCTCCATCGGGGCCGCTTTGGGTACCGTGGCGATCATCATCAAGCAGGAGATCCTCCTGGCCATCGTTGGCGGCATCTTCGTGATGGAGGCGTTGTCGGTGATCATTCAGGTCGGCTACTTCAAGATCAGTGGCGGCAAGAGGGTTTTTCTGATGGCCCCCTTCCATCATCATTTCGAGAAGAAGGGCTGGCAGGAACCGAAGGTGGTGGTGCGTTTCTGGATCATCTCCATTGTCCTGGGCCTGGTGGCCCTGGCCACCTTGAAACTGCGGTAGGATCGAGATGGACGCGCGGGAGATAATCGCCGGTCTTAACCCCGCCAGCCGGGTGGTGGTGGTCGGTCTGGGGCGGTCGGGCCTGGCGGCGGTGCGCCTGCTTAAGAAGATGGGCGTGCAAGTTAGCGTTTCCGAGGCCACCCCCCGCGAAAAGCTCGACCCGGAAAGCCTGGCCTGGTTGGCAACGCACGGGGTGAGCGTTGAATGCGGCGGCCACAGCAAGGAACTTTTGGCTGGAGCCGACCTGATCGTGGTCAGCCCTGGCGTACCCTTGAATCTTCCCCCGCTGCGGGCAGCGGCGGCGGCCGGGGTGGCGGTGCTGGGCGAAATGGCCCTGGCCTGCGGACTGGTGGAGACCCCGGTGGTGGCCATCACCGGCACCAACGGCAAGAGCACGGTGACCGAGTTGGTGGGGGCGATCTTCCGGGCTGCCGAGAAGCGGGTTTTCGTGGGTGGCAATCTGGGCACCCCTTTGAGTGAATATCTGCTCGGGGAGCAGGATTGCGAGGCGTTGATCCTGGAGGTCAGCAGTTTTCAGCTCGATACGGCCCCCGGTTTTGCGCCGGCGGTGGCGGTGTTGCTCAACATCAGCCCCGATCATCTGGACCGCTATCTTGATTACGAGGCCTATGCGACCTCCAAGTTCTCGATATTTGCTGGCCAGAAAGCCAGCAGCGCGGCCATCCTTAACCGGGACGACCCGGAGTTGATGCAGAGATTGGCCGGATATCCGGTGGTGGCCCGGCAGTTTTTCTTTGGTGAGGCCGCGGGCGGGGCGGTCCGCGGCGCGACGATTGCCGGCAGCGAGATCGTGGTTAGTGGCCTGGGTTCCGGTGCTCCGGAGAAATACTCCCTGGCCGGTACCGATCTGGGCCAGGAACCCAATATTCACAACGCGGCCGCCGCTATCCTGGCGGCCCGCTTGCTAGGCTGTCCGGTTGCGGTGGTGCGCCAGGCCCTGGCCGGTTTCCGGTTGCTCAACCATCGGCTGGCCTTGGTCGCCGAGATTGCCGGGGTCCAGTACTTTGACGACTCCAAGGCCACCAATATCGGGGCGGTGGCGGCGGCCTTGGCCGGGATGACTCGCCCCGTGGTCTTGATCGGCGGCGGCCGCGACAAGGGCGGCGATTACGGCCTGCTGCACGAAATCGTGCGCGCCAGGGTCAAGGGCATGGTTCTGATCGGCGAGGCCCGGGAGAAGATGGCCGCCAGTTTTGCCCAATTGACCAAGGTGGAGTTGGCGACGAGTCTAGCGGAGGCGGTGCTGCTGGCCAGTAAAATGGCTAGGGCGGGTGATGCGGTTTTGCTGTCGCCGGCCTGCGCCAGTTTCGATATGTTCAGCGGCTATGGCCAGCGGGGCCGGGTGTTCCGGGAGGCCGTGGCGGCGCTGGCTAATCAGGGGGAGGCAAAGTAGAGCCATGGCGGGAATTTGCTGCATTTGTCGCAAGTCGATCCGGGTCGGGCGGCCGGTGGCGAAACGGGTGGTGGCCAGTTTCACCCTTAGCCACTATGGCCTTTGCCCGACCTGTATGGGCCGGACCCGGGCAGATATTGCCAGAATTTACAACCTGGCTGTGGTCGGGCCGGGTGCGAGTGTGGTCAACCCAGGAGCGGTTGGAAAGGGTTCGCAAGTATGACCAGGGACGGAAGCACCGGCATCAGGCTGGTGATCACCGGTGGCGGCACCGGCGGCCACCTCTTTCCCGGGGTGGCGGTGGCCGAAGCGGTCCTGGCCGGGTGGCCGGGCAGCCAGGTGCTGTTCATCGGCACCGACCGGCAGGTGGACAGCCAGGTCTTGGGAAACCGTCCCTTTGCCGCCACCTCGATCCGCTGTCAGGGGCTGAAGGGGCGCAGTCTGGCCGGGAGAATTGGTGCCCTCTGGCAGTTGCCCCAGGCGGTCTGGAGTGCCGCACGAATTTTGAAGAAATTCCGCCCTGACCTGGTTCTGGGGGTGGGCGGTTATGTGACCGGCCCGGTGCTGTTGGCGGCCCGGTTACTGGGCATCCCGACCAGCATCCACGAGCAGAACTCCGTGCCTGGCCTGGCCAACCGCTGGCTCGGTAAGATTGTGGGGCGGATTTTTTTGTCGTTGCCCGGCAGCGAGAAATACTTCCCGGTCGGGCGCACCACGCTTACCGGGAACCCGGTTCGGGCTGAAATTCTGGCCGCCGCCGGCCAGGAACGCACAGTGGGCAAGGGCGATGGCCTTACCCTCTTGGTGCTGGGCGGCAGCCAGGGGGCTCATCGTCTCAACCTCCTGGTGGCCGAGGGGCTTGGGCTCCGGAAAAACCAACTTCCCCATGGCTTCCGGGTTATCCATCAGACCGGCCGCCAGGATGAAGAACTGGTCCGCGAACTGTACCGGCAGAGCGGGGTTAATGCTCAGGTCAGTGGTTTTATAACTGACATGGCCGGGGTCTATCTCCAGGCCGATTTGCTGGTTTCAAGGGCTGGGGCCACCAGTCTGGCTGAACTCTGTGTGATGGGGCGACCGGCCATTCTGGTCCCCTATCCTTACGCGGCCGACAACCACCAGGAGTACAATGCCCGGCAGGTGGTGGAGCGGGGAGGGGCGCTGCTCTGCAAGGAGTCCGAGCTCACCGGTGAGCTACTGGCCGAGACGATCATCACCCTGCTTAACGACCCGTCACGATTGCACCAGATGGGTGAACGGGCCCGCGAGGCGGCTGTGCCGGCGGCGACCGAAAACATCGTCCGGGAATGTCTGACGCTGATTAAGGTTTGAACGAAAAAAAGGACGGAGAACCATGTATAAGAAACGGGCCAAGAACATCCATTTTGTCGGGATCGGCGGGATCGGGATGAGCGGGATTGCCGAGGTTCTCCTTAACCTGGGTTACCGGGTCAGCGGTTCCGACCTGCGGGACACTGAGATCACCCGACGCTTGGCCGCCATGGGCGGGGTTGTGCATGTCGGGCACCAGGCCGAATGGGTCGCGGATGCGCATGTGGTGGTGACCTCCACGGCGGTGCGACCGGACAACCCCGAGGTGCTGGCCGCTCATGTAGCCCATATCCCGGTGATCCCCAGAGCCGAAATGCTGGCCGAGTTGATGCGCTTAAGCCGCTTCGGCATCGCCATTGCCGGTAGCCACGGAAAGACCTCGACCACCTCGATGGTCGGCTGGTTATTGGCCCAGGCCAAGCTTGACCCCACCGTCATTATCGGCGGCAAGGTCAACGCCCTGGGGAGCAATGCCAAGCTGGGCAGCGGCGAGTTTCTGGTCGCCGAGGCCGACGAAAGCGATGGCTCTTTCCTGAAACTGTCGCCGGTCTTGGAGGTGGTGACCAACATCGACCTGGAGCATCTCGATCACTATCGGGACCTGGAAGAAATCTGTGAAACCTTCCTGGAATTTATCGGCAAGCTGCCTTTTTACGGGGCAGCCATTGTCTGTCTCGACGACCCCCGGATTGTCGAGTTGCTGCCGAGGATCAAGAAGCGGATCATCACCTATGGCTTGAGCGCTCAGGCGGAAATTCAGGCCCGTGATGTCCAGATGGCTGGATTGAATTCGAGTTATGAATTGTGGCGCGATAATCAGCCGCTGGGCCGGATCACCTTGGCCCAGCCGGGTATACACAATGTCCAGAATTCCCTGGCGGCTGTGGCGGTCGGGCTGGAATTGGATATTGACTTCCCGGTGATTGCGGCGGCGCTGGCTAGCTTTTCCGGGGTGCAGCGGCGCCTGCAGATCAAGGGCGAGGCGGGTGGGATCATCGTGGTTGACGACTACGGCCACCATCCCACCGAGATTCGGGCCACCCTGGCGGCCTTGCGGGGGGCCTGGCCCAAACGGCGGTTGGTGGTGATGTTTCAGCCCCACCGATACAGTCGCACCCAGGGGCTGTTCAAGGAATTCTGTTCGGCCTTTCATGAGGCCGACATCCTGTTTATGACCGAGATTTACGCCGCCAGCGAGAGCCCCATCGAGGGGGTGAGCGGCGAGGCCCTGCTTCTGGGTGCCCGCCAGCATGGCCAGCGGCAGACCCATTTCGTGGCCGAGGTCGAGGCCCTGCCGGCGGCGGTGTTGCCTCTGTTGCAAGCAGGGGATGTGGTGCTGAGCCTGGGGGCTGGCAATATTGTCAGGGCCGGTGAGATGTTGCTGCAAAAAATTCAGGCCCGGACCTAAGGGGCGGGTGGCGGTTATGAGCGTTTCCGACCGTCAACTGCGCGAACTGCTCGGCCGCTGTTGGGCCGGGCCGGTGGCCTGGGATGAGCCGCTGGCCAAATGGTCGTCGCTGCGGGTTGGCGGCCCGGCCCAGGCCCTGGTCAAGCCCGGTAGCAGCGAAGCAGTGCAGCGACTGCTCATGGGTTGTGAGTCGGTGGGACTCCCGTGGCTGGTGATCGGTGGCGGTACTAACCTGTTAGTAGCCGAGGCGGGTTTCCCGGGGTTGGTGTTGGTCCTGGGGCGGGAATTTGGCGCCATCAGTGAATGCGGCATTGACCAGGATGGACGGTGTCTGGTAGAGGTGGAAGCCGGTTGCAGTCTCGCCCGGCTCTTGGGCTGGTCTCAGCGCCGGGGCTTAAGCGGTCTGGAATTTTCGGTCGGCATTCCGGGCAGTGTCGGCGGGGCCGTGGTCATGAATGCCGGGGCCTGGGGACGGGAAATCAAGGATGTCCTGGCGGGCTTGCAGTTGTTGCTGCCCGGGGGAGTTATGGAGCGCCGGGATAGTCAGGCGCGGGAGTTTTCCTATCGACGCTGGTCCGGCCCGGCTGGAGCCTTGGTGCTGAGCGCGACCTTTGCCCTCACCCCCGCTGATCCGCTCGGGATCAAAGCGCTCTGTCGCGAGTATCTGCGGGGTCGCCAGGTCAAACAACCGCGCGGGGTGGCCAGCGCTGGTTCTTTTTTCAAGAATCCCCCCGGTGATTATGCCGGTCGTCTGATCGAAGCGGCCGGTTTGAAGGGGTTGACGGTGGGCGGGGCCACGGTTTCTCCGGTCCATGCCAACTTCCTGGTCAACACCGGGGTGGCCACGGCGGCGGAGATGTTGGCCTTGATGCGCTTGGTGCAGGGAAAGGTCATGGCCAAGTACGGTATTTGGCTGGAACCGGAGGTCCGGATTGTCGGTGAATCCGGCCGGCCGGTGGAGAGTTGAGATGTCCAGGCAATACGGGAACAGACGATATCAACCCCAGCGCGGTGACTACCGGTCATCCGGCGCTTTTCAGTGGCTGGGGCCGCTGCTCGGGGTGATTCTGGCGCTGCTGATGCTGGTCGCTTTGGGCTTTGTCGCCTATCAGGGCCTGAGTCGGAGCGATTTCTTTCAGATCACCGCGATCAATATCGAGGGGTGTAACCGAGTCAGCAAGGAGCGGATTTTGGAGTGGAGCGGGGTGGATATCCACTCCAATTTGGCGGCGCTCTCGGTCAAGGAGGTCAAGGCCAGGGTGGAAAGCCAGGGGTGGGTGGAGGCGGCCGAGGTTCGGCGCGAGTGGCCCAATCGGTTGTTTATCGGGATCAAAGAGAGGGTGCCGGTGGCGATGCTTAATCGGGGCGGGCGGTTGATCTACCTTGAGCGCAACGGTCAGGCTTTTGCGGCGGTAGAGTCCTCCGACGATCTTGATTTTCCGGTAATTTCCGGTTTCTCCGGCGAGCCTGGCGGCAGCGGCGAGAATCAGCCCGGATTTCGGGAGGCCCTGCAGTTTCTACAGTATGCCGCCCGTGGTAACCGTAATCTGCCGGTCCAGAATATTTCGGAAATAAATATCGGCGGCGGCGACGAGTTGGTGGTTTTTCTGTTGAGCCGACCCTTTCCGATCCGGCTAGGCCGGGGCGACATGAAAAACAAATATGAGCGGCTTTCCGCCGTGCTCGGTGGTATTTACAAGCGCCGTGAATTTACCGGGGTTAGTTATATAGATGTCACCTACCGCGACAATCAGGTGCTGGTGGGATTGACTGACGGATAAACATGGTGGCCGGGTGAACCGGTCTTTAGGAGCCGTTCGAAAATAACTTGTGCTATCCAGGTCCTTCCCTTGCGGCTCCTTATGCCGCCTGGCTATCCGGAATAACCAGGTTATTAGTTTACAACGGCATAGTTTTGCTACTGTTGCGGAGTGGATGATGAAACAAGAAGCGCGGGGAGAACTGATCGTCGGTCTGGATATCGGGACGACCAAGATCTGTGTCGTGGTCGGTGAGGTTAATAACGGGCAGGTGTCGGTGATCGGGGTCGGCAACCACCCTTCCGTGGGTTTACGGCGGGGGGTGGTGATCAATATTGACAGCACGGTGGAGTCCATCCAGAAGGCGGTGGCGGATGCCGAGGAGATGGCCGGTTGCGAGATTACCCAGGTGTTTGTGGGGATCGCTGGCAGCCATATCAAGGGCTTTAACAGCCGCGGGCTGGTGCCGGTCCGCGGCAGCGAGATCACTCAGGAGGACATCGACCGGGTGATCGAGGCCGCCAGCGCCGTCCCCATTCCCACCGACCAGGAGGTGCTGCATGTGCTGCCCCAAGAGTATATGGTCGATGGGCAGGATGGCATCCAGTATCCCCTGGGGATGACCGGGGTGCGCTTGGAGGTCGATGTCCACATCGTCACCGGCCAGGTGGCGGCGGTGCAGAACATCGTCAAGTGCTGCAACCGGGCCGGCCTGGAGGTTTGCGACGTGGTCCTCGAGCCCCTGGCCTCGGCGGAGGCGGTCCTGACCCAGGAGGAGATGGAGTTGGGTGTGGGGCTGCTGGATATCGGCGGCGGCACCTCGGATCTGGCAGTCTTCTCGGAGGGCAGCATCAAACACACCTATGTTCTGGGGGTGGGCGGCCACAATCTTACCAACGATCTCTCCATCGGTTTGCGCACCCCCCAGAAGGAGGCGGAGATTTTGAAGGAAAAATATGGTTCTGCTCTGGCTGCCATGATCGATAAGGACCAGGCCATCGAGGTGCCCAGTGTCGGCGGCCGTCAGGCCCGGCGGCTGTCCCGGCGGGTGATGGGCGAGATCCTTGAGCCACGGGTGGAGGAAATGCTCTCGCTGGTCAAGCAGCAGCTGGTCGATTCCTCCCATCTGGTGGCGATTAACGCCGGGCTGGTGATGACCGGCGGCACCTCGCTCTTGACCAACATGGTTGATCTGGCCGAGCAGATTTTCGATGTGCCGGTGCGGATCGGTTACCCCCGCAAAGTTGAGGGGATGAGTAACCTGGTTAGCGGTCCGCAGTTCGCCACCGCCATCGGGTTGATTTTTTACGGCATGAAAAACGATGCCCAGCGCCGGTTACGCAATGATTCTCCGGGTCTCTGGAAGCGGATGAAGGGCTGGTTCGGCGGATCTCGCTAAAATAGTAGCGAACAGCTGGAAATATTTGCAGAAAACACTAGAAGACGACGTTGCTTTGCGGTATATCTACGGCATGCTTGCTGCCGTGCCTAAATAATTGAAGAGGCTATATGTCATTCGAATTCATTAACTCCGATTCGCGGGCGGTCATCAAGGTCATCGGCGTGGGCGGGGGTGGCGGCAACGCCATCAATACCATGGCCGGGCAGAACATCCAGGGCGTGGAGTTCATCGCCGTCAACACCGACGTGCAGGCCCTGGAAAACTCCAAGGCCGACATCCGCCTGCAACTGGGTCCTAAATCCGCCAAGGGGCTGGGCGCCGGCGCCAATCCGGACCGGGGCCGGGAGGCCGCCGAGGAGAGCATGGAGGAGATCCGCAAGGTGATCGGCCAGTGCGATATGGTTTTCGTTACCTGCGGTTTGGGTGGCGGCACCGGCACCGGCGCCGCGCCGGTGGTGGCCCGGGCCTGCAAGGAGCTGGGCGCCCTCACTGTGGCGGTGGTCACCAAGCCCTTTTCCTTCGAGGGCCAGGCCCGGACCAAGAACGCCAACAAGGGTTGGGAGATGCTGAAGAAGCATGTCGATACCATTATCACCGTCCCCAACGACCGGCTGCTGTCAATGTCTGGTCGGGGGGTTCGTTTCATCGATAGCATGAAGATGGCCGATGACATCCTGGTCCAGGCCGTTAAGGGCATCACCGATACCATCAATTTGCCCGGCTATATCAACCCCGACTTCGCCGATGTCCGGGCGATCATGAACGAAATGGGGCCGGCCCTGATGGGCGCCGGACTCGGTTATGGCGATCATCGCGGGGCCGACGCCGTCAATATGGCCATTGCCAGCCCGCTGCTGCAGGATATCAGCATCGATGGCGCCCGGGGGGTGCTGGTCAATATCTCCTCCCGCGAGGATCTGCTCAGCATGGCCGAGGTGACCGAAATCACCAGTATCATCCATGAAGAGGCCCATGACGACGCCAATATTATCCTGGGCGTGACCTTCGACGAGAATCTGGGTGAGGCCTTGCGGGTGACGGTGGTCGCTACCGGCATCAACATTGAAGATCTTGACTCCCTGCCCGACAAAGTGACTTCGCTGCCCAGGCCGCGCCGGGACGGTTCTGTGCCCACGCAAGCAGCGGCCGGCAAGGAGCCCACTGCTGCAGAGGGTCGCCAAAACGTGATCCGCAAGCGTAATCCCTTCCTTGATGTTGGTTTTGACGAGGATAAGTTGGAGACCCCGACCTTTATCCGCCGGAACGAAAACTGAGGGTTTCCCGCCGACCTGCTGTCGGTGGGCTGCCTGTATCCGGATGAAACATAAGTAATGCGGCATCAACGGCCACCCGTCAGTGACTTTTTTCCCAGTGAACGTGGGACTTGGAAAAAAGACTGGCGGGGCAGGCTGCCCATCGGTCTGATCTTCCCCAGCCATTACGGGGTGGGGATGTCCAATCTCGGTTTCCAGCTGGTTTACGACCAGATCAACAGCCATCCCGACCTGGTTTGCGAAAGAATTTTCCTGCCGGAACCGGGCGGACGGCCCCTGTCGGTCGAGTCTTCTCGGTCCCTTGCCGACTTCCCCATCCTCTTTGTCGCCCTAAGTTTTGAACAGAACCTGCCCGATTTGCTCGGCATGCTCTTGACAGCCGGCATCGAGCCGTTGGCCGAGAATCGGCACTCCGCCAAAATCCGCCCGGGCGCACCGCTGATTATCGGGGGCGGGGTTGCCTGCTTCATCAATCCGGAACCGCTGGCGCCCTTTGTCGAGGCCATCCTGGTCGGCGAGGCGGAAGAGCTGCTTCCCCCGCTCCTTGAGAAGCTGCTTGGAGCAAGCGAACGGTCGGTATTGCTGGCTGAGTTGGTCGGTTTGCGGGGCTGCTATGTTCCTGAGTACTACGATTTTGCATTTGCTCAAACCGGTGTTTTGTCTGAAATCACGGTTAGACCAGGAGCTCCTGAACGGGTTAAGCGGGTGGCCTTGACCGAGTGCGACCAGTCCGGTTACTCCCATCTGTTAAGTCCTTCGGCCGAGTTTGCCGATCTCTTTCTGGTCGAGCTGGGCCGAGGCTGTAGCCGTGCCTGTCGCTTTTGCGCTGCTGGTTTTGTCTATCGTCCGCCGCGGCTCTGGAGCTCGGCGGCAATCAATCGCGCCCTTGATCAGAGGCCCGAGGGAATAAATCGGGTGGGGCTGCTGGGCATGGAGATGGCGCGGCCCGACGACCTGCAGAAGGTGGCGGAACGCTTGCTGGCCGAAGGTTGCCGCCTGTCCTTTTCGTCCTTGCGGGCCGATGCGTTGACCCCTGAATTACTGCAACTGTTGGCCGGCAGCGGCTTGAAAACCGTTGCCATTGCCCCGGACGGCGGTTCAGAGCGACTGCGGCGGGTCATCAACAAGGGAATCAGCCGCGATGATGTGTTGCAGTCCGCCAGCCGCTTGGTCACGGCCGGGATTGTCAACCTTAAGCTCTATTTCATGATCGGTCTGCCCACCGAGACCGAGGCCGACCTTGAAGAAATGCTGGCTTTGATCAAGGATGTCCGAGAAATCATGATGGCGCCCGGGCGATCGCGGGGGCGACTGGCCAATTTGACCCTCAGCATCAACCCCATGGTGCCCAAGCCTTGGACCCCTCTGCAGTACCACCCCTTCGTCGCCCCTCTCGAACTGAAAAAGAAATTCGACTTTATCCGGCGCGGCCTAAGCGCGATCGCCAATCTTAAAGTTATGGGCGAGAAGCCGGAAAACGCCTATTTGCAGGCGGTTTTGGCCCGGGGCGACCGGCGCCTGGCCCCGGCTCTCATCGAGTACGCCCGTCGGGGGGGGAATTGGCAACAGGTTTTTCGCGGGCAGGGGGTGGCGCCGGAGCAATACGCCTTGCGGCCCCGCGGCCGGGATGAACTGCTGCCCTGGGAGATCATCGATCAGGGCATGGAGAAGGGCTTTCTGTGGAGTGAATACCAGAAGGCCCTGGAGGCCAGGACCAGCCCGGTCTGTGAAGTGGCCCGATGCCGACGCTGTGGAATCTGCGGGGAGGGGAAGCTGTGAAAGGTTTAGTGTCGGTGAGCGAAAAACCTTTTGGTTTGGTAAAGTTTTTTACCTTCGCCACCTTGTTGGTGTTCATGGTTTTCACCCCGATTTTGGCCACGCTCATCTCCAATCATGCCAATCGGGTAATGCTGAATCGGAGTGAAGAGTATGCTCTGGTCTTCGCCAGTAATATCAACCACCAGCTCTATGATCGCTTTGTTTTGCCCTCTTACCTGCGCTACGGCAGCTTGATCCCGCAGCATCCCGGCCAGCAGAAGCGGCTGGATGTAATAATCCGTAACATTACCCATGGGATGAAGGTTGAGTCGGTAAGTATCCTGGACCATAAATCGGATGTGGTGGCCTATAGCACGGCCAATGAACGGGTCGGCTTCCAGGAAGATGGGGGAGATGCCTATCTGAAAGCCAAGCAGGGGCGCAGCGCCTCACGCCTTGAGGTCCGGGGGTCATTGCTTAACCTGCTACCGGGTGCCAAAGAACCGTACTGCCGGTTAATTTCCTACATTCCTTTCCGTTCGGAAAATCAGCCGGAACAGATTCTGGGAGTCATCGAAATCGTCCAGGACATGTCGGAGGACTATCAGGCCACCATCCGCTTGCAGGGGATGATCGGCGGCATTTCCTTTCTCTGCATGTTCATCCTTTTTGTGGTTCTGCGCCTGATCGTGGCCAGGGCCGATCACATCATCGATGCCCGGGCTCGGGAACGGCAGGTCCTGGAGGATAAGCTGCGGCGCAGCGAACATCTGGCCGGATTGGGGAAGATGGTGGCTACGGTGTCGCACGAGATCAAGAATCCCTTGGGGATCATCCGTAGCACCGGGGAAATGCTCCGAAAGCGGTTGGGTCAGGAATCCCAGGCCAACGAGCAGTTGTGCAAGGTCATCGTCGATGAAACCACCCGGCTGGACAGTATCGTTCGGGAGTTTCTGGATTTCGCCCGGCCCCGGGAGATGCGCCTGCAGTCGTTGGCGATTCGGGAGGTGATTGAGGCGGCGGCAAAATTTGTGGCTCCGGAGCTAGAGCGACGGAATATTTCCTATCGGCTGCAGGCCGATGCTAATCTGCCGGATATTCAGGCGGATCGGGAGCTCTTGTATCGGGCCCTGCTTAATATTTTGCTTAATGGGATTCAGGCCGTTGAAAAAGACGGCTCTCTCTCTATCGCTATGACTAGGAGCGGACCGGGTAAGAGCGGGGTACGGATTGCGATCTCCGACAGCGGCCCCGGTATCCCCCCCGAGCGACTGGAACAGATTTTTAAACCATTTTATACCGATAAGAGCAGGGGAACCGGCCTGGGGTTGGCCATCGTCAAGAATATCATCGACAGCCACCAGGGGAAGATCGAGGTCATAAGCACCCCCGGCCAGGGAACCACCTTCGTGATTACCCTGGGCCAGGGCTGAATTACTTCTTAAGGTTGGCGATGCTCTCCTGGAGGCTGTCCCGATCCTCGCGTAGCTTCTTGTAGGTTTCCTCGGCCTTGGCCTCCGACTCGGCTTGGCTCATCTTCAGTTCATCCGCCTTGGCCATGATTTTCTCGCTTTTTATTTTCAAGTCGTTGGTGCCGAAAAGCGAAGAGGCCAGGTACTTGAAGGAGAATTTGAGTAGGGCTATATCGTCGGTCTTGATTACATCCAAGGTGGTCTGATCAATATCGTAGATGGACAGAAATGAGCTGTTGAAGACAAAATTCCTGAACTTATCAAGATCAGTGCTGGTCATGAAAAAAATCTTTTGAGCCGCTTCGCTCAAGGTGGCCTGCTGACCGAAGGATTTTCGGCGCATGACCAGTTCCATCCATTCCTTGTTCATCTCGTCGGACTCATCGATCCCCTGATCGGCGCGCCATTCACGGATGGTCATGGTCTGCTCTTCCTCGTGGCCCTTGCAGTGTGGTTCTTTGACCAGGAAATAGAACTCCTCGGAGGTGCCGCCTTCGGCCGCTTCGTGAAAAAAAGACATGCCAACCGGATAGTAACGGCAAGTCGTGGGGCGGTAGGGGTAAATGGTGCAGCCTTCGGGAGTGACGAAGGGGCAGCGGCCCTCGGCATCAAGATGGATTTTGACCCCGGGCATGTCGGTTTTTTCCAGATAAGTTGGGACGGTGAAGCGCAACAGAAATTCATCGGCCGACAGGTTAAGGGGCTTACGGATTCGCCAGATGTCATAGGGGGTAAGAATTATATTGATGTTGCCGCAACAGGCCGTAAAGCAGGAAACCTTGGGGTGACAGCGAAATTTGAGCTGGCTGTTCAGGCCCATCTTGGTGGGCATGATGTTGCTGGGATTGGTGACGGTGCCAAACAGGCTTTTGCCGCCGAGTTGGTCGTTGGTGGTGGCGTCGGTCATTGGTCGGGTTCCCCGAGAGTAAGTTTTGATCTGAAGGGCGAATGGGGCTGCCGAGAGTGTGCGCCAATTTAACCATCACCTGCTCGGCTGTCAAATTGAATTGAGCGGCACTCGTACTGCCGTTTGAAACCTGATCGGTGCTGAGGGGGTTGTCTCGTAACTCCTTGTATCTCTGGAACCCCTGTCGCTTAGGGAGCCTGGCAGCTAAAGTTTTTTACTTGACTTTTGATAGTTGAAAATTTATACAAGCCTTTGTGAAAATAATGAGCGGTTCTTCATTTTTTTATTGCGTGCGGCAATATCTCCAAAGTAGAAGATAAAGTCCGATGCAAATCGGGCTTTTAAGGGAAAGACAATGTGCCCAGGGGGTGCTTTGAGCGCTGCCGGCGCCTGTTTTTTTGTCTTGCCTTTCTTGTGGTTTGCGACAGCGATGTTCCAGTTAAACGTGGATTCCGCATTTGGCGGGGTCTGAAAAATCAATTTAGTAGGAGGTAAGTGAATGCCAAGCTATGTAGATCCTTCCAAATGCGATGGCTGCAAAGGTGGCGACAAAACTGCCTGCATGTACATCTGCCCCAATGACCTGATGGTCTTGAATGTTGAGGCGATGCGGGCATATAACCAGGAGCCTGATGCGTGCTGGGAATGCTACTCTTGTGTCAAGATCTGCCCCCAGGGCGCCATTGCCGTCCGCGGCTACAACGACTTCGTTCCCATGGGTGGTCAGGTTCATCCGATGCGGAGTTCCGATTCCATCATGTGGACCGTCAAGTTCCGTAATGGTAATCTGAAGCGCTTTAAGTTCCCGATCCGTACCACGGCCGAAGGCGCCGCCAACGCTTATCTGGATGGCAAGGGAGGCAGTCTCGACGACGAGAAGTTGCTCCTTGAGACTGAGCTGGCCGTGCCGACCATGTTGGCCAAATAATTGTTATCCCCTAAAATAACCCAATTCAAATAAGCTAAGGAGATACGACTATGGCGTTACCTAATAAGCCAATGGGCGAACTGCCCGCCAATCCGAATCCGGAAATTGTTGAGCATGATGTCGATGTTCTGATCATCGGTGGCGGCATGGCGGCCTGTGGTACTGCTTTTGAGATTAAGAAGTGGGCTCCGGCCGACCTGAAAATCAAGCTGGTTGACAAGGCTTCCATGGAGCGTTCCGGCGCTGTTGCCCAGGGCCTCTCTGCCATCAATACCTACATCGGTAGCAACAAGATCGAAAACTACGTCAAGATGGTCCGTAACGACTTGATGGGCGTGGTTCGTGAAGATTTGATCTATGACTTGGGTCGTCACGTTGACGAGTCCGTCAAGCTCTTCGAAGAATGGGGCCTGCCGATCTGGAAGAAAGATGCCGACGGCGAGACCCTGGACGGCGCCAAGCCTGCCCCGACCCTGCGTCAGGGCGGTGAGCCGGTTCGTACCGGTAAGTGGCAGATCATGATCAACGGCGAGTCTTACAAGTGCATCGTTGCCGAGCCGGCCAAGGCCGCTCTTGGCGAAGAGAACTGCTTGGAGCGCGTCTTCATCGTCAAGCTGCTACTTGATAAAAACGTCAAGAACCAGATCGCCGGTGCCGTTGGTTTCTCCACCCGCGAGAACAAGGTCCATGTCTTCCGCTGCAAGACCGCTCTGTGCGCTTGCGGTGGTGCGGTCAACATCTTCCGTCCCCGGTCTACCGGTGAAGGTAAGGGGCGCGCCTGGTACCCGGTTTGGAATGCCGGCTCCACCTACACCATGTGCGCCCAGGTCGGCGCCACCCTGACCATGATGGAAAACCGCTTCACCCCGGCCCGTTTCAAAGACGGTTACGGTCCTGTTGGTGCTTGGTTCCTTCTGTTCAAGGCCAAAGTTCAGAACGGTCTGGGCGAGTTCTACGCCAATGTTGATAGCGTTAAGGAAGAACTCAACAAGTTCATGCCTTATGGCGCCTCTGCCGTTACCCCGACCTGTCTGCGTAACCACCTGATGCTCAACGAGCTGAAGGCTGGTCGTGGTCCGATCTACATGGCCACCGATGTTGCCTTGAATGCCTTCCTTGATGATCGTCGTGCCAAGGGCATGGACGAGAAATCAGTTATGAAGTACTGGAAGCATCTCGAGTCCGAGGCTTGGGAAGATTTCCTCGACATGTCCGTTGGTCAGGCCGGTCTGTGGGCCGGTATGAACATCGAGCCCGAGAAGATCGGTTCCGAGATCATGCCGACCGAACCCTACATGCTGGGTTCGCACTCCGGTTGCTGCGGCATCTGGACCTCTGGCCCGATGGAAGACTGGGTTCCGACTGTTGACGGTCCCCGGAGCCATCAGTACAAATGGGGTTACAACCGCATGACCACTGTTGACGGTCTGTTCACCGCCGGCGACGGCGTTGGCGCTTCCGGTCACAAGTTCTCCTCCGGTTCGCATGCCGAGGGTCGGATTGTTGCCAAGCAGATGGTCAAGTACTGCCGCGATCATGCCGGTTTTAAGCCCGAATTGAAGCAGACCGCCGCTGAGTTGGCTGCTGAGATTTATGCTCCGGTTGTGCGTTTTCACGCTCATGTCGGTGCGTCCACCGATGCTAACGTGAATCCTAACTACTGCAAGCCTGCCGGTATCATGATGCGCCTGATGAAGGCCACCGATGAGTACGGCGGCGGTGTTGCTACTTACTACATGACCTCCGGCAAGCTGCTCAACATCTGCTTGGATCTGCTTCGCATGCTGCGGGAAGATGCCGAGTTGATGGCTGCTGGTGATCTGCATGAGTTGATGCGCGCTTGGGAAAACTATCACCGTATTTGGTGTGTAGAGACCCATATCCGTCACATCGAGTTCCGGAAAGAGAGCCGCTACCCAGGCTTCTATTATCGGTCTGATTACCCGACCGTTGATGATGCCAACTGGAAGGCTTTCGTTAACTCCACCTTCGATCCTGAAACCAAGGAATGGAAGTGTGAGAAGGTTAAATGCATCAACATCATTGAGACCGAGCCGTGGATCTGATCCACATCTCAGTCGAGATGTAGTTGCCGTAAAAGTATGAATCTCCAGGCACCCAATCCGGGTGCCTGGAGATTTTTCTATAATTTACTGGTTCTTACCCAAATGGTTTGTTTAGTTGAGGCGGTTCGGCGAGGCGTCTGAACTAAGCAAACCAGTTATTTTATTATTATTAATATTTGCGAATGGAGGCAAGACATGACGGATGAACGCAGTACACCTGTTGCTGGTGGAGTTCTGGTCGTGGGCGGTGGAATCAGCGGTTTGACGGCTGCCCTAGAAGCCGCTGAGGTCGGTAAAGACGTCTTTATCATCGAGAAGAACCCCTACCTCGGTGGCCGGGTCGCCCAGCTCAACCAGTACTTCCCGAAGCTCTGCCCCCCTTCTTGCGGGTTGGAGATCAATTTTAAGCGGCTCAAGAACAACCGCCGGATCAGGATGTACACCCTGACCGAGGTCAAGAGTGTTTCCGGATCTGCCGGGAACTATCAGGTTACCCTGGAGACCAAGCCCCGTTTTGTCAACAGCAACTGCACCGCCTGTGGCGCCTGTGCCGAAGCCTGTCCTGAAGAACGTGCCAATGCCTTCAATCTAGGGATGGACAAAACTAAGGCGATATACAAATCCCATGATATGGCCTTTCCGATGCGTTATGTGATCGATGCCGATGCCTGCACCAAGTGCGGCAAATGTATCGAGGCTTGTGCCTATCAGGCCATTGAAATGGACATGGCCGCCAAGACTTTCACGCTTGATGTTGCTTCCATCGTTTGGGCTACCGGTTGGAATCCCTATGATGCCACCAAGATGACCAACCTTAAGTATGGCTCGAGCAATGCCATCATCACCAACATGATGATGGAGCGGTTGGCTGCTCCCGGTGGTCCCACCGACGGCAAGATCTTGCGACCGGGCGACAACAAGGAGCCGGCCTCCTTTGCCTTTGTGCAATGTGCCGGTTCACGTGACGAGAATCATCTTGAGTACTGCTCATTTATCTGCTGCATGGCTACCCTTAAGCAGATCACCTATATCCGTGAGCAGTACCCGGAAGCCCCGGTAACGGTGTTCTACATCGACCTGCGTTCTCCCGGCAAGTACGAGAAATTCCGTGAGAAGCTGATGGCCGACCCCAAGGTGACCTTCATCAAGGGTAAGGTAGCCGACATTATCGCCGAGGCTGATGGCGGGGTCACCCTGGTGGCCGAAAACGCCGTCACCGGCGATAAGGTCCGGGTCAAGGCCGATCTGGCGGTTCTCGCCACCGGCATGGAGCCGACGGCCAAGAGCCTTGGCGCCCAGTTCGGTCTGTCGATGGACAAGAGCGGCTTCATCATTGCTGACGAGGCCACGGCCATGTTCTCTGCCGGATGTGCCAAGAAGGCGGCTGATGTGGTAACCAGTACCCAGAATTCAACCGCTGCAGCCCTGAAAGCCATTCAGGCTTCTCGTTAGGAGGTGACATCAATGGAAAAGAAATATTGTGCATATATCTGCACTGGCTGTGGTATCGGTGAGGCCGTTGATATCGCGGCTTTGTCCGGTGTGGTATCAGGCGAGATGAAAATGGAGTGCAAGACCCATGCGGTTCTTTGCGGTGAGGTCGGTAAAGGCTTTATCCAGGCCGATATTGACGCCGGTGTAAATACCGTGGTCATCGGCGCCTGCTCCCCTCGGGTCATGCAGGATGTCTTTGATTTTGGCGCCGACAAGATCACCATTCGCGCCAATCTGCGTGAGCAGGTGGCTTGGAGCCGCCCCGAGGACGCCAAACCAGACTATACCCAGGAGCTGGCCTCCGATTACATGCGGATGGCCTGTACCCAGGCCAAAAAAACCGAGCTACCGGAGGCCTACCAGCTGGAGAGCGTCAACAAGCGCGTCCTAGTCATGGGCGGGGGAATCGCCGGTTTGACTGCGGCCCGCGAAGCTGCTAAGGCCGGTTATCAGGTCACCCTGGTTGAGAAGGCCGAGGCGTTGGGCGGCAAGGCTCTTGGGTGGCGTAAGCAGTTCCCCTCCAAGGCCCCGTGGACCGATCTGGAAGAATGTTCCATCGATGAAATGGTCAAGGCGGTCACCAGCGAAGGTAATGTCACCGTCAAGACTGCGACCGAGGTGGCTCGGGTGGCCGGTGCTCCCGGTAATTTCGAAGTGACCTTTAAGGCAGCCGGCACCAAAAGCGAATGGGATGCCCCAGCCAAGGTTGGAGCTGACGAGCAGGATAAGATCACCAAGGGTGAGATGCCCGATCCCAATGTTGGCCTCAAAATTTACACGGAAAAGAACGCTGATGCCGAAAAATTCGGTTCAGTGGTTCTGGCCACCGGCTGGACCCCTGCCGATGTCTCGGAATATACCCATCTTAGCCCGGCCAGCCAGAATGTTGTGACCAATGCCCAGTTCGAAAAGCTGGCCAAGGCCGGCAAGGTTCCGGCCAAGGTCGCCTTTATCCAGAGCCCCGGCGGCTCCGAGAATGATCGTGATTTCCCTTACTGTAATTCAGTGACCAGCATGGTCGCCTTGAAGCAGGCCCAGTATGTCCGGGCCGACAATGCCGAAGGCAAGGCCTACATCCTCTATCAGCACATGCGCACCCCGGGCCAGATGGAGTTGTTCTACAAGTCGGCCCAGAACAATGACGGGATTTTCCTGACCAAGGCGACTGTGACCGGAGTCGAGGAGCAGGGCGATGGCTCTCTGGTGGTCACCGCCAAGGACACCCTCCTGAACGAGGATCTTACTCTCGCAGTGGATATGGTGGTTTTGGCCGCCGGTCTGGTGCCTACCACCAAGGACCAGCCCACGGTCAACCTGGCCTACCGCCAGGGTCCAGGCTTCCTGGATCTCGACCTGTTTGACGGCTATGCCGATTCTCATTTCATCTGCTTCCCCTATGAGACCAGGCGTACCGGGGTTTACACCTGCGGCGGTGTCCGCAAGGCGATGACCATGGAGGAGACTGTCGACGATGCCACCGGCGCCGCTCTCAAGGCTATCCAATGCATCGAGTCGGCTGATCGGGGCGTTTCGGTCCATCCCCGTTCCGGGGATAATTCCTTTCCGGAGTTCTTCTTTCAGCGCTGCACCCAGTGCAAACGTTGCACGGAAGAATGTCCCTTCGGTGCCCTAGATGACGATGAGAAGGGCACCCCGCTGCCCAATCCCACCCGCTGTCGTCGTTGTGGTACCTGCATGGGTGCCTGTCCCGAGCGGATTATCAACTTCAAGAACTACAACATCGACATGATCGGCTCGATGATTAAGGCCATTGACGTGCCTGATGACGATGAGGATAAGTTGCGTTTCGCCGTTCTGGTCTGCGAGAACGACGCCTATCCGGCCATCGATATGGCTGCCATGCGTCGCAAGGGTATTAGTAACTTGGTTCGCTTCGTACCGGTCCGCTGTCTTGGTTCGGTGAACATGGTCTGGATCAAGGATGCTCTTTCCTCAGGATTGGACGGGGTCATGCTGCTGGGCTGCCGCTATGGCGACGATTACCAGTGCCATTTCGTCAAGGGCAGCGAGATTGCCAATAAGCGGATGGACAACATCGGTGAAACCCTCAAAAGCCTGGGCCTTGAGCCTGAGCGAGTCAAGGTCAACCAGGTGGCGATCACCGACTTTGACAAGGTGCCGCAGCTTGTTCAGGACTTTGTTGACGAGATCGTGGCGCTTGGTCCCAACCCTTTCAAGGGCTTCTAAGGTCGGGTTGTTTATTGCACTCGGATCTGCGGCAACCGTCTAATGGCGGTTGCCGCAGGTGTAACGAAAATTGGTGATTAACCATAAGTTGTTTGAAACATCGAAGGTTCTCGTAATTGAGAAGGGACTAGGGGAGGAAACGAAATGTCTGTATCCATGAGGGTTGAACCCGATCTTGATTTTATCAAATATCTGAAGAGTGCCGGTGGCGATTCTGTCAAGAAATGCTACCAGTGCGCCACCTGTTCGGTGGTCTGCCCGCTGTCAGCCGACGGCAAACCTTTTCCGCGTAAGGAGATGATCTGGGCGCAGTGGGGTCTGAAGGACCGGCTGATCGCTGATCCCGATGTCCTGCTTTGCCATCAGTGCGGGGATTGTACTGCCAATTGCCCCCGAGGTGCTAAGCCCGGTGATGTGCTGGGCGCTATCCGTGCCTATGCCTACACCTGTTACGGTTTTCCGCAGGGCTTGGCTAAGATGTGCAGCAGCGGCAAGGGGCTCCCGATGATGATTCTCATCCCGGTGGTGCTGATCGGAGTTCTGTTTGCCTTGGCCAACGGCGGTATGCACCTGCCTAGCGTCGAAGAGTTCAAGGAGGTTGGTTTCGGTCACTTCTTCGGACATTGGGATTTCTTTTGGTTGACCAAGAACGTCTTCTTCATCGACTTGATCTTCGTACCCGCTTTTCTTTTTGCCGCCTTTGCCTCTTTTAAAGGTGCCAAAGCCATGTGGGACAAAATGAGTGAGTCGCTCGGCGGCAATCGTGAATTCCGCCCCTCGGTGGTCCAGTTTGTCGTGGAGTTCCTGGCTCCGGCGGTGGTTGAAACCCTCCAGCACAAACGTTTTAATCAGTGCGGAACCAATCAGAACCGGGTCAAGGGGCATTTGCCGTTGGTCCTGGCCTTTTTAGCCCTGCTGTTTGTTACGGGTTACAGCTTTTTAAGCAAGGATGTCGTTTCATTGTTTGTGGGTGAGGAACTTCGAGCCTATCTCCATGGTCCGATTCCCATGGCGAATCCGGTGAAGTTGCTGGCCAACATCGGGGCAATTGCCCTGATCATCGGGGTTGGCATCCTTTGGGCCAATCGTTCTCAGGCCGAGGAAGAGCAGGGCACAACTGCTACCTTCTATGACTGGTTTTTGATCGGAGAAATTATGGCTGTCGGCATCACCGGACTTGGTGCTGAATTGATTCGTTTACTAGGTATTCCTTCCCTAGCCTATTTTCTGTACTTTCTGCACCTGGTGTCGATCTTCATGCTGTTTCTCTATATGCCATACACCAAGTTTGCCCACCTGGTGTATCGTACTGTGGCCATGGCCTTTGAACGCTACCGTCAGAGCGCTTTTGTTAGCCCGGCCGTCGGCGGTAAATGATAGTTTCTCACCCCCCGCTGCCTAGGTAGTAGGGGGTATTTTATCGTCTCGACTAAACGTACGGTTTGGTTAAAAAAAGGGTTGATGTTTATTTGTGATGTTATTAGTATGTCGCGTCTCGCTGGCGTAGCTCAATTGGCAGAGCAGCTGATTTGTAATCAGCAGGTTGCGGGTTCAAGTCCCATCGCCAGCTCCAGCTTGCCGATTCGGTTGGTGCTTGCGAAATAAATTGTTTCTCGTGCCTGGAAGCCATGTGCCTAGCGTGCATGGCTTGTTGATTTCAGTGGAGGGGTTCCCGAGCGGCCAAAGGGAACAGACTGTAAATCTGTCGGCGGAGCCTACGGAGGTTCGAATCCTCCCCCCTCCACCACATTCAACTTTATCTGCTAGGTACCTTTTTGCTTTCGTCTGGCGGGCAGTTTGAAGGCTTCTGTGCGATAAGCGGGAATAGCTCAATTGGTAGAGCATCAGCCTTCCAAGCTGAGGGTCGCGGGTTCGAAACCCGTTTCCCGCTCCAGGAAGAAACCGGCTTGGCGTGCTTTTGAGAAAGTTGGAGAGCCGTCGGTATAAATTTTACCAGGTAGCCCACGTAACTCAGTTGGCAGAGTACTTCCTTGGTAAGGAAGAAGTCACCGGTTCGAATCCGGTCGTGGGCTCCATGGGATTTTGGCAAGGTTGCTTCCGTTCTCGTGGATGAAGCCTCGGCAATAATTGTTTGAATTCAATGGCATAGGAGAATTGATATGGCAAAGAAGAAATTTGAAAGGACCAAGCCGCACGTAAATATCGGGACGATCGGACACATCGATCACGGTAAGACTACGCTGACCTCGGCAATCACC
>JAGVGT010000069.1 GCA_020056965.1 Deltaproteobacteria bacterium
ACAGACCAAACGCTCCGGCTTGTCGGCGATGGTCGAACGTGCCTGGTCCAGGCGGCCGTCGCGATCCAGCCGGTAGAGATCGGCGGGACTGCTGCCCGCCACCGCCGCCTCGCCCAGGCCATAAACTCCACTGACCAGGAGGCCATCGTGTTCCGGCAGCGGGCTTTGGGTCAGGAGGATCCCGGCGGCCCGCGCCGGCACCATCTCCAGACAGAGCACCGCCATGTCGAAATCGAGGGGATCAAGGCCGGCGTGGAGCCGGTAGGCCAAGCTGCGGCGGTTGAAGGCACTGGCCACCACCTGGCGGAAGGCCTCGGCCAGAGCGGCCTGATCGATCACGTTCAGGACGGTGACGAACTGCCCGGCAAATGAGTGCCGGCCGCCGTCCTCGGTGACCGCGCTGCTGCGCACCGCCAGCCCTTTCCCTGCGGCAAAAAAAGGCTCGGCCGCCCGGGCCAGGAGTTCGGCCAGATCCCGGGGCAAGGGCGCCTGGCGGATGGCCGCCTGGACGGCCCCGATGGTGGTGGCTGAAAAGGGCTGCCCCTCGGTGCGGCCGCGCTGAAGCAGGCCGCCCAACCGGAGAAAGAGGCCATCGCATTCGAGAAAACTCCGGCAGGTCTGGGCGGTGACCACGAAACCGTCCGGCACCGGGAAAAGTCCAGCATTTTTCAGCGCCGCCAGTTGGGCCGCTTTGCCGCCCACCGCCCCCAGCATCTCAGGGCGGACCTCGGCCAGACCCAGACAGGGCGGCAGGGGCGGCGGGGCCGGTATTTGTTCAAGCAGTTCGCGGATGCGGCCGGCCAAGCGGTGCTGCCGCCCGTAGAGCCCGCGATGGCGATCGTCGTCCAGGTGATTGAGTTTCTCCACCAGGTCGCCGGTCAGTTCGACCAGCCGCAAGACCTGCTGGCGCCGCTCCCCGGCCGGAGCGGTGGCCCGCAGCTGCCAGTCCAGTTCAGTGAGCAGCTCGACGGCCTGATTGTTGCCGTCCAGTAGGGTGCGGAAGATATGGTAGCGGGCGGAGAGATCGTCCAAGGTCACGGCCACCTTACGGCGCCGGGCCTCCCGCCAATGCTCCAGTAGCCCGTTGAGCCAGTTAAGCATGGCGGCCCGCCCCACTCTCGCCCCGGACCTGCTCCAGAAAAAGCTGATAGTAATTCTCCACCGCCCCTTCCTCGCCCATCCGCACATCGAGCTGGCGGGTGAAGGCCACCAGCTCGCCCAGGCGGGTCAGGGTTTCGGTCATCTCGGCGGGGCTTAAAATCTTGGCCTTGCCGACCAGCAGATCGCCCTGCCGCTCCACCTTGAAGTGGAGGGAGGCCAGGATCATGGCCAGCAGGTCCAGGCGACGGCCGCGTTTGTGCTCCTCGGCAAAACCGCCGACGAAGCGGAAGTAGATATAGTTGTCCTCGACCTCCTCGGACAAGAAGGCGTCGATGACGTTAAAGTGATAGCCCAGCCGCAGACTCAGGTTGACGTAATCGGCGGCGACGATCGCCAGATTGTCGCCGGAGTAGCCGGGCGGGTTGACGATCTGGCTCAGGGGCCGCCCCAGACTGCCCATCAGGTCCTTAAAGGCGAAAGGGGCCGGTTCCCGGTCCCAGAACCCCTCGCGCAGCATCCCGGTCAGCAGCGCCGCGAAGGGGCGGCTCCGCACTTGCTCGGGGCGCACCTCCTCACCCAGGTTGTCCTTGGCCAGGCCGCCGTCCAGGTCGATGATGCGGATACGGATCGGAATGGCCACCTCCAGCGGCAGACTGGGCACGGCGGCCAGGATTTTTCCCTCTTCATGCAAACTGATCAGGCTGTCCATGGCCTTTTCGTGGCAGAAACGGATCAGGTCGTGGAGGGTGCGGCAGCCAGCCACGGTAAAATCGGGGGCAGCCGGGTCGATCAGGTTTAACGGGGCGATCCAGCGCAGCATCCGCCGCAGGGTCCGGACCTCTGCGGACTGGAGGTGGAGGTCGGCGTCGGCCGCCTCGCTTAAAACCAGCCCCTCAATGCGCCCGGCGTAAATCTCCCGGTTCTCCACGTCGATGGTAATCTCGCGGCCGCCGGGGAGCAACATGCAGGACTCACCAACCCCGAACAGCGCCGGGGTTCGGTATTCGCGGGCGATGGTGGCCAGGTGGCCGGTGGGACTGCCGATCTCGGTGATGATGGCGGCAGCCTTACGGACGATGGGGGAGAGGCGCGGGCTGGCCTGGTGGGCCACGGCGATGGAGCCGACCGGGAAGGAGGCCGGATCGGTATCGGGGGTAACCTGGACCACGGGACCAGCGGCAATGCCCAGTTGCACCACCTGACCGCGCCCGTGCAACAGCACCGTGGCCAGCTTCAGCTCGGCGGCCACCGCTTCCGGCGGCGGCGGGAGCGCCACCGGCAGGGCCAGGGGCCGACATTGCAGAAGCACTAACCCGCCGGGCCCGACCACCCATTCCAGGTCCTGGGGGCCGTCGAAACTCTTCTCCAGCAGCAGCCCGATTTCGGCCAGCTCGCGGAGCTGGTCGGGCAGCAGCAGGGCCGAGCCGCGCCGCCGTCCGGAACTGGTCCGTTCCAGGGGCGCGAAGGCGGCGATGAATTCGGGGTCGGCGGCGCGGTCGACAATCTCGCTGTGGTGCAGCCCAAAGGGATGGCGGCGGGAGAGGAGATAGCGGTCGGCGGGTGCGCTGCCGTCCACCAGCCGGGCGCCGTGGCCGAAGACCGCCCCGACCAGCATGACTTCCTCGGTCGGGTGGGCCGGATCGCGGGTGTAAAGCACCCCGGCGCAGCGGGCCGGGACCATGGTCTGGACCGCCACCGCCATGGGAATATCGGCGGCCCGGGCGGTGGGCTCCAGATAATCAAGGACCGGGGCGGCAAACCGGGAGGCCAGAAGCTGCCGGTAGGCCGCCAGCACCGAGGCCGGTTCGGGAACGATATCAAGCAGGGAGAGAAACTGGCCGGCAAAGCTGCGCACCCCGTCCTCACCCACCGCGCTGCTGCGTACCGCCACCCCGAGGGTCTCGGGGTGGCGGGCCTTGAGGGCGGCCAGTTCCCCGGTCAGTGCCGCCACCAGTTCACCCGGCAGTTCGGCCTGCCGCACCAGTGCACTGATGGCGCGGGCCTTGGCGCTATTGTCGGTCGAACCGGCCAGCACCGCGTCAATCCGCTCCCCCAACCCACCGGCCGCCAAACAGAGGTGGTAGGCGGTGGCGGTGATGGCGAAACCGTCCGGGGTGGCGATCTGCAGCTGGTTGCCGATCTCGGCCAGCACCGCGTTCTTGCCGCCGACCAGATAGTCGAGGTCCCGGTTCAACAAGCGGTAGGGCAGGGCCAATTGGCGGTCGTAGGGGCCGGGGCCGCCGGAGGCCAGGTCGGCCAGGTGGTTGACGATCTCGGTGAAACGCTGATAAAGCCCTTGGTAGCGCTGACCGGAGATGGCATTCAAGCTGTAGATCACCTCCCGGACCAGGCCGGTGAGCTGGTCAAGACTGGTATCGAGAAAGGCCTGGTCGAAGATGTACTCGCCGCCCAGGGCTTGCTCCAACCGGGCGATCCGCTCGATGATCCGGTTGTTGTTCTCAAGGATGCGCCGGAAACGGCTGAGGGCGGCGGCCGCCTCGGCGGTCGCGTTGCTGCCCGGGACTCCGGGGGCGCGGGCCATCAGCCTTTTCCCCCGCCGGTTTCGCTCAGCAACGGCAGGGTCACCCGGAAGGTGGTACCCACGCCGGACGCGCTTTCCAGTGAGATGGTGCCGTCGTGCTTTTCAATGATCGAGTAGCTCACCGACAACCCCAATCCCGTGCCGTCGCTCTTGGTGGTGAAGAAGGGATCGAAGATCCGCTGCTGGTCCGCCGCGCTGATCCCGGGGCCGTTGTCGCCGACCTCCACCACCCCCAGGCCGGTTTCCGGGCGGGCCAAAACCCGCACGGACAACAAGCCGCCCGGTTGCATGGCCTGGATGGAGTTCAGCATCAGGTTGATCAGCACCTGCTCGATCTGGCTGGGAAAACCCAGGGTCTTGACCGGCGCGGCCGCGAAATCGGTCTCGACCCGGATCTGGCTCAACCGCAACTGGTTGCGCAGCAGGCCGATGGAATCCTCGGCGATCTGGACCAGGTCCAGCGGCACCGGGTCGGTGGTCTTGGCCATCCGGATGAAGACCAGAAGGTTTTGCACCACCTCCCGGGCCCGCTCGGTCTGGGCGAGGATCTCGCCGACCATTTCGCGGGTGGTCGCCTCTTCTGCCGGTAGTTCCTCCAGCAGCACCTCGGCGGTCAGGGAGATGTTGTTCAGGGGGTTATTGACCTCATGGGCCAGTCCGGCGGTGACCTGGCCGATGGTGGCCAGCTTGGCCGACTGGATCAAGGCCTCCTGCTTCTCCACCAGGGTGCGCAACATCTGGTTGAGCGAGTTGACCAGCTCGACGCCTTCCAAGGAGCCTTGCACCGCCGGGGCCATGGGGATGGCGGAAAGCTCGCCTTTGCGGATCCGAGTGGCGGCGCGGCGCAGATAATCGAGAGGCTGGGTGACCCAGCGAACCAGCAGGGCCGCGAAGATCCCGCCCAGAATCAAGCTTGTGATCATCGCCCCCAGCGAGAGGCGCCGGTAGCGGTGGGCATCATTCTCTGCCTCGGTCCTGGCGGCGGCGTCCCGGGCCAAGACATATTCGGTGAAGCGCTGGCCGGTTTCCCGGACCCGGATCTTCAGTTCGGTGGAGGGCTGGGCGGCCCCGCCTTTATCGAGATGCTGCAGGACATCGGCGTAAGCCTCCAGCCGGGTCAGATATTCTTTGATTTCGGGTCCAGGCAGCACCGCGGTGTCCTTGAGTTGGCTGACCTGGGCCCGGACCTGGTCGATAAAGTCGAGGGCGCTTTCCAGTTCGTTCCGGTTGTGATAGAGGAGGAAGTTTTTCTCGTGGCGCCGGGTTTCCAGGACCTTCTGGTTCAACTCGTAGGAGAGTTCGATGAGTTTAAGCTTGTCGGTAACCCGGGAGAGGGCGTAGAGAGCGCTGATGGTCGAGAAGCAGCCCAGCCCGAAGAAGATTGCCAGACTGATGATCATCTTACGCCGCAGGGAGCGGGCCCGGTGCGAGCCGGGCTGGAACCAGTTCCAGGTCGGGGCCACGCGGGTATCGGCGGTCACTTCAGCCATCACGCCGGCCCGGACGGCTCGGCCACGGCCCGGAGAATGGCCTCCTTGATCTCATCCAGCCGGAAGGGCTTGGGGATGAAGTCGAAGACCCCCTCGCGAAAGGCAGTGTCAGCGGTGTCCATCTCGGCATAGCCGGTGATGATGATCACCCGGGTGGCCGGGTTGCTCTTCTTGATCCGCCGCAAAACCTCAATGCCGTCCAGCCCCTGCATCTTGAGGTCGGTGACCACCACATCGAAGGGCTCCTGCTCCGCCGCCGCCAAGGCCTGGTGCGGATCGACATGGGCCGCCACCACGAAGCCCATCTTGGTGAAGATCTGGGAAAGTCGCTTGCCGACTATTGCTTCGTCGTCGATCACCAGCAATCGGTGGGGTTTGGAGGTGGGGTCGGTCATGGTTTGGTTCCTTCAGTTTCTGGGCAGCTGGAAGTTGGGCCAGCTTAGACTGGCTCAGAGTGAACGGGGTAACAAAGAGTTCAGACTAGCTTTCTTTGCTCCTACATTTACACAAGACCCTATGCGAAACACATTATGAAATATTTGAGTCCTACAGTTTTTTTCATTCTGGAGATTTTTTCTGTGTCCGCCGACCCATCGTAATTCTATCGGCCATAAAAAAAGCCACCAGAACGAGGGTCAGACATCCCAGGCTCAGATAAAGACCGATTATAGTGTTTTGCGGATGGTAATCCATCTCCACCACTGAATCTCCGGCCGGAATCACGACGGCCCGAAAGGGTCCGTTGGCCTGGTAAATCGGAGTCTCAATGCCGTTAACCTTGGCCACCCATCTCGGGTAGTAGGTGGCATTGATCACCAGTAGTCCCTGTTTGGCACTTCTGACCTTAACCGTCAGACCATTCAACCGGTTGGCGTAATCGATTATCTCATGCTTTATTAAGCCAGTGTCATCCAGGTGGCCGATTTGGGTAAGGTCGGCAGACTCGAGCAGAGCAACTTTCGAAAGGTCATAATTCCCGGAAACCAAGGCGTGCAGCAGGTCGTCCCAGGTGGCGAAGCCCACCGCATGTCCAACCACCACGGCGGCGGGAGTAGCATCTTCGAGCGGATATAATTTCGGGGTGTTAATGCGCTTCTTCGTGAAATACTCAGGTTGAAGGGGAGTTTCAAGAAAATATGCGGCGCCAATAATCTGCAAAATCTTGGTTTTATGGAGCTCGGGAATTGAATCGTCATCATAGCTGATGAGATCCATGTAGTTCTGGAGCTTGAAGTCGCCCACTGGGAATACTTTCGGGACCTTATCCACCAGGGACCAGTAGCCGACCATGCTGTTCCTGCTCTGGCGCAGAAGTTTTTCGTTTGTCACCCCGTAGAGAGAAATGGCATTGGGAGTTTGTCGGTAGATGCGGCCCTTCAGTTTTCCGGAGCGAAAGAGGTCATCCAACTCGCCGGTGTTGCTCATGATATTCATATCCGATGAAGGCAGCAGAGGATAGGTAGTGATCATGAGGTCGGAAAAAAGAACCAGCATCATCACGATGAAAATTACCCGGCGCCTTTCCCGCTTTAGAATATAAAGCTGGATCAAGATGGTGGAGAACACCGCCACCAGGCTAAACTTAAGCAGATCGTTGTTTAATGTTTTCCAGGGGATATTGTGCGAGTACTTCTCTGCCACCGCGCCAAGATTAAAATAACTCCGCAATATCCATGGCAAGAGTCCGCCGGCGTCCGCCAGGCAGGCGCCGGCTAGCGCCGCTAGGGACAGCCACAGGGCCACGGGCCCGTAATTCGCCAGCCGTTTTCGCCAAGCTGAGGATTGCTGCCCCCTGACATCGCCCTGGTTGGCGAGCCAGTCCAAGGCAATACCGCCCAGGCAGCTCAAGGCAAAACTGACCACCATCAGGGCTTTGGCGGGCCAGCGGAACCAGTGCAGGGGGGGAAAAACGTGCCAGAGAAACCCGAAGAAGGGGGTATAAGCCCCCATGGCGTAAAGCATGGAAAAGATCAGGAGGACGACAAGAAAGGTGGTCCGCAGCCCGACAGCCGGGTCGCTAGTTAAATCGGCGGGTTCCTTCCGCCAGCCCAGCGCGCTCCTGATTAACACCGTTACGCAGAGCATAACCGGTAGAAGCCCCACATAGAAGGTGCCCAGCCAGAATTCCCAGCAGGCCGGAGCCCAGTATCTGCCGAAATGCCCAGGCACTCCGTAAAGGTAGGGGAACAGAGCTGACAACCACATGACCGGGTTGACCGAGGCCTCGTTTGCCAGAGGCTCCTGGACAGCCCTGATGGAAAGCGGAAGAATAGTAAGGACCGGCAGAATCTGGGCCAATGACAACATGATGGCGATCACCCCCATCCCTGCCAGTCCTAGGAGTGCTAATCCTGCCCCGTTGAGCCGTTTTTTACCGGCCAACCGGGAGCGGCTGCCGACGACCAGAGCATAGATCACCAGGGTGCCTGCAGTAAATAGCACTGCCTCCGGATATCCGCCGAGGAACTGCAGGCTGAAGAGCAAGGCTAGCAAGAGAAATTTTCGCAGCGAAGGCTGTTTGAGCCACAGGGTGAAAAGCGCCACCGCCAGCGGGTACCAGGAGAGGCTGCAGTGAAAAGAGGAGAATTCAATCCTGGTCACCATCTGGGTGCCGAAGGCAAAGGAGATGGCTGCCAGCAACGAGCCCTGCTGCGAGATTCGCCAGGCCCGGCAGGCCAGCCAGACCCCGAACCCGGCCAGGAAGACGTGCAGGGTCACCAGTATGACATTGGCGGTGGGCACCGTAAAAAGGAGATTGAGGAGATTCGGGGGGTAGAAAACCGCACTTTCCATGTTGGAGAGGAACGGCTCTCCCCCGCCGTTATAAGGATTCCAGAGGGGCAACTCCCCTTGGAGCAGGTGTATCTTGTAGAATTTCTTCCGGGCATAGAAGTCACAAATCAGGTCCCGCATCAGGAAAAAGCGGCCGGTCAGGAGAAAGCGGGAAAAAAAGGCAAAAACCAGCAGGGCCAGGGTCGCCAGCGGCCAACGCCAGCCGACGAACAAATCAAACCTTGCCTTGTCTCGGCCGCAAGCGGGAACAGGGGGGGCATTTTTCATGTCAATGGAACTCATCGTCGATCAACAGCAACCGGTGGGGTTTGGTGGTGGGGTCGGTCATGGTTTTGTTCCTTTAATATCTAGACGGCTGGAAGCTGGGCCACCCTTCGACAGGCTCAGGCTCATATGTCATACCGGTGGCGAAAGGTTGCCAATCATTTTATTTAACCCTATCGATATATTTTTTCGTGGTCATGGTTTTAAATGATGCACCACACAACCGTAGGGGCAGGCCCCTGTGCCTGCCCACCACCAGGTTGCCCTCAACAAACAGGGCAGGCACGGAGGCCTGCCCCTTACGGATAATGGGCAACCACAGGGGCCGCCCCTACGAGGGCGATGAAAATGTTTCATCACTCCTCCGAAACCGCATCATAATTGCCCATCAAAAAAGACTCCACATAGTAATCAACCCGTTCCTCGCTGTCGAGCCGCACGTCGAGCTGGCGGGTGAAGCCGACCAGACGCCCTAAGATATCCAGGCTGCGTTCCATCTCGCTCTGGACCATGTTGCCGGCCCGGGCGATGACCAGGTCGCCCCGGGTGCGAACGTTGAAGTCGAAGGCGGTGAGGATATCCGATATCAATCTGGCCCTCCGGCTGCGTTTGGTCAGGTCGGTGGCGCCGCCCAGGAAGCGGAAGTAGATGTGGTTGTTGCGCTCCACCTCGTCGCAGTGGGCATCGATGATGTTGAAGTGATATCCGAAACGGAAGCAGAGGTTGACATAGTTACGGCTGACCACCGCCAGGTTGTGGCCGCTGTACTGGCCGTCCAAGGCGTCGGCTGGCACGCTCAGCATGCTGCTCATCATGTCGTGGAAACCCACCGCCATCGGTGCCTGGTGCCAGACCCCTGGGTAGAGCATGCCCCGGAGAATGGCCCGAAAGGGGATCGAGGTGATCTCGGCAAACGGCACCTGCTGGGGCGGGGCGTTTTCGCTTAAACCGCCGCCGATATCGATGAGCATGATCCCGGCCGGGACCGGCAGGTCCAGGCTGCGAGTCAGTTGATGACGGAGGAGGCTGCGCTCATCCTTGCCCAGGTTGACCAAGGTGATGACGGCAGTTTCGTGGATGTAGCGCAGGAGGTCATGATAGGTTCGACAGTTCTTGGCCGCGAACTGGTCGAGCAGCGGATCGACCAGGTGCAACCGAGCGACGCTGTTGAGCAGCTTCCGCAGCAGGCGAAATTCCCAGGTGGCCCCCAGGCTGACGCTGGTAGCAAGCTGGTAGGCCAGCAGTTCCCGCACCCGCCCCTTGAAGATCCGCCGGTCTTCGGCATCGACGGTGATCTCCTGGCCATTTTCGACCAAAGCGAGGATGCCGCTGACGTTGACCAGACATGGCACCTGCATTTCCCGGCAGAGGGTGGCCATATGGCTTACCGGGGTGCCGATCTCGGTGACGATGGCCGCCGCCCGGGGCATGACCCGGACAAAGTGCGAGGAATCGCGGCGGGCGACCAGGATCCCACCATCGGGAAAATCATCCAGATCTTCGTTATGTCTGACCAGGTGGACCGGCCCGGCGCCGATGCCGAGCTGGGCCACCTGGCCCTGACCAGCCACAAGAAGCTCATAGTGCTGGAGAGTTTCCGGCAGTTCCTGGCGCAACTCCCTGGTCACCGGCACCATCAGGGGACGGGACTGGAGGATGAAGAGGCGACCGGCCCGGTCGAAGGTCCACTCGATGTCCTGAGGGCGCTTGAAGTAGTTTTCCATCTGGGCGACCTGACGGGCCAGCTCCAGCAACTGCGGGTCGGTGAGACAGGCCCGGTTGCGCCGCACCTCTTTGAGCGGCCGCTCATACAGGCCGCCACCTTCGGCCAGATAGAGGCCGGACTCCTTGCGGCTGGTCTGGCGGTTAAGAACCTCGGCGGGGTTGCCCTTGCGAAGCAAGAAGGTATCGACCGGAATCTCCCCTTCAACGATCCCCGATCCCTGCCCCCAGGCCCCGACCACCACCATGGTATCAATGCCGGGGTTGCCTGGATCGGTGGAGTAGGCCACCCCGCTGACTAGGGAATCGATCATCAACTGGCAGCCGCAGGCGATCGACATCCGCCCCCGGTCGGGAAAGATCTGGCGCCGATAGGCCACCGCCGCCCGGCCAAAGAGGCTGGCCGCCACCACCCGGTAGGCATGGAAGAGCTCATCCGGCCGCGCCGCCACATTCAAGACCGACTCAAACTGGCCGGCGAAGGAAAAATCGAGGTCTTCCTCCTGGGCGCTGCTGCGGACGGCCAGAGTAAAGTTGGCCGGCGTCAAAGCGGCCATGGTGGCCAGGCTGGCGGCCAATTCGGCGATAAACCCCGGCGGCGGTTCGGCGGCCAGCAGGGCCTCGGCCAGGCGGCTGCGCACCTCATTCAAAGCGTCGGAGGTAGTTGCCTCGGTAGCCCAGAGGGCCTCAAACTCATCGACCAGGGGCCGCAGGGAGTTATGGTCGAGCAAATCATGGTAGGTGCGGGTGGTAATGGCGAAGCCGGGGGGGATGTCAAGTTTCAGGTAATGGATCAGTTCGGCGAGATGGGCGACCTTGCCGCCGACGATGGCCCACTGTTGCGGGTCGATCCCGTCCAGGGGCAGTAACCGGGGACCCTGCCGGTCCTCCTCGCCGAGCAATACCGCCTTGAGGTGTTCGGTGAGTCGGGTGTGGACCGCGTAAAGTTCCTGGTGGTGGGGGTCGAGTACGTTGAGGGCGTCCACCGAGGCGAGAACGGTTTCGCCCAGGGTTCTGACGCTATCCTCGATGTACTGGCTGTCAAAGATGTAGTCGCCGCTAAGCTTTTCGCCCAGATCGGCGATGATTTCCAAGGCCCGGTTGTTGCTGCGCAGCACCCGCCGGAAACGGTCGAACACCTCCCGAGGGTCTTCAGGCTCGGCTGCTGCCCCGCCGAACAGTCGGGCTATCTTGGTAAGGACTTTGCGCAAGCGGAGGAGTGACCTCGGGAGAAGCGCCAGGCCGTCGTAATGGCGGCCCAGCGCAAAGTTTATCCAATTAACGGCAGTTGTCTGGCACTTAAAACCCCCTCTACCCTAACCCTCTCCCGAAGGGAGAGGGAATTTACTCCCCCTCCGGGATCTCGATACACCCTTGTGGGGTGGAAGGTCGGGATGAGGGAATGCAAGTTAACATCTCTGCTGGACTACCGCTTAGGAAGTCAGAAATTGTTGATACCGGTTTACCACACTTCTAAAAATCCGTCATTCCGGCAGGTTTTAAGCCGGAATCCAAATCCTCCTCTGGATGCCAGCTAAAAGCATGCTGGCATGACGACAAAGATAAACGGTACTTTTATAATTTCTAAGTCTCTTAAGGATAGCTTAACTCAGTGCGCCCCGCCGCCCTTGCGGAAGACCATGCCGACGGCAAAGCCGGCAATGATGGCGACAACTACGGCCATGATACCATAGACCGCCGGGCGGTTGAAGGCCAGATTGGAAAGCCAGGCCACCACGCCGGTCCGCCCCACGGTGAACTCGACTTGAGACCGCTCCACCACCTGGCCGTTGCGGACCGCCATGGCCTCGACGGTATAGGTGCCTGGCGCGGCCTGGTAGGGCCAAGCGACCTCGGCCTGATAGGTGTCGCTGGCGGCGCCGTGCTGCCGAGTGATGGTGCCGCTGTGGATGGCGTAAAGGTTCTGGTGCTCCTTGAAGCGGATGAACTCCTCCTTCCAGCGCGCCTCGTTACCGTTCAGTTCGTCGCTGGCGGTCTCCATTTCGGCTGCGGCTTTGAGGGCCTCGTAACCGATCAGGTTGGCCTGCTGTCCAGCCGGGTCGAGAAGGTGTTCGATATCCCGGGAGGTGTAGAGCAGGTAAACGCCGGGAACGTTCTTGAAACCGACATCGCCCTTTTTCATCCAGAAGAAGCCGCCGGCCTTGCCCATGTACTTGTAGTGGGTCTCACCGGCCGCGTTGCCGATCCGGATAATCAGCTCATCGCCGGCGGTGTTCTCGCCGGTGACAGTCAGGGTGGCGCCGTGGTAGCTGAGGTTGATGTCGACCTTATTCGGATTCACCTGACAGGTCAGGGCCTGGGCCGATCGGACTGTGGCCAGCGGTAGAAACAGCAGGGCCGCCAGCAGCGGGATAACAAATTGGCGAATTATAGATTTACACATGGATCAATGTCCTCCCTTCATGGCCAACATCATGGAAGGTTCCATGACCAGTTCCAGAACGATTTTGGCGGTGACCGCCAGCACGAGGATGGCGAGCAGGATCTTCAACTGGTCACCATGCAGCTTCTTGCCGAGGATAGTGCCGATCTGGGCGCCGAAGACCGAGCCGAGCAACAGCAGGATGGCGAGCAGGAAATCGACCGTCTTGTTGCTGGTGCACTGCAGGAAGGTGACCTCCATGCAGGTGAACATGATCTGGAACAGGCTGGTGCCTACCACCACATGCATGGGCATCCGCAGCATGTAGATCATCACCGGCACCATCAGAAAGCCGCCGCCGACCCCCATGATGGCGGCGAGGATGCCGACGAAGGTGCCCAGGGCGATCGGCACCAGGGCCGAATGGGTGACGCCGGATTTGACAAAGTAGGTCTGCAGGGGCAGAGAGGCGAAGAACCCCTGCTTCTTCTCGACCGGGGCGGCGCTTTTGGCGGCTGCGGCGGCGACATGGGCCGGGTTCTTGGCCTTGCGCAGGGCATTCAAGCTCTCGAAGAACATGAAGGTGCCGACCAGTCCCAGCATGACCACGTAGGTCATCTTGATCAGGAAGTCGGCGCCGCCGGTGGCGCTCAAGAATTTGATGATCTGGACGCCAACCGCGCCGCCGACGAAACCGCCGACCAGGAGGTATAGGCCCATCTTAAAATCGACGTTGCCCAACCGCCAGTGGGCATAGGTACCCGAGGCCGAAGCGGCGACGATCTGGTTGGCATCGGTGGCGGCGGCGATGGTCGGCGGGATGCCGATCATCATCAGTAGCGGGGTCATGAGAAAGCCCCCCCCGACGCCGAAGAGGCCGGACAATAATCCGACCCCCAGCCCCAGGCCGATGACCAGCAGATAATTCACGCTGGCCAGGGCGATTGGTAAGTACATGTACATGGTTCCTACTCCTCCGTTGGGTTTATCTGACTATATAGAAAAACTTACCTGCACACAAATTTGCTGGACTCGCAATCAATCCAACCTCGGCATGGCGAGGCGGTTAACCTACTTCACACTCGGCCGGCAATGCCGGATTCAGGCCACTAGCGATTTTGACCCTTTTCCTGGTTTTTCCCGGCCGCCAGCTGGCTTAAGCGGCGGGCCTGGCTGATGATCCTCTCCAGATCAGATTCCGCCAGGGGCGGCGCCACGATGATCTGCAACTCCGGACAGAATCGGCCGGGCGCCTGGCGCAGCCTTTCGCGCAACTGGTCCAGCCATTCGGCCCGCTCCGACCGCGACTCCTCCGGCCAAACCCCGACCACCAGCCAGGTGACGGAATGGGCGAGCAGGAAGTCGGCCAATTCCGCCACCGTTCCATCAACCAGCAGATGACAGTTGGTCTTGACCCCTTCCAAGGTGGCGAACTCGGTCACGAAACTGAAGCCGTCGAGCCCCTCGCCTTCGACCTTCCGGCCCTGCAGGACATAGAGCCGGCTTTCGGTCCGCCCGGCCAACTGCACGGCCGACACGCTCGCCGTCAGGTCCGAGGGAACACCACTCAGCAGTAAAGCTATTCTCGGTCCGGTCATCTTTTATCATCCTTAGCTTGCACATAGGGCCTTGAGCACCTGCGCCCCAGACAAAGCAACGGTTGTGCCACTTGGGCAATTCGTTGATTTTGCGGATAAATAAGTCAGGTCGGACCAACGGGGAACCCCCAAGGCGGAAAAAAGCGAGACGGACTGTTGCAAAAGCGGACAGCCGGGCCAGCAACGTGGTGAATCAGCGAATTTTAAAGGGAATGAAACAGATGTTGCAGGTTGAAACAGGGGGATATTATTGGGGCGGTTATATCTATGACGGCGTAAAAAATCGCCATACGTCATTACGAGGAGCGAAGCGACGAAGCAATCTGTCGCTAGGTTAGCGATAACAAAGATTGCTTCGCTTCGCTCGCAATAACGCAATTTATGCGTTTTCGACTTTTTGAGAGACCAGCAATTTTCACGAAAGGCTGAATGGGGAACCAACCACTCAAGGAAGCCCGGTCAACGGGTCCGGGAGATTTTGCTGTCGATCTTGCGCAGGCGTCGCCAGAGGGTGGTCCGGGAAATCCCTAGACGGCGGGCGGTTTCGGTCTGATTGTAGCCGGTGTCCTGATAAACCCGGGCGATATGACCCATCTCCAGGTCTTTCATCTCCAAGGCCTCGGTGGCCGCGACCGCCTGGCCGATGCCGGTGGTCTGGTAGAGGATGTCGGGCGGCAGATCGACCAGTTTCAGCGTCCGCCCCTGGCTCAAGGCCACGGCCCGTTCGATGATGTTTTCCAGCTCCCGGACATTTCCGGGAAAGCTATAGCGGGCCAGTTCGGCCAGCACTTCCTTGCCGAGGGTCGGGGTGGCTTTACCGAAACGGCCGGCGGACTTGCGGACGAAATGACCGGCCAGCAGCGGCACGTCTTCGAGCCGCTGGCGCAAGGGCGGCAACTCGATCAGTACCACTTTTAAGCGGTAGAAGAGGTCCTGGCGGAACTCCCGGGCCGCCGCCATCTTTTCAAGATCGCGGTTGGTGGCGGCGATGAAGCGAACATCGATGGCCACCGGGGCGGTGCCGCCCACCCGCATGAAATTGCGCTCCTGGATCACCCGCAACAGTTTGACCTGCATGGGCAACGGCATCTCGCCGATCTCATCCAAAAAGACCGTGCCGCCGTTGGCGGTCTCCAGCAACCCCAGCTTGGTGCCGACCGCCCCGGTGAAGGCCCCTTTTTCGTGGCCGAAGAGCTCGTTGGCGATCAGTTCGTCGGTGAAGGCGCCGCAGTTGAAGGAGACAAAGGGTTTATTCTGGCGGGGGCTGTTGCCGTGCAGGGCGCGGGCGATCAACTCCTTGCCGGTGCCGGATTCACCCTGGAGCAAAACGTTGCAGTCCAGAGGCGCCACCTGGGTGATGGTCTTGAAGATGCTCTTCATCAACGGCGAGGCGCCGATGATTTCGCCGAAGCGGTCGCCGCCGTGCAGTTCCTGGTAGACCAGATTTTTCTGGCGCTTCTGCCGGGCCAGGGCCAGGGCCTCGGCCACCGCCTCGCGGATGGTCTGGAGCTTGATCGGCTTTTCCAGGTAATTGAAGGCCCCCTTCTTGGTGGCCTCCACCGCCTGGTCGATGGCGGCATAACCGGTCATCAGAATGACCTCCATCTCCGGGGCGGCGGCGCGCATCCGCTGCATCAGGTCAATGCCGTCCGCATCGGTCAGCCGGATATCCATGACGATCAGGTCGGGCGGGGTTTCCCGGACCTTGAGCAGCGCCTCCCGGCCGGTGATAAAGCCCTCGACCAAGGAGCCATCCTTGCTCAAGGCCTGGACCAAGCGCTGGACCGTGACCACCTCGTCGTCAAGGATGTAGATCCGCGCCGGCGGCGGGTTATTGGGGTTGAGCCTGCTGCTGCTCATCTGATTCCTCGGCTGTAGTTATGGCAAGGAGCGCAGGGTAGCACTTTGTCATAGGCTGGACAAGTGGGAAAAAATTGCCACGGCAGGGGCCTCCTGGCCACCTTTTACTCCAGACAACTCCGGCCCCCTCAGGCCAACAACCGCCCCTCCCCCGCCTCCTCGTGAGTCCGGCCATCGCGGATATGGTAAATCCGCTTAAAGGTCGGAATGATCTTTTCGTCGTGGGTGACCACAATCACCGCGGTCTGGTACTGCTGGGCCATCTGATTGAGGATGCGGATTACCGACAAGGCCCGTTCGCTGTCGAGCGGGGCGGTGGGTTCGTCGGCCAGGATCACCGGCGGGCGGTTGACCAGGGCCCGGGCGATGGAGACCCGTTGCTGTTCGCCGCCGGAAAGCTGCGAGGGCATGGCCTGGGCCCGGTGACCGATGTCCAGGGCCGCGAACAGTTCGAGGGCCCGGCGCCGCGCCTCCCGGTTGGCCACCCCGGCCAGCATCGGCGGCAGGGCGACGTTGTCGGTGACGTTCAAGAAGGGAATCAGGTAGGGGGCCTGGAAGACGAAGCCGATCTTGTCGCGGCGCAAGGCCCGCAGGTCGCCGATCCGCCAGCCCTCGTCGTAGATCACCTCGTCGCCGAGGATCATCCGACCGCCGCTGGGTTCGATCACCGCCCCCAGACACTTGAGCAGGGTACTCTTGCCGGAGCCGGAGGGGCCGACCAGCCCCACCACCTCGCCGGGGGCGACCACCATCTCCACCCCCTTGAGGGCTTCGACCGCAGTATCGCCCTGGCCGTAGACCTTGCGCAACCCCTCAATGCGGATGCCGCTGCTCATTGGTTCAGCCACCGATCGCCTCCGCCGGGTCAACTTTCAGGGCCGCCCGGATGGCCAAGCCGCTGGCCAGGGTGCAGATCACCATCACCACCACAAAGCCCCGCACCGCGTCACCGGGCAGCAGCAGCACATACTTGGGAAAGTACGGCGCCCAGAAGGTGGCGACGATCTTGCCGACCACGAAGCCGATGGTACCCAGGGCCAGGGCCTGTTGGAGAATCATCCCGCCGATGGTCCGGTTCCTGGTGCCGATCAGTTTGAGTACCGCGATCTCGCGGATCTTGCCCATGGTCATGGTGTAGATGATGAAGGCGACGATGGTGGCGCTGACCACCGAGAGGATCACCAGGAACATGGCGATCTGCCGGGCCGAGGTGGCGATCAGCTTGCCGATCAGGATGCCCTCCATCTGCTGCCGGGTGTAGACCTGCACCCGTTTCCAGCGGCGGATCGGCTCGGCAACCTCCTCTCCACTGTGGCCTGGTTTGACCCGGACCAGCACCGCGTTAACGGAAGAGTTGCTGCTCTGGGCGGCGATCACCGCCTCCAGCAGGCCGGGGACGCCGGGCCGGTTGAAGCCGGGGTTTTGCCCGGTGCGGCGGCGCTGCTGGACGATGGCGTCATTATCTTTAAGAAACTGGGCCTCCTGGGCATCGCGCAGGGGGATGAAGATCATTGGGTCGCCGCTGGAGGAGACCATCCGTTTGGTCAAGCCGACCACGGTGTATTGGTGGCGGCGGATCTGGAGCCGCTCGCCGAGTTTAAAGCCAGAGGCCAGATCGGCCACCGCCTCGTAATGGTTGCGGGTGATCTGCCGACCGGCCACCAGCTGGCGGGGTTGGCCGGGCTCGCCGGGGCCGCCCGCCACCACGCCTACCACTAACGCCCGGACATCGCTACCGTCCCGCCGCACCTGCATGGTCAGATAGGTGACATTGGCCGCTCCGGCCACCCCGGGCATCCCGAGTAGGCCGCGATAGAGATCATCGTTCAGACTGGATGGTTCGGCGTAAGGGCCGAGGGTGTCCTTCTGGACCACCCAGAGGTCGGCGCCGGAGTTATCCAGCAGGGCCATGGCGTCATCGACCATGCCCCGGTAGATCCCGGCCATGCTGAGGGTCACCCCGATCAGCAGCCCCAGCCCCAGCCCGGTGAAGAGAAACTTGCCCCAGGCGTGCATGATGTCGCGCCCCGCCAGACTGATCATGACTATACTCCCGGCTGCTGGGCGACTAGTTTGACCCGCAGGCCTTCTTTGAGGGCGCGCGGGCTGTAGACCACCACCTGCTCGCCGACCTTCAGGCCTGCGAGAATCTGGACCCGGCCGTCCAGGTCGCTACCCCCCAGCTTGACAGGGGCAAATCGCAGCCGCCCTTCTTCATAAATCCAGACCCCCGGGCGACCATTAAGCCGCTGGACACTGGCATTGGGCACAACCGGCAGGGGCGGCAGGGTCGGCAAGGCCACGGTGATCTCGGCCAGCTCGCCGACCCCCGGCAAGGGTTGCGGGAGGGTAGCGAAGGTCACCTTGGCCAGGGTCTCCTCGGTGACCGGGTCGGCCAATGGTTCCAGCCGCAGAATTCGCCCGCTGGCCGTTTGCCCGGCCCGGGAGCGCAAGACGATTGAAGCAGGCAGGCCGGGTGCCAGGGCGCCAGCACCCAGTTGAATGAACCGGCCGCTGACCCAGAGGCTGGCCGGGTCGATGATCTCCACCACGGTCTGACCGGCCACCACCGTCGAGCCGGGCTCGACGGCCCGCAGGGTTACCAGTCCGGCCACCGGGGCCAGCAGGCGTAGATTGGC
>JAGVGT010000084.1 GCA_020056965.1 Deltaproteobacteria bacterium
GCTGGCGGTCACCTTGGTCGGCACTGCGCGGCGCCCTCGCCGGAGTATGGGCCCGCGATACCCGGGGGGGCTGGCCATTGCGGCCTTGGCCCTGGCGTCCAAAACGGCCGCCCCGGCCAGCATCCCCACCCGGCCGCACCGTAACATCCACGGCTTCGCTCAGATCGGTGGCGCTCAAAGAGGCCGGGGTCTCTCGCCGTTCCATCTTGCCGGACAGCTTGGCCTCGACCTGCTTGATAAAGTAATTGTCATCGCTGCCGGCGAAGGTGATGGCCTGGCCGCTCCGCAACGCCCGGCCGGTCCGACCGGTCCGGTGGGTGTAGGCCTCGACGGTATCGGGTACATCGAAGTTGATCACGTGGGAAATCCCCGAGACATCGATACCACGGGCGGCGATGTCAGTGGCGACCAGAACCTTGAAATTGCCCTTTTTGAAGCCTTCCATGGCCTCCTTGCGTTTGTTCTGGGACATGTTGCCCTGCAGGGCAACGGCCAGGTGGCCAGCCTTCTCCAGGGAGACCGCCAGGTTCTTGGCGCCGTACTTGGTGCGGGTAAAGACCAGGGCCGACTCCATGGGAATCTCGCTCATGATGCTCTTGAGCAGGGTGCCCTTGCCCTTCTGCTCCACCCGGTACAGAACGTGGGAGACGGTGTCGGCCGGCTTTTCGTGGCCGACCTTGACGGTCAAAGGGTTGTTGAGAATCTGGTCGGCCAGAACCCGGATCGCCGACGGCATGGTGGCCGAGAACATCAGGTTCTGCCGCTTTTCCGGCAGCCGCTTGATAATCCGTTTGATGGTCGGCAGAAAGCCCATATCGAACATCATGTCGGCCTCGTCCAGGATCAAAACCTCAACCTTGGAGAGGTTCAGATCACCGCTGTCCAGGTGGTCGAGCAACCGTCCCGGACAGGCGACGATGATTTCCACGCCGGACTTGAACATCTGGATCTGGCCACCCTTGCCGACCCCGCCGTAAACGGTGACGCTGCGCAGGTCGGTGTGGCGACCCAGCTCGGTGATGTTTTCATGGATCTGTTCGGCCAGTTCCCGGGTAGGGGCAATGACCAGCGCCCGAACCTGTCTTTTTGGGCCGACCAGCAACTTCTGGAGCATGGGCAGCACGAAGGCGGCGGTCTTGCCGGTGCCGGTCTGGGCGAGGCCCATGAGATCGCGCCCGGTTAGCACCTCGGGAATGGCCTGGATCTGGATGGGGGTGGGTTCGGTGTAGCCGCAGCTGGCGATGTTGGTGGTAAGCTTCGGATCAAGATTGAACTGGGTAAAACTCATCTAATGTACCTCTTGTGATTTGCCCGACGCCATGGGGCGGGGCGGATTGGTTGCTCCGTCCGCGGATTGGTATCGTCTTCTCCGCCGTCTCAAAAGACGGTCGCTATGAAAGACGGGGCCAGCGGTAAAAGCGGAGCCGTTGATGTGCTATTCAGATTGGTTTGCCCGCATGGGGGCTAAAGATTCCGAACAGTGCCTTCTGACCGTCCAGCCTAAAATAGACAGGATCGGTAGATTTCTTCTTGGCACCTTCCTTAAGTAGATCAGCAGGCGTTACAACATTTTACAGGAGGTGGGACCTCGCCGCGGAAGGAAAATGTCGTAAGTGAATTACCTGATACTTATAACCAAAAGTTGCCGACACTATAAGGGCTTTCCCAGATTTGGCAACTGATTTAATCAAATGCCTCAATAACAGTCACGGTTTGGCCACCCCAGTTCATGGCGGGCAAGACACCAAGAGCCGGAGCGAGCTAGTCGAAATCTGTTGGTTATTTAACCTAAGTCTTTGCCCCGATCCATCTTCAGACAGAGGGCGGCATAGATCCGGGCCGCTTCCAAAACCTGGGAGAAGGAAACCTGCTCGTCCGGGGTGTGGGCCACTTCCAGTTCACCTGGCCCCAGCAGCAGGGGTTTGACGCCGGCCTCGTAAAAGAGATTGCCGTCCGAGTGGGAGCGAAAGGTGTCGAGGCGCAGATTCAAGCCCAGGTGCGGGTAAAGCCTGGCCAGATTGCGGACCAAAGGTGAATCGCTGCCCAGATTGTAGCCGGGCGAGGCGAAGCCGAAGTTCATCTCCAGATCGAGGTCCGGTACATGTTGCTCGGCGCTGGCACCCAGTTCCCTGATCTCACTTTCCACCCGGGCGGGTTTCACCTCCGGGGACAGGTGCAGATCGATCCAGGCCTCGCAGCGGTCCGGCACCACGAAGCCGGCCCGGGAGGAAACCATCTCCCGGATCGAGTAGACGATTTCCGACTGGCCGCGGGCGAAGAGCGGCGCCCGGCCCAGGTGCAGGAGGACCCGCAGCATCGACTCGACCGCATTGTGGCCCAGTTCCGGCAGCGAGGAGTGAATCTGGCGCCCCCTGGTCACGAAGTTGGCCTCCAGATAACCATAATGAGAGAGACAGGCCGCCAGGCCGGTGGGCTCGCCGATCACCACCCAGGAGGGGTGATACTCGGTGAGGAAGGTGGCGCTGCCGTCGCCGGTTTCTTCCTCTCCCACCACCAGCAGCAAGCCCACCGACGGGCGCTGTTCTTCGGGCAAAACTTCGGCCAGGGCGCGAAAGGCCTCGACCATGGCGGCGCAACCGCCCTTCATGTCGGCGCTGCCCAGGCCAAAAATGGTATCCCCTTCGCGCCGCGCCCCGAAGCTCTCGAGATCCCAGGCCGGAATAGTATCGACATGACCGGTCAGGAAGAAATCCGGGGTGCCGGGTCCCATGGTGACTACCAGATTGTAGCGCTCGTCATCCACCACCTGGCGCACAACCCGCAACCCGGTTTCTTTAAGCTGTTCCTCCAGGTAGATCTGGATGTCCTCTTCCTTGCCGAAAGGTGAATAGATATCCACCATCTCCTGCATGGTCGAGCGCAACCGCTCGGGGCGGATCGCCCCCCAGACCCGTTCCAGTAGCTCACTCATGTTTCTTTACCGGCGCTTTTTTTGACTTGCCCAGGTTCTTACTCATATAGACATGCTTTTCGACGTTGCCGAAACCTTGCTTTTTGAAGAAATTGATGGCGGCCGAGTTGTCGGCATCGGTGTCGATAATGATGATCCGCGCCCCCATCTCCTTCATCCGCCGTTTGATCTCTTTAAACAAGCGCTCGCCAATGTTGAGTTTTTGGACGTCCGGGCGCACCCCCAGCCAGATCAGGTAGCCGTACTTCCAGGCCGAGTGGTGCTTTTCCACCGTGGTGCCCAGGGCGAAACCGATGATCTGGTCACGCATCTCAGCCACCAGGCAGAGTTCGTTGTCGGTGTTGAACAGAGAGGTGATCTCGTACTCATCCCAAGTGCGGTAGAGGGTGGCGGAATATTCGACGGTGAAAATATTCTCCCCGATATGATAAACATGGGGCAGATCATCGATGGACATTTCGCGGATGCGAACCTTCAGCTCGACTGTCGCTGGGTCACCAGGCATGATTAAACCTTTTTTAAAGTTATTCTTGGGGCCACGAGAAAGTACTGGCGGCAACTCCCCCGGCCATAAGTCGCCGGAAAGCGGAGTCGCGACGAGTTGGAATTTCTCATGTCACGAGTTCAGCAGCATTTAATAACGCCGCAGGGGGTGACTGGCAAGCACAACCTTTGTTTTGCCTTAACCACCAGAAATAATCGGTGAGTATAGGTCACTAAATGATCGGACAATTCCCTGATGACAGCATTGTATTTTGACAGCCGGGGAGATTAAGTGCTACACAATGATTACGTCCGTCTCGCCGTCTCCACTTGAAAACAAGAATAATATGCATCGCCACGCGGCGGAAATAAAACAAGGAGGGCCAAATGCTCGATATAAACAAACTCAGGCTTGGCATGGCGATTGTTGTGCTCCTTTCGCTCCCGGGTTGCGTGAGCAAATCAACCTTTGAAAACATGGCCGATCAGGCCCGGAGTCTTGATACCAACCTATCTGACTTGAAGAGTCGCCACCAGGCCCTTCTTAATCAGCAAAACGACTTGCAGGCCGAACATAGCGACCTTCAGAACCGCCAAGCCGATCTACAGGCCAGACATGAGGTTTTGGCCAGCGAAAAGATCCAGCTAGAGAAAGATAACTCCGAACTGCTGGCCCAGAAGGAGGCCCTTACCGCCGGCAACAAGGAACTGGAGGAAATCCTGGCCGCCAGGGAGGACTCACTCTCCAAAAAAATCGCCGACCAGCGTCAGGAAATGGTCCGCCAGGAAACCAACTGCAGCAGCCAGCTGGCAGCCCAAACCAAACAGATCGGTGACCGTGACAAACAGATATCCGAGCAAGCCGAAAAGATTGCCGCCATCTCCGCTGACAATGCCCGGCTGACCGAGGAACTGCGGCTGATCCGCGCCCAAAAGGAGGCCGAAGTCCAGCAGATGACCTCGACATATCAATCCCTGATCGACAAGATGAAAGGCGAGATCGACAAAGGCCAGATCACCATCTCGGAATTAAAGGGCAAACTGACGGTCAACTTGATCGATGCCATTCTCTTCGACTCCGGCAAGGCCGAGGTCAAGCCCGAGGGGCTTCTGGTGTTGCAGAAGGTCATCGACATCCTCAAGGAGGTTACCGGAAAAACCATCCGCATCGAAGGGCATACCGACAATGTCCGCATTGGCGGTGTGCTGGCCCAAAAGTACCCGACCAACTGGGAACTTTCGGCGGCCCGGGCGGTCAACGTGGCCCGGTTTCTCCAGGAACGGGGGATTGATCCCCTGAATCTGAACGCGGTTGCCTATGGGGAATATAAACCGGTAGCCGCCAACGACGACGATGCCGGACGGGCCCAGAATCGCAGGATTGAAATTATCCTGGCGGACAAGGAATAACCTTTTCCCCCAAGGGAATTGCCGAGCATGGACTTCCGGGTCATCTCATACAATATTCACCGTTGCATCGGCATGGACCGTCGCTTCAAACCGGAGCGGGTCGCCGAAATCATTGCCCACCATAACGCCGATCTGGTCTTCCTGCAGGAGGTGGATGTGGGTGTGCCCCGTTCCCGAGGCCTTGACCTGGCCGAGGATCTGGCCGCCCGCCTCGGCTACCCGCACGTAGCGCTGGGACTGAATGTCCAGTTGCGCACCGGCATGTACGGCAATGCTACTCTGAGCCGATTTCCCATCCGCCGGGATTGCAACATCGACTTAACCATCGATGATCGCAAGGCCCGGGGCTGTCTCTATGCCGAGGTCGAGCTACCCGGCATCGGCTTGGGGCCAGTAAAGATGGCGACCTTCAACATGCACCTGGGCCTGTCCTTTCGGGAAAGGCCCAGCCAGGTCGGCCGCCTGGTCCATTCCCCGGAATTCCAGGCCCTGACCATGGACTCGCCTTGTCTGGTGGCCGGCGACTTCAATGACTGGTGGACCCGTTTGGCGCCAATCTTCACCGAGGTTCTGGACTTCGGCTGTGCCACCAACCACGGCAATCGTTACTATGACGCCATCTCAACCTACCCTTCCTTCTCCCCGGCCAACGGTCTGGACAAAATCTTTTTCCGGGGTCCCCTTGCCCCGATCCACAGCCGGACCTGCCGGCTGGGAATCTCCAGGGTTGCCAGCGATCATTTGCCAATAATCTCCGATTTTCGTCTGGTTGGAAAAACTTCGGAATAAGCCAGGTAGTCCCGGGCCAGGCAAAATTATGGTTTGGAAAGCCGGATTAAATGGCTCAGGTCTTCCGGCTCGGACGGTTGACTCCTCTGAATACTCGGGCCGAAATCACTCATAAAGGACTTCACTAACCTCGCCACCGCCCGACCGGTTCCCTACCATTGGTTTAACTTACCAAATCAGCAGCCCGCTTTTTTTTCGCACCAGCCCGGTACGCTAAGCGAATTTCCTTCAAAATAGCGGGGATTGACGGTATATAATTTCTTTGGATTTTTGTCGGGTTGCGAAAGGCTGCAAGAGCCTCCCGAAGTGGTATTCAATATTTTTTGGTCGATTTTAGGTTTTGCGAAGCCAGCAATCGTCCTTTCCCGTTGCCGCGGACCTACCTTGTAAACCTTGACTGGTGAAGAGATGAAGAATGTCCTGATTGTCGATGACGAGGAAACCGTTCGGGTAACCCTGTCTGAATGGTTTTCCACCACCTACGGGTCGAGTGAGTACAAGGTCTTTCTGGCCAGCAACGGCATTGAGGCCATCAAGATTTTGGCCGCCAACCCAGTCGACATGCTGATCACCGATCTGAACATGCCGAAGATGGACGGCTTTGAGCTCCTCGCCCAGATGAAGAGCGATCACCCGCGCATTCCCATCATCGTCATCTCCGCTTTCTCCACCCCGGACATCAAGACCAAAGTGGTCGATCTGGGCGCCTTGCGCTTCATTCCCAAACCCTTCTCCTTCTCAGACCTGGAAGGAATCAACTTTCCGAAACTTCTGGAGTCACCCAAAAAATCGGACCGGGGTTACGTCAACGGAATCTCTCTGCAATCCTTCCTGCAATTGATCAGCATGGAGGCGAAGAGCTGCACCCTGACCGTCCGGTCCGAGGGCAAGACCGGGGAGATTTTTCTGGAAAGGGGCGAACTGATGGATGCCCGCACCGGCAAACTGGAGGGGGAAGAGGCCTCCTACGAAATTGTCTCCTGGAGCGACGAAGGGTTGACCATCGAGATCGACAACGTTTGTCGCACCAAGGAACGTAAAATCGAGTTCCCCATCATGCACCTGTTGATGGAGGCAGCCCGGATGGCCGATGAGAAGTCCATCAACGCAGCCGGAAGCATTGATGAAGACGAGCAAGACCAGGGGGTCGGGGAGAAAACCGTGATCCTCAAGGCCGGACAATTACGGGACGCTATTGAGGCTGAAGAGGCATTGCCGATGCCAGTCCCCGAACCGGAACCACCGCCCCTGAACCCGGTTTTTAAGCAAGCACCGCAACCGGCCCAGCCACCAACCGCTCCCCGCCCCAACAACCCGCCGCCGGTCGCCGAAGCGGCGGGACAGGAGCAGATCAATCTGAGTCGCCTAAACCTGGTGAAGATTCAAGAAAGGTGCAAGGAGTTCTCAGCCCTAGACGGCTTTGCCGGGGCGGTGCTGCTCACCATCAACGGTGACATCCTGCAGGTGGTTGGCACCAGTGGCGGTGACATCAATCTTGAACGAGCCAGCGTCTATGCCAATAATATCCTTTCCACAGTCCAAACCCACGCCAAGAACATGGGGATGGGTTTGACCAGCCTGATCCAGGTCGATACCACGGGGGGGCATCTGATCATCGCCGGCCGTTCCAAGATCAACCTGATGCTGGTTCTGGTCACCAGCAGCAGCCTGGGGCTGGCCAAGATCATGGTCAACTCGGCGATCAAAGAGATTTGCGCCGAAATCGGCTGCTAAAATAAGACCCCCAGAGAACCCGGCCGATCTCGACAAAAAAAAAGGGGGGGGGGGCGGGACCGATATTTCGGCC
>JAGVGT010000058.1 GCA_020056965.1 Deltaproteobacteria bacterium
TCAAGGTAGTAGGCTCGGGCGGGTGTGCTGTTCCCGACTGCGGTCAGCAAGACAAGGCTCAACAACAACGCCAGTCGCTTCATACTTCCTCCCCCGAGGGTTTTGCTGCTTTTAGGATATCAAAGTCGTTAACTAGGGATTTGGCTCCACGTGAATATGGCTAAAATCCACCGAATCTAACTCGGTTTTCCTGGAGGTGATTATTTTAGAAATTAAGGTAATTCTATCACACCTATCAGGGATAGTTCGTGCCTTTCTCTGTCGCGCAACTGAGCATAAACAGGCTGGCGAGATATCCAAAACCTCAAGAGCCATGCTGGCCCAAGGTTTAGCTCTGAAGTGGTTTCAAGACGGAGGTGGAAATTGCGTAGAATTACGTAGTGATTTTAACGGAAACCCATTAGTCCTGCTGCCAAGCGGCTAGATGGGGCACAAATCACCCCTGGGCGCGGGTGGCCAACCTGGTCTCGGCCAGACTTATGCGCATGGCTGCCAGGGCTGCCCGGGCCGGGTTGTCGGTCGGGATGCTCGTCGGTAACTCGCCCAGCATCAACACCCCGATATCCGCCGCGGAAAGCTCGGTCAGGGGCGCCGCCGGTAGATATCCTCCATTGCCTCCCGGCACGTAATGCATCAACCCCGCTCCGACCAGCATATCCAGCAACTCCTTGATGTACTGGTCGGGCTGTTTCAGCGCCCAGACCAAATCGTCGCGGGTGGTCAGGCGCTGGTGCCGGTAATCTTCTGCCGCCGTGATCAAAATCTCGAAGGCCAGGGCCACCCTGCCGATGGGCGAGAGCGAAAGTTTCCGCCAATGATAGCGACGCCAGATTTGGGTGGCGAAAGAAACTTCCGCCCCCAGTAGAAAGACCACCCAACTCAGATAAATCCAGAGCAGAAAAAGGGGCAGGGCGGCAAAAGAGCCGTAAATGGCGTTGTAGCGGACCACCACGATCTGCAGCTTGAAGTAAATGGCCTGGAGCAGAAGCCAGATCAGCCCGCCCACTACCCCACCGGTCAGGGCCGCCTTCTTGGTCACTCTGGTATTGGGCAAAAAACCGTAGAGTAGGGAAAAGGTCGCCACCATCGCCGCCACCGGCAGAAGGTTCAGGGTGCGCGGGCCAAGCCAGGGGAGCCAGTGCTGGATTTGGACCAGCAATATGGGGCTTTTCAGGGCGGCCATGGCCGCCACCCCGAAGTTGATGGTTAGCGGCAGCAGTACCAGCAGGGCCAGATAATCGACAAGCTTGCGGGCAAAAGTGCGGTTGCCATCGGTCTGCCAGATGGCATTGAAGGTCTTTTCAATGCTGCCCAGCAGGGTAAAAACCGTAAAAAGCAGGACCAGGATGCCGACTACCCCCATGGTGGCGAATTGGGTTTTGTCCACATAATCAAAAATAGTGTCGGCCACCCGGTGCAGATGGCCGCTGAGCGAATCAGGCGGCCACTGCCGAGGTTGGGTCGCAGTCGGCGCTGTCTCCAGTTCGGGCGGTGCGGTAAAGCTGGGGCTGTTGGTAACTACCTCGGCGGTGGCCTCCATCTGGGAGATCATGGTATGCACGGCCTGCCGCATCTGGCCGCCGGCTCCCAGTCCCTTTAATACTGAGGTTCCCAAGGCTAGGAGTGGTACCAGCGAGAGGATGACAGTGAAGGTCAGAGCGCTGGCCCGCAAGGGGATCTTGTCGCGCCCGAACTCCCGGCCGGCGATTTCGAGGACTTGGCCGCAAACCCGCAGGCAGCTTTCCGCTCCCCCCGAATCGTCGGATGATTTACCCCATAACCAGGCGGAAAATCTGGCGAGGCCGGACTGAGCCGGGTTAGCATGTCTCTTGCTGGGTTCAACCATATGTCACGGTCACCGTTGACAAATAAAGGCAGAAAATATATCGCCGTTACGGCGCTCTGGTTGTTCCGCGCATCCACGCTCAACAACCAACAACCAGAAAGTCCGGACATCTTAGCCGATTTGCCGCACCGACCCAAAGGAAGAGTTGTCTGCCTAAAACAATTGTCACCGTAAAATAAACCTTGTATTTACCGTGCGTACCGTCTATACAATGAAACATTGTTGCGCAGTGCCTGTTTGTAAGTGAATACGAAAGCCAACCGCACAATCCCTAGGACGTGCGGTTTTTTTGTTTCAGCACGGTACTGCCGGCCGCTCCCAGTAGGTGGGCGGTTATATTATCAGGGGCCAGATGGACCCCAACATTACAAGGAGTAGTAGAGATGGCTGAAGGTACAGTTAAGTGGTTCAATGATGCCAAGGGTTTCGGTTTTATCCAGCAGGACGGCGGCAAGGACGTATTCGTCCATCACACCGCCATCATGGCTGAAGGTTTCAAGACCCTGGCCGAAGGCGCCCGGGTGAGCTTTGAGATCGTCGATGGTCCCAAGGGACCGGCGGCTTCCAACGTTCGCCAGATCTAATTCCGCTTTCAAATCGACAGTAGAACGCGAGGACAAGCAAGCAGCGACGGACAGTACACAGAGTACGGCAAGGAGCCGCACAGCTTGGCCGAACAGTGATACGAACGATTTGAAATTGGAATAACCGGCTTTTAAAGCGGTTGACGAGGCCCCGCTTCCGGCGGGGCTTTTTTTTTTGCCCGAACCCGGGCGGCAGCAAAGCACTTCCCCTAATTCCCCAGAAGAAGAGACATGAGCACATTCGCAGAACTCGGCGTCAGCCGCGAGATCCTCCAGGCCCTTACAGATCAGGGCTTCACCGCCCCCACCCCGATCCAGGCCGAAGTCATCCCCCTGGTCCTGAAAAAACCGACCGACCTGATCGGGCTTGCTCAGACCGGCACCGGCAAGACCGCCGCCTTCGGGATTCCCATGATGCAGCTGGCCGACCCGGCCCAGCGCCGCCCCGAGGCCCTGATTCTCTGTCCCACCCGGGAGCTCTGCGTGCAGGTAACCCGCGACCTGATGGCCTTGGCCAGCCACCTGCCGCAGATCCAAGTCACCGCCGTTTACGGCGGCGCCCCCATCGAGCCGCAGATCCGGGCCCTGCGGCAGGGCAGCCAGATCGTCGTCGCCACTCCCGGCCGCTTGAACGACCTGCTCCGCCGCAACAGCATCGATCTCTCCACCATCCGGCGAGTCGTCCTGGACGAGGCTGATGAGATGCTCAACATGGGTTTCAAGGAAGAACTGAACACGATCCTGGCCGCCACCCCGTCCGACAAGAACACCCTGCTCTTTTCCGCCACCATGTCGCGGGAGGTGGCCGCCATCGCCGCCAACTACATGAACAAGCCGGTGGAGATCACGGTCGGCCAGAAGAATGTCGGGGCCGAAAACGTCCGCCACATCTACTATATGGTCCAGGCCAAGGACCGCTACCAGGCCCTCAAGCGCATCGCCGATCTGAACCCCGACATCTACGCCATCATCTTCTGCCGCACCCGCCAGGAGACCCAGGAAGTCGCCGAAAAACTGATTGGTGACGGCTACAGCGCCGACGCCCTGCACGGCGACCTCTCCCAGGGTCAACGCGACCACGTAATGTCTAAGTTTCGCAACAAGAGTATGCAGATGCTGGTGGCCACCGACGTGGCCGCCCGGGGGCTGGATGTCAGCGACCTGACCCATGTGATCAACTACAACCTGCCCGACGACCCGGCCAGCTACACCCACCGGAGCGGCCGGACCGGCCGGGCCGGCAAGACAGGCGTCTCCATCGTCATCATCAACCTGCGCGAGTTGTTCAAGGTCCGCGAGATCGAGCGGCGGCTCCAGCGCAAGTTCGAGGCTGGCAAACTGCCCAGCGGCCAGCAGGTCTGTGAGCGGCAGTTATTGAACCTGATCGATACGGTCAACAAGGTCCAGGTGGACCACGCCCGCATCGACCCCTTCCTGGCGGCAGTTTACGAGAAGCTGGCCGATCTGGACCGCGAGGAACTGATCAAGCGCTTCGTCTCCTTGGAGTTCAACCGCTTCCTGGAATACTACCGTAATGCCCCAGACCTGAACGCCAGCGACAAAGGCCGGGATGACAGCGACCGAGGCGGCCGGGGCATGCGGACCGATGACAAGAGACCAGCCCACCGGACCACCACCTCGACCAGGACCAGTTCGGAACGGCCTTGGCAGGAGAAGTCGGCCCAGCCCTGGCGGGATAAGCCCGCCCAGCCCTGGAAGGAGAAAGCGGCGGAACCCTGGCGGGACAAACCGGCCAAGCCTTGGCAGGAGAAGCCGGCCGCCCCGGCCGCCAGGGCCACCAGAACCAACGTTTCGCCCACAACCATCCGCCGCAAGCCTTTGGAACTGGCCGATTTCCTTGACGATGACGACAACCAGCCTTCCTACCGGAAAGTCGCCGAACGGCCCAGCACCGACCGCCCCGCCCCCACCAAATACGGTCGGGAAGCGAGTGGCCCGGCCAAGCCGGAATATCGGGACGGCGAGCGGGAACGAGGCGACAGCACCAAGTTCACCAGGTTCTTCCTGAACGTCGGCAAGCAGGACGGGGTTCACGCCGGCCGCCTGATCGGCGAGATCAACGAAAAGAACGATGGGATTCACATCAAGTTCGGCAAGATTGAGGTCAAGGAAACCACTTCGGTGGTGGAGATCGATGGCCGCTTCACTGAGCAGGTGCTGAAATCCTTCTCCGGCGTGCAGATCAACGGTAAACCGGTGGCCATCGAAGCCGCCGGTGAAGCAAGGCCCCGTCCGAGCCGCCCAGCCCCGGCCGGCACCGGCTGGGCCAAACCCGCCTATAAGAGCAAGGGTAAACCCCCTGCGGCGGCAGCCCGGAAAGGTCCGGGTAGCTACCGACCCCCGGAGATTGACAAGGCCCGCCGGAAGGTCCAGCGCAAGCCCTGGGAGAAATAAGCCATCTGCGAAAAGCGGCAGGTCTTTGCCGGCGCGAAGACCTGCCGCTTTCGTTGAGCCTCGCGCTCGCTGCAACCCATCCGCCGCATCCCCCGGCTAGCTCCACCCAACCCGTTAATTTTCGCTTTGGATCTCCACCACCGTTTAAGTAGCATGTGCGTTAACCAGGTTGTTTGGGCTGGAGTTTGCTTTGGGTTAATTTTAAGTTATGGAGATGGTTATATTGACCGAGATATGTAAGAAATGTGCTGAATGTTGTAAGAATTATCCTTTTGTCGATCTCTCCGATCACGAGATATTGGTGCTGGAGACAGCCACTGGTCTGGATCGTGATGTATTCACAAACCGTAAAGGCAATGAACCTGAAGAATATTTCTTACAATTTAAAGAAAATGGCTTTTGTTTTTTCTTAACTGAAAACAATGGAAGTTATTCATGTAGCGTATATGAAGCAAGACCGTCAATCTGCCAAAATTATCCCTCGAAGCCTATCCAAAAAGTTCTTTGCGATGCCAACATGGCGAAATTTCAGATCGTGTAAAACTATCCTCCCTGTTTCTTGCCTGCTCCCCAACTTTGCTAATTACCTGATTGGATCGAAACGGGCGGCTGCCCCGAGTTCTTCCTCGATCCGCAAAAGCTGATTGTACTTGGCCAGCCGGTCGGTGCGGCTGGCCGAACCGGTTTTGATCAGGCCGCTGCCGGTGGCCACCGCCAGGTCGGCGATGAAGGCGTCGCCGGTCTCCCCGGAGCGGTGGCTGATGATGCAGCGCATCTGGTTGGTGTAAGCCAGGGCCATGGTCTCCAGTGTCTCTGAAAGGGTGCCGATCTGGTTGACTTTGATCAGGATAGCGTTGGCCTGTTTTTTCTCGATCCCCGCCGCCAGGATCTTCTTATTGGTGACGAAGAGATCGTCGCCAACCGTCAGGATCTTTTCGCCAAGCCGGGCCGTGAGTTGCGGCCAGCCGTTGCCATCCTGTTCGGCTAACCCGTCCTCAATGGAGTAGACCGGGTATTTATCGACCAACCCGGCATAGTAATCGATCAGCATTTCACTGGTGTAGGCGCAGCCCTGCATCCGGTAGGCGCTGTTCTCGTAAAACTCTGAACTGGCGGCGTCCATGGCCAGGGAGATATCGAGACCTGATCGGTAACCGGCTGCGCCGATGGCGGCGAGGATCAGTTCAATGGCCTCCTCATGGGACTCCAGATTGGGGGCGAAACCGCCCTCGTCGCCGACGTTGGTGGAGAGTCCCTTGGCGCTTAGTACCTTTTTCAGGTGGTGGAAGATCTCCACCCCGGCCCGCAGATTCTCGGCGAAGGAGGCGGCCAGGTGGGGGACGATCATGAACTCCTGGATGTCCAGGTTGTTGGCGGCGTGCTGGCCGCCGTTGATGATGTTCATCATCGGCGTGGGCAGCCGCAGGTAGCCGACCGGGTTGGGGGTGTTGAGCCGTTCGGCCAGGTAGCGGTAGAGGGGCAGACCGGCCTCCAGCGCCCCGGCCCGACAGGCGGCCAGGCTGACGGCCAGGATGGCGTTGGCGCCCAGACTGCTTTTGTACTCGGTCCCGTCCAGGTCGAGCATGGCCCGGTCAATGCCGGGCTGGTCGCCGGGGTCGCGGCCGATCAACAGTGGCGCGAGCAGCTCGTTGACATGGGCCACCGCCTTCCGCACCGATTTGCCTAGATAATAGCCCTGGTCGCCGTCGCGCAGCTCCAAGGCCTCGCGGCTGCCGGTGGAGGCGCCGGAAGGTACGGCGGCGCGGCCCAGGTGGCCTGAATCGGTGAGAACATCGGCCTCGACGGTGGGGTTGCCCCGGGAGTCTAGGATCTGACGGGCCTTGATGGCGGTGATTCTGGCCATGTTTTTACCTCAGGGAAATTGTTCTGGTCGTATCAAAAGTTCAAGCGCTTTCCGTGAATATAAACCAATTCAGCATTTAACATAAACCGTTTCGTTGGGTCCACGATCACAGCCGGTGCAGCGTTGATAAGTTATCAACAAGTTATCAACATGTGACCAGCAAGTTGTCAACAGCATACCAACAGCATATGAACAGGCAATCAACAGCTTATTAACAAGTTCGGCTGGGGGCCGAGGCACAGGTTTTTGGCGAACCGATAATAACCTCCGGCGTAATGCCATCGCTGATTGACACCCTTGGATCCGGCCACCAGGGCTGTTCAGCTGGACAGCCTGTACCCTCGGAAGTCGGAAAGATCGCCACTTGACCGGAGCGCCGAACTGGGGTAGTTTCGCCTCTTCTCAGGCGCTCACCATAGAGCTTAAAAAGGGAACCCCGTGCAAGCCGGGGACGGACCCGCCGCTGTAACCGGGGACCGAGCCGCACAAGGCCACTGTCGTGAGTACGACGGGAAGGCGCGGCCTCGGGACGATCCGGGAGTCAGAAGACCTGCCTGGAGAAATTGTGGTGCGTTCCCGCGGATGAGGGACGCAGCGACTGATCTTGCGGAGAATAGGGTATCCCCGGATCGATTAATTTCGGTCCGGGGATTTTTTTGTCCGGGGGTAGGAGCAATGGCCAGCGAAGAAGGCAAGAGGGCGGACGATTTCGGCCACGGCGGCAATCTCGCTACGCTGGCTGCCCGGGCCGGGTGCGCCCCGGAGGAGATCCTCGACTTCAGCGCCAACCTCAACCCGCTGGGGCCGCCGGAGTGGCTGCGGCGGGTGATCAGCCGGAATGTGGAGCGGCTGGTTAACTACCCGGAGCCGCAAGGCCAGAGGCTGCTGGCCAGGCTGGCCCAAACCCTGGAGCTGGCGCCGGCCCAGCTGGTGCTGGGCAATGGCTCCACCGAACTGCTTTATGCCATTCCTCGGGCCTTTGCCTGCCGTCGGGCGGTGCTTCCGGTTCCCGCCTACCTCGATTATGAACGGGCGGCCCGCCTGGCCGGGCTTGAGGTTGTGACCTTGCCGCTGGCGGAGGCCGAGGGCTTCCGGCTCGATTTTGTCCGCTTGGCCGAGGTGCTGCGGCCCGGTGACCTGCTCTTTCTAGGGCGGCCTAATAACCCCACCGGGATCGGCTTTGCGGCCGTCGAACTGTTGGGCCTGGTCGCCGCCCATCCCAAGGTCCTGGTCGTGGTCGATGAGTCCTTCTTCGAGTTTGTCGCCCCGACCAGCGAACTGCTCAGCCGGGAAATGCCGGCCAACCTGCTGGTGGTCCGCTCGCTCACCAAGTTCTACGCCATCCCCGGTCTGCGGCTGGGTTTCGCGGCCGGGGCTCCTGCCACCATCGACCGTTTGCGGCGGCTGGTGCTGCTCTGGACGGTCAACGCCCTGGCCTTGGCGGTGGGCGAGGAACTGCTGGCCGACCGGGAATATGGCGAACGGAGCCGTGCGTTCGTCCGGGAACGGCGTGCGGAACTGGCGGCCGGGCTGGCCAAGATTCCTGGTCTGACCATCTATCCCGGCGCGGCCAACTATCTGCTGGTCCGCCTGGTACTGCCGGGACTTACCGCCGCCGACCTGGCCGAACGCTTGCTGACCGGTAATCCGGCGCGGCCCATCGCCATCCGGGTCTGTGCCAACTACCCCGGCCTCGACGGCCGCTTCTTCCGGGTGGCGGTCCGCACCGCGGCGGAAAACACCGCACTTTGCGCGGCCTTGACTCGGGAGCTGGCCCCCGGCCTAGCTCCGGCCTTTCATCACCCCCGGAAAACCCCGGCCCTGATGCTCCAGGGTACTGCCTCTAACGCTGGCAAGTCCGTACTGACTGCCGCTTTGGGCCGGATCATGCTGCAGGACGGCTATCGGGTCGCCCCCTTCAAGGCCCAGAACATGTCGCTCAACTCCTTCGTCACCCGGGATGGCGGCGAGATGGGCCGAGCCCAGGTGGTTCAGGCCCAGGCCTGCCGCCTCGATCCCGAGGTGCGGATGAATCCGGTGCTGCTCAAGCCTTCCAGCGCCACGGGCTGTCAGGTCATCGTCAACGGCCGGGTGGCCGGCAATATGAGCGTCGAGGAGTATATCCGCTACAAGCCCGAGGCTGAGCGGGCCGCCCACAGCGCCTACGATTCCTTGGCGGCGGGATATGAGGTCATGGTGCTGGAGGGCGCCGGCAGTCCGGCCGAGGTCAACCTCAAGAGTCACGACATCGTCAACATGGCCATGGCCCGGTATGCGGACGCAAAAGTGCTGCTGGTTGGCGACATCGACCGGGGCGGGGTCTTTGCCTCGTTTGTCGGCAGCCTGGAGGTGATGGCCGAATGGGAGCGGCGGCTGGTCGCCGGTTTCCTGGTCAACCGCTTCCGGGGGAGGGCCGAACTGCTGGCCGACGCCTACGATTATGTGCTGAGTTACACCGGCAAACCGGTGTTCGGCACCGTCCCTTATCTGCCCGATCTCGGCCTGCCTGAGGAGGATTCGGTGGGCTTCAAGGGGGGCCTCTATCAAAAGCCCCGGCCTTGCGGCGACCATGTCGTCATCGGGGTGGTCGATCTGCCCCATATCTCCAATTTCACCGATGTCGAGCCCTTCCTGGCCGAGCCGGACGTGCATCTTTTGGTGATCCGCTCCCGCGAGGAACTGGCGGCGGCCGGGCCGGAGCTGGCCGCCCTGATCCTGCCGGGCAGCAAGAATGTCATGCATGATCTGGAGTATCTGCGCCAGAGCGGCCTGGCCGACCAGATCAGGCAGCTGGCCGCCCAGGGCGAAACCGAGCTGATCGGCATTTGCGGCGGCTTCCAGATACTGGGGTGCGAGATTGCTGATCCCCACCATCTGGAATCGCCGGGCGGGAGCCTGGCCGGGCTGGGCATCCTGGAGATGACCACCACCCTGGCCGCCGAAAAGACCCTGGTCCAACAGCGCGGGTTGCATCTGCCCTCGCACCTGGCGGTGCATGGCTACGAGATTCACCATGGCCAGACCGTGGCCTCCCACGCCAGGGCCGTGCGGCTGGCCGATGGCGCCGAGGATGGCGCGGTCTCGGCCGACGGCAGGGTCTGGGGCACTTATCTGCACGGAATCTTCGACGACGATGATTTTCGCCGCTGGTTTATCGACATGTTGCGCAGCTCCCGCTATCTGATGCCGATTGGTAGTGTGGTCGCGCCCTACGATCTGGAACCGGCCTTCGAACGGTTGGCGGCAGCAGTCCGGGAGGCGGTGGATCTGCCGAGGATTTATCGGCTGCTGGGATTGCGGTGAGACTTGAATTGCAAATTGTCCTGGCCCTGGGGTTGGACGCCATGCTGGGCGACCCGCGCTGGTTGCCCCATCCGGTGCGGCTGATCGGCGGGCTGGCCCTGCAAGTCGAAAAGATCTGCCGTCGGCTATTCAGGAACGAGCGGCGGGCCGGGATTGTCACGGTGCTGGTGGTGCTGCTGGTCACCGGGGGCCTCGGCGGGCTGCTGCTTTGGGGTGCTGGCCGGATTGATCCCCGGTTGGGCGAGCTGGTCGGTATCCTCCTGCTCTACACCTGTTTCGCCGCCCGCGATCTCCTGGCCCACAGTCGTCGGGTTTACCTGGCCTTGGCGGCGGGTGATCTGGCCGAGGCGCGGCAGCGGGTGGCTTGGCTGGTGGGGCGCGACACTGGTGATCTTTACCAGGCCGGCGTGGTGCGGGCCTGTGTGGAGAGTGTCGCCGAGAACAGCTCCGACGGGGTGGTGGCGCCGCTCTTCTGGGCAGTGGTCGGCGGGCCGCTGGCGGCCTTGCTCTACAAGGCGGTGAGTACCCTGGACTCGACCTTCGGCTACAAGAATCAGCGCTATCTCTATTTCGGCTGGGCCTCGGCCAGGCTTGACGATCTGGTCAACTTCATCCCGGCCCGGCTGGCCGGGGTCGGTCTGGTGGCGTCCGCCCTGCTTTGCGGCCTGGACTGGCGGGGCGCTTGGCGAATCTACCGGCGCGACCGGAAGAACCATGCCAGCCCCAACTCCGGCCACCCGGAGGCGGCGGCGGCCGGGGCGCTGGGGCTGCAGTTGGGCGGGGGGAGTAGTTATTTCGGGCAGCCGGTCACGAAGCCGACCATGGGGGATGGTTTGGGGGAACCGCGGGCGCTGCACATTTTAGCGGTCAACCGGCTGGTCTTGACCTTGACTGTGGTGGTTGCGGTGGTGCTGTTGTCTGGGCGGTTGGGGGTGGTGCGGTGAGGATGAGAGCAGGGCGAACCCTGGAGGCGTGATTTAGAATTGGGTGGCAACCTGCAAGTTGGCGGCGCTTTCGGTGAAAGCGCCCTGCCTGAAGCCATCAAGGAACGGACGGCTCGGCGTCGGCGAGAGATCGGAAGA
>JAGVGT010000032.1 GCA_020056965.1 Deltaproteobacteria bacterium
TAGCGGGGCGCTGAAGGAGACGCCGCTGATCAACCCGGTCTGCCCGGCCCACAGGCCCAGCAGGAACATCCAGAGAAAGATGCAGAAGCAGACCACTCCCACCCCCAGCAGTCCGGTGAGGGAAAGCTCGAATTTGAACGTGTAACCTTTTTTTCCGGTCGCGGCAGCCATCAAAACCCTACATGGACTCCGGGGCCTTGACCCCGATCAAATTGAGGCCGTTGCGCAGGATGATCCGCAGCCCTTCTGCCAGCCAGAGCCGGGCCCGGGAAAGCGCCAGGTCCTCGCTGATGATCCGCTGCTTGTTGTAGTAGCTGTGAAACTGGGCGGCCATCTCCTGCATGAAAAAGATCACCCGGTGCGGCTCCAGATCCAGGGCGGCGCTCTCGACCAGCTCCGGCCAGGCGGCCAGCATCTTTAAGAGGGCCAGCTCTTCCGGTTCCTTGAGCAGACTAAGATCGGCGTCGGCCAGTTCGCCCCGCGCCACCCCCTTCTCCTCGGCCTTGCGGCTGATGCTCGACAGGCGGGCGTGGCCGTATTGCATGTAGTAAACCGGATTTTCCTGGCTCTGCTTGGTGGCCAGATCGAGATCGAACTCCAGCTGGCTGTCGGCCTTGCGCATCAGGAAGAAGAAGCGCACCACATCGGTGCCGACCTCGTCAACCAGCTCATCAACGGTGACGAAGTTGGCCTTGCGGGTGGACATCTTGACCTGATGGCCATCGCGCATCAGGGTGACGAACTGGTGCAGAACCACCGTGACCTTCTTGGGATCGTAACCCAAGGCCTCGACCCCGGCCAGAACATCGGGAACAGTGGCGATGTGGTCGGAGCCGAAGATATCGACCATCCAGTCAAAGCCGCGCCTGAACTTCTCGCGGTGGTAGGCGATATCGGGCAGCCGGTAGGTGGGCTCGCCGGTGCTCTTGATGATCACCCGGTCCTTATCGTGACCAAACTCGGTAGCCTTGAACCAGACGGCGTCATCCTGATCGTAAACCAGCCCTTTGGCGCGCAGGGCCGCCACCACCTCGTCGATCAAACCGGAATCGTAGAGGGTGTGCTCGTTGTAGTAGTTGTCGAAGTGGATACCCAGCCGCTCCAGGGTGGAGTTGATATCGGCAAAGATGGCCCGCTCGGCCCGCTCCTTGAAGATGGTGACCTCGACCGTCTCCTTTTGGCCATCACCGAACTCTTCGACCATCCCCCGGGCGATATCGCGGATGTACTCGCCCTGGTAGCCGTCCTCCGGAAAAGTAAAGGGCAGCCCCAGCAGCTCCAGGTACCGGGCCCGGGTCGACTCGCCCAGAACCCGCATCTGGCGGCCGGCATCGTTGTAGTAATACTCGCGGGTGACGGCGTGACCGGTGGCGATCAGCAGGCGGCAGATGGCATCACCCAGGACCGCCTGACGGCCGTGGCCGACACTCAGGGGGCCGGTGGGGTTGGCGCTGACGAATTCGACCAGCACCTTGCGGCCCGCCCCGACCGCGCTCAAGCCGTATTGCTCATTTTGGCGGCAGACCTCAGGCAGCACCGATTGCCAGACCGCCGGCTGGATGAAGAAGTTGACGAAGCCCGGCCCGGCGATCTCGCAGCGCGCGATCAACTCATCTTCGCCGGCCAGCAGCTCGACCAGCTGTGCCGCCACCTCCCGGGGCTTCTTTTTCTCGCGCCCGGCGATGATCATGGCCAGGTTGGTGGCAAAATCCCCATGCGTGCTCTGTTTGGGCTCCTCCACGACATAAGCGCCACCGGCTGCCGCCGACCAGAAACCGGCCTCGATGCCGCGCTGGAAGCACTCGCCAAGTTTTTCACTGAGACGTCTCTTGATCATATGACCCCAATTTATAAACTAGATTGCCTAACTTTTTCTAAAAAAACCGACCGTCAACGGGCCCGCTCCGCCTGATAAACCCGCTGGTTACTGGCGCCGAGCAGACAAAGCACCTCGTAGCTGATGGTCTCCTGCCAAGCGGCCAGTTCATCGGCGGTAATCTCCTCCGTCCCCTGCCGGCCCAGCAGCACGACCTCGTCGCCCGGCCCGACCCCGTCCAGCCCGGTGATATCGGCCATACAGAGGTTCATGCAGATCCGGCCGACCACCACCACCCGCCGACCACCGATGAGCACCTGGGCCTTCCCGGTCAACCGCCGCAGATAACCATCGGCATAGCCGACCGGCAACACCGCCAACCGGGTCGGCCGCTCGGTCTTGAAGAGATGGCCGTAACTGACCCCGACACCAACCGGCACTTCCTTGACTTGCAGAATCCGGCTCTTAAAACTCATCACCGGCCGCAAGGCCAGCCGCTCTGGCAGGCCGGGATCGCCACCAGGATAGCAGCCATAGAGGGTAATCCCCGGCCGCACCAGATCATGGCGACTGCGCGGTTCCCGCAGGAAGGCGGCGGAATTGGCGATATGGACCAGCGGGCCGTCCCCGGCCACCCCAAGAGTGGCCACGAGTTCGCTAAAGCGGCGATTCTGGAGGCTGGTCGGAGCGAGATCCGCACTATCGGACTGGGGAAAATGGCTTAGGATCCCGGCCAGCCGCAGGGCGGTCAGACCGCCGATCAGTTCCACGTACTCCGGCAGCTCTTCGGGGCTGATACCCAGGCGCCGCATCCCGGTATCGATCTTGAGATGGACCGGCGCGGTGCGCCCGACCGCCGCCGCAGCAGCGGCCAGTTCCCGCAGGTACTCCCGGTCGTAAACCACCGGGGTCAATTCGTATTCGAGCAGGTCCGCCAGCGAACCGGTCCGACCGCCCAGCAGCACCACCACCTCGCCAGTGATTCCAGCCTCCCGCAGCCGCCGACCCTCGGCGACATCGGCCACCCCAAAGATGGCCGCCCCGGCTCGGGCCAGGCAGGCGGCCGATTCAACCAAACCATGGCCATAGGCATCGGCCTTGACCACAACCATCACCTTGACCTGGGGACCGACCAGGGCGACGATACCGCGAAAGTTGTCGCGCAGGGCCGTTAGATCAATCTCCAGCCGGTTATAATTGGCTTGCTCAACCATCGTTGACGACCTCATCAGGACCACGCCGCAGCCAGGCGGTCCAACCCACCCGACTCGACCAGAACAACCCCGAGCCAACGGTGGCGTAGATCAGCCCGGTAATCCAGAGCGGCAGGGGCGACATTCGCAAGCCCCGCCCCAGAACGATCATGGCCGCCACCAGCAGCCAGGTCTTGACCGAATAAACTCCGCCGATGCACCTGGCCCCGTCCAGGGCCCGGAGCCGCTCCATATTGCGCCGGACCACCCGGTCCAGAATCAGTCGCGACTTAAGGCCACCCAGCACCAGGGCGGCCGCCAGCCACCACTCCCGGCCTGAACCGGAGACCGCCAGAACGCCGCGGACCAGGAGCATCAAACCGATCCCGCTCCAGAGCAAGGCGGCGACGAAGATTCTGGTCCTGATCTGGGCGGCGGGAACAAAGCGAGTGGCCATGCTACCACCTTCTGAAAGCTCTGTAGATAAATAGGTGTTCGCCCCAGCCGGACAAGTGGGGGGCGACTACTTTCAACCCCGGCAAATATAACAAAAAAATGGGCCTACCTCCACCCTTGGCGGAGACAGGCCCACGTTTCCGTCCGGAAAATGGCCGGAAGCGAGAATCAAACCTCGGTTACGGTGATGGCGCCCTCGGGACAGACCTCAACGCAGGTCTCACAGCCCAGACACTCGTCCATGTTAACGGGCTCGGCCTTGCCGTCCACCATCTCGAATACCTGAGCGGGGCAGGCGTTTACACATTCCTCATCACCAACACACTTGTCTTTGTCGACTTCTACCTGGAACATAACTAGAACCTCCGTGATTTTTTTTAATAACTCTAATAGGTTAACAACTGTCAGACCTGTTAGCCAATCGAGTTGACCGACCAGTTAATGACACAACTACCATCCTCTAATTCAGTGCCGTTTTTTTGTCAACGAAAAAACCAACCTAAAACCGAGCCCCCTGGCAACCCACCCACCAGGTTGATATTGACCAGTCCGCCCCGATAATTTATAGAGGGAGGCGGACCTATTACCGCCGCCAAACCCGGCGGAAGAATCAGCCATCTCGTTAGCGAGGAGCTCATGAGCGAATCAAACCAAAAATCTGAAAGAAAGAAAAGCGCCCCGAAGATCGTCGCCGAGAAAAATGAAGAGGCCATGATCGGCGGCATCATCGAAGGCAGTCCCGATTCCATCGGCGTGGCGGTGGTGCGGCTGGCCTGCGGTTGCCGGAAGATGGCGGCCATCAACAAGGAGGGCGAGGCAGCCAGCAAGGTCATCATGTACCGCGACTCCGCCTCATCCATCTGCGATCTGTGCAAGGAGGACAACGGCGCCTTCTCCCGGGTTACCGAGCAATTCATCCACTGGGACGGCGAGCCACCCACTGAGGCCGAGCAGAAAAGGATCGAGGCCAAAATCTTCGGGACTTACGGCAACGCCTGAGCCTTTCGGAAGGCCCAGGCCCGCTTGACCAGGGCCGGAGCCCATTCCGGGGTACCGAGGGCGTGAATGTGGGTGTACAGGGCCAGGACGTTCTTGTGTACCAACCCATCCCGCCCTTCGGCAAACCCCACCCCCCTTTCCATGCGCCCCACCAGCCCCGCCGGATCGGCGGACCAGGCCTGCACCCGGCTGTAACGGAATTCATGGCCGCTGATCCTAGTACCGGCCGGGTAGAAGGAATTTTCCCCCTCCAAAATCAGCTTCGTGTACCCGTGCGCCTGGGGCTTTTTCTCCAGCGAGAAGTCGACCGGGAAGATGCCGACCAATTCATGCGCTTGTCCCGCCATGGTTATGCTGCGGCCCAGATAGATTAGCCCGCCACACTCCGCATAGACCGGCAGCCCCGCCGCCACCCGTTGCCGCAGCGATTGCAGGAAAGAGCGGTTCGCCGCCAACTCCCCGGCCCGATTTTCCGGAAAGCCGCCGCCGATATAGAGGGCATCAAGCGTCGGCAATTCCCGATCAACCAGGGCATTGATCTCCACCAACTCGGCCCCCTCGGCCATCAGGGCCTCCAGATTTTCCTGATAATAGAACTGAAAGGCGGCATCGCGAATGACCCCGATCCGGACCGGGTCGGCGACCCAAGAAATCTTGGCCGGTGGGGCACCAGCCTCGCCAATAGCTACTTCGGCCATGCAGGCCTTGATCCCGGGCAGGTCGAGATATTTAGCGGCCCGTTCGGCCAGACTGGCGATGGCCGCCCCGGCGTCTTCATGTTCCGGTCCCGGCGTCACTCCAAGATGCCGCTGGGGAAAGACGTCCTCGCGGGACCTGGGCAGGGCGCCGAGGACCGGAATGCCGGTATAGTGTTCCACCGCCTGCCGGACGATGCTTTCCTGGCGGCCGGTACCGATCCGGTTCAGGACCACCCCGCCGATCCGGACCCGGGGGTCGAAATCCCGGCAGCCCAGGACCAGGGCCGCCACCGTCCTGGTGGTCTTGGTGCAATCCACCACCAGGAGGACCGGCAGGTCCAGCGCCACCGCCAGCTCGGCGGTGGAACAGCTCCCCTCCAGATCGACCCCGTCAAAGAGCCCCCGGTTACCTTCGATCAGCGCATAGTCAGCCAGGCGGCTGTGCTTGAGAAACGAACCGCGCAGAATCTCCCGCTCCATCAGAAAGGGATCGAGGTTGTAGCAGGGGGCTCCGGCCGCCAAGGCCAACCAGCCGGCATCGATATAATCCGGACCCTTTTTAAAGGGGGCAACTTTCGCGCCAGCGCGGGTCAGGGCGGCAGTCAGCCCGACCGCCACCACACTTTTGCCCGCCCCACCCGAGAGTCCAGCCACCACCAACCCGAGAGGAGCCCGAGAGGTCGGGGAATTGCCGGCAAGCACCGCGTTTCTGATGTTGGTCGTACCGCTGGTCATTTCTTGGCCTACTGTTGATGTTCTGATCGAAAAAACCGGAATCTACCGCAGATCTTGGGGCAATTCAAAGTTTTTGACTAAGAAAGGCCATTATGTTAACTTCTCGGCCTTGCCAGTGGCCGATTAGGTGCTTAATTGTCCGGATTCAGCCCCTATTTGGTGTCTGCCGCAGTGCTCTTCCGCGGCGTCAATCCGGTTGTCAATTCCCAGCTCAACGCTCCGCGGCTGGATAAAATTTTCTTAAATGAGGTCGCCATGTCCACCAACGAAGATTTGCACAAGGTCATCGCCGAACTGGAAAAGAAGTGTGTAGAACTGCCCCAGAACATCATGGCCCACCACAACCTGGCCCTGGTCTACCGCCAGGCCGGACGGGTTGAGGATGCAATCCGGGAACTGGAACAGTGCCTGGAAATCGACCCCCACTCGGTCGAGTCCCTGGTCAATCTCGGAGCCATCTACTTCGAGCAGGGCAAGGTCGAGGCGGCCCTGGCCGCCAACCAGAAGGCCCTCAAGGTAACCGAGGAATCCGCCCAGGCCCACACCAATATCGGCCTGATCCGGCAACAGGAAGGCGACGCCGAAGCGGCCATCGCCTCCTACACCAAGGCCGTCCAGCACGACCCCAAACTGGTCACGGCCTGGATCAACCTGGCCTCGGCCCAGATCATGGCCGGCGATTTCGCCCAGGCTATCAAGGCCGTCAAGGAAGGCCTCAAGCTGGAGCCGGAGTTCCCGGTGGCCCACAACAACCTGGCCGTCGCCCTCTTCTACAGCAAGGATTTCGCCGGGGCGCTCAAAGAAGCTGAAAAGGCCAAAAACCTCGGCTATCCGGTCGACCAGCGGCTCTTCGACGCCATCAGTAAAGAGCTTTAGACCATGAAGAAAAAGGGCAAGTTCAAGACCCGGCCCTGGTGCCCGTTCTGCGGCCAGACCGTCGGTAAACCCAAGCCCCCGGTGAGCCGCAAGCTCGGCGAATTCACCATCGGCTCCTGCCAGTGCGGAGCCGTTTATACCTCCGATCCCACCGGCCACAATGTCGGCTCGGCCATGGTCGAGGCCATGGTGCTGGCCTGCAACGACGATTGGGACCTGGCCTGGGAACTGATGCCGGAAGACGACTATCTGACCGGTCGCCTGGAGAATTACGACGAGCAAACCGACCAGGTAGTGGAGGGCGGTTATCTGGACGGCCGCACCATCCGGGGGGTCATCTACTTTGTCCGTCTGCACAAGGAAATCGCCGAGATCACCGCCCGCTTCCACAACAAACAACTCGGTGGTCAGTCAGCCGCAAATCCGGCCGACGAGGCGCTGCTGCCCGAACTGGAACCGGCCCGCGACCCGCGCCGGAAGCGGCGCAAGGCGGATAAAACCGTGGTACGGCAACTGGTTGGAGCTGGCGACATTGAAGGTCTGGTCGATCTGGCCTTCGACGATGTCAAGGTCCTCTGGTTCATGCAGCGGCTGCTTTACGATCCGGCCGAGGCCTCACGCTGGCGGACCGCCCACATCATCGGTCAGGTCTGCGGGCGGCTTTCCACCCGGCAACCCGGTTCGGTCAGCGACCTTCTGCATCGGCTCTTCGAGGCCTGCGCCGATTCGGCCGCAACCAACTGGGGTCTGCTGGAAACCATCGGCGCCATCATCGCCGCCCGTTCGGACATGTTCGGGGCCTTTACCCGGCACCTGCTGCGATACACCAGTCACCCGTCCACCCGAAATCAGGTAATCTGGGCCTTCGGCACCATTGCCGAAAAGCGGCCCGACCTGATCCGCAGCACCTCCTTCTACCAGCTCCTGCATCTGGTCGAAGACCCCGATCCGCTACTGCGGGGCCTGATGCTCCGGTTGCTCGGCCGCCTGCGCGCCACCGAATCGATATCCGCCATGGAAAGACTGATCGACGACCCGGCTCCAATTATCTATTACGAAAATGGCGCCCCGGTTCAGACCACCGTGGGAGAGATGGCCAGGGATGCCATTCGCCTTACCAATCAGCCCAAGGAGAAGACCAGTGAGTGACAGCACCCCTCGCGACCAGAGCAAGATCAGCGACCCGGCCAAGGAGGAGTTCGACCGCGGCTGCCAGTTTATGGAAAACCACGACCTGGCCCAGGCCGCCAATGCCTTTCACAATGCCCTGTTGGACTACAAAGAACGCCGGGATGACAAGGGGATTGCCAACGCCTCCGACAAGCTGGCCGATGTCTGCCTGGAAAAGGCAGACTACGCCCGGGCGCTGCCCCATTTGGATCGGGCCATGGCCATCTGCGAGCCGGCCAATGACGACTTCAGCATCACCGCCCTCCGCAAAAAGTATGCCCGTGCCTACGACGGCATGGGTGAACACACCAAGGCCCTGGAGGTAAATCTGGTTCTGCTGGAAACCTACAAGGCCTTCGGCGACCCGGGCAGCGCGGTGCGGACCCTCGAGAACATGGCCAAAACCTACCTGGCCATGCACGACCGCGAAAAGGCCGCCGAGGCCCTGCGCACCGCCGCCGATATTCACCTGAGTTTCAAACACACCCGGCACGCCGCCGAGTTCGAAGCGAGGGCGCAGGAACTGCTGAAAGACTGAAACTCACGGCACCGAATCATCGCCAACAGTATCGCAATCAGCCACTGAATGGGCAGAAGAGTCCGAGCTACTCTTCTGCCCATATTACTACGACCAGAGCACACCCCCTTACCTCTCTGCGCGCCAGATGTTGAAGAGGGTGATGCATGGTGCGGATTAGTTGTCACTCCAAATTCCAGACTAGACTAGGCGCCATACTCCAGCCCCGATCCATTCACTGCCGCCTCCCGCCAAAAACTCCCACTACTTGTGCCCCCCAAACAGGACACCTAGCAGCAAAGGCCGCCTCGTTTGATCGGGAGCAAAAACCCACATTCCTCAAGGGCAGTTCTTCCCCACTCCCCATCCCCTTGCCGAATCGCAGCCGCCAGCCCCTTAAAAGTAATGCGCTAAACAAAAAAAGGGACACCGGATAACCGGTGCCCCTTTCAACTCATAGACTTACTAGCTTAGGAAAGATGCGGCTCAGACTCTATCTGTGCTCCTCATCCTTGGCGCGACCCACAGCAGCATACATGGTGGTGCTGCCGCTTGACCAGAATACCATCTTGCCATCCTTAACCAAATCATTGGCAGCATTCTTAATGTCACGCGGACCAGACTCGGGGTCACATTCGTAAAAATCCTTAACATACAACTGGGGTTTTGCCGCAGTCATCGCCTTGTTAAGAATCTTAGCTTTTAGTTCATCCTTGCTTAAAGCCATCTTTCCACTCCTTCGCTAAGGTTATTTGATATGGCTGGTGAACTTGAACTGGGTGGTGGTTCTCCAGGTGTCATAAGCCAGGCGATAGTCATCAACACTCTTGATGGTGAAGGGAATATCGCATTTCTCAAAGAACTTCTCCCAACCGATCCGCTCGGCCCACTCACCAATCCGCTCGTACTTACGAGCGTCTTTGGCCCACGCCTCAAGGATGCCCTTGACGGCCTGAACAACTTCCGGCCAACGGGGCGGGTTGTTGGGCAGGAAGGGGATCACCAGCTTGGAGAAGGTCGGCATGGACCGGCTATTGGAAACCTTGCCGCCCACCAGGATAGCGCAACCATCGCCATCCGGATCAGCCAGAGGCATGGAGGGACACATGGTGTAGCAGTTACCGCAGAACATGCAGCGCTCGGCGTTAACGGATACCGATTTGATCTCCTGCCCAGCTGCGTTGGTGGCCTTACGGGGCTTAACCGCACCCAGAGGACAGGCAGAGATAGCCAGCGGAATCTCGCAGACGGCGCTGATGGTCTCATCATCAACCATCGGCGGCTTACGATGAACGCCAAGGATAGCGATATCGGAAGCATGTACCGCACCGCACATGTTGAGGCAGCAGGCCAGAGCCATCTTGCACTTGGCCGGCAACTTCATGGTGGTGAAGTAGTCGAACAGTTCGTCCATGACCGCCTTAACCACGCCGGAGGCGTCGGTAGCCGGGGTATGGCAGTGAATCCAGCCCTGGGTATGAACCACATTGCTGACACAGGCGCCGGTGCCGCCAACAGGGAACCGGTTACCACGACCCTTCAGCTCATCCAGCAGCGGCTGAACTTTGGCCTTGGCGTCAACCATGAACTCCACGTTGTTACGGGTGGTGAAGCGCAGGTAGCCGTCACAATGCTTGTCGGCGACATCACACAACTCGCGGATCTGCTCAATACTGATCAAACGGGCGGAACCAACACGAACTGTGTAAACCTCGTCGCCGGTCTCGCTCTTGTGCATCAGAACACCAGGCTGAATGATCTCATGATAGAGCCACTTGCCGTAGTTGTTCTTGATAACCGGCGGAAAAAAACGCTCATAGTGGGGGGGCCCGATGTCTGTGATTCTGTCTAACATCGGATTTGCCGGATCGTAACCCATAATCTATCCTCCTAAAGTATATGTCGATGTTCTTGACTATCCAATTTCAGTAAATACGCCTTACATCTTGTGTTTGGCGCGGAATTCCTGAACGTTACGCTGCCAGCCGCCTTCAACTTCCTCTTCGGCCCAGAACACATAGGGGTTCTCACGAGGACGCTTGACGTGCTGCGGAATGGGCTCAATCTCCATAACCTTGAGGAAAGTGGGCAGACCGACGCGCTGCATAGTCTCACCAACCCGCTCACGGTTACGACCTACTTCCATCCACCAATCCCAGATTTTCTCGATATAAAAGACAACCTCTTCGAACTCGGTGTCCGGATCGACCTTGACGAAAGGAACGATCATGGTACCCATCTGGGCGCCATCGAGGATCGGGGCCTTAGCACCACACATTACAGAGGCGCCTTTCACAAGACCAGGACGCAAGGCACGAGGCATGGCGTTGATGCAGTGCATGCAACGGGTACACTCGGCATCATCAATCTTCAGTTCCTCACCTTCCATCCACATGCAACGGGTCGGGCAAAGGTTGATGACATCCTTCTTGATGTTGAACTTACCGAAGGACTCGCTGATACCACCGGCATTGTTCTTGTATTCGCCGGCTACATACTTCTTCACTTCGGCCTGATTGATGCGGATATTGTCGCGCCAGGTGCCGATGAGGGAGAAGTCGGAACGGGCGATGGCAGCCACGCAGTCATTGGGGCAACCGGAGAACTTGAATTTGAACTTGTAGGGGAAAGCAGGGCGATGAATCTCGTCCTGATACTTCATGGTCAGACCATGGCAAACGGCCTGGGTGTCGATACAGGCAAACTCGCAACGGGCCTTGCCCAGACAGCAGGCGGGGGTCCGCAGGTTGGAGCCGGAGCCACCAAGATCCCAGTTCAGGTCGTGGGTCAATTCGTAGAACAGAGGCTCAAGCTGGTCGGTACGGGTACCCAACAGAACCAAGTCACCGGTGGAACCGTGCATATTGGTCATACCGGAACCACGCCGCTCCCAAAGGTCACAGACCTTACGAAGCATTTCGGTGTTGTAGAACTTACTGGAAGGCTGATTGAGACGAACGGTATGGAAGTGGGCCACACCGGGAAACTGCTCGGGAACATCGGAATAACGGCCGACGATACCACCGCCGTAACCGAAAACACCGACGATGCCACCGTGCTTCCAGTGCGTCATCTTGTCTCTAAAAGATAGTTCCATCTGGCCCAGAATGTCCCAGCACTGGTCATTCTTAACGGCCTGCCTCTTAAGGTCGGTGACAAAACTAGGCCACGGTCCCTTTTCGAGTTCGTCCATCATGGGAGTGTCATGCTTCGGCATTTCGTTTCCTCCTTAACTTAGTGAGTTTACTGGATAGAGAAACCTTCTCCATGCAGTCCAACCCTCGCCATCCACTCCATAGCAAAGCGCGGACAACATGAAAAATACAATTGTGAATGAGCATTCAGAAGAACCGACAATATTCGCCAGCCAGACCTTTGTCAACAAAAAATATGGCGCCTCTCCCATTAATGAATAGCCCCTAAAAATGGGCAATACCGGCACCTCCCGGAGGGGCGGCGACCCGCGCAAAGGAACCTCTTAAGCTCTCGCCTGTTTCCGACCCGCCCCGCCTTTCCGCCACCATTGACAGCCGCTTTTTTTCCCGATATTGTCCCAGACCATTCATCTTCACACGCCTCGGCATAGCATTACCCTTGAGGAGAAAACCATGGCCCTGAAAATCTTGATCATCGGCGGTGTCGCCGCCGGTCCCAAAACCGCCTGCCGGCTCTTGCGCCTGCTCCCGGACGCCCAGGTCACCATCATCGACCAGGACAACCTCATCTCCTACGGCGGGTGCGGCATACCATACTATGTGTCCGGCGATGTTTCCGACGAGAAGGAACTGCGCAACACCAGCTTTCACATGACCCGCGACGAATCTTTTTTCATGCGGGCCAAGGGAGTCAAGGTGCTGACCCGGACCCGGGCCAGCAATATTGACCGCAAACGCAAGCTGGTGGCCGTCGAGAATCTCGACTCCGGGGCCAAGGAGGAACTGCCTTATGACCGGCTGGTTCTGACCACCGGTTCCACCCCGGTGATCTTGCCCATTCCCGGCGCCGATCTGAACGGAGTCTACACGATCAGCGACCTGCACAAGGCCATCGCCATCAAAGAGCGCTTGGCCAAGGGCGAGGTGGGACGGGCAGTGGTGATCGGCGGCGGCGCCATTGGCGTCGAGATGGCCGAGTCCTTCGCCGACCTCTGGGGGGTGGAGACCACCGTCATCGAGTTCATGCCGCAACTGCTGCCCAGCATTCTCGACCCGGTGGTGGCCGCCATGCTGGCCAAGCACCTGCGCGACAAGGGGGTCACGGTTCACACCTCCGAGGGCGCGACCGCCATCGAAGCCGATGCGCACGGCCAGGCCTGCCGGGTGGTCACCGCTCAGCGCACCATCGAGGCGGACCTGGTCATCATGGCCGCCGGGGTGCGGCCCCGCAGCCAATTGGCCCAGGAGGCGGGTCTTCTGGTTTCGCCCCGGGGCGGCATCATCGTCGATGAACGGTTGCAGACCTCCGACCCCAACATTTACGCAGCCGGCGACTGCATCGAGGTCACCCACCTGGTCTCCGGTCAGAAGTGCCACGCCCCCCTGGGTTCCCTGGCCAACCGGCAGGGCCGGATCGTCGCCGACAATCTGGCCGGCCTGGCCAGCCGGTTTAACGGCTGGGGCGGCAGCTTCATCATGAAGGCCTTCAAGGTCTGCGTGGGCGCCACCGGCCTCAGTCTGGCGGCCGCCAAGACCGCCGGGTTCAACGCCGACCAGGCCATCACCGCCCAGTCGGACCGGGCCCATTTCTTTCCGAATCAGACCGTCATCCCGCTGTTCATGGTCTTTGATCGGCCCAGTCGCAAGATTCTAGGCGTCCAGGGCTTCGGTCCCATGGGCGATGCCGTCCTGGCCCGGATTGACGCCGCCGCCGGCTTGATCGCCCGGGGTGGCACCATCGATGACTGTAGCCAACTGGACCTGGCCTACGCCCCACCCTTCGCCACCGCCCTGGATGCCCTGAACGCCACCGCCAACGTGGCCGACAACAAGGCCGCCGGCCGCCTGACCACGATCAGCATCAGCGACTACCTGACCTGGATGGCGAATCCGGCCAGCCAGCCGGAGTGGTTGGCCCTGGACATCCGTCACCCGGCCGAGACGGCCGCCTTCACCGCCAAATTCGGCCCGCTCTGGCTGGCCATTCCCTACGCCGAGATTCGCGCCCGCCACCAGGAGATCCCCGCCGACAAAACCGCGATCATCATCTGCGATGCCGGCACCCGCTCCTATGAGGTCCAGTGCGTCCTCAACGCCCACGGCCACCGCAGTCTAGTCCTGGGCGGCGGCTTCAACTGCATCAGGCGGATCGGGGTGGAGTGGTGGCCAACCGCCTGAACCGCGCCATTCTGCTGCTGGCGCTGCTGCTCACCGGCGCGCCGGTCGCCGCTGGCGGACCAGCCTTACCCCCGGCCGCGGCGGTGCAATTGCTGGCCGATGACGCCTATTACCCGGCGCTCATCGGCCAGATCGGCGCCGCCCAAAAAAGCATCGATCTGGTGATGTATCTCTGGAAAATTTCCGCCAGGATTGACAACAAGCCGGGGGAATTGGTCCGCGCCCTGGGAGCAGCCGGTCGGAGGGGAGTTACCGTCCGGGTGGTTCTGGAAAACTCCGGCCATGACGAGGAGTTGAACCGGACCAACCGCGAGGCCGCCGCGCAGTTGCAACTGGAAGGGATCACCGCTGTTTTCGACTCGCCAGCCGTCACCACCCACGTCAAAATGGTGGTGGTCGATCAGCGCTTCTGCTTGATCGGCAGCCACAATCTGACCCAATCGGCCCTGGGGAGAAACCACGAAATATCGATATTGTTGGACAATCCCCGCCTGGCCGGAGAACTCGGCACCTACGTGGAAAGTTTACTCGGGAAACGCTGATCATACTTTGCTACTGGAATTCCGAATCCAGAATTCAGGATGCAGAAGACAGAGGATCACCAGGGAGAAGAACCTTCCTCTTTCCCCTGAATTCTAGCTCCTGGATTCTTGAGACTGCTCCTATACCGCCCCCAGCTCCTGCAGGACTGTCTCGATCTGCGCCTCGCTGACCGCATCGCTGATCTTCACCCGCCCTACTCCTTCCGGCAGGACAAAGAAGACCCGCCCGCCGACACTCTTCTTGTCGGACTTCAGATATTCCTTGATCCGGCTGATTCGGTAGCCGGCCGGGATGCGCACCGGCAGGCCGTAGGCCTCCAGCAGCGCCGTGATCCTGGTTGAGTCGGCGGTCGTCAACAGACCCATGGCCACCGCCAGCCGATTAACTGCCACCATGCCGATGGCCACCGCCAGGCCGTGCGGCAACTGGTAGCCGGAGGCCGCCTCGACGGCGTGACCAATACTGTGACCATAATTAAGGATGCGGCGCAGGTCGGCCTCGCGCTCATCAGCCGCCACCACCTCGGCCTTGATGGCGCAGCAGCGCCCGATCATCTCGGCCAGCACCGCCGGATCAAGGCCAAGGATCGCCGTCCGTTGGGCTTCGAGAAAAGCGAAGAACTCGCCATCGCGAATCACCCCGTACTTGATGACCTCGGCCAGTCCGTTCAGCAGTTCCGCGGCCGGTAGCGTACTCAGGACCCGGGAATCGATGTAGACCGCCCGGGGCTGATAGAAGGTCCCCACCAGATTCTTACCCTCCGGGATATCGACGCCGGTCTTGCCGCCCACCGAACTGTCCACCTGGGCCAGCAGGCTGGTGGGCACTTGGACAAAGGGAATCCCGCGCATAAATATGGAGGCCAGAAAACCGGTGATATCGCCGGTGACCCCTCCGCCCAAGGCGATCAAGGCGTCCTTGCGATCCACCCCCAGCCGGGCCAGACCGCTGGCCAGATCGGCAACGGTATTCAGATGCTTGCTGCCCTCCCCGTGGGGAAAGGTCAGCATCTCAAAATCCAGGCCGGCATCCCGCAGGGATTCAGCCAACCGCTTCCCGTACATCCCGGCCACCCGGTCGTCGGCAACCACCACATAGCGTTTGCCGATCCGGCGGGCGAGCAAGTCCGTGCCAACCCAATCCAGCACACCCTCGCCGATAAAAATTGGATAGCTGCGTTCATCCAGGCCGACCCTGAGCTCTTTCATCGCTTCTCCTTGTTCCGCGCGCGTTAAAATAATGCCTGGCACTATAACCAGTTGGCACGACAATGCAATATGCTTGACAAGCCTGCCCAACCCCTCCAGAATACTAAAAATATCAAAATACTCCGGGGAGGAACTGACATGACAACCAGCAAGAAAGGCCGCAAACTTGAAAAGGGCTTAAAGAAAGCCGCTACGTCCATCGGCAAGACCCTGGCTCGTTCCCAGGTCAAGATCGAAAAGACCGGGCGCCGGGCCGTGAAAAGCGCCGAGAAACTGGTGGAGGGGATCACCCACTCGGCCGAAGAGGTCCTGGCCAAGACGGCCTCCAAACTCAAGCAGGCCGAAAAGCGGCTCAGCGGCGAGCAGGAGAAGGGAGCTTCGCGCTTCAAAGGCGTTGGCCAGAAATCGGTGGCCGAGGCAATCGGGATCCTGGCCGGGGAGATCAAGATCTGCATGGAAGAGCATGAAGAACTCGGGGCCTCCAAACTGCTCAGCCTCATGAAAGCCCGGGGCCACAGCGACGCCATGGTCTTCGCGGCCATGGGCTGGCTGGTCCGGGACAAGAAGATCGTCATCTCCGAGGATGGCAAGAAGGTTTCTCTGGAGTAACCCCTGCCCCCTTGTCCTCAACCCGCCCCACGCATTTTTCAGCAAAAAAAAGGGGAGGCACCTGACGGCGCCTCCCCTTTTTTGATACCTATTTCAGCAGCAGCTACTACTTCATAACGGCGCCGGAAGCGGCACCCTGCATCTTGACCTCAACCTTCTCGGTCAAGTTCTGGTAGTACTCTTTCAGGATGACCAGAACCTCGTCACGCCCGAAGTGAGGCACGATCTCGGCGCCTTCGGAAAGGGCCTTGCGCAGCTTGGTACCGGAAAGGATAACGCGGTCTTCCTTGCCGTGCGGGCAGGTACGCAGAGAGGCCATACCGTCGCACTTGTGGCAGTAGAAGGTCCAGTCAATCTTCAGCGGCATGCACTTCAGGGCCTTGCCCTCGGCCAGATTGGCAGGAACCTTGTCGAAGATGGTCTGAGCTTCGAAGAGGCCATAGAAATCTCCAACACCGGCATGGTCGCGGCCGATGATCATCTTGTTGACGCCGTAGTTCTGACGGAAGGTGGCGTGCAGCAGGGCCTCGCGAGGACCGGCATAACGCATGTCCAGCGGGTAACCGGCCTGGATGACGTTGTCCTTGACGAAGTAGTGCTCGACCAGACAATCGATGGCCTTGACGCGGACGTCGGCAGGGATATCGCCCTTCTTCAGGTTACCGATCAGGGAGTGGATCAGAACGCCGTCGCAAACCTCGATGGCGATCTTGGCCAGGAACTCGTGCGAACGATGCATCGGGTTACGCAGCTGGAGGGCGGCAACATCGGACCAGCCGCGCTCGTCGAACATGGCGCGGGTCTCAGCTGGGGTCAGGTAAACGCCCTTGTACTTCTCCGGGTATTCGCCCTCGGAGAGAACCTTGACGGTACCGGCCAGGTTGAATTCCTTCTGGGCCATAACCATCTTGACGCCGGGATGATCTTCCATGGCGATCTTCCAGAACTTGTCGTCGGCAGACTCTTCGCCTTCGCCCTTGAAGACCAGCTCACATTCCCACTTCTTGTCGGCCTCGGTCATTTCGAACTTCTCAGAGACCTTCATGGTGGCGTAGACAACACCATCATTCTCCAGAGCGATCTCGTCACCAACCTTGATGGCGTCGGCGTCGGCCTTGCCACAGTCAAGGGTAACCGGAACCGGCCAGAAGGTACCATCAGCCATGGTGAACTTCTCGCAAACACCCTTCCAGTCCGCCTTGCCCATGAAACCGGACAGGGGGCTGAAGCCGCCGATGCCCATCATGATCAAGTCGCCTTTAGCGCGGGCGCTGATCTGGATCTTCTTCATGCCTTTGGCTTTTTCCTGCTCGGCGGTAAGCTCATTGCCATGCAGCTTGCAGCATACCAGGCCTTTTCCACCATGTGGGGCTACTAATTTGGACATTTTAAGTCTCCTTGGTTGGGGTTTTATATAACAAAAATGAATATTGACTCAGAAAACGAAGCCTTACGATATAAAGGCGACAACGGTAATTGTCAAGGAAAAATTAGGTTGATTTTGTGACCTGAAAACATTGTCATAACCGCTGAGAAAGCGGGCCGAACAGCGCTTTCCGCCGCCCGGCCTTCGCTCAGTCCACCCCGCCCCCGGCGGCCTCGTCGGGGGCAACTTCCGCCGCCGCTGGCGGCGCAGGCCGGACCAACAGGCGCACGGCGATGATCCCCACCTCGTACAGGACGATCAATGGCGTCGCCATCAGCAGCTGGTTGATCACGTCCGGGGTGGGGGTGAGGATGGCGGCAGTGATGAAGGCCAGCAGAATCGCGTAGCTCCGGTACCTGGTAAGGAAACGAACATTAATGATCCCCAGCTTGGCCAGAAAAACCATCAGGACCGGCAGCTCAAAGATCACCCCGAAGGCCAGCAGCAACCGCAGGCTCAACGAGAAGTATTCGCTGACCGTCGGCAACGCGTAGAGATAGTCGTTGGAGTAGCCGGCCAGAAAGCGGAAGGCGGGGGGAAAGACCACCAGATAGCCGAACAGTCCGCCGCCCAGGAAACAGACCGTGGAGATAACGGTGAAGATCAGCAGTCCCTTTTTTTCATGCCGGTAGAGGCCGGGGGCGACAAAGCGCCAGACCTGCAGGAGCAGCACCGGGCTGGCCAGCAGCGCCCCGCAGACCAGGGCCAGCTTTAGATAAAAAAAAAGGCCTCCTGGTAGGAGGTGAAGATCAGCGAGGAGCGGTCCGGCAGGACTTCATAGAGGGGTTTAAAGAACCAGGCGCCGATCTCCTGAATATAATAGTAGGAAATCGCAAAGCCGACGGCCACCGCCAGGGACGCGTTGATCAGGCAGCTGCGCAGCTCGCGCAGGTGCTGGGTCAGGGGCTGTTTTTCCAGTTCATCCATAGGGCTTGCCGAACAGCTCGGGGTTGGGAAGGTTGGGCCGGAACCGCAAACAGCCGCCATAATACCCGCGCCCTCCGAACTTCACAACCTTTTGCACCGGCTATTTTGTCGCAGCCGCCAACTGTCGGCGACGTCATCCAAAAGCGGCGCCAGCCCCAAGGATGGTTGCCCTGGCGATGCGATCGAAGCCTTCGCTATCTGCTTCGTCGTTTCCCTCCTCGCAATGACGAGGTAGGCAGTCATTGCGAGGAGGGGCAGAAGCCCCGACGCGGCAGGCAAGCGAAGCTTCCATCTACTCGCCGAGGCACCGGGACAATGTCCAGCCCCGCCACATGACAATGCCTGCAAATCTTCAAGGTGCGAAACTATTGATCAAGCCGTTCAAATCAGCTCCTTTTCGGTGCCGTCTCCCAAACCAGCAAGGCCAGCTTGCGCTCCCGCCCCCAGTGATAGCCGCCCAGCGCCCCGGTCTCCCGGATCACCCGATGACAGGGGATCAGGTAGCTTAAGGGGTTCTGCCCCACCGCCTGCCCCACCGCCCGGGCGCCGCCGGGTTTGCCCACAGCCGCCGCCAGCCGCCCGTAGCTGGTGAGGGTGCCGGGCCGGATCTGCAACAAGGCCCGCCAGACCAAGACCTGAAAGGGGGTGCCGCGCACCAGGGCCCGCAGGGCGGGCTGGGGGTGGGTGGAATCGGGGTGGACAAAAATCCGGGCGGCCAGCTGGGCTGCAGTTGCATCATCCCGCCACAACCGCGCCCTTGGCCACTCCGCCTGCAACTCGGCCAGCTCCGCGCCCCCATCGACCGACTCGACGAAGGAGAGATGACAGATCCCCCGGGGACTCTCGCCGATCAGCACCCGCCCAAAAGGACTCTCGGCAAAACCGGCGGAAAGCGTCCAACCGGCCCCGCCAGTTTTCATTTCACCAGGCGAGGCCGCCTCAAGATTCACGCAGAGATCATGCAAGCGGCCGGGTCCGGAAAGACCGGTAACCAGGGCGCTGTCCAGCACGCTTTCGCCCTGCCGGAGCAACTCCTTGGCATGGGCGAGGGTCAGACACTGCAGAAAATCCTTGGGGGTGATCCCCGCCCAGGCGGAGAAAAGACGATGGAGATGAAACTGGCTCAACCCGGCGATTGCCGCCAGGGCCACCAGATTGGGTTGCTCGGTGTGATGTTCATCCAGATAGCGGATAATCCTGGCAATGCGCTGATAATCGTCCATGTGGCCCATTATGCCACTGAACGATTACCTCTCCCACCCGATTCTTGCGGGGATAGCATAACCTTGAGATCAGGCCACGGCTGTAGCGCCTGCCGCGAATTACCATTCGCCTCGTAAAGGTCTCAACTTTCGGAGTTTAACTTTTGTCTGATTTCACAAAGAGTTACATGAAACGAATCGCTATCGATTCGTCATGCCGGACTTGATCCGGCATCCAGAAATCGTCGTGAGGTCACAAAACAGGATTCCGGCTAAAAGCATGCCGGAATGACGAGTGAGACTAATCGCTGCAATGCCCATAATTACAGCCTGTTACATCAACTACGAAAGCTTAGTAAAGGTCAATCGTCCTCGAGATCTTTCTTGGCAGACTTTATGAACTTGCCAAAGTCCTTGTCTTTCTTGCGTTTCTCAACATATGACATCTGATTGAACTCGGACTCTTTCCGCAACTTGAGAAAGTTTTCATAATGGCTGGCATCAATTTCACCGGCCGCCACCGCCTTCCGAACGGCGCAGCCAGGCTCATTGGTGTGCAGGCAGTCGCTGAACCGACACTGGGATGCGAGCCCTACGATGTCCGAATAGCTCTCGTCAATTCCACCCTCCGCACCGAGCACGGCAAATTCCCGCATGCCTGGGTTGTCTATGACCATCGCCCCGTTTTCCAGGATCATGAGCTCCCGGCGCACGGTCGTATGCCGCCCCTCGCCAGTGCTGCTGACCGCCTTGGTTTCATGCACATCATGACCCACAAGGCTGTTGATGATGGTGCTCTTTCCGACCCCTGACGAACCGACAAAACAATAGGTTTTACCTGGGGCCAGAACGCCTTTCAGGTCGGCGATCCCTTCTCTCGTGACATTGCTCAACGTGAAAACGGGGGCGGTTATACCTGCTGCTAAGATTTCCGCCAGCTGGGCCGCCAGCTCTTCAGAGCTAACCAGGTCGGTCTTGGTCAGGAGAATATATGGCATTGCTCCACCTTCCCGCACCATTACCAAATACCGTTCCAGTCTTTTCAGGTTGAAATCGTAGTGGCAGGACTGCACGATGATTACGAAATCGACATTAGCCGCAATCATCTGGTACTTGACTGTTTCGCCAACCGCCTTGCGACGCAAGTGGGTCTTTCGCTTCAGAATTCCGTGGACCTGCCCGAATTGATCAGCCTCGGACTTGACTACACAGACCCAGTCGCCAACGCCCGGCAACTCCGCTGAAGATACAGACTCATACAAGTACTTCCCCGAGAGCTTTGCCCGGAAAGGGCCAATTTCATTGAGAAGCAGCACCTGGTCGCGGTCCACTGCCGCTACCCGCGCGACCGAGGCCGTCGAGTCGCAACAATACCCGGCTTGTTCTTCAAACCAGCTATCCCAGCCCAAGGCGTCAAGATTCGATTGCTTCATACGTAATGATCGTCAATTTAATGTACAGGGTCAGAACCGGGGTCAGGCTCGCAAGAGTACTTATATTCTTACAAGCGTCTCTTTGTTTCACACTGTCACCGATGATCCCCTAAATCACACTTTTTTAAGCACCAGAACTTCTTCGCCGAGCATATCGATAATCTTCACTGCCACCGTCGTCATGCCGGTCGGGGCGGGAAGGGTGTAAGCTCCTTCGATCAGGTCGTTTTTCTTTTCTGGAACATCCGAGAGGACCACGTTAAAGACGGCGCCGTCGTAGGCCGTGTCGATCATTATGCAATCAACCTGGCTGCGCCAGTCGGTGATCTTTGCTTTAAAGAGGGGTAGGGCAATGTCAAGGCGCTTGAGGATGGTTGGGCTGATGAAATCCTCAATCTTGACCGCGATTTTGTCACCGATCCGCGTGATGGCAACCTTGGCTGTGGCTGGTTCGTGCTTGATGAAGTTGCCGTATTTGGCGTCGGTGCGCAGTTCGATGACTTCGATTTTGTTGACGGTCTCCTTCCCCTTGCGCATCCGGTTCCAGTCATCGACCCAAGTTCGGGCGGCCAGCTCAATGCCCAGGCAGACGAAAACGATGGTGTTTTCCAACTCGGGCCGCGCTTCCAGTTCGCGCTTGAGTTCTTCCAAGTCTAGGGGAGAGAGAGGGTGCTCGAAGGGGACGATCTTGACCAGCTTCTTGCCGAGTTTGCCGTCAAAGAAGCTATCGGATGCCAGTCGTTCAACGCCGACATGTTCACAGGCGAGTTTGATCGCCTCATTGCGCTGGATATTCAGGTCGTAGTCGTTGACCCGCCATACGCCGAAGGAAAGTTGGGCTGGCAACGGCGAAGCGTCCCCATCGCATTCTATACCAGGAAGCCGCATGGGTAATTTCTGAAGCGCTACAGCCTGTTCATCCACGATCTTTTTCAGACGCTTCGCAGTGGCCTGGGTTGCGCCTTTATTAATGTCGCAACCGATCCAGCGGCGCCCAAGTTTCTGGGCTACTGCGACAGTGGTACCAGAACCTGTAAAGCAGTCTAGGACTAGATCGCTAGGATTTGAAAAAGCTTGAACAATTCTCGCTAGCAACGCCCACGGTTTTTGGGTCGGATAGTCACTACCACCTTTCATCCGACCACACTCAGTCCAGATTGTCTGTAAGACCTGTCCCTCTCGCTCGTCTAAAAAACTAACCCGACACCGCGCAGCGCCTTGGTTTTGATCTCGTAGATAAAAATCACCGTTAATTAAAGCTCTTTCCATGCCTTCGAGATCATATGGCCAGACTCTCTTATTAGAGGGCTTAGCCCCTCGCCATTCAAATCGCCGGGAAGGATCGTTTCCTTTCCAAGTACAGTCATCTAATTTGAATCTACGACCTTTCCCGTCAAGTTCTTTAGAATAAGATTGGATCGAACCATTTATTAGCTTGATAAGGCTATATTCTTTCAAGGCAGCAGGAGATAATGGCTCAACAACTTCTTCCCAATTATATGTAAAATTTTCACCCTTGCGGTACCACATGATTACATCATGAACCCAACCCAATTTACTTTTCGCATCGTTATGCGGATCTGTTCGTTGCCAAATAATCTCGTTTTGTAAATTTTCAGCACCAAACACTTCGTCAAGCATACAACGAAGGACATGACTCCTGTGCCAATCGCAATGAAGCAATATAGAACCATCTTTATGAAGAAGTTCTTTTAGGAGAATTAATCTTTCGTACATAAATTGAAGATAGTTATCATTTGCCCAGATATCAGAATACTGAATCTGCTCCCCGAGGACATAGGATTCTCCATCGATAGTTTTTGAACCTTCTACTCCGCGCAATTGAACCTTGCGAACATAATCCGCGCCAGAATCGAAAGGCGGGTCTATATAGATTAACTTGACCATGCCGCGAAAACCATTGGCCAGCAGGTGCCCCAGCACCTCTTTATTATCACCGTGGAAGAGCAGCCCGCCGTGGGGATAGTCGGTAGGCCAATCTTTCCAGCCCTCTGGGGTTTTCGCATCCTCGGGTTTCTTTTCCTCGGCCGCAAACGTCTCCACATGCTGGGCCGGGAAAGCCGTCACGCTGCGCAACGGGCGTTTACCAACCCAACTCAGCATCGGCCGCCCTTTGGCGGCGCCGATCTTGATCTCTTTCTTCTCGCTCATTAATGCCCCTCAGTCACAAAAGCTTTAGCTCTGGCTATTTCATCGTTCGGCAGCGCGTCGTCAGCAAAAATAATCTGATACTTCAAACGCTCGGGATTCAGATCAACCCAGCGGGTCATCGCCATGGCCTTGCGCGCTTCGTTGCTTACCGCCTTTCCGCTCACTAGTTCGCTATTGATTGTTGTTTCCCACTGCGCATTTTTGATCTCCACGATCAGACACTTACCCGGCTTTCCCCCTTTTCCCTTCAAACGAATAATGAAGTCGGGGAAGTAGTTGCGCCAATGGCCCTTGTCGTCCTTGTACTCCACAAAGAAATCGGTCTTCCCGGTGTCGGTGAGTCCGCCGGTGAAGTAGATATCTTCAACCTCATCGGGGTGTACCTCGATATGTGGAAGCAGTTGATCGGCAAAGAAGCTCTTTTCTGGGTTCGAGTCGAAGTTGTAAGGGTCGTAATGATGGCCGAAGGCAGAGCCCTGCCAGGGAACTACAAGCTTTCCTCTGTCTTTAGGCACACGGATTTCGGCTGTATATATAACTTCGCCCTCCGATGACTCCTCGCGGACGAAGCCTTCCGGCTTGATCAATGCCAGCGCCTTCTCAACCTTGGTTTCCTTAACTTCGTAGGCACAGAACTGCAGCTCGATCTGCCGGGAAAGTTCTGCAACGTGGGCTAGGGGCACGTCGCCGGTTTCACCATAGAGGCGCTTCAACTCAGCGTATAACGTCCACAAATCCAGGCGATACCATTCAGACAGTTTGACGGCTACCGTATAGACATCCTCGCTGTCTTGCTCGGAATTGATCGTTATACTTTCTCCGATTTGCTGCAACACTGCTGCAGTCGCCAGTTGCTTAGTGATAACGAAACGCTCCACGGTCATATCTTGCCCCTTGGATGCGGTCGGCTTGTCTAGCCGCAAGGGCGATACACTTACCGTCTCTACACGGGTTACAGTACGCAAAGTTTGTTGAATAATCAGCGGCGGCGGTTTGATCTTGCGCACACGCAGGGTAAAGGTCAGTGTCTCGCCACCGGCATGGCCGAGGTCGTCAAGGGTCTCGCCGTAAGTCTCCTGTAACTGCTTGTCGAGGACGGCGCGGTTGTCCATGGAGAGATAGATGCGGGCCTTGTGGTTATTGCCGGGGATCTCCCGCAAGCAACGGGTCGCCGCCTGCAAGACGAAGTTGTTGGAATTTTTCAGCTTGCGCGCCAGGGCACAGGCAAAGAGGCTGGGGCAGTTCCACCCTTCCGTGCCCTTATTCACCAACAGAATGACCCGGTGCAGGCTGCGTGGATCATTAAGGCGGTTAAAGGCCTCTATCTCCTCTTTGCCGGATGCTGAGGTGTTGCGTAAGACGATGGCCGGCGATTGATCGGACAAGATCAAGGCTGCTTCGATGGCTGGGCGTAATTCTTCAAGATCGTCGGTTTGTGGGAAGTAGATGGCCAGCTTGGCCGGAGCACCATTGGGCAGTGTAACTTGACCGTACTCGGTAAAAAAATCCCTGACCACTTCGGCGATAAACTTGTCCGCACTCTCAGCGTTAAAACTGTAGGCCAAAATATTTCCCGAGACATCTTTAAGGATGCGATCTTTGATTCCTTCGGAAAGGCCGTACCAGGTGACGACGTCTTTAAGCGGTTGTTTCTGGTAGTAGGGAGTGCCGGTGGTGTTGACGACACAGATCAAATTGGGGCTGTAGTGGTGCAGGTAATCGACGGTTTTACGGACTTTCTTCAATTCTTCACCCATGGCCTGGCCGTAGGTGTGGTGGGCTTCGTCGGAAAAGACCGCCAGATGCGGCAAGCTGGCAATGGTCTGCAAGCGCAGGTTGGCATCCTCGGAGAGCTGTTTCTCCTTCTCCTCCAGCTGCAACTGAGTCCATGTTTTGCTTACACGAACGTTCGGCTTTTGGATCCTGATTTTTTCGGTATTGGTGACGATGATGTTGAAGGAAGAACGCCTGATGACCGGAATATCCTTGGCGCCGTCCGGAGTAAAAGTAAGTTTTACCGTGGCGGCAAACCCTTTGAAAAAGCGGGGAGGAAGGATTTTGTCAAAAGGGATTTCCGTCAATTCACGCAACGATTCGATAATGGTCTTACCGGGGGCAAAGACCAAGGCGTTTTCGACAAAGGCGTCTTGCAGATCGTCGCCGGTGGTCGGATATTCCAACGCCATGGCAAATTCGGTGGCGATAATCGCCCCCACCAAAATCGTCTTTCCTGCCCCCATGGCTAAGGCAAGGATGTAGCTGGGGTATTCAAGGGTCAGAGTTTCACGTAGGGCTTCGAGCTTGAAATCCTTAACGAACTGATCGTCGGTCTTGATGCGTTCCAGTAGCGGCTCAACTTCGTAATCGGCCTCTTCAAAGGCTTTTTGCGGGATGCCCAAGGCCTTGATCAAATCAGCCTTTTTCTGGTAGTTGGCCTTATAGAGGTCGTAGATGTGTGGAGTTTTCTCGACCAGCCGCAGATACCAGTATACCTCAAGTGCTCGGAGCTGTGGGGGGCGGAGAAAGCGCAGGTTTTTACCAGTTTCGTCGGCGAGTTGAAATTGCAGAATTTCGCTAATAGCTGGAAAATGCTCACACGGGTAGCCGGACTCTCGCCACAAGCGAACTTTCTCGGCCAGTAATTTGTAGAGGTGTGTCATAGATTAGATGCCTTAACGTGAAATTTCACGATATCCGTTCTGTGAAGATGCTGGGTAACGAACCAGAAGTCTTAATCCAAGAACCCTGGTTTTATTCGCCTTGGGATGAACTGTCAATCCGATACAGCCTGGAGCCGGAACTCGGCCCGGATTGATTTGGTTTTGCCGGATACGCAGCGTAATGTGATGGATGCTCGGTTTTGACTGACATACGGCCAAGAGATGGCATTTGACTTCGCGGGTTTGATTTATTGCCAAGACCTAAATAATGACTTAAAATCAGGTCTAAATAAATCAAGGAGTACGCCCCATGCAAACTATCCATGCGACCGCCACCATCAGTATCAGCGAGCTGAAGAAGAATCCTTCCGACATCATCACCCGCGCCCATGGAGAGCCGGTCGCCATCCTCAACCATAATCGCCCGACGGCCTATCTTGTCCCGGCAGCTACCTATGAAAGCATGATGGAACAGCTTGATGACCAGTATCTCGTCCAGCTGGTCAAAGATCGTCAAAAGGAACGCAGCGTCAGGGTGACCCTTAATGATCTATGACCTTGAGTTCAAGGAATCTGCCCTCAAGGAATGGCGTAAACTGGATAGCAGTATAAGAGAGCAATTCAAAAAACGTCTTTCTGAACGTCTTTCCGCCCCACGTGTGGAATCTGCCCGGCTGTCGGGATTGCCGGATTGCTATAAGATCAAACTGCGTGATGCCGGGTATCGTCTGGTCTACCAGGTTTGTGACGGCCTGTTGTTGGTTGTGGTCATTGCCGTGGGCAAGCGGGAGAACAATCTGGTCTATCGCAACGTCAAGAAGCGCATCTGATCCTGTCCCTGTCTCGCCGCCGATTATACCAATGCACTGAATTATTGCTTTTTCAACAGGCTGTTCTACTTACTGGTCTATAGCAATAGCAAAATTTCATTGCGGGAGGAGAATTATGAAGATCGAAATTGGTTCGTATGAAGCGAAAACCAAGCTCCCTGAATTGCTGCGGCAGGTGAAGTCCGGCAAAAGCTTTACCATTACCAATCGTGGAAAAGCCATTGCGGATTTGGTGCCCAGCCTGGGCGTGCGGGTGAAAGACAAGGTCGCGGCTGCTGAAAAACTCAAGGCCTTCATGTTGGCCGAGCCGGTGCGCGGTGTGGACATCAAGGCCCTCATCGAGGAGGGGCGCGCATGAGTTTCGTCCTCGATAACTCGGTGACCATGCAGTGGACTGGAAAAACTCAAGCCTGCCGGTCCCGGCCCTGCTCGACGTAGAGCTTCCAGAGCGGGGTGATGCGCCTGATCCGGTCCAAGGTCAGGACCTCCCAGACGATGGCCGGAGGCTGCCCCCCTTCCCGGCTTAGCGGCTCATCTCCCTCGGCGGTCAACAAAACATCACAACCGACATCCCAGGGATCAACCGGCAGATTGGTGATCAGCCGGGCCGGATCGGCCAGCGCCATGGCCACCCGGTAGCCCTCGGCCAGACCACCCAGTTCGGCCAGCAGGGCCACCGAGAGATCGAAGAAACCCTTGCCCTCGCCCAGAAAGAAGCCGCGCCGGTCTAAAGCCCAGGCCTCGCCGATCAGCAGGGATATCTCCAGACCTTTAATTTCTTCGCGCGAGCCCAAACGCTTGCCGAAATCGGCCAGATCGCGACCGTTGACCGCCTTGGCCAGTTGCGGGAACTTGATCTTGTAGGGATCGAGCCGGTAGAAGCCGTCCTTCATGCCGGGGCCGGGCATGACCAGCACCTTGCCGTCGACCAGGGCGTTGAGCCGGGCCTGTTTGAGCAGCGGCGAAGGGTCGATGAAGAGCTGCTTGGCCTCCCGGTAGCCGTCGAGGCGGCGCAACCGCTCGGCCAGGCGGCCGGCCAACTCCAGGCTCAGACCCGCATCGGGGCGGTCGTGGAGTTCACGCAACTGCTCTTTAGTGAAATTGGTCATCGGCGGCTCACCAGGGGATTATGAAAAAAGTCGCGGGCCGCAACCGGCGACAACCGGCAGCGGCCCGCAAGAGAAAGCGGAGTATGATGGCAACGGCAGGGGCTGAAATCAGCCGCCATCCGCCACCTGGGGCACGGAGGCCCTGGCGGTCCGGGTGGACTGTTCCCGGTCATTCTTGGCCATGGCGCTGAAGCCGTAGCCGACCAGGTTCTTGATGTCCTTCCACATGGTGACGCTGCCCATGATGGCCAGAACCAACTCATCGTCACCGCGCTTGAACTTGCCGACGTAGGTCTGCCGGGCGGCGTTGGTGAAGCCGGTCTTGCCGCCTTCGGCCCCGGTGATCTGCCAGAGGGCGCGATTGTGGTTCTTAAGGACCTGGCCGAAATCGGTCCGGGCCGTATTCTGCTTGACCCGGCTGGCGAACTCGTCGTTCTCCATGGCCCGGTTGAAGAGGATCGCCAGGTCGCGCGCCGTGGTCTGCTGACCGGGGGCGGTAAGGCCGCTGGCCGTCTTGCAGACGGTGTTGGTCGCCCCCCAGGCCTTGGCCTTCTGGGTCATCAGCCGGGCGAAGAGCGGTTCCGAACCGGCGATCTTCTCGGCCAGGGCGACACTGGCGTCATTGGCGGAGGCCAGCAGCACCGCGTTGATCAGATCATTGGCGCGGTAGTTGCTGCCGGGCTTCAGATAGACCTTGGAACGCGGCATGCTGGCGGCGCGGCGACTGACCGGCACCATCTCCGGATCGTTGAGGGACTGGATGGCGATCAGGCCGGTAATGACCTTGAGAGTGCTGGCCGGCTGGCGGGGCAGATCGGGGCTCTTCTGGTAAAGGACCTCGCCGGTTTTGGCATCCATGAGGATGGCGGTACGGGAGGTGAGCTTCCGGCGCATCTGCGCATCGGCGAGGTCATCCTTGCGATCCTGCGCGAGGGCGGGCTTGCGATAGGACCGGTCCGCTGCGGAGACAGCCGCCACCGGCAGTTCCTCGACCTTCTTGAGATCACCAAACTGAACCGGAGCAAACTTGTGGATGGTATCGAGCCGGACGGGGCGATGCTTGACGCCCCGCGCATCGGCCGGGGCCGCCAAAAAAACCAGGCTGGACAAGGTCAGGGCCAGCAGCAGGAGGTTTGCGGTAGGTTTTCTCATCGCAGAATCGATTCCGATTATATTCACAGCAATAGTGCCGCGCTTACTAAGACATAAGGGTAAATCAGCAAATTTCCCGTTCGGACCGCCTGATCTTTACACTTGGCCTGCCCCGAGAGATCTCTAAAACTTAGCCGACCCCGACGAAAAAGCAAGAATTTTTTCGTGAATATATCTATATCTGACTGAAATCAATACTAATTCATCAACTTTCTTCCGCCGGGACCGCTTTACCCAGCCGACTTCACCACCAAAGCGCGATAAAACACTTTCATCTCAAGATCAACTCATCTCTCTATTATTGTAAGACCTGTTTCAGGAAATACCCGCCTTCACTCTAAATAAACATCAATCGGCGTCAATTTCCAGCATAGCAATCAAGCAGATCACCGAGCATGGCCCGACGCGCCACTGGTTGACCGCTTCAGTGGTGGGCGACTTCGCCGATCCGGCCGACATCGACCCAGAGATAGCCCTGGTCGGTCTGGTAGACCCAGACCCCGGGCGCCTCAAAGAGCCGGCCCGGGTTGAAGTTGTCGATGTTTCTGGCCTGCGGTTCGCCGGCCCGGATCAAGGCATCGGGATCGACCCGCCCCAGCAGACCGCCGATGGTCATTTTTGCGGCCATCTTGCCGACCTTGGCCAGCTCGCCCTTGTCCATCGTGGTGCCGTCCAGGCCCAGAAAACTGCCGGCGATCTCCTTGACCAATCCGGCCGGAAAGAAAAAGAAGGCCGGAGTATTCTTGCCCCGTTGGAGATCGACCCGGACCTCCAGATAGTCCCGACGTCTTTCCCAGATTTTTCGTGAGGGGGCGGCCTCATCCAGCCGCTCCAGATGGATCAGGAACACCGTCTCGAACACATCGGCCAGGCTTTCGTAAATACCCTGGCGTGAAAATCTGTCCATTGCATACCTCCCTTACCTGGCCCGAAAACCCCGACAACGGCGGAGAAGGCCGGTCATGGACAGTCTACCGCAGCAAACAGCCCGGGGTGCAAGAGTTTTTCACAGAGGTAACGAACGGGAAATGACCAATGGCGAAAAAGGGCCTAAGCCGGCCAGGTTACGGCGATCAGCTGCAGAGCGGAATAATCTTAAGCCGGGCCGGCAGCTCGCTGGCTGAACCGCAAAATCCAGCCGACCGGCGCGCCACCGAGATCAGAATCGCGAGCAGGGCAGCCCTCGGATTCACCCGGCCTCCAGCCGAAAACGAGAATTTCCATCCGATTGACCGGAGTGGCTCAACTGGCCGGACCGCCTTTCAGGCGTTGCAGCAAAGCGGGATCGAGCTGATCAAGCTGATTTTCGATCTGGGCCTGGTTCTGCTTGACCTTGTCGATAATGGCGGCCTCCGGGTAACGGCTGATAATTTTATTCAGCAGAGCCCAGGACTCCTCCAGGAGCTTCTTTTTCTGGGCGGGATCGTCGGTTTTCCGGGCCAGGATAGTGGCGGCCTGGCGGCGCAACTGGGTGGCGACCAGCGTCTGGGCTTCGCGAATCTTCTCCCTGGCCGCCGCCGCCTGCGGGGTATCCAACAACCCGGCGAACTCGCCGAGTGCTTCGTCATATTTTCCGGAGTCGAACAGGCCGACCGCCCGGTTCCATTTCTCGAGCTGCTCCTGCTCTCCCAGCGGTGCTTTCTGCCTTGCGGCCTCGGGCTGGACCGGGGCAACGCCCTGCGGCTCTCCGCCACCAGTCAGAGCGGAAACCTGCTGAAAGAGCTGCCCGCACCCCCCCTCCAGAAAGGCGACATCATCGGAAAAGGCCTGCCAGGGCACGATGTCCGTGGCCGGCTCGTTCCGGCTCACAATCTCTTCCTTCAACCGGCCGTAACTACGGGCCAGATGCTCCACGGCCGCAGAACACTCCGACCACCCCGCCGGGCGCCGAACCGCCAGAGCCGGGCTGGCCGTCCGCTCACCCAGCTCCCGCCAGCGCGCCAGCTGGTCGCCATAAATAGCCAGCCGACTATCCACCCGGGCCAGAGGCGGCAGCCCGGAACGAACCGCAGCCCCGGATCCGGGGTCGGGGCTCACGCCATCAAAAGCTACAGCCTGGCCGCCCCCGGCAGCCAGCAATTGGGCAACACAGACCAGCACCAGCGAACGACCAACCATCTCACTCCTCCATCAGCCAATAAGGCTTGAAAAATCTGGCCGGTTTGGGCCGCTCACCACCACCAAATTCGCCGAAGGAGAGAACCACGGCGCCACCCCCCTCCCCGCCGGCCGCCAGACCGCCGCGGTCCTGATCGACCCGGACCTGCTTCTGGCCCAGGTCTGGATAAGCCAACGGCAATTCGACGCCCCCGGAGAAGGCAAGATCGTCCAGATCAACCTTGGCGGCATAATCGTTGTCGAGAAGAATCTGATTGGCCACCCCGCTCCAGGTCGGCAAGGCCCCCATCGCCCCGCTGATCCGAGTTGAACCCAGGGCCATCGGCGCGTTGTCGTCAAAACCCACATAAGAGGTCAACACATAACCCTCCGAGAGGGCAAACAGGCCGTTGGGGAGCAGGCCGGGCACCCCGCCGGCGAAGGCGGCATTGATGTAACGATTGGCGGTGCCGGTCTTCCCGACCACCGGAACCTTTGGCCCGTTCGCCCCCAGCTGCCGGCTGCGGACCGGATCGCGGCTGCGTAGCCGGACATTCTCGGCGGCATAGTGACCGGTCCCGAATTTCACGACCTGGCGCAGGATGTCGCCGACCACCAGGGCGGTCTCCGGGGCTAGAATCTTTTTCTCCGACCGCTCCGCCTGGTAGATCACCTCCCCGTCACCGGCTTCGATCGTCTCGATGATGGCCAGGCCGGGATGGTGCCCATCGCCGTTGTACTTGATGGAGCCGGTCAGGAGCGCCTCGTAAACCCGGGCCACCTCCTGCAAACTCATGACATTGGAGCCCAGCGGAAAAGAGAGGACCGGATCAAGTCGGCTTTCCACCCCCATGGTCCGGCAGAGTCCGACCAGATACTGCAGACCCACCATGACCTTGAAATCCCTGGTCTGGAAAAGGATTTCCGGACTGTAGGGCGACAGATCCTTGAGCTTGGCATACTCCCGGTTAACCGCTTCGCTGAGCAGGTCAACGGTTTCGGCGGCCAAAAAGTTGTCGAGCAGTACCCCGCCCCAGAAGGCCTCTTTCTTGGCCTGGTCAAAACCGGCCAAGGTATCCGCCAACTCGCGACCGCTCAGCGACCGCCACCCCTCCGCGGTCGAGGCCGGTTGCCCCGGTTCCTCGTCCCCCTCCACGTCGGCGACGGACTGCCCCGCCCAACCGGTATAGAGGTAGCGGCCGGTCTGCCGGTTCTGGTAAAGGCCACTGGCCTCCCCGCCCCCGGCCGGCTCGGCCTCAAAGCGGCGACGCACCTCAACCAGCCCGGTGCGGAGTTTACCGAACCGCAGATAGCTACGGCGCAAGAGTTCCTTGCGCAAGCCGGATTCCTTATCCTTATTGTAGAAATCCGGATCGCGGGGCGCCGCCTCATCAACCTCGGCGCCGTCCTCGCCCTCCAGTCCCAGATCGATATCTACCCGCTTCAGGTAGTGGGCGAAATTGGTGCCGTATTGCAGCTTGCGGATGGTTTCGTAGTCATTGAGGCGCCCGGCGAAGACCAGGTCCGGCTCCAGTTCGGCCACCGCCCGCTCGAAGGCCACTTCATGGACGGTGTTGTCGTTAACCTGCACTCCGTAACCATCCCGAATCCGCTGCTGATAAGCGCCTTCCGCCTCGCCATCCCCAGGCGCCAAACCCAGATGGGCGACCACCTCCCGGAACTGGGCCGGGGGCAGCTTGTCGCAGAGGTGATACAGGAGCCAGACGGTGGCGACATTCTCGGAGTTGACTCCGGCCCAGGTCATGGAAATTTCTTTAAAGGGGCTCTTGTGGTCCGGCCGGGGGAAATAGGGCTGGAACTGATAGATGAAGAAGTCCCGCTCATTGTTCAAGACATCCAGATTGCTCCAGCCCAGTTGCAGGGCGGCGGTATAGACCAGGGGTTTGACCACCGAACCCATGGGCCGGCGGGCCGAGATCGCCCGGTTGTAATAACTGTTGTCCATGCCGCCGACCATGGCCCGGATCATCCCGTCGCGGGTGGCCAGCACCCCGCCCTGCAGCCGCGGATACCTTTCCATGTCGAGCAGGAGGGCCTTCCCGGCCAGGGCGACCTCTCTGACGCTGACATAGATCAGATCGCCGACCCTGAGGCGGGGCAACAGATATTGAATATCGTTCCGGCTTGCCTCGGCCCAGGCATTCCGTTCGAACTTGACCAGCGGGACCAGCAGGTTCATCAAACCCTTGTCGTCGATGAACGCCTGGTACTCCCCTTCCGGAGCCCCGGCCATGGCCACCACCACCTTGGGCACGAATCCCGGCACCACCTCCTTGACCCGGCCGAAATGAAAGGTGCCGGGCGAGAAGTCCCGCAAGCCATCGTCGCGGGTCAGAAGCTGATATTCCTTCTGGACCTGATCGCGCTCATAGCCGCGCAACCGGGTGTCCAGACGCGACAGTTCCCGCCGCAACACCCGCTGCCCTTCTTCCTGGATGCCTTTCTCGACGCTGGTGAAGATCCGCAGCCCGGAGTTGGAGACGTTATCGATGCCGTGTTCCCGCAAGGCCGCCTCGATTTCCGGCTCGGCCAGCGCCTCTTTGACCAGGTCCATGACGGTGTTGAGCGAGAAGGAGGTCTTGCCCTGCTTGAAGGGCACCGGCTTGCCCCGGTAACGCTGATATTCGGCACTGCTGATCAGGCCGTTGTGGTGCATCTGCCCCAGCACATAGTCAACCCGCGCCCGGGACCGCTCCTTGGCGGCGTTTCTCTCGCCCTCATCAAGCTTGGTGAAGGGATTGTAATAATTGGGTCGTTTGACGCTGCCGGCGATGAAAGCGCATTCCGGCAGAGTCAACTGGGAAACATCCTTGTCAAAGTAATAGCGACTGGCGACCCCCAGCCCCAGGCCGGTGCCGCTCACATAAAACTGGTTGGCGTAAAACTCGAGGATCTTCTCCTTGGGGTAGTTGTATTCCAGGCGCAGGGCGAACAGCAGTTCCTCCAGCTTGGAAACCAGGGAACGGCTCTTGCGCCGGAACAGATTTTTGGCGGTCTGCTGGGTGATGGTGCTGCCGCCCTGGACCACCCGACCGGCCAGAAGGTTGGCGGTCATGGCCCGCATGACCCCCATAAAGTCGAAACCGTGGTGAGAGAAAAATTTCTCGTCCTCGGAGGCGATCAGGCTGTTAACAAAATCCTTAGGAATCTGCGGGTAGGGGATATACTGGCGGTGGGCGTCCTCAAAGAACACCCCGACCTTTTCCTGGCCCCCGCTATAATAGACCGGGGTTTCCACCGAGAGGATCTTCTCGATATTGCCTTGGCGGATTTGCTCGCCGGGATCAAGGATCACCAACCAATAATAAAGGATGAGGGCGATCGATCCCACCACCGAACCGACCACCGCCACCAGGGAAAAGAGTCTTCTAAACATGATATTTGCTGCCCAGGCCGGCTAAGACCGCCGGGACGGCTGACAATCCTGAAGAAAGTGTGATGAAGTTAAAGCCATTGCGCAAGACCCAACGGGACACAGCAATGACCTGATCGGCCCGCGGGGCCGTAATGACACCGTCATAAAGTGAATCAACCCGCCGGGTTAGCATAGTCCGAGTGGCAGATTAGACTTATTGCGAAGCCCCCAATATTCACGATTCCCCCCGCAAAATCAAGTTGTAACATATTTTGTCTCCGGGCGGCGCCGATCCGCCGCCGCAACTAGGAATCCGCCGGCCGGAAAGACGGCCAAACCTGACCGGCAGAGGGGCGAACAACCGCCGCCACGGTTCATAATTTCGGGAAATTCTTGGCAGTTATTATCAATAGTTGGTATAAGCAGGCATGACTTTATTTCTCCAGAAAATAGGCCGCCCGGCCGGCCTGGGACTGGTCACACTCCTGTTGGCCGCCCTCCCGGCCTGTGTAACCGCCCAGAAAATCGTCGCGTTTCCCGATCGACCGGTTGCGGCGACGGCTACGGTCGCTCCAACGCTGAACCCAACCACGCTTACCCCGCCGCCAACCACCATAGCCGACCAGGAAAACGACGATCTCGTCGTAGACGCCCTGGCCAAAGAACCGATGGTGGCGTCGGAACCCAGCGCTAAATCGGGCGGCAACGGACCATCTCAGCTCTTGATCGGCCCCCTGCTTGATCCCCTTTTTGAACCCCAGGATCTCGCCGCTGAGGTGGCGGAATCCGAGGAGCAGACGGAGGAACTGATAGCGGAAGAAGACCCGGACGACCCGCTTCTGACCGGCGAGCTTGAGCCCCTGAGTATTGAAGAAATCCCCCTGCCTGGTCCCAATGACTTCGGAACTCTGGAAGGGGCGCTGGCCGACACCCGCAACATCGGGGATCTGGCCGAGATCAGCGACCCCGACACCCAGTACGACCTCCCGGTGGTCTTAAACGAACAGGTCCAGTTCTTTCTCGACCAGTACCTGACCAGCCACCGAAGAGTCTTCGAGCGCTGGCTGGCCCGCTCGGGTCGCTTTTTGCCGATGATCCAGGAAGAGCTGGCCAAGGCCGGCTTGCCGCTGGACCTCTGTTATCTGCCCATGATCGAGAGCGGTTTCCGGGTCACCGCCTATTCCCCGGCCAAGGCGATGGGGGCCTGGCAGTTCATCCCTGGCACCGCCAAGATGTACGACCTGATCATCAACAAGGAGATTGACGAGCGGCGCGACCCGGTCAAATCAACCCGGGCCGCCATCCGTTTCCTCTCCGACCTTTACGAGGACTTCCAGTCCTGGCCCCTGGCCATCGCCGCCTACAACTCAGGAGGCGGCAGAGTTCGTAACGCCGTCGCGAAGACCGGCTCCACCGACTTCTGGGAACTGGCCAAGAGCCGCTACCTGCCGGCGGAAACCAAGTATTACGTGCCCAAACTGCTGGCCGCCATCATCGTCGCCAAGAACCCCGGGAAGTACGGCTTTGAGGAGATCGAATACGAAGCGCCTCTGGCCTTCGAGACGGTCCAGGTTCCGAAATCGACCCACCTGGCGGCCGTGGCCCTGGCGGCCGGGACCGATCTTGAGGAGATCTACAGCCTGAACCGCCACCTCCGCAGGGCCGTCACCCCAGCCGACCAGAAATACTGCCGGCTCTGCGTGCCGGTCGGCACCAGTGAATTGATCAGCCAGAATTTGCCCCTGGTCCGGACCACGTTTACCACCAAGTATAAGACCCATGTGGTCAAGAAGAAGGAAACCGCCGCCCGGATCAGCAAGAAGTACGGGATCAGCAAACAGACCCTGCTGAAGGTCAATCACCTGCGCGAGGCCAAACTTAAACCGGGTCTGCGGTTGCAGATTCCCTACCAGACCAAGTCTTACCGGCTTTCCAACCGCCCCGAGCAGAGACTGGCCGCGGACCGCACCGAACAGCCGGAAGAAACCAGCCGTGAACCGATCCGCCACAAGATTCGCCCCGGCGACACCTTGTACCAACTGGCCCGCCGCTACAAGGTTTCGATGGAAAAAATCGTCTCCTGGAACAACCTCCGCGACCCCAGACGACTCAGTGTCGGCCAGATTATCGACATCTATCTTAATGATCGCAACGCCGCCCTCCTGAAGGTCGACGCCGATACCGCCAACGCCTGATCAGCCGGGATGGCCTGCCGATGACGGACTCCGAGCAGGTCGTCTCTTTCGCCCCCTCCTTTAGCATCCACTAAAAGCTGGCCTATGGAACTTACGGGAAAAATCGCCCTGGTGCTGGGCGGTGCCAAGGGAATCGGCCGGGAAATTTGTTTCTTCCTGGCCGCGCAGGGCGTTTCGGTGGCGACCACATACTGGGACTGGCCGGAGGATTCGGCGTCACTGGTCGCGAAACTGACCGTGACCGGGGGCAACCACCTGGCGGTGGCCACCGATCTCCGCGACCCCGAGGCGGTGCGGGCCCTGTTCGCAGAAATCTCTCGTAAATACGGCCGGTTGGATATCCTGATCAACAACATTGAACGCGGCGGCATGCCGGTGGTCCACGGCGAATATACCTCCGACCAGTGGGAGCTGGAGTTGGCCACCACCCTCAAGGCCAAACGCTGGGTTTTCCACCACGCCCTGCCCCTGCTGAAAGCATCCGGCCAGGGGGCAGTGGTTAACATCTCCTCCATCGCCGGTCTGGTGGGACGGAGCGGCCCGGCCGGGCTGATCTTTAACGACGGCTATTCCGCCGCCAACCGGGCCGTCGGCCTGCTCACCGAAACCTGGGCCCGGATCGGGGCTCCCGAAGTACGGGTCAATGAACTGATGCTGGGGTTTTTTGAAACCAGACACGCCCAGGGCACCCGGGGCTGGGACCTGCTTTCCGAGGAGCAACGGCGGGCCATCACCGACCACATCCTTCTGGACCGGACCGGCCGAAGCGACGAGATTATCAAGGCAATCGGCTTCCTGCTGAGCGATGCCGACTACCTGACCGGCGCCACTCTGCGGCTGGACGGCGGCTACGTGCTGGGCGGGGAAAAGGCAGCGCCCATGCCGCCGGGGGTGGTTTAGGGGACTAGCGGCCGCCCATTTCTTTAAGAATATCTTCCACCGCCCAGACCGGCAGGTGGTTAAAGATGTATTCCACCGCCGCCTCCTTGCTTTGCTCATTTTCCTTGACCACCCCGAGCTCCTTCAGCAGATCGGCGGTGTCGAACCAGCACAGCTCTTGCCCCTTGGGCCCGTAAACCGTCAAAACCCGGCGGTTGGCCTCGTGCAGATGCTCCTCATCGACAACCTCACTGATCAGCCGCCGGGCTACCGCCACCGGGACATATTTTTCTTCTTCGGACACGGTCTTGCTCCTCTTGGTTATTCTTCGAAACCGGCTCAGGTGGCCGGCATGAACAGTCGGTTATAAAGGTTCTGGGCCTGCCGGTCGGAAAGACTGGCAATGAAATCGCAGACCCGGCGCTCCATTGAAGAACTGCGCGGCACTCCCCGGGCCTCGCTCTCAAAAAAATCACGATGCTCCAGACAGTAGCGGAACAGATCCCGGAGGATCTTGCGGGCCTTGACGAACTCGTTATGGACCTGGGGGGAGCGATAGACCCGGTGAAACAGAAACTCCCGTAAATTCTGCATGGCTGAACCAACCCGGGGATCGACCGCAAAGGCCAGTCGAGACAGGTCGCCGGCCGCCGGTTTGGTATGGGAGATCACCCCCTCGATCATCGCCATGACCCGCCGGGAATGGCTGGCCCCGAGGACCAACCGGCATTCCTCCGGCACATCCTCCTCCCGGAGAATGTCACTGTGGATGGCGTCGTCCAGATCGTGACCAAGATAGGCGATAATATCGGCATAGCGGACCAGACAGCCCTCGGCCGTCTCCGGAAGGCCGTGGCTGCCGGCCGGGATGACCTCGCCGTAGCCCTTGGAATGATTGGCGATGCCGTCCCGGACCTCGTAGGTCAGATTCAGACCATCGCCCTGGTTCTCCAGCACATCCACCACCCGCAGGGACTGCCGGTAATGGGAGAAACCGCCCGGCACCAGTTCGTTCAGCACCGTCTCGCCGGCATGGCCGAAGGGTGTATGGCCCAGGTCGTGCCCCAGGGCGATGGTCTCCACCAGATCCTCGTTCAAGTCCAGAGCGCGGGCCAGGGTCCGGCCAATCGCCGAAACCTCCAGGGTGTGGGTCAAGCGGGTCCGGCAATGATCGCCGGAGGGGGCCAGGAAGACCTGGGTCTTGTGCTTAAGGTTGCGGAAGGAGCGGCAGTAAACGATCCGGTCCCGGTCGCGCTGGAAGGCCGTACGCAGGAGACAATCCACCTCCGGTCGCATCCGCCCGCGCGACTTGGCGCTCAGAGTGGCGAAGGACGAAAGGGTCTCGCGCTCCAGCTGTTCTTGTTTTTCCCGGGTGTTCATCGCCCCCACCGTCCTCAGCTAATCCCCCGGAGTCTCCGCCCCGGTCCCTTCTACTACCCCATTTCTCCGACCATTTCAAGGCGTCTGTGACCGCGCAGCTCCGGAAACACCGGGACCTGGGCCGATCACGCAATTTTACCTTCAATCCGGGGAGGATTCAGGCTAAGATAGCGGCCGGCCCCCCGACCAATCCCAACCGGAGTCAAACGATGGACCTGGGCTTCATCCCCCATTACCTGCATACCTTCGAAGGCAACCCCTACCTGCACCGGTTGCTGGTGGTGATTTACTACATCATCCTGATGAAGGTGACCGACCTGCTGATCGACCGGGTTCTGCGGCGGCTGGCGGCCCGGACCAGCATCGCCATGGACGACGCCCTGGTCGATTTCACCCACCGGCCCTTGTGCTGGACGGTATTCTGGCTCGGCGTCAGCCACGCCCTGCTGGTCGAGCCACTCCATGAACCATGGCAGACCGTGCTGCCCGCGCTGACCAAGACCATGATCCTGCTGATCTGGACTTACGCCGCCATCAAATTCTTCAACTGGGCGATCGGACAGAAACTCGCCAGCCAGCCTGGCGAGGACAAGATCGGCCGGGACGTCTTCCTGCTCCTGAAAAACCTGATCCGGGTGGTGATCATTGCCGCCGGGCTGCTCTGGCTCCTGACCATCTGGAAAATCGACCTCACCCCCCTCTTCGCCTCGGCCGGCATCGTCGGCATCGCCGTGGCCCTGGCCGCCAAGGACACTCTGGCCAATTTCTTCGGCGGGGTCAGCATCTTCATGGACAAGGCCTACAAGCTGGGTGACTATATTATTTTGGACAGCGGCGAACGCGGCGAGGTCATGGAGATCGGCATCCGCTCGACCCGGATCAAGACCAGCGACGACGTGCTGATCTCCATCCCCAACTCCCTGATCGCCAACGCCAAGATCATCAACGAGAGTGCGCCGATCCCCCGCTTCCGGATCCGGGTACCGCTGGGGGTGGCCTACGCCAGCGACCTGGACCGGGTGGAACAACTCCTGCTGGAGGTGGCGGCGGCCAACCCAAACGTGGTGACGGATCCGGAGCCGCGGGTGCGCTACCGTGGTTTCGGTGATTCGGCGGTCAACCTGGAACTGCTCTGCTGGGTCGATACCCCCGCCACCAAGGGGCTGGAGATTCACAACCTGATCAAGGCCGTCCACCGGACCTGCGCGGAAAACCGCATCACCATTCCCTTCCCGCAGCGGGTGGTGCGCCTGCTCGAACCGGCGACCACTGAGGCCGGGACCGGGAGCCAAGCGTGAGGAATCAGATGGACATGGTTGATTCCATCGACCTGGCCTGCATGGACCAGGCCCTGGCCCTGGCGCGGGAAGCACTAGCCGCCGGGGAGTTTCCGGTGGGCTGCGTCATCGTGGCCGCCGGGCAGGTAGTTGCCGAAGGGCGCCGCCTGAACAGCCGCGAACAGGCCAACGAACTGGACCACGCCGAGGTTGTCGCCCTGCGCGGGCTGCTGGCCGGCAATCCGGAGATCGACCGTGGCGGACTCACCGTCTATTCGACCATGGAGCCCTGCCTGATGTGCTTCGCCACCCTGCTGCTCAACGGGGTGCGCCGGATCGTTTACGCCTACGAGGACGCGATGGGCGGCGGCACCAGGCTTGACCTGACCACCCTGGCCCCGCTCTACCGGGAGATGCGGCTGGAGGTGGTTCCCGGAGTGCGGCGGGTTGAGAGCCTCGCCCTGTTCAAGGAATTTTTCGCCAATCCGGCCAACGGTTACTGGCAGGGTTCGCTCCTGGCCGAGTACACCCTGGCCCAGCCGTGACCGAGGCCGCCATGACCACTGCCGCCATCCGCACCGTCCATTTCCGGCCCCGGGAAAGGAACGTCTTCTTTCATCTGCTGACCGGCTGCAACCTGGCCTGTCGCCACTGCTACATCAACTCGGAGCAGCATGGCCGGCAGATGGTCGACCGGCAGACGATGGCGGCCTGGCTCAGGCTCTTTGCGGCGCCGGACCGGGAGACCAACCTGATCCTCCTGGGCGGCGAGCCGACCCTGCATCCCGACCTGGCCTACGGGGTCAAGACGGCGCGCAACCTGGGCTACAGTACGGTGACCATCGACACCAACGGCTACCTCTTTCACGATATTCTCGAGAAGATCAGCCCCGAGGAGGCGGTCTTAAGTTTCAGCCTGGACGGGCCGACCCCCGAGGTCAACGACCCGCTGCGAGGGGCCGGGGTCTTTGCGGTCTGCACCGCCAATCTAAAGAAGGCGGTGGCGCGGGGCTTTACGGTCAGCCTGATCTGCACGGTCAGCCGGCTGAATCTGGCCCATTTGGCCAAGATGGTGCCGCTGCTGGCCGAACTCGGAGTCAGCCGTTTTTTCATCCAGGTCATCGGGTTGCGCGGCAAGTCGGCCACCCCCGGCAATGAGTTGCAGGTCTCCTTCGCTGAGTGGCTGAAAGTGGTACCGGAGGTGGCGGCTAACGCGGCCAGGCTGGGAATCCACACCATCTTTCCCAAGGTCTTCCTGGACGCAGGCGAGTCCTTCGCCTGCGCCGGGAGGGTGGCGGAGAACTATTTCATCTTCCCCAACGGCCGGGTCTACCGCTGCCCGCTCTGCGAGGACTTTCCGGTCCACTCCCTGGAGATCAAGGACGGCTTGCTGGTGGAGCGACCGGGACTTACCGAGGAGAGGCTGTTTCAGTTGGAGATCCCGGAAGGGTGTGTGATGAACCGGCTGCTGCAGCCGGGCAATCTCGATTACGACGCGACCGGCAAACCCCTGCACCGGGTCTCCTGCTGCCTGCTGAAACAGGAGGCCAGGCCCGGCTGAACGATCCAGCCCCATTATGTATCAGCATATTTCAACCGTTCACAACCGCAACCGCCACTTCGGATCAGATTCTCAACGTCTACCCGCTAAAGATATTATGGAAAATATTATTGTCTGTGATCTTGGTGGCACCAACAGCCGATTTGCGTCCTTCAGCAAGGGTAAAAACCAGGAGATTGTCTTTACCGGTGAAATCTGGGAAGAGACCAATAGTTACAATTCATTCGAGCAATTAATTGCGGACGTCAAGAAACAAGACAACCGTTATGATCCGACCGGACACCAGGCGGTTGTCGTAGCCGTGCCGGGCCCGGTGACCGCCGATGACCAGCTGACCTTTCCTAATATAAAATGGCCGATCAGCAAAGCCGCCATCAGCAAGCTTTACCCGGACACCACCTTTACCTTCATCAACGATTTTATTGCCCAGGCCTATGGTTGCCTGACCGGAGCAGCCGCCAACGCCTTACCGATCATTGCCGCTAAAACTCCGCGCCCAGACCATGCCGACCTGGCCATTGTCGGGGCGGGGACCGGGACCGGGCACGGGGCGCTCAAGGCCTTCGGGCAAGACTATGTGCCCTTTCCCTCCGAAGCCGGCCATGCCCACTTTCCTTTTATTACCAAGGCTGAACTTGAGTTCAGGGACTTTTTGAATGCTAAAAACGGCCACCCCCACCCGGTCTGCGACGATGTGGTGTCCGGGCCAGGCTTAGCAGGTCTGCACCAATTTCTGACCGGTCGGGAGCTTCCGCCAAATGCGGTGGCCAGAGAACTCACCCCGGAGTCGCCCACCACCCAGTGGTTTTCTCGATTCCACGCCCGGGTTTGCCGAAATTTCGCCTTTACTGCTCTCGCGGCGGGCGGCCAGCTCTTCGTTTCCGGCGGGGTAGCAATCAAAAATCCATTTTTGGTCGATAACGATATCTTCAGAAATGAATTTCTCAGTTGTTCAAACAATATTTCCTTATTGAACAATATCTCCGTTTCTTTGATCAGAGAGGAAAGAATCGGTTTATACGGAGCGGCCTATTATGCCTTTAAGACCAGCTGATCAACTATTGTCTGCCCGAAAGTTGGCCACGCGATGGCCCTGAAAGCGACCATCTTTAAAGCGGTCCTCGAGATCAGCGACCTGGAGCGCCAATACTACGGCACCCACGCCCTGACCGTCGCCCAACACCCCTCCGAAACCGAGGCCCGGATGATGGTCCGGCTGCTGGCCTTCGCCCTGCACGCCGACGAGGAGCTGAAATTCACCCGGGGTTTGAGTTCGGTCGAGGAGCCGGAAATCTGGCAAAAAAGCCTGAGCGGCGAACTCGAACTGTGGATCGACCTGGGCCAACCCGAGGTCCGGCGGCTCCGCCAGGCCAGCGGCAAGGCGCGGCGGGTGGTGGTGGTCACTTCCGGGGGGAGGGCGGCGGAGATCTGGTACCAGAAAAACCGCGAGGAGCTGGCCCGGATGAAAAACCTGACCGTCATCAACCTCGCCGTCCAGGACCAGGAAACCTTGGCGGGGTTGGTGGGCCGCAACATGGAACTGCAGCTGACCATCAGCGACGGCCAGATCTGGCTGACCGCCAATGGCCAGACTGTGGAAATCGCCTTGGAGAGATGGCAGGGCTGAAGGGGGAATTTCTCATAAAAGCCGCGGGCGGCTTGGCTGACCAATACTGCTCGACACGACTCGCCCCGCTTTTTCAGCCGCCGCTCCCGGACTGCTCCGCCGACCAAAAGGCGGCCGAGGATAATCACCCCCGGCCCCTTTTATCGCCACCCGGTTGCCTCGTTCGTCTTGCCGCCTGGGTTAGCAAACCAGGGCTGGCTCAAGGCCGGGTAACCCAGTCCACTCAGATTTCGGTCACCCAAAAATCATGCTGGTTGCAGAAACTGGTGGCATACTTGGGCTCCTGTCCGGCCGCCAATTTATAGACCGAAACCGCCTGCTTGTCGTCCGGCGTGAAAGTTTTGGCGCCCAGGATTTGGCCGTTGCCCGCCACTAGGGTGTGGCGGACGATGAAGTGGGCCTCGGACATGGGATGGGGGGTGGTGATGGTGATCTGGTTGCCCTCCCGGCTGACCACCGGGGCGTGGCTCTTTTCCTTGCCGGCCCAATGCCCCGGGGCGGCGGCGCTATAGGTCAGCCCGGCCGGACAGCTCCCGGTTGCCGCCAGGAGCGGGGAAATTCCGGAGACCGCCATGCCAGCCGCCACCACCAGGGATGCCTTCAGAAAATCTCTGCGCTCGTTCATAACCTTCTCCTTTCATGCTGATTGGTCATTGGCCGGAGCCGCTCAGCCCCGTTCTCTTCTTAGAGCACAGGATATTATGGCGCCGGTCGCCAGGAGAAGGAAATAATTTATGGGTCGGGCGGTTTAGCCGGGTCGAGCTGAAGGGGCAAAACCGCTGCTATCCCGCAAGCGAATGGCCGGCGAGACCGCCGGCTGGAATCGTCGAGGAGAGGTGGCGGGGTTAAAGTGCTCGCCTGATCAATGACCCGAAACCGCCTGAACTTCGGTCTTGACCCGCAATTGTACCCCGTCGCCCCCTTTTCCTTTGGTTACGGAGTTTTTTTCGGCTGCTTGTCCTGCTTCTTCTGATCTTTTTTATCATGCTTAGTAGTCAGCTGTTTCTTGCTCTTGTCCTTATCTTTCTTGCCGCCCTTGTCGCCCATTGCCTGCTCCTTTCCGGTTGTCAGTCATCTTTACGACGGTGGCCTGTCGCGCCCACATACTAAAAGTCAGGTTACCGAACGATACTTAGCCGGGCGCGTGGTGTCAATAATTCCAGAAATAATCCGGCCGGGATGGTTTAAAAATCACCCCAAAAACCCAGGCCGCCTTGCCCCGTTCGATTTTACTTGTTGCCGGCCGCCAGCAAACCATCGAAAGTGGCCTGGTCGGCGACAAAGGCCCGGGCTTTGGCCCCGGCCCGGATAATGCTCAGGCGGTTGATCCGGTCACCCTTCCGAATAGCGGCAACCACCTCCTGGCCCTTTACCACCCGGCCGAAGACCGAGTGGATGCCGTCCAGGTGCGGGGTGGCCACATGGGTGATAAAGAATTGGCTGCCGTTGGTATTGCGGCCGGCATTGGCCATCGATAAAACGCCAGGCCCGTCATGGTTCAGTTGCGGGTGAAACTCATCCGGAAAGTTGTAGCCCGGCCCACCGCTGCCATTGCCCCGCGGATCACCGCCCTGGATCATGAATTTATCGATCACCCGATGAAATCTCAGGCCATCATAAAAGCGCACCCCGGCACCCCGGTTGGAGCTGATGGTGGCTTCGGCCAGGCCGACAAAGTTAACCACCGTCATCGGTACTTTCTCAAATTCCAGGCGCAGGAGAATCTCCCCCTGCCCGGTGTCCATCAGGGCATACAACCCATCCCCGAATTCAGCGATCTTGGCGGCCAACTGCGCGTCCGTATAAATGGTCGCCTCCTTGTCGGCCGGCCGGCTGAAGTAATAGAAACCGGCAAACACCGCCAAGATCAACAAGATTGCCAGCAGTTGTCCTTTTTTCGTGAATTTGCGCATATTTTCCCCTATGGATTTCTGATTGAGGAGGTGATTTGCTCCGGGACGGCCCCGGCGGCGGTTTATTTCACCAGCAACATTTTGAAGTCTTCCTTGGCGGTCAAGGCATGCGAGAGGTTCTTGGGCAGGGAGAGCATTTCCCCGGCCGCCACTTCATATTCATTGCCATCGATCTCCACGATGGCACGCCCGACCAACACCTGAATAAAGGCATCGAGAGCAATGGTGTGAGGTGGCAGACTCTGCCCTTTCCGGAAGGCAAACAATACAATGTCGTAATTTTCGCCTTTGAAGATCGGCTTTTTGGCAAAGCCGGCCTCGGCAGACTCAATCGCCTCGGTCAGCTTAGCCCCATTTTGTCCGGCCAGCGGTTGTGCGTTGTCGGCCAGCCCCAGAACCGGCGTTGCCAGCAGCAAGACGGCCAGGCAGGTAGTTAAAAGAAGCCTCATTTTCCCCTCCATAGTTTCAAAAAGATCCAGATAGTTTTTGCCCGGGAACAGCAATGCATCTTTTACAACCTTACCCCGCCCACAACCTTGACCCAAGTCAAAGCGGCAGAACTTGTTGCGGCCGATGAGTTGGCGGGAAAGAAGTTGGATTCAGCCGGGAGAATACGAGAGAGAGGCGTCCGACTCAGGCTGACCTGCAACAAAGAGGCGCCCGCAAAGGCGGCCTAGCGCCCCTCCCGCCAGGGCCGGGATTTACAGGGAGTTTCTAATCGGTCCTAGCGTTGATTTCCTGGCGGATCAGGGTCAATAGCTGGGCGAAGGTATCGGTAAAGTAATGCGGGGTGGTTTGTCCGGGGCTCTTGGGGTTTTCAAGGTTGACGCCGTAATCCAAGCCCCGGGCGGTGAGGGCCTTGTACTTTTTCATCTTGCCGGCATATTTCGCACTCGGCCGCTCCGCCTCCGAAAGCAACCCGAGAGCCACCATGGCCCGGTTCGCCCCGACTGCGGAAAGGTCGGCTCCGTGCTGTTTCAGCAGATTGGTGATCGAATCGGTTTTTTCCACAAAATCCTCACAGGGTTGGCAACCGGAAAGGCCAAACCGTACTGGCCAATTGGTTATGGCGACCCGGAAATCCCAGGTCGAAAGTCACTAAATCAACTCCGCCCCCGGATCGGCCGCTAATAGATCATCCACAAGGCCAAGGGCAGGATTTCGGCCGTGACCGGCAACCGGCCAACCTGCTCGCCGTCGAGATCGATCAGCACCGCGTCCTTTGATTCGGCCGCGATTTTCCGGCCGGAGAACCGGGAGACCTTCTCAACTGCATAAATCTCGCCGTTGTACAGCCGGGGCAGGTTCAATAGAACCTCCAGCCAGGAAAGATCGCCCACCACCGTCACCCGCAACCGCCCGTCATCGACCTTGGCATCCGGGGCGATGCGCATCCCGCCGCCCTGATATTCCCCGTTGGCCACGGCCACATGCCAGCAGAGGATTTGCTGGTCAACCCGGCCGTCAATCTGGAGCCGGATCAGCGGTTTCTTGAACGTTATCAGGGCGGCCAGGGTGGCCGACAAAAAGGTCAGAAAACCGCCCAGAGCCTTGCTCGACTTATTGACCCGGCCGACCACCTCGCCCCCCAGGGCAAAGCTGAGGACGTTGATGAAATAGCGGCTGGTGGTTTTGTGGTTATGGCCAACATAGGTCGCCCGGCCGATGTCAACCCACCGGCCCTTCATGGTGGCGATATCTCTTAAGCCGTTCTCAATACTGGTCGTGACACCTAAGGTTTTGGCCAGATCGCTGGCGGTGCCGAGCGGCAGGTAGCCCAATTGGGGCCGGCTGGCTTTCGCCACCTCGAGAGACATCAGCCCATTGACCACTTCGTTAAGGGTGCCGTCCCCGCCGACGCAGACCACCTGGCGGACCCCGGCCTGCAAGGCTTGCCGGGCATAGTCGGTGGCCCGGCCCGGCCCGTCGGTTACCAGCATTTGGTACTCGGTAAAAAATTTCTTGGCCAGCAGCTTGATCTCAGGAATTTTGCGCCCGACTGCCCCATTACCCGCCCGGGGATTGATAATAAAAAGGGTATCGGTGTCAATTTTCTTCATGGGGCAACCAGTATGTGGGCTAAGCGATCAAACGCCTTGTTGCTTAGAAATCACTTGGACTCGCCCGACCGCCCCGCTGGCCAGGCGGACTTTGATGCCATGGGGATGGGTTGGGGATTTAGTCAGGATATCCTGAACAAACCCTTCGGTGAGCTTACCGGATCGTTGGTCCTCTTTCAAGACGATGAAGACCCGCTGGCCGGTTTTGATCTCGTTTCGATTAATGGATTTCCTGATGGTTGGATTTGACTTAGAATTATCTTCCATCTGCACACGCCATAATTGAGTATTGTATCACCAGAATTTCTGCGGTTATATCCCGCTTAGCGCTCCTTTTTATCTACCACATGCGGCAGGAGAGGAGTCGCTTTACTTTAGCAAACTTTCGCAAAAGCTCGACCGCAGACCAAAGGGAACAAACGGCATGGGCAGAATACAATTCATAGTGGCGGGAAACCTGATCGACGGCAGCGGCGCCGAGGTGCGCCGGGAGGTCTTTCTGGCCGTGCAGGACGGGATAATTGTCGCCATTGCTCCTGCCGTCGGGCTGCCCCGCCAGGCTGGGGCAGCAATCGCTGACTTCTCGCACTGTGTAATTTTGCCGGCCCTGGTTGACTGCAGTGTCGCCCTGGCGCGCTCTCCCTCCGTGGACTGGCAGGTGCGATTAGCCGCCGAAGAGGCCGACCGTACTGAAAAGGGTGCCATGTTGGAGCGCCAGATCAGCTACTGCCATACCTACGGAGTTTTGGGTGTGGCCGCCAGCGATGATCTGACCGACCGGGTGGAGCGTCAGCAAAGTGAGCAAAAGGGACCAACACCAGGACGCCTCGTTGACATTCGCACCTCCGGCGGGCTCTGCCGGAGCCGACCGGATTGCGCCGCCGGCACCATCGCCGGCGGGGATTTTCTCAAGGTCGATTATTCAGGTAATATTGAAGACCGGGAATCTCCATACCTTCGGCTTGACCAGGCAGACCTGCGCCGCATGCTGGAACACCGAGGCGGCAAAAAGGCGGTGGTGGTGGCCAATGGCCGACAACAGGTAGCGGAGGCACTGGCGGCGGGCTGCGATGCCATCGAACAGGGCTACGGAATGGGCGAGGCCAATCTCCGGAAAATGGCGGAACAGCAAGTGCTGTGGATTCCCAGCGTTGTGCGGGCCAAAAATGGCCTGGACGGCTCAGCCTCCGGCGGGGATGTCTGTTGCCGTTTCTCCCAGCGCTATGTGGCCCCGGGCAAGCCGGACCCCGGCGCGGAGGTCTTTTGGAAGAAGATGCTCGCCGAACAACTGACCCAACTGCGTTTGGCTAGAAAATTTGGCGTAACCACGGCGGTGGGCACCGGGGCCGGGAGTGTCGGCATCCTCCATGGCGAGTCGCTGGTCGAGGAGATGAAATTGTTCATCAAGGCCGGTTATTCACTGGCGGAAACCATCCGCTGCGCCTCGGAAAATGGCGCCCGGTTCTTCGGCCTGGAGCAGCTGGGAGCGCTTAAGGTCGGGCGGCCTGCCACCTTCCTGATTGCCAGGGGCTCGATCCAACAGTTGCCCAGAAAACTCGCCTATCTGGAAGGCATCTATGTTGACGGCGCCCCCAGCAGCACCTATCACAAAAACCCGGTCAAGACGGCCTGACCGCGGCGCTTTCCAGCGCTACGGTAACAAGTTGCTTACGCAGAACCTTTCCGCTGGCATTCCGGGGGAAACTGCGCATGGTAAAAAATTTGCGGGGCGCGGCCAGGCCAACGAGATTGGCTTGGCTGTATTCGATGAGGTCCTGCCCCGCTTCGCCCTCTGCCATGATGACCGCCGCCGCGAGAATTTCCCGGTTTTCTTCCATGAGGCGGAAAACCACCGCATCCTTCACCTTGGGATGCTGAGTCAAAATTTCCTCGACATATCCCGGGCTGATTTTATGGCCACCCAGGCTGATTATGTCGTCTACCCTCCCCTCAACGGACAGCACTCCTTCCTCGGAAAGGCGCCCCATGTCACCGGTGTAATACCAGCCATTCCTGAATCTCAGGCGGGTATTTTTTTCATCCTTGAAATATTCACTGGGCATCCCCTCCAGCCGGACCCGAATTTCACCGGTGACTCCGTGCGGCAAGGCCTGGTCTTCGCCATCCACCAGCTCCATTTTGATCGAGGGAATGACTTTGCCGGAACTCATTGGTGCTGCGGCCAGAATGTCTTTTTTCGCCGCCGCGACCAGGCCCAATTCGGTTAAACCGTAAGCAATCTGGATAACGTTCGGTAACTTGGCGAGCAATGATTTGACCAGCTTGGTCGATAAACCGCTGCCGCCCACGCGGATCAAGCGGACCGAGGGGAAAGGATTTCCTCCATCCGGTAAGAGGGGGAGAAGTTCCGCTATCCTCGATGGTGGAAATGCCAGGTGGGTGACGCCATACAAGTTGATTTCCGCCAGGCGATCATTGCCTTTTTTACCTTTCGGAAACACCAGGCTCCCGCCGTAGGCTAAAACCCCAAAAGCCAGGATAATGCCAAAGCCAAGATACAGCGCCAGCGGGATATGCCTGGCATCGTTTGATATTTCATAATCAAACGTATCTATCAGGTTCAGCAGATATCGATGGGTATAGACGATCCCTTTCGGATCACCGGTTGTTCCGGACGACATGACAATACAAAATGGTGCTTCAGGGGTTGGCTGATGGCTGGTGAAGCTCATATCCGGACCATGGCTGTCAATGGTCAGGTTGACCAGTCTGATCAGCGGCACACCGGCAATAGCCGCATCGTCAAGGTCGGACACCACAGCTTTCAGACTATATCTTTCGTGGACCCCATCTCTGACCTGCGCCGAAGAAGCCGGGTTAAGCGGCACGGAAACCGCTCCAACGGCGGCCAACGCCAGCATCGTAATGCAATATACCGGCGTTTGATGCATCAATAGCGCAACTGTGTCTCCGGGCCTGATCCCCCGCGCGTGCAATATCCTGGCGGCGGAACAGACGTATAAGTTGAACTGTTGGTAGCTGATGATTTGATTCTGGTAGATGAAGGCCGGCGCTGTAGGGTTTACGGATGCGTGTCCCAGTATCCTGCCGACTAAATTGTCTTGCATCATCTTCTCCCTTTTTGATGGTCATTTCGACGGGCTGCAACGTGCTGCAGCCTGGTGGGGTTGGACTTAACAAGATTACAGAAAATATTTCAAATACGAAAGCGTAAATCCCCTTTTGTGGGTGTTGAGTCCGGGCTAATCACCCTGAACAACTAGCTGGTGGACACTAGCTGAGGGTCGAATCATTATTCTTGCCGGAATCAGCGGAATCAGGGACGGCTCCAGGTTGGCGCACCTGGGGTCTGACCAAACCACTATCTGGGTTGGACAAATCGGGGAGGTTTCCGTCCACCTCCGCCCATTCAGGGAGATATTGGGCAGACAGACACAGATCCCGGCTGGGGGTTTTACCGTCCACCGCCAGGACCAGCCGGACCGCGCAGAGGCGCATGACGGACTGATCCGCGCCCCCATAGCGGTAATCCCCGATAATGGGGGTGCCGTGGCCGGCCAGATGGCGGCGAATCTGGTGCAGCCGGCCGGTTTCTGGTTTGACCAGGACCAGGCTGGCGTTGCGTTCCCGGTCATAAGCCAAGCCCAGACCGTGGGTCAGGGCCGGTTTGCCGTCCAGTTTGGCCTCAAGGCGCAGGGTTGCCCCTTGGTCGATCCGGCCCCGGACCTCGGCCAGATAGCTCTTGGCCACCAGCCGTTCGGCGAAATAGCGGCTGAGACGGGCGGCAGCCTTAGGTTCATGGGCGACCAGCACCAAGCCGGAGACCTCCCGGTCGAGCCGATGGACCGGGAAGACCTTCCTTTTTTGCTGGAAGTGGAGTTCCACCAGGCGGAGGAGGGAACAGAAATCCCCGAAATCGGTGCCCTGGGCCAGGAGGCCGGCGGGCTTGAACCAGAGCGAGAAGGTGCGCTGGTCTTCGAGCAGAACCGGCACGGGCACCGGGGCGGTCAGGATTTTCTCGTCGTAGCAGAGCCGCAGGATGTCCCCGCTCTTGACCTCGGCGGTGGCCCGCCGCAGACGCTGGGGCTTGCCGCCGCCCCGGCGCAGCCAGACCGCCCCCTTGGTCATCGCCTCCTTCAGGCGCAGCTTGGCCAGACCGCTGGCGGTGCTGAGCAGATCAACCGCCCGTCCGCCCGCCTGCACCGGCAGGACCAGATCAAGAACACCCTTTTCCAGTTTCATTCCGTTCCGGCTGCGCCCGGGCTATGACTCCTTTGGGGGTCCGACCAAGGCAACATTTCTAAATTTGTCTAATATCTGCCCGAACAATTAACGTTTTCAAGTTTCAGAACGTCCAGTTACCGGCAAAAGAGAAATACCAATCGGTTGTCTTGCCCCTCCGACAGCAGAAAGGGGGTAATTCATCCCGAGGCCCTTTGTCAAGAGATAGCCCCTCGACTGGGGGAAAGCCAACAGATTACCCACTTGCCGAGTGTTACCGAGCTGCCTGGCCTGAATTCATAAAAACGTTGTTCCCAACGACAAAGCCCCACCCGGATTGGTTCCGAACGGGACTCTGTTTTTACGGTTAATCCAATCAGAGGAGGCCGCCGGAGGCCCATTCTCCCTACTTATCCCGTAGCAATTCCATGGTGATCAGAACCTCCACGTCCTTGCCGATCGCACCCATCTTGAAGAACTTGCCGTCACCGACATGGAAGGCCAGCCGGTCCAGGGTGAAACCGGTATCGAGGCCGGCGACGATCTTGCCCGGCATCAGAGGGCTGTCCTTCTGCCCGTGGTAGACGAACTCCAGGGGCATCGCCTTGGTGACATCCTTGATGGTCAGCAAACCATCGACCCGGTAACGGTTATCGGCAACTTTGCTGACCTTGGTGGAATTGTAGACCATCCGGGGATATTTGCCGGTCTCGAAGAAGTCGCCGGAACGCAGGTGGGTGTCGCGTTTGCCGATGTTGGTGTTGACACTCGCCGTCTTGACCACCAGGTTAAAGTGGCTCTGTTCGGGATGGGCGGGATCGAAGGCGACCTCCCCGGTGAAATCGGCGAACTCGCCGCGGACCGTGGAGTAAATGTGCTGAATCGCAAAGTAGAAGCGGGTGTGGTCCGGATCCAACTGCCACTGCTGCGCCCGGGCCGGAACCGCACTGAAGACCAACAAGAGGATCAACCACAGTGACCATTTTTTCATAAGAACTCTCCTTATCATTGACGGTTATGGGCAGGGTCAACCGCGCCACCATTTACTGATATGGTATGGCATAATGGCCCGCGAGAAAACCCTTCACCGCTTATTTCCGGAAAAAATCGCCCGCCCGATGATCATCAGCAGCAGGAGCCCTTCCACCCCGGCCAAGCCCAGGGCCAGCCGGTGGGGCATCCCCCAGCGAAAGGTCTCGCTGACCGTCAGGAGATGGCCGAGAAACAGGCCGACCACCAGCAGGGCCCCCAGCCGGTGGCCGATCCGCCAGGCCTTATAGGAGAGCGGCAACCGAATCCGGAATTGGGCAGTGAGCACCAGCAGCACCAGAGAAAAGAGCAGCGCCATCCCCACGAACTCCGGCAGGTACTTCTTGGCCAGCGGATAGAAAGCGAAATCGTCGGCCCCCAGGATCAGGACGGGGTGGCAGACCAGCAGGAGCAGGCCGAGACCGTTGGCCCGGTGGAACCGCAACCGCCCGACCCGGCTGAAGAGCCACTCGGGAAAGAGCCCGGGCGCTACCGCCAGCAATTGGACCAGGATCAGCAAGGCACCGGTCACCCCCACCAGCTTACCGGAAACAAGCAGCAGCCGGTGGTAGCCGAACTTGTAAAACAGTGACTCGGAGGGGTAGCGAAACGGCAGGGACCAGGCCCCGGCCAGCAGAAGGAGAAAAAGCACCAGACAAAGAGAGACCAGCCCCACCCTTAAGCCCGGATTTTTCGCCACTTCAGATTCCATACCTTCTCCTGTTAGCGATTTGGCGAAATTCAGAAGACAGTTTATCAGTAAACTTAACAGGATGAATGCTCGATCGCCATCTCCGGGCAGCCTTCAATACAGGCACAACATTCTACGCACTCATCAATATTTACCGGCACCGTTTTACCTTCCTGCAATTCGTAAACAGAGGTAGGACAGATCCCCACGCAAGCCCCGTTGCCATTGCACTTGTCGTAGTCCACCGAGATCGTCACCTTGTTGCTTTCCCAGGTTTTTATATCCATTTTTCCACCACCTTCAGTCAGGAATTGGCGCAATTCTTCTCAGAGTATTTAGCAGCATCGGCCGGGATTTGCCGGACGATCACCATCTCCGCCGCTGCAAATTTTTATCACATTGGAACATCGCGGCACAAGGGTCTGTAACGAAATGACCACCGGTAAAGCCTGCCCCGCGCACCATAAAAAAGGGGAGCCCGGCTGGGCTCCCCTTTGATTGGGACATATCTGCTGTCTTATAGCTTACAGCTTAAAGAGCAACTCACTGTAGGTCGGCACCGGCCAGAGATCGTCGGGCATAATGCCTTCCAGGGCGTCGATATCGGTGCGCAGGGTCTGCATGGTGGTGAAGACCTTGTCGCGGTAAGCGGCGGCCTGCTTCTCGACCGCGCTGATCTTCTGGGCCTTGGCAACCTCATCTTCCAGCTTCTTGACATTCTTGGCCGCGGATTCCAGCAGGGTGGAAACCTCGGCCAGCAATGCCTTCTGGACGGTGGCGCCCTTGCCGACCGCGGCGATGGAGGTGCCAAGATCGGTGGTGAAGCGGATCACCGAGGGGATGTACTGGCGCTTGACCATCTGGATGGCGCACAGGGCCTCGATGTTGATGTGCTTGGCGTACTGCTCGACGTAGATGTCATAGCGGGAGTGCAGCTCTTCCTTGCTCAACACCTTGTACTTCTCGAAGAGCTTGATGGCCTTGGGGGTAACGAAAGCCTTCAGGGCATCGACGGCGTTCTTGGTGTTGGGCAGACCGCGCTTGGCTGCTTCCTTGGCCCACTCCTCGGAGTAGTTGTTGCCGTTGAAGATGATCCGGCCATGCTTGGTGATGTACTCCTTGATGATGGCCTGGATCTCTTTGTTGACGTCCTTGGCCTTCTCCAAACGGGTGGCGACCTCGTCCAGCACCTCGGCGGCGATGGTGTTCAACGCCACATTGGGGCCGGAGATTGACTGGGAGGAGCCGAGCATCCGGAACTCGAACTTGTTGCCGGTGAAGGCAAAGGGCGAGGTCCGGTTACGGTCGGTGTTGTCCTTGGGCAGGTCCGGCAGAGAGTCAACGCCGATCCGCAGGAACTGACAGGCGCTGCCCTGGCGGCAATACTTCTTGCCGGTGGCCACGGCGTTCAAAATGTCGCTCAGTTCATCACCCAGGAAGCTGGAGATGATCGCCGGCGGGGCCTCGTTGGCGCCCAGACGGTGGTCGTTGCCGGAGCTGGCGCAGGTGGCGCGCAGGATGTCGGCGTGGGTATCAACCGCTTTCATGGTGGCGGCCAGCACCACCAGGAAGAGGGCGTTGGACTCCGGCGTGGAGCCCGGCTCCATGAAGTTGATACCGTCGTCGGTGGTCAGCGACCAGTTGTTGTGCTTGCCGCTGCCGTTCACCCCGGCGTAAGGCTTCTCGTGAAGCAGACAGACCAGGTCGTGGCGGAGGGCCACCTTCTGCATGGTCTCCATGACCAGCTGGTTGTGGTCGGCGGCAATGTTGGTGGTGGAGAAGACCGGAGCCATCTCGAACTGCCCCGGGGCCACCTCGTTGTGCTTGGTCTTGGAGGTGATGCCCATCTTCCAGAGCTCGATGTCGAGATCCTTCATGTAGCTGGCGACCCGGTCCTTGATGGCGCCGAAGTACTGGTCCTCCAGCTCCTGGCCCTTGGGGGCCGGGGCGCCGAAGAGGGCGCGGCCGCCGGTCATCAGGTCGAGGCGCAGACCGTAGTATTCCTTATCGACCAGAAAGTACTCCTGCTCGGGCCCGACGGTGGCGGTGACCCGCTGGGAGGTGGTGTTGCCCATGGCGCGCAATACCCGGATGGCCTGGGTGGAGACCGCCGCCATGGAGCGGAGCAGCGGGGTCTTCTTGTCCAAGGCCTGGCCGTTGTACGAGCAGAAGGCCGTAGGGATGCAGAGGGTGACGTCGCCGTCGGCGTCTTCCTTCAAAAAGGCCGGGGAGGTGCAGTCCCAGGCGGTGTAGCCGCGGGCCTCGAAGGTGACCCGCAGGCCGCCGCTCGGGAAGGAGGAGGCGTCCGGCTCGCCCTGGATCAGCTGCTTGCCGGAGAATTCCAGGATCACCCCGCCGTCATCGGTGGGGGTAATGAAGGAGTCATGCTTCTCAGCGGTGGAGCCGGTCAGCGGCTGGAACCAATGGGTGTAATGGGTGGCGCCGCGCTCGATGGCCCAGTCCTTCATGGCGTTGGCCACCACGGCCGCCACTTCCGGCTTGAGGGGCACATTCATCTGGATGGTCTGCTTGAGCGCCTTGTAGGTCTCCTTCGGCAGTCTCTCCCGCATGACCCGGTCGTTAAAGACGTTGGAACCGAACAATTCGGCCAGGCCCATGCCTTCATCACCACAACCACAATTGCAATTACTGCTCATCGTTATGTCCTCCTTTAGGGTAGATTGGCAGAAGTTCTATTACAAAATCGTAACAAAATACGCGCTAAACAACGGGCTTTTCATACAAAATAACTGCCTGTTTGTCTGCATTTTTTTTCCGGGTAATCCGGTATCTGAACAAGATCGCGAGCGGCAAGACAACTGGGGTGAACAAAATTTTCGGTCACCAAGTCAAAATCACTCTACTGATTTGGCGCTCACCACGTCAATGATCGAAAAATAACCGACCGTTCTTTGCGCGATGGCCGGTTTTTCCGCACACCATAAATATTTACTCGACCCACATCTTCAAGCCGGTACCAGCAACAAGGCCTGATCAGTCCGCCCCTGGACCCGGGCCGCCACACTGTTGGCCCAAAAGGCCTTGGTGCCGGCCTTGCCGTGGGTGCCCAGGACGATCAGTTCGACGCCGTTATCGGCGGCGGCTTGGACAATCTCCTCGGCAATGTCACCGTGCCGCAGCTCAAGGGTGGTTTTGATTCCCCTGGCGACGGCCCGTTCCCGCACCCCGACCAGATATTCCCGCAGATTGTCGGCGGCCAGCTCGCCCAGCGCCCGGGTCGAGCCCGGCAGAAAGCGGGCCAGAGAGGCCTCCGGCCCGGCCAGAACCGCAGCGGATGGGACCACTCCCAGCAGTTGCAGGTGGCATCCGCAGGCCCCCACCAGTTCCAGGGCCACCGCCAACCCGCCCTCATGGCGGCTGGTGCCGTCCAGGGGCACCAGGATTCGGCGCAGGGCAAACTCAGCCCCGGTCGCCAGGTCCGGCCGCACCAGCAAGAGCGGGGTGCGCCCTAGGGCCACCACCTGCTGGGCCAGACTACCCCGCAACCATCGCTCCAGGCGCCCGGGACCATGGGTGCACATAACCACCAGGTCGGGTTGCAGTTCGCCCTCATGGGCGACGATCCCCCCCGCCACATCGACGGCGGCGGGACTGTGAACATGCAGTTGCCACTCTAGGGCGTCGCCAAAGCGGGCGCGCACCACTTCCAGATAGGCCCGGGCCTCGGCCGCTTCGCGCAGGTGGTGCTCCCCGTGCACGGCCGCCGGGGCGTCCTTCTCAATCATGTGGATCAGGGTCACCCGCCCCCGGCTCAGCCGGGCCAGATAAGCCGCCACCGGCAAGGCCGCCTCGGCCAGGCGTGATCCGTCCAACGGCACCAGGATGTGCTCGAACATACCTTACGCCCCCAGGAAGGTCTGATAAAGCAGATAAATATTCAAGGTGACGATCAACCCCGTCACCAGCCAAGCCAGAGTTGTAGTGACGCGGTGATTGACCAGCTCACCCATCAATGACCGCCGGGCCGTGAAGATGACCAGCGGCACTACGGCAAAGGGCAGACCGAAACTCAAGACCACCTGGCTGAGCACCAGGGTACGGGTGGGCTCGAAACCCAGGCCGATCACGGCAAGCGAGGGCAGAATGGTGACCAGGCGGCGCAGCCAGACCGGAACCTGCCGCTTAATGAAACCCTGCATGATCACCTGGCCGGCCATGGTCCCGACCGTGGTCGAGGCCAGGCCGGCGGCCAGGAGCGAGACGGCGAAGACCACCCCCGCCGCCGGCCCCAAGAGCGGCTCCAGAGTGCGATGGGCGCCTTCCAGGGTGGCGATATCGGTGAACCCCGAGCGATGGAAAGTGGCGGCGGCCATCATCAGCATGGCGGCGTTAATCAAGCCGGCCGCCCCCAGGGCGATGGTGATATCGGCCACCTCGAAAAAAAACAGCCGCCGTTTCTGGGCCGGATTGGCGGCGATGATCCGCCCCTGGGTCAGCGAGGAGTGCAGGAAGATCACGTGCGGCATGATGGTGGCCCCAAGGATGCCGGTGGCCAGCAACACGCTCTCGGGGCCGGCGAAACTTGGCACCACGGCATGATAAAAGACCCGCCCCCACTCCGGCTTGTCGAGAATTGTCTCCACCACATAACAGAGGGCGATTACCCCCAGCAGCGAGGTAATCACCGCCTCCAGCGGCCGGAAGCCCCGGGACTGCAAGGCCAGGATCAGAAAGGTCACCACCGCCGTCACCAGCCCGGCAGTGAAGAGATCCATCCCGAAGAGCAGGTTGAAACCCACCGCCGCCCCGATAAACTCGGCCAGGTCGGTGGCCATGGCCACCAGCTCCATGGCCACCCACATCCCCCAGACCAGAGGGCGCGGCAGGTGGTCGCGACAGAGTTCGGCGAGATTACGGCCGGTGGCGATCCCCACTTTGGCGGCCAGGATCTGGACCAGCATGGCCATCAGGTTGCTGGCCACCACCACCCAGAGCAGGGTGTAGCCAAACTTGGCGCCCCCGGCAATGTTGGTGGCGAAGTTGCCGGGATCGACATAGGCAATGCTGGCGATGAAGGCCGGGCCAAGAAAGGGCAGCAGCCGGGCCAGACCCCGCCGCGTTCCCTGCCCGTTCAGGACCTGGCCGGCCGCCGCTAAAGTCCGGGCGTCACCGTCTGCCTTCTGCTCCGAATCCGCCATGCGCCTTTACCCCACCCCAGCCCTCCCCTTGGTATGGGGAGGGAGTTAGTCCCAGTTTACCGGGAACACCAGCTCGATCCAGCGTTTTTCATCGCAGCACCCAGAAAAAGACCAGGGGAATATCTCCCCTCCTTGCCAAGGAGGGGCCGGGGGAGGTAGGTTCCGCGGCTGGCTATTCGGCAGTTCTATGGTTCACTATGGTTCAGCAATTTCCACATCACCGCTCCATCCCCTAAACCGCTGCTTAAGCCACCCCTGCAAGCGGTCGAGGTAGTAGTAGATCACCGGGGTGATATAGAGGGTCATCAGTTGGGAGACCAGCAGGCCGCCGACCACCGCCAGTCCGAGCGGCCGGCGCGCCTCGGCTCCGGCCCCGATCCCGATGGCGATGGGCAGGGTGCCCATCAGGGCCGCCATGGTGGTCATCATGATCGGCCGGAAACGGACCAGACACCCTTGATGGATCGCGGCCAGGGGCGACAACCCCTCGTTACGCTGCGCCTCCAGGGCGAAATCGATCATCATGATGGCGTTCTTTTTAACGATGCCGACCAGCATGATGATGCCGACGAAGGCATAGAGATTGAGGTCTTTGCCGAAGGCCAGCAGGGTGAGCAGCGCCCCGAAACCGGCCGAGGGCAACCCGGAGAGGATGGTCAGGGGATGGATGTAGCTCTCGTAGAGGATGCCTAGAACGATATAGATCACCACCACCGCCAGGATCAACAGCAGCGCCAGCCCCTTGGTCGAGGCCTGGTAGACCTGGGCCGCGCCCTGGAAACCAGTAGTGATGGCGGCCGGCAGGCTGCGGGCCTCCTGTTCGATGGCCGCCACCGCATCACCCAGCGGCACCCCCGGTTTTAGATTGAAGGAGATGGTCACCGCAGTGATCTGGCCGAGATGGTTGACCGACAACGGCCCCAAACCGCGCGCAACCGTAACCAGCGAGGTAAGCGGCACCAGCGGACCCTGACTGGAACGGAACCGCAAGAGCTCCAGGGCCGCCGGGTCGGCCTGATACTGGGGGGCCAGTTCCATGATCACCTGATACTGATTGGTTGGCGAGAAGATGGTCGAAACCTGGCGGGCGCCGTAGGCCGAATATAAGGTGGTCTCGATCTGGGCCGGGCTCACCCCCAGGGCGGCGGCACGGTCCCGATTGATGGTCAGATTGAGTTGAGGATTCTTGATCTGCAGGTCCGAGTTGACGTCTTGCAAAATCGTTAAGCCCCGCAGCCTGGCCTCGAATTCGCTGGCAGTGGCGTAAAGTTCCGCACTGTCCGGGCTTTGCAAGACGAACTGGTACTGGGCCTTGGAGGAGGTCGATTCCAGCCGGATCGGCGGCGGGTTATTGAGGTAGACGCGGATACCGGGGATAGTGTCCAGCTTGGGCCGCAACCGCTGGATGATCTGGTCAGCGTTGGCCTTGCGTTCGGCGCGGGGTTTGAGTTTGATAAACATGAAGCCGCTGTTGGAACCGACCCGCGAACCCGAGGCGCCCACCGAGGACATGAAGGCCTCGACATCGGGATCCTGGAGAACGATCTCCACCAGCTGGGCCTGGTTGCGCTTCATCTCGTCGAAGGATACCCCTTGGGCGCCCTCGGTCTGGCAACGGATGGCCCCAACGTCGTCGGCCGGGAAAAGCCCGGTGGGCATCCGGGTAAAGAGCCAGCCGGTGACGCCGGTCAGCAGCAGGGTCAGGACCAGGACGGTGAGCCGATGGCGCAGGACCAGATCGAGACTCTGTTCATAGAGGCGCAGCCAGCCCGCGAAAAAGCGCTCCATCAACAGAAAGAGCCGGCCGTGACGCACCCCGGCCTGGGGTTTCAGGAAGCGGCTGGCCAGCATCGGGGTCAGGGTCAGGGAGACGAAGCCGGAGATCAGGATCGCCACGGCGATGGTCACCGCGAACTCATGCAGAATCCGGCCCAACATGCCGCCCATGAACAGCACCGGGATAAAGACCGCCACCAGGGAGATGGTCATGGAGATGATGGTGAAACCGATCTCCTTAGAACCCTTAAGGGCCGCCGTCATCGCCGACTCGCCCTTCTCCATGTGGCGGACGATATTCTCCAGCATGACGATGGCGTCATCGACCACGAAACCTACCGAGAGGGTCAGGGCCAACAGGGTGATGTTGTTGACCGAGAACCCGAGCTGATACATGGCGGCAAAAGTACCGACAATCGAGAGCGGCAGGGCCAGGCTGGGAATGACCGTGGCCGAGAGGTTGCGCAGGAAGAGAAAGATGACCAGGATGACCAGGGCAATGGTCAACATCAGGGTGAATTTGACCTCCGAGACCGACTCCCGGATGGTGGTGGAACGATCGTAGAGAACGTTCAACTGGACGGCGCCGGGCAGTTGGGCGCGGAAGCTGGGCAGCTGGGCCTTGATGCTGTCGACCACCGCGATGGTATTGGTGCCGGGCTGGCGCTGGACGGCCAGAACCACCGCCCGGGTCGATTTGCCCTCGGTATTGAACCAGGCGGCAATTTTGTCGTTTTCGACCCCGTCACTGACCGTACCCAGATCAGCCAGACGGACCGGGGCGCCGTCGCGATAGGCCACGATCAGGTTGCGGAAATCGGCGGCGTTGTACAGCTGGCCGCTGGCCTGGATGGTAAAGGCCTGGCTCCTGCCCTGCAGACCGCCGGTGGGCAGGTTGACGTTGGAGCTGACCAGGGCCTCGGCCACCTCGTTCAAACCGATGCCCCGGCTAACCAGGAGATGGGGATCGAGGTCGATGCGCACCGCGTATTTCTGGGAACCGTAGACCATGACCTGAGCCACCCCGCTGATCATGGAAATCCGCGGCGAGATGACGGTATCGGCGAACTCGTTGACCTGGGAGAGCGGCAGGGTCGGGGAACTCAAGGCCAGATAAAGGATCGGCGAGTCGGCCGGGTTGACCTTCTGGATCGAGGGCGGACTCGGCATCTCGCGGGGCAGCTGGCGGGCTGCCTGGGAGATGGCCGACTGCACATCCTGGGCGGCAGCATCGATGTCGCGCTCCAGGGTGAACTGCAGGGTGATAATGGTCGAGCCCTGGCCGTTGGTGGAGCTCATGGTATCGACGCCGGCGATGGTCGACAGCTGCCGTTCCAGGGGGGTGGCGACGGCGCTGGCCATGGTCTCGGGGCTGGCGCCCGGCAGACTGGCCCGCACCTGGATGGTCGGGAAATCGACGGTCGGCAGGTCGTTTACGGCCAGCAGCCGATAGGCGAACACCCCGAAGATCATCACCGCCAGCATGACCAGACTGGTCATCACTGGCCGGCGGATGAAAAGTTCCGAAATATTCACTTGCTCGCCCCACCCTTCTCCGCTTTGGCGCCGGCCGGCAGCGCTTTGACCAACGCCCCGGGCTTCAGGCGCAACTGGCCGTCGGTCACCACCGTCTCTCCCACCGCCAATCCCGAGTCGATGACCGACTCACCACCAAAGCTGAAGGCCGCGATCACCGGCCGCTCTTCGACACTCTGGTCCGGCTTGACCACATAGACGTAGGCGCCGGTCTGACTGGTCTGCACCGCCGGGGCGGGCACCACCGTGGCCGCCCGCCGGGTGGTAAGACGCAGGCTGACCTTGACGAACTGCCCCGGCCAGAAGCCCCGATCGGGATTGGCGAAGGTCGCCTTCAGCCGGATGGTGCCGGTGCTCTGGTCGATCATGTTGTCCAGGAAGGCAAACCGGCCGGATTGCGGCTGGGCGCCATCCCCCGGGGGAATGGCCCAAATCGCCAGCTCGCCGCCGGTCAGGTGCTTTTTCAACTCGGGCAGGGTCTGCTCGGGCAGGGTGAAACTCACCTTGACCGGCACAATCTGATTGATGGTCACCAGAGGCTGATCGTCCGAGGCCTTGACCAGATTACCCTCCGTCACCAGAAGCTCCCCGGTGGCTCCGGAGATGGGCGCCCTGATTGTGCAGTTGTCGAGGTCGAGGCGGGCGCTCGCCAGCGCCGCTTGGTCGGCCTGAACCAAGGCCGCCAGGGTGGCGACGCTGGTCTGGGCCTGATCGGACTGTTCTTCGGAGACATAGCCCTTTTCGGCGGCCGGTCCGTAGCGTTCCGCCTGTTTCCTGGCATTATCCAGAGCGGCCTGATCCTTGGCCAAGGTGGCCCGGGCCTGGTCTAACCGGGCCGCAAAGGGGCGCGGGTCGATGGCAAAGAGCAGATCGCCCGCCTTAACCGGATCACCCTCGTGGAAATTGACCTTTTCCAACACCCCCGCCACCTGGGACTTGATCCCCACCGAGGCAAAGGGCTCGACCGTGCCGATGGCCTCTACTGTCACCGGCATATCCTTGCGCATACTGGTCGCCACGCTCACCGGGACCGGGGCGGACTTCGCTTTGCCGCCCTTTTCCCCCTTGCCGCCCTTGGCCTCCTTGGCGCCGGAACAACCCGACAACAGGAGAAATAAACACAGCGACAGAACCGGCCACAATCCGGCCCGGCAGCCAGGCCGGGAGTCCCCGGTGAATACGGAATCAAAGCTCATATTTTCCCAACTCCCGATGATGTGGCGGGCGGGGTCACGATGGCTGGGTCCGCCGTTCCGCTTGAATTTGCCGGTGCATCCTGATTTAAGTCCCAGCCGCCACCCAGGGCCTTGCAGAGCGCGACCAGGGCCACCGCCCGCCGCTGCTCGCTCTGGATCAGCTGGTCCTGGGCCTGATAGAGGGAGCGCTCACCCAGCAGAACATCGAGAACCCCGGCCAGCCCGGCGCGATAACGACCGCCGGCCAGTTCCACCGCCCGCTGCCCCGCAGCCACGGCCTCAACAAACGTCCGGCGGCTCTCTTCTTCCCGGGCCTGAGCCAGTAGGGCGGTTTCCACCTCACTTAGGGCGGCAAGCACCGTTTGTTCGTAAACCGCCTGGGCCTCTTCCCGGCGACCCTGGTTGAGGTCAATATTGGCCCGCACCCTCCCCCCGTCGAAGATGGCCCAGCGCACCGTAGGACCGACGGTCCAATAACGGCTGGAGGTGCTGAGCAGGTCACTGAGATTGAGGCTCTGCAAACCGACCAGACCGGTGAGCGAAAAACGCGGAAAGAGTTCGGCCGTGGCCACCCCGATATCGGCGGTGGTGGCGGCCAGGAGCCGCTCGGCCCTGCGGATGTCAGGCCGTCGCCGCAGTAGCTCCGAGGGCAGGGTTTCCGGCAGACCCGCCGGCATTATGGGCAACCCAGCCGGAGCCGCCAGTTCTGCCTGCAAGTCCTGGGGCGCCAGTCCCAAGAGCAGGGCGAGGCGATAGCTCGCCTGGCCGCCGCTGTTCTCCAGGGGCGGCAACTGGGCGCGGGTCAGGGCCAGCTGGGTCTCGGCCTGGGCCACCTCCAGCTCATTGCCCAGCCCGGCCTCTTTGCGACCCTTAGCCAGGGACAGGGTCTTTTCCTGCCCGGCCAGATTGGCGCGGGCCGTGACCAGCCGCTGCTGGCTGCCCCGTAACTCCAGATAGTTGCGGGCCACCTCAGCCGCCAGCGTAACCTGGACATCGCCGCTGTTCTCTCCGGCGGCTACCAACCGGGCCTCGGCCGCTTCAGCACCCCGACGGGCACCGCCAAAGATATCGAGTTCCCAGCCGGCGTCAAAGCCGGTCTGGAAGAGGTCCTGGGTCGCGCCGCCACTGCCGTTGCTGCCACTATTTTCGCTCTTGCGACTGTTGGTGTAGGCGCCGGATACCCCCACGGTCGGGGCGGCCGCCGCCGTAGTCAGCCGGTACTGGGCCCGGGCCTGCTGAACCCGGGCCTCGGCAATTTTTAAATCCAAGTTAGCAGCGATGGCCCGCTGGATCAGCGAGTCAAGGAGGGAATCGCTGAACAGAGTCCACCAGTGCCCCAGCACCTCGCGCCCGGCCGGATTGGCACTCTCGGCGACCGCCCCGCTCCAGGCGACCGGCAGCTCGGGCTTGGGCGGCTGGTAGCCAGGGCCGACCGGGGCGCAAGCGGCCAGGAGGAGAGTCGCCCCCCAACCCAGCCGGGCCAGCACCCCAAGCAACCGTTGAGAACGGCTTCTTATTATCATCGCGATATCCATCTAAAAGACCTAAAGTGCGCTAAAGCTTATAGTTCCCTAAATTTCTGAAAGCTAGGCTCGGACGGAATGTAAAACAGTTTTTCCGTTCACCTTGATCCTGAGCCTGTCGAAGGATCGAAGGGCGGCCCAAAGCTGATGGTCGCGTAACAACCAGAAAAGTTCAAAATTCGTCATAAGCAGGGAAAGTGGCGCAAGCTCTCGTTTGGTTGCCTCTGCGGTGAGATTGCTTCGTCGCTTCACTCCTCGCAATGACGGGCATGGAGTTGGCGCCCTGCAATTAAAGGCTCGCCGCCCATTCCTACCCCCGCTTTCCGCCATCCCAACCGCCGCGCAAAGCCAGCAGGGAAAAGGCGGTGATATGGTCGGAGACCGCCCTGATTCCGGCGGCGTCGAGTTCTTCCCGATGCAGCCGGGAAATCACCGGTCCGGCATGGTGGTAATAAAGGCACTGCCCCAGGACGCTCATGGCCCCGAGCCGGACCGTCTGCGCATCGGCGCCCGGAGCCATGAGCTCGCCGACAATTCCGACCAACCGATCATACATGGGTCGGATCGCATCTTCAACCATCCGATCGAGTACCGGCGAGGGATCGGCGATTTCCCGGATCATTAAGCGGCCATGCCAGGCCGGCCGCCCGGTGTCCAAAATCCGCATGATCAGGGAAGCGATAAAGGCCCGCAGCCGTTCCTCGGCGCCGGCGTTTTCGTCCAGCCCCTGGTCCGGCGGATATTTTCTCTTGGCGGTGGCGAAGGTGTGCTCCAGCACCGCCAGGTAAAGCCCTTCCTTGCCGGCGAAATAATAATTCACCGCCGCCACGTTGGCCTGGGCCCGCCGGGCAATGCGCCGGACGGTCGCCCCCCGGAAGCCGTATTGCGCGAAAATTTCGCCGCCGGCTTGCAGTAGCCTGGTCCGGGTCTCGGTTTTTCTCTTACTCTTACCGTGCATCTTGCGCCCCTCACAGAATCGGGATGGAACGGGAGATTAAAACAGATGTTTTATTATGACAAGCGCTCTTTTCCCTTTTTATCGGTCCGACGATTTTTGGCTTAGCAGACCAAGACTCCCCTGTGTAAACTATGAAGAACAAGGAGAACCATGGAAAACGGCCACAACCATCACCACGACCACGACCATGCCCACCACCATGAGGGCAGCCGCCGGAGCCTGTTCTATTCATTTCTGATGGTCGCCGGCTTCATGGTGGTCGAGGCGGTGGGCGGCTGGTACACCAACTCACTAGCCCTCTGGTCCGATGCCGGCCACATGCTCACCGATGCCGGCGCCCTGGCCTTGAGTCTACTGGCCATGAAGATCGGGGAACTGCCGCCCTCCACCACCAAGACCTTCGGCTACCGCCGCACCGAGATCCTGGCCGCCCTCGGCAACGGTCTGGCCCTCTGGACCATTGTCGGGGTGATCCTGCACGAGGCGTACTCGCGCCTGCAGTCCCCGCCGGAGGTCAAGGCGCCGGTGATGATCGCCGTGGCCGCCATCGGCCTCCTGGTCAACCTGATCTCGATCCGGCTGCTGCACGCCCACAAGGACGACAATCTCAACGTCCGTGGCGCCTTCCTCCACGTCCTGGCTGACCTGCTGGGCTCGGTGGGAGCGCTGGCAGCCGGCCTGATCATGCTGACCACCGGCTGGCAACTGATCGATCCGCTGATCAGTCTGGGCATCTGTCTCTTGATCCTCTGGAGCTCTTGGGGCATTGTCAAAGACGCCGTCCACGTCCTCTTGCTGGGGGTGCCGAGCCATATCGACTACCGGGAGGTGGAGCAGGAAATTCTCGGCCACCCTGGAGTCTGCTGCCTGTACGATTTGCATATCTGGGCGATTGCCAGCGGCCGGGAAGCCGTCACCGCCCACGTGGTGGTTCCGGATGGCTACGAGCGGAGACAGGAATTGCTGGCGGAGTTGGTCGCGGCGCTTCAGCAGCGCTTCGGGATCGAGCACACCACAATCCAAATCGAAGAGAGTCACGACCTTAAAGAGGGCCGGGGCGCTTCGGCCTGCCGGGTCGGCGGCCCCGGCAATGCCTGCGCCTTGCCGGGCAAGGGATAACTAGTTTATGCATGGTAGCTTTTCAGCAGACCAACCAAAAACAAGGAGAACAAAATGAAGAACTGTAGATTGATGGCGTTGCTTCTGGCGATTACAACCTTGACCATCCTGCCGGCCTGGGCTGCGGATCCAGCGGCCAGCGATGCCCACGCCCCCGGCAAAATCACCCGGGCCGTCGCCACGCTCGGAAGCGATGGAATCCAACGGCTGGACATCATCGGCGGCGAATACTACTATGAGCCGAATTATCTGGTGGTGAAGGTGAACACCCCCGTGGAACTCAAGTTCAAGAAGGCCAAGGGCTACATTCCCCACAACCTCATCGTCAAGGCCCCGGAGGCGGGGATTGATTTAAAAATCGACATGAAGAACGACTTCCAGACCATCAAGTTCACCCCGACCAAGACCGGCAAGTACCCGATGTATTGCGACAAGAGTCTGCTCTGGTTCGACACCCATCGGGAAAAAGGCATGGAGGGGATGATCGAGGTGGTGGAATAACGAAAAGGAAGGAGAAATCATGGAATACCCGCTGATCAGCAGGGAACTGCTGGCCGATTTACGGATCGGGCATGGCCTGTTTAATTTTTCGGTGATGCTGCTGTTCTTTTACACCGCCCGCTACGGCCTGATCATCCGCCGGGCCAGGAAGAACGGCACCCCCCTGCCGGTGGCCGCCATGCGCCGTCACCGATATCTGGGACCGCGACTGGCGATTTTAGGCGGGCTCGGCTTCGGCGCCGGACTCACCCTGGTGCTGCTGGATACCGGCAACATCCTGAAATACCCGGCCCATCTCCTGGCCGGAACGGCCATCATCGCCCTGCTCCTTGCCACCTTTCTGGTCTCCAGGAAGATCAAGGGGCCGAACAGCCCCTACCGGAATACCCACTTCCAGCTGGGCCTCGCCATCCTCACCCTCTATCTGGTGGAGGTGTTTCTCGGACTCGGGGTACTGCTCTAAAGGAGAACAGCGGGAAGACGAAATATCGCCCGGACCGCCGGGTTAACAGCCGGGTTTAGCGGCCGACCCGCACCTCGTTGGCCAGCTCGTTGGTATCATCGGCGGCAACCGGGAAGTGGTGGGCCAGAATCTCGCCAATCCGCTCGATTTCGCGACAGAGTACCTCGGCGGTATTGCCGGCCTTGACGCTGCGGGCAACCTCGTCGGCGTACTCCTGCAGGGTTTCGTGGGAGATTTCTTCGTAGATCCCTTTATCGGCCAGCACCCTGACTTTGTGCTCGAACAGGGAGATGAAGAAGAGTACCCCGGTGGCGCCCCGGGTTTTATAGAGACCCCTTTCGTAAAAGGAGACCAGGGCCTGCTCCGCCACCTGCCCCTCCAGTCGGACCGGGTGGACAAAAAACCGGTGCAAGGTTGGCAGCCAGCCGACCAGCCAGCCGAAAAAGGCGGTCAGCCCCAGGGCCAGGGGTACGAAGAGCCAGAGGTTGTCGGCCAGCCAGAAATCCGTCACCGCCAGGGCCGTCAGCCCGCCCAACACCATGCCGGCCAGGATTCGCCCCTCGGGATAGGTGTCGCTCCCGTCGACCACCTGCACCACCACCTCGCCGGCAGTGCGCAATTCGACCTGCCGCACCGCCTCGGCAATTTGCGCCTGGTCCTGCGTGCTAAAAAAGTTTTCCGCCTTCATCTACCAGCTCCCCGAGGCGCCGCCGCCTCCAAAACCGCCGCCGCCGAAACCGCCGAAACCACCGCCGCCACCCCCACCGCCAAAGCCGCCCCCACCAAAACCGCCGCCGAAGCCGCCGCCATGATGATGGCCGTCACCACCACTGGCCAGGGACGAGAGCAGTGGCCACAAGAGCCAGCCGCCCAGGGCGCCGACCGGAACCAGCAGGAGCAGAAGCAGCAGGCTCCAGGCCGGAGTAAGTCCGAAGAGGAAGGCCAGGGGGAAGATCGAGGCCCCGGCCGCCGCCCCTAACTTGCGGGACATCATGCCGATAAAGGCGGTGGCGATAATGGCCAGAATGGCAAACTTGAACAGCGGCGAGGGCTCGCCCCGGCCCCCGGCCCGCCGGGCCTCGGCCTTGAACTCGCCGCGGGTGGCCTGGATGATGGCCGCAGTCCCGGCCATGACCCCCTGGTCGATCTGCCCGGCCTTGAAGGCGGGGGTGATAACCTGAGCGACGATCCGGCCGCTGATCAAATCGGTGAGCACCCCTTCCAGGCCGCGCCCCACCTCGATTCTGACCTTGCGGTCATCCCGGGCCACCAGCAGCAGGACCCCGTTGTCCTTGCCCTTGCTGCCGACCCCCCACTTCTCGACCACCTTGATGCTGAAATCCTCCAGCGCCCCGCCTTCCAGGGAGGGAATGGTCAAAATCGCCACCTGGGTGGAGTCGGTCCGGTCAAAATCGGCCAACCCCCGCTCCAGCTGGGCGACCGTTTCGGCCGAGAGCATCCCGGCATAATCGTTCACGTAACCGCGATAGGCCGGGACCTCCAGGGCAGAGGCCGCACCAGCCCAACTGAACAGGGCCAGCAGGACGGCAATGAACCGGAAGCTTGTTTTTACTCTGGTCTGGAACAATTGATTTTCCTCGCCCCCTGCCGCGCCGCCATGCACGAGGCGGCAGGGGGCTGGCGATTTTGATTAAAACTTAAAACAGCAGCTGTCACGCCTGATTATGCTCTTGTTGCTTGATGGCACTGATTAATCCCCTCACCCTAGCCCTCTCCCGAAAGGAGAAGGGATTTGCTCCTTCTCCCTCCGGGAGAAGGTTGGGATGAGGGGATCTATTAGAAATCTTTCACTTTCAACTGCCGTTTTTAGGTTAAAACTTCACGGAAGGCGCCTTCTCAGACCCGGCCTCCGCCTTGAAGGGCTCACGGCGGGGCAGATGCAGCATGAAATTATTGGTCAGATTATTGGGGAAGGTGCGGATCGAGGTGTTGAAGATCCTGACTGCCTCATTGAAGCGGACCCGGGCCACGTTGATCCGGTTCTCAGTGCCCTCCAGCTGGTTCTGCAGGTCGGTGAAGTTCTGGTTGGCCTTGAGGTCAGGATACTTCTCCACCACCACCATCAGCTTGGAGAGGGCCGAACTCAAGCCGCCCTGGGCCTGTTGGAAATTGGCCATGGCCTGGGGGCTGTTGAGTACGTCCTTGCCCAGCTGGACCTTGCCGACCTGGGCCCGGGCCTCGGTAACCGCGGTCAGGGTTTCCTTCTCATGGGCGGCGTAACCCTTGACCACCTCGACCAGATTGGGAATCAGATCGGCCCGGCGCTGGTAGGAGGCCTCCACATCACCCCAGGCGGCAATCACCGCCTCGTCGTACTGCTGAATGGTATTGTAGCCGCAGCCGGAGAGTCCGACCGCGATCAGGAGCAGGGAGAGGGACAGGAGCAATTTTTTCATTTTTTCCTCACGGGCAATATGGTTGGCGATCTACTAAGCCGCGGTATGACCATCACCTGATCATCCCCCAATAGCCAAACAGCAGAAGAGGCCGTAAGGGAAGGATCAGCATTACACAGGTATTTCGTGACGGTTCCTAAACTCTGGACAGGGTAGTCAGCCGGAGCGGAGTTGTCAATGGCCGCCCGGAACTGCTCAGACCACCAGCGGCGGCATGGGACAACCGAGGGTGGCGGCGACGGCCCGCAGCAGCTCCGCTTCCACCGGGGCAATCATGCCATCGGCGTTGACGCAGGCGGCGCAGGCCTTGAGCAGTTTGGCCTTGTGTAGCGGCGGCAGACGGTTGAGTTCGAGCAGGGCCCGGTCGAGTTCGGGCAACCCGAGCCGATCCTTGGGGGCCAGCTCGATGGCCAATCCCAGCTCGGCCCGGGCCGCCGCGAAAACATCGGCCGGCGCAAACCCGTGGTGGTTGACGGCATGGACCAGCACCGAGAGCAGGACCACACAAGAACCGGCCACCTGGTCCAGTTCACCGCGCAGGGAAGCGGAACCGGCCGGTTTATCAAAGGCGGCGGCCAGATGCTGGGTGACAATCCGGCGCAGACACCATTCGAAAAGGCTGATCTTGCCGTCGGCGGCGATCAGGGTGTTGAGGTTGGTCAGAAACTGCCGGTACTGCGGCTCGCTCAGGCGGCGCAAGGTCGGCAGGGCCAGATCCACCAGGGGCAAACGCTGCTCCGGCCGGAGCCCGCCCCCCTCGCGGAGCAGTTTGAGAGTCTCGACATGCACACCCCGATCGGCCGTGTTCTTCAGGTGCAAGAGTTGCCCCGCCCGGATGGTCGGATCAGAATCCAGGACCAGGTAGCAGATCAAGGCCCGGGCCGAGAAGGGGTCACGGGCCACCTTGCGTAAAACCTCGGGGATTTCACTCAGCAGCTGCCGGGCGTAACCCAGCTGGGCCTCGGTCGGCCGGCCCACCCGGGCGATGACCTCGGAGCCAACCAGGCCGGCGCCCAGGCCTCCCGCCTCCTCAACGGCCCCGCCGGCAGACCCTTTGGCAACCGTCACCTCCGGCGTGGTTCCGGCGGGAAAACTGCCGTCCCAGGCGGGAATGATCCGCTTGATCCGTTCCGCCAAAGGCGGGTGGGTGGCGAACAGCGCCTTGAAGAAGACCGGCACGCCCTGGCTGAAAAAAAAGTGGCTGATCTCGGCCCCCTTGGGGTTTTTCAGCAGGGAGCCGGCCGGAAGCCCCCCGATCCGGAGTAGCGCCCCGCCGATCCCCTGGGGGTTGCGGGTAAACTGCACGGCGGCGGCATCGGCCAGAAACTCGCGCTGGCGGCTGACCGCCGCCTTGATCAACTTGCCGAAAAAGGTGCCGGCATAGCCGATGGCCATCAAGCCCGCACCCAGCAAAAGCAGAGGCCCGCCGCCTTTCCGAGAGCCAGTGTTGCTGGAGGTGCCGCGCAGGACCCGGTAACCGATCAGGCCGATCAGGAGAATGCCGTGCAGGATGCCGATCAAGCGGACGTTCAGCCGCATGTCGCCGTTGAGGATGTGGCTGAACTCGTGGGCGATCACCCCCTGGAGTTGCTCCCGGTTGAGCTGGCGAATCGCCCCGCTGGTCACCCCAATCACCGCGTCGCTGGTGGAGAAACCGGCCGCGAAGGCGTTGATCCCTTCCTCCTTGAGCAGATAGACCTGCGGCACCGGGGTCCCCGAGGCGATGGCCATCTCCTCGACCACGTTGATGACCTTGCGACGGTCGAGGTCGCCCTCGTCGCCGAAGATCGCCTCCCCGCCCAGCATGGCGGCCACGGCATCCCCGCCGCCGGACAGGGCGGCGATCTTGTAAAGACTGCCGGCCGCCACCACCACCACCACCACCGCGCCGATCGAGAAAAACACCTGCCAGTCAAACTGGAAGGAACCGGGGCTGGAATAGCCAAAGAACACCATGACCAGAAGATTGGTCATGATCACCAGCGAGAGGACCGCCAGGGCGAAAAAGAGTACCAGTCGGCCGGTATTGCGGCGGGCCTGGTCCTGGGCCGCGAAGAAATCCATTTCGGCAGGCGAGACGCTTAGAAGGAGACTTTCGGGGCGGCCTGGAGGGCGGCGCTGTCGGCAAATTCCAGCAGAGCCGCATCGGCGCCATGGCCGTAGAGTCCGGCCAAAACCACCGGCGGGAAGGACTGCTTGTAAGTGTTGTAGGCCATGACCTGGTCGTTGAAGGCCTGGCGGGCGAAGGCGACCCGGTTTTCGGTGGAGGAGAGCTCCTCGCTGACCTGCATCATGTTCTGGTTGGCCTTGAGGTCCGGATAGGCCTCCATGACCACGTTGAGCCGGCCCAGAGCGCCCATCAGGCTACCCTCGGCCCCGCTCAGCTGTTGCATGGCGGCGGCGCTACCGGGCGCAGCGGCGGCGGCCTGCAACCCTTGGACGGCGGTGTTGCGGGCGGCGATAACCGCCTCCAGGGTTTCCCGTTCGTGCTTCAGGTAGGCCTTAGCGGTTTCCACCAGATTGGGGATCAGGTCGTAGCGGCGCTTGAGCTGCACCTCGATCTGGGCAAAGCCGTTTTTATAGCGGTTGCGCAACTCGACCAGCGAATTGTAAACGCTGACCATGTAGAGCACCACGCCGACAATAACAGCCAGAAGCACCAGTGCCGCAACCATATTTTTCTCCTCGTGGACTGTTGATAGTGCTAATCCCGAATTTCCGATCAGTAAAACAGCTTTACCGTACCCTTTTCAAGAACTTTACGGTTAGCGGCCAGTGAAACCTTCAATAAAGTCATTGCGAGGAGCGCTTTTGCGACGAAGCAATCTTTAACTCATTGATTTCATTTTTGATTACCACTAATCTTCAGCCGGTTTTCACCGTCATTCCGGCGAAAGCCGGAATCCCGAGTGATTGGCCATTTCCCCTGGATTCCGGCTTTCGCCGGAATGACTTTAAAGCGCGTGCCCGATCAGTACAAAGCACACATTACCGACCCCTTTCCATGTCATGTCTGCAGATGGGCTGAAGTTCGGTGGTAATCAGAATTTCATTAGAGACACGATTGCTTCTCTCTGCTCGCAAAGACGACAACTGCGTTATTCCGCCAGCTGTTAATTTGAACCAGGTCCGATGATTCCCAGCTCCAGCAGCTGACCGAGCAGCTCCGGCAGCGGCAACCCCACCACGTTACTATAGGAGCCGCGGACGGTATCGACCAAGAACACGCCGATGTCCTGAATTCCATAAGAGCCGGCCTTGTCCAGGGGCTCGCCGGTGGCGACGTAGGCCGCCAGCACCGCCGGGGCGGTTTCGGCGAAACTGACCTCGGTGCAGACCGCAAAGGCACGGCCCACCCGATTGTCCAGATTAGCGATGGCCACCCCGGTCCAGACCTGGTGGGTGCGGCCGTTCAACCGCTCCAGCATGGCCAGGGCCTCGACCGGACCAGCCGGCTTGCCGAGAATCGCGCCGCCCAGGACCACCACGGTATCGGCCCCGATCACCCAGGCCTCGGGATGGTCGGCGGCCACCACCGCCGCCTTTTCCTGGGCCAGCCGGCAGACCAGCTCCCCCGGCAACTCACCGGGTCGAATGGATTCGTCGAGATCGGCGCTGGCCAGAGTGAAGACCAGCCCCAAGTCGTTAAGAAATTTGCGCCGCCGGGGCGAACCGGAGGCCAGGATCAGTGGGGCAAGGGTTTGAAACATCAGGTCGCCAAGTCAGTTGAGGTTGGAGTGATGCCTATCGCAACAGGTAATCGCCGGGAAGAGAAATGGCGGGGTACCCCGCCCTACCCGGCTGGTTGAGCGAGGGTGTCAATTAGACGGTTCCGCCCGACATTATCGGCGAGATCGCCATGCGTTTGACACCGAGGCTCAAGCCGCTTGCAGCATAAAATCCACGTGCACGGCGTCATACGGGAAGACGATCTGCCCCTGGCCGGTTTTTTGCAATAATCCCGCCAGCAGCAGGGCCTTCACGTCGCCATGCACCCCCTTCACATCCCGGTGCATCCGGCGGGCGGCCTCGCGAATCGTCATCGGCCCGGCGCCGGTCATCAGCTTCAATAAGTCCCAGCGTTTGCCGGCAAGCACCTTAAAAAGCAACTCCGGAGTTTCGAAGCTGATAAACGTTCCCTGAGGTTCGCCCTCGAAGGCACGTAGTAACCGCCGGTTGCTTTTCTCGCGGGAAGAAACTTCCATAGTCACGGTATTCATGTCATCTCCTCCAGTTTTCCACATCGTTCCAGAAATCGTTGAGCAAGGCCTGGGGTGAGACAAAATGGTAAGGCATCTCTTCATCTTCATGATGCCGGTGATCGCCTTTACCTGCCTCATTGTCATAACGGAGAACGCAAGCACCATTCACAACCAGGGCCAACCGATACTTTAAGCCATGGAGGCTCCCGGGCAGGGGTTCGGGCAGACGCCACACCACCATTTCCACGAAGGCATCCTCGGAGATTATGTGACGTTCCCTGAGCAGCAGCCGATCTTTTATGTTGGAGACAATAACAACACCAGTCAGGTGTTGTCAAACCTTACAACACATACCTCCTGGCCGTTGTGGAAAATGAGGCAAAAGGAATTGCCTTGAACGTCGACTCGAAGTGGGATAAAGCATCAGCTTTTGTTCCAAACAGCAGGAGGGATTGCCGGTGCAGATGAAAAAGCTGAAAAAATTAGCCGTTCTTCTGGCCATTGTCGTTGGCGTGATCCTGCTGAGCAGACCGGTACTGGTCGGGCTCGGCAAGTTCCTGGTGGCAGGGGATGAACACACGGCCCCGGCCGAAGCGGCTGTGGTTTTGGCCACCGGGGTCGACTACACCGAGCGGCTGATCGAAGCGGCGCACCTATACGAGAAGGGGTTGGCAAAGAAGGTCGTCATCGATGGGGACCGTAAGAGCCAAGCCCTCAAGGATCTTGAGAAACAGGGGTATGTCGAGCCTTGCCGCTGGGAAGTCAACCATCTGGCCGTCTTGAAGTTTCTCGGGGTGAATGAACAGGATGTAATCGTGTTCGATGCGCCTGACGCTTTCGATACCGTAAGCGAGGCCAAGGTCGTCGGAGCGTTCCTTCAAAAACAGCGCTTGAACCGATTGATCATCACCACCAGTAAATTTCACACCCGGCGCGCCGCCTATATCTGGCGAAACGCCTTTCCAGGGCAATTCGACATCCAGGTCGCCGGGGCCGGGAACGACCAGTTTACCCCGCAGGGCTGGTGGAAGGAAGGGCGGCAAGTGCGCCAGCTGCTCGGGGAATACGGGGGATGGCTGCATTACTGGACCGGGAAACTGAGAAGTACAACTTGAAATTGGGAGATGCCCTAATTTCCTTTATGCCAAAAGTCAAAATGTCAAGCCTGACCCCGTTGCAGAACATTCTACTTTTGGTTCACCTTTAAATGCTTTTTCGAATATTTCAATTTGTTTTTTGCTCTCATCTTTTACTTTATTCGCAGATCGTTTCAGTTCCTTAACGAATTGATATCCATAGATTTCATTGTAAGCATCCTGGAACTCCTTGCTTTCTCTGAAATTATTTAGCATTGGCCATTCATGATATGCTTGTTCATTAACATACTCTCCATGTTGACCAATCTTTTTCATAATACTTGCAGCTTCGGTATAATTATCCTTTAGTATTGCAACGGCAAGCTTAAAATCACTACACAATGGACCCCAGTCTTTGCTGTCTAATAATTTATTAGCCTTGTCGTTGTCGCCTGTAAATTTGCATGCAATAACATAATTAATAAGCATTATTGTTTTTATTGTCTCTCCAGAGTGTTTTGGCAATCCACATGCAAATTCTCCTGCCATCAAAGCTAGCTCAAGATCATCCCTTATTAAAAAATCATATTGCGTAGTATGTAGATGGTCGTCTGCTTTGTCTAATTCGGAATCGAATTGAACGCGCCACAGCGTTTGTCCTAACTTTAAAGCCACTTCTATGATCAAGTGGCATGAATTTATCAAGTATTCTGGCGATAATCCTAGTTTTGTCCCAGGTTTGATCGGTGGATCAAATTTGCATCCTTCCTTTGTGCATATCTGAACATATTGATCGCTTACAAGACCATCACAGTGAGTAAGCAAATTTCTCCTTTGGCTACATTCGACAAATTCAGGCCATTTGGAGAATTTTTTCAAATTGATTGAAAATCTTGACTCTAATGACTCAAATTGCTCCACATAGCTTTTCCTTCTGAAGTTTTCAATTTCATTTTGCAAAATAATAGTTTTTACATCTTCTATGTTTTCGTATTTGAGCATTTCGGATATTGTAAGTGATCTATTGATCCCTTTGAATAGATCATGGTTTTTGTTGTAAATAGCTGAAAGCAGTTCGCCTGTATATGCATCAAATGCACTAAATAAGCTTAAAAAGTGACCAATCTCCAGCGTCCTAACTACTTCAGATTTTTTTATTCTGTTGAACTTATATAATGATTTCAAAAGATGTTTTAATGCTGACGCTCTGATTGTATCGTCATCGCTTTCTATCAAATTTCCGTATCTATTTACTTCTTTAGAGTGCTTTTTAAGCTGGTCTATTTGCCATTTTTCGGCAGAAGCAATGAATGTTATCGCGCTAAAGCATATATCTGAAGCTCTTAGTGCCAGTTTGTCGATGGCTTCTGCGATTGGTTCTGCCTGGTGTTTTTCATTAATAGGTTCCTGGTCGTCATTCGCCGAGGTCTCGATTTTTTCTAAAGGTTTATTGCTATTGACCTTTAGAATATTTTTTTCTGTTTTTTTGGCCATATCATAACCTCATAACTTGTAGTAAACTAGGGACACTCCCCAATTTATTGGCTACCGCCCCAGCCCCCAAAAAACAACCCCGCCAGAGGCCTTGAAACCGGCCCGGCGGGGAGCAAAATACATCGAACTTATTAGTTGTGAATTGGCGGCAGTTACGGTCATTACCAATATTTCCCCCGGATAACTCACCTTCAAACCAGCTCAGGTCTTGAGTGTAAGATTAAGCTCATACCTCAATAGTTTGCCCCCAAGCCGGTTCAATCTAACCGACCAAAACTGTTTGGGGAAATTATTTCCGACTTTGTTTGTCATAAAAACTTACTTAGATGGCTTCCAACCCGCCAGCCGCCACCCGACCTTCCTGCCCCACCCAACAGCAGCACGACAAAGGCCTTCCGCTTGCCGAGGCCGAGGGCTTTCAAGGCAATCTAACTGGTACTGCAGATCTGTTGTTCTTCGAGGCTGACTTAGTAATGATATCGGCAGGCGAGGACTCTGATTTTGTCCTCTTTGACTTCGTACACCAGACGGTGTGTATCATCGATACGGCGAGACCAGCAACCGGAAAGTTCGTGCTTTAACGCCTCCGGTTTTCCGGTTCCTTCAAACGGGGTGCGCTGCACTTCCTTGAGCAGCTTGACAATGCGGAGGGCTTTCTTGCGATCCTGCTGAATCCACCAAGCCAAATCCTCAAGGGCCGCCGGATCAAATTCCAAGCTTTTCACAGACTTCCTTGAGGGGCATTCCCGTCTTGCGCTTTCTCGCCTTAAACAGGCGCTCTCTCATTGCCTCGCTTTCCAGCAAGTAAGCGGTTTCCTTCTCCCTTTGTAGTTCATGCCAGAGGTCAATAGGCACGATAACGCCGGTAACCTTGTTGTTCTCATCCGAGATGTATTGCACCTGCCCCATACTTGCACCATCATGAAATTAAAGGGTTACCACGATGACCTCAAAGGCCATTCTCGACTCTACCACGCTCCCGACATCGCCTCAAGTCTGCCGTTGTCCTGGCTGGAGTTTCAGTGACAGTTTCGAAACCGTTCACTTCCACCATACTCTTACTGCTGTATGGATCAATCCACAAAACCAGACTACAAACCATTACACAGTTTGTTTGCGATGGATGTATTGCCCGGCGGCCTGAGCCAGTAAGCCGGAACGAGTCATATGATACTGCTCGGCATAGCGGTCAATCTCACTCAGGAGATTTTCCGGCATGGTGATATTAACCCGCTTGGCTTTGATCTTGAGTTTGGCAAGATCAATATCCACCAAGAGCCACACCCCGCCTTGGTATTCTGGATTAGCGGTCAATTGTTCTAATGGGGTTGGGGCTGGGACGGGTATATCTTCACCTTCAAAGTAGACCTCGGCAGCCTCTTGAATCATCTGCGGCAGATCCTCCCACTCGTCGGCAGCGGAAAAGCAGCCGGGGAAATCGGGGATGGTCACGCCGTGGGCGTGTTGATCGTCACCAATATGAATATATGCGGGGTATAGCATTTATTTCCACTCCCAACCTGCTTGGCGGTAAATGTTCCGCAAAGTTCCGATTGCCACGTCCTTGCGGGGATGTGGCACTACCACATGCCCAGCCTTCAAAGGATGCTTGAACTTCTGGTGGTCTCCTTTGCCACCGGCGCAAGCCCAACCATCGCTTTCAAGTCTTCGGATAATCTCTTTGCTGTTCATTGAATTTTATACACACCGATACACACCAAGTCAAGACCGAACGCTATCACGCCCGGATCGAATAGCCCCCATCCACCACCACGGTCTGGCCGTGGATCATGTTGGCCAGCTGGCTACAGAGGAAAAGGGCCACATCGGCCACATCCTCGGGGGTGGTCAGACGCCCCATCGGGGTGCGGGCCAGGGCGGTGTCCAAAATCTGCTGCCGGTTGGGGAATTTCTTCAGGGCCTCGGTATCGACCGCCCCGGCGCTGATGGTGTTGACCAGAATCCCCTTGGGACCAAGCTCGACGGCCAGATGCCGGACCAGCGACTCCAACGCCGCCTTGGAGGCGCCCACCGCCGTGTAGTTTTCCACGGCCCGGACCGAACCGAGGCTGGAGACCGCCATGATCCGCCCGCCCGCAGGCATCAGCGGCAGGGCCTGCTGGGCCAGGGTCAAGAGCGAACGGGCGTTGATGTCCATGGCCCAGTTCCAGTGGCGGGCATCCAGCTCCATGGCCGGTTTCAGCACCCCGGAGGCGGCGTTGCTGACCAGGAAATCGACCCGGCCGTATTCCTGTTTGATCAGCGCGAACATCTCCTTAACATCTTCATCGTTGGCGACATTGGCCTTGACCACCAGACAGCGGGCGCCCTTCCCTTCAATCAGGGCGGCGGTCTCCTCGGCGTCGCGCCGGTGCCGGACGTAGTTGACCACGATATTGACGCCGTTTTCGGCGAGCCGCAGGGAAATGGCCTTGCCGATACCCCGGGAACTGCCGGTCACCAGTGCGACTTTGCCTTGTAGATCAAACATTTCGAATTCTCCTTTAAACCTAAGAACAGCAGTTGGTCTGTTCGTTAATGCGTTTGTTTAATTGTTATTGTGGCTGAACAGCACTGAATAATTCCCTCACCCTAACCCTCTCCCGGGAGGAGAGGGAATTATAGCTCTCTCCACCCACGTAGAAGTGGTCTACGATAAATTTTCAGGCCCGCCTTGTAAAGCGGAGAAAGTATTCAGGCCGGGAAAATCCGGGCAGCCAACCGCCGGCAACCGCCGACCAGGATTCGGCCGGGATGAAAGGTCACCGGGCTTAACAGCTCCGGCAGCAGGAAATTCTCGGCCCTTAATTCCTCGGGGCGGGCCAGGGGGAAGGCCAGCCGGGCCGGATCGGTGCCAGGCAAGCCCCGACGCTGACACTCCACCCACAGTTGACTGCGCCGGGGATCGGCGCCGATAATTTCCAGGATGACGGTATCCAGGGCGACCGGATCAGAGCCCCCGGCCAGCAGGGCCAGCGGAAAGGCTTCACCCTTCATGGGGCCGGTCCTCTGCATGGCAACAATCCCATCCACCAACGTAAAGCTGCCCGGGAACAGCCCCGGCAGATCGGCCAGCAACGCCTCAAAACGGTTGGCGAGGTCGCCATGCCGGGCGTGATGCAGGGCCTTGTGCCAGCCGGTCACCACCCCGAAATAGTTCTTCACCGCCAGGGAGACATAGAGCTGCCCGTGTGCCTTGACCCGGGGCAGATTGAGCAACAAATCGCAGTCCAGGGCGGCCGTCGCCACCGGGACTTTCAGCCCGCACGGCAACTGTAGCCGCCGGCAACGATCAAAATCGACCACCGCCACCGGCAGGCCAGCCAAGGCCTCGAGCATCCCGCAGGCCTGCATGACCGAGCGGCCGCTACCGAAGGCCGGCGAATCGCCAACCTGCACTCGAGCGCCCTGGTCCAGACACCACTCGGCCACCGCCGCCACCACGGCCGGGCGGGTACAAGCCAGATGCCCAGGCCCGCTACCCCCCGAAACCAGGTTGGGCTTGAGCAGCACCACACTGCCCGGCCGGACCGTCAGACCGGCCGCCGGCAAGAGCAGGTCGAGGGCCGCTTTCAGCTCCTCGGCGCGATAGGAGCGGCAACGGGTCAGGGCCACCGGGATTGGGATTAATGCAGGCATGGGCAAGATATAATGCCAATTCCCGGTCATGTGTACAATTTTGTCCCCGCCCATGGGAAATAAACGAGACCCTTTCGTGGCGCGACTCCGCGCGGTTGACGGCAGACGGACTCAACGTTTTTTTACTGCTCAATTTACCGGGGGATTAGCAGGTGCTGTTTTGGCTCTGGGAAAGGGAAGAACTCGGCGCGGAAAAAAGGAGAAGGCCGGTCCCTCGGGGGAGGAAGGAACCGGCCTTCGTACTACAGGAGGAAAAGAGTGGTATGAAAAAGAGTTGCTAGGTGACGGGGTAAAAATGCAATGGCTGTGCCAGTTCCAATAATTTTTCAATTACACAAATTGCCTTCGCCATTTCAGGCAGATACCAACCCCAAGAGTTTTTACCGCCAATTTGCCGTTGGTACAAAAAGCTATACCAGCTTGACCAGGCCGCAGTGGCCGGTCCCGCAATAAGTGCGATGCGGCGGGATATTAAGAGCGATTATCGAAAATTGTCCGGCATGAAAATATTTATACCTCAAAATCGGCGCCCCGCCTGCCCTGCCGCCGGTTGCCGGCAAAAACAATTTTGCAATTATCCTCCAGAAAAACAACAAAATTGTATAGAACAACACCACCCGGTTCGGTCAGCTTCAGGAAAAATCCAATTATTACTGGACGTTAAGCAAAAACTGCCGTTTGGCACACGGCTTGCTCAAGGAACTACTCGACGTCTACCGCAACGATGTCACCGCAACGAAGTACGACATCAGACCAATCACAACAAGAGGAGAAGAAAAAGGCGATGATCAATTCAGGCGATACTGCATTTATTCTGGCCGCGGCGGGACTGGTCCTGCTGATGACCCCCGGCCTGGCCCTGTTTTATGGCGGCATGGTCCGGAGCAAGAACGTTCTGGGCACCATCATGCAAAGTTTCATCATGATTTCCCTGATCAGCATCGAGTGGGTCTACTTCGGCTACACCATGTCCTTCGGTCCCGACCTGGGCGGCTTCATCGGCGACCTTTCCTGGTTCGGCCTCTGCGGGGTGACCGCCGCCCCCAGCCCGGATTACGCCAGCTCCATTCCGCATCTGGTCTTTATGATCTACCAGTGCATGTTTGCGGTGATCACCCCGGCCCTGATCGCCGGTGCCTTTGCCGAGCGGGTGCGCTTCGCCCCCTTCGTGGTCTTCAGCCTGCTCTGGGCCATTCTGGTCTATAACCCGGTCTGCCACTGGATCTGGGGCAAGGGCGGCTGGCTGGCGGCCCGCGGGGTCCTCGATTTCGCCGGCGGCCTGGTGGTCCATCTGACCTGCGGCGCCGCCGCCCTGGCCGCGGTCATAGTCATCGGCCCCCGCGAGCATTACGGTAAAACCAGCTTCATGCCCCACAATCTGCCCATGACCTTAATGGGCACCGGCCTGCTCTGGTTCGGCTGGTTCGGCTTCAACGCCGGCAGCGCCCTGGCCGCCAACGGGGTGGCCGCCACCGCCTTCACCTCCACCCATCTGGGCGGCATGGCCGGGATGGCCATGTGGTCGATCATGGAGTGGCTGCATACCGGCCGCCCCACCACCCTGGGCGCCGCCTCCGGGGCCATCGCCGGATTGGCCACCATCACCCCGGCGGCCGGTTTCGTCGGACCCAACAGCGCCGTGCTGATCGGCCTCCTGGCCGGGCTCTGCTGCTTCCTGGCGGTCTCCTACAAGAACCGCCTCGGCTTTGACGACAGCCTGGACGTGGTCGGCATCCATGGCCTGGGCGGTCTGCTCGGCACCATCTGCCTGGGGATCTTTGCCTCCAAGGCGGTCAACCCGGCCGGGGCCGACGGTCTGCTGTCCGGCAACCCCGGCTTTCTGGCCACCCAGTTCTTCGGAATCGCGGTTGTCGGCATTTATGCCTTTGTTATAAGCTGGATTCTGCTCAAGATCATCAACAGCACCATGGGGCTGCGGATGAGCAGGGATAATGAAGTACTCGGATTGGACCAGGCGGAACACAGTGAGGCCGCCTACAACACCTAAACTCGAACAAGCTGCAAGGAGCGCAAAATGAACACCGGAGATACCGCCTTTATGTTGATCGCCACGGCGATGGTGATGCTGATGACCCCGGGGCTGGCCCTTTTTTACGGGGGCATGGTCCGGGCCAAGAACGTCCTGGCCACCATCATGCAGAGTTTCCTCTGCCTGGGCATCGTTTCCATCCTTTGGGTGGCCTTCGGCTATTCCATGGCCTTCGGCCCGGATGTGGGCGGCATGATCGGTAACCTAGACTGGGCCGGGCTGGCCGGGGTGGGTACCGCCCCGGGCAAGTACTCGGCGACCATTCCCCATCTCCTGTTCTGCGCCTTTCAGCTGATGTTCGCGGTAATCACCCCGGCCCTGATCACCGGCGCTTTCGCCGAGCGGATCAAGTTCACCGCCTACCTGGCCTTCACAGTGCTGTGGACCACCCTGGTCTACTTCCCGGTCTGTCACTGGGTCTGGGGCGGCGGCTGGATCAGCGGCCACGGCGGCTTGGACTTCGCCGGCGGCACCGTCATCCACATCAACTCCGGGGCCGCGGCCCTGGTGGCGGCCATCATGCTCGGCAAACGGCAGGGCTATGGCAAGGAACCCTTCCATCCCCATAACTTAGGGATGACCCTGCTGGGTGCCGGGCTCCTCTGGTTCGGCTGGTTCGGCTTCAACGCCGGTAGCGCTTTGAGCGCCGGCGAGATCGCCACCGTCGCCTTCATGGCCACCCATGTGGCCTCGGCCGCCGCCGCCCTCTCCTGGATCATCATGGAATGGATCGTCCAGGGCCGTCCCA
>JAGVGT010000024.1 GCA_020056965.1 Deltaproteobacteria bacterium
GAACAGGCCCAATGCGGTGACTGGCAACTGGGCATCACCCAGAACGTCTCCCGCAAACTTTACGCCGTCCCCCTGACCATCAAGCTGCGCTGACCGCCACTCCCTGGGCGGTCATGAACCGGGCCAGTTCGGTAAATCCGCCCACATCCTCGGGCCGGTGCGAGTCGGAGCCGGCCGTCAGCGGAATCCCCCGCCGCACCGCCTCGGCGATAATCTCCCGGGCCGGATAGGGTTGGCCGCGCCGCGCCAACCCTGAAACGTTGATCTCCAAGGCCATGCCTTGCCGGACCATGGCATCTAGAATCTCTTCGATCTGGTGATAATGGCGGCTCTCCAGTCGCACCTCCGGATGATGGCGCATGACTGCGTCCAGGTGGCAGACGAAGTGACCGGGTAAGACTTCCACGGCTTCGAGCAGGGTATCGAAGTAAGCGGACAGAACCTTGGCCACCCCCAAGCGGCCCAAGGCTTCAAGGTTTTCCCGGCGACGGCTGACCAGGTTGTAGTGGCGTCCCGCCACCGCCATGAAATGGTAAGAGATGCCGATCCGCTCCCACTCCCGCTCGGCCAATGCCGCCAGCAATTCCTCACGGCACTGCGGGTTGTAGCCCACCTCCACGCCCAGGCCGACCTGCAAGCAGCCCCGATACTGTTCCTTAAGCTCCTGGCCCCGCCGGAAATACTCGTCGAAATCGGCCTCGGTCAGCCAGGTCCGCTCGAAATAGTCAATCCCCCGTTCCAGGTGTTCCAGGAAGAAGAGCTGCTTCAGTCCCCGCTCCTTGCCGACCCGCACATAATCCGCCATCTCCCCGACCGCGTGGCGGCAGAGGCTGGTGTGGACATGCCCATCAATAGTTAAATCCAGCATCCGCCCACGACTCCCAAACGATAGGTGATAATTTGCGACAAAACCCTTCATGACCGGTAAACCAGCTAAAAACGGCTTACCGTAATTTACGCACCACTCCCGCACCCTCCCCCCCGAAAGGCATCACGATTGCCCCCGCTACACTAAAAGGTTCGGACTATAAATCGACCGCTGATACTACTCCTTTCCGGCTGGCTATTTGCTGGCGCACCATCAATCCAAAGGAGAGGCACTCCTTGCCGTCCAGACAACGCTCAATATCCTCGTCATCCAAGAAGGTCAGCGCCCGTCGGCCAATTTTCGTCATAATTAACCCGCCAGGCTTTGAGGGTATCGTCATGGGTCACATTGATGTCAAAACCGCAGACTCCCATCTCAGGGAGGGCCTCGGTGATTCTCCGGCATATCTCTAATCTATCGTACATGGCAACCTCCTTCAACGTTAACTCGCCCGGCTCGAAGGGCGACAGGTTATCACTTATCCCTTTTCTTAAAGGTATATCGAGGCGGGGAGATTACCAGCCGGCTGGGATAATATTTCAAAAAACATAAGGAATTCTCGGTCTTTTCGGTGGAGATGATAGGTCTTGGTGCTAAGCGATTGGCACCCTGGGAAGCCAGATCTCAGGGTTGATTAATTAGTCAGGCTCAGGAGTTTCTGACATCCGCAATAACGGCCGTTTGTCTACAGCCTTGGTAATGTGATAGAAGAAGAGTGACATAAGTTCCGCCGCAAATTTGCCTGGGGTGATGGAGATGATTAAACGTAATTTGACTTGGTTCCAGCTGGCCGCGCTTTCATTCATTCTGGCCCTGCCTGCGGCCGCCACGGCGGCCCAGGACATCATCTCCCCGCTGGTCGGGGAAGTGCCGGTTCTTGACGGTTCCTGCAACGAGGCGGCCTGGCAGGCCACTCCCTCCTACACCATCCGCGATAAACGGGTGAATGTCGATATCATCCTGAAAAGTGTCCACACCAAGGAGATGGTCTTCTTCTGCGTTAAATACCCCGATCCGGATGAAAGCCGGCTCCATAAGCCCTGGGTCTGGGACAAGAAACTGGAACTCTACACCATCGGTCCGCAGATGGGGGACACCTTCATGTTCAGGTGGAACATGGGGGACCGGGAGGTCGATCTGTCCGACTACTCGGATGATGCCTTCACTGCCGATATCTGGTACTGGAAAGCCAACCGGACCAACCCGGTCGGCTATGCCGACGACATGTATCACACTCTGACCGAGACGGAGACCAATAAAAGCCGGCTGATGCTTTCCCGCAGCGGCAAAAAACGCCACCTCCTCAGACTGGCGGACGAAGGCACGCCGGCCTACGAGAGTACCATTGAACTCGACTACCGGGGCGATCTCCTGCCCCAGTATAAACTACTCACCCCGTCCGGCAGCCGGGCTGACGTCAAGGCCAAAGGCATCTGGCAGGAGAAGTGGTGGACCATCGAATTCGGCCGGAAGCTCAACACCGGCCATGGCGACGATGTCCAGTTCACCTCCCACGGCGCTCGAAAGTACCTTTTCGGGGTTTCGATCAAGGCCCTTTACGGCGAGCCCCTTGACGACAAGGCCACCAATCTTTACGGCCAGGGCCGGATATCGGAACCACTCCGGCTGATCCTCAAATAACTGGTGACTCCTTGATCAAGAACTTATCCACCAAGCAGATCCGCACCATCGGCCTCACCCTGATGGTCCTGATCATTTCCAGTATGGGATTGTTCGCCTCCCGGTATCTCAGCGAGATCGACGAACATCTCAATACCATCGCCAAATACCGGACTGACGAACTCAAGGGAGTGGAAGCGCTCCATGCCGACTTTGTCGAACTCCGGGGCATCTTCACCACCTCGGTCATCTACGAACAGGGAGAACTGCCGACTCTATTAGAGAAAATAAAGGCCATCCTCACCAAGGCCGAACTTCTGATCGCCAAGCTGGAGTACGCGGAAGAAAAGGAGCAGGTCAAACAATTCATCGTCAAGGTCAAGGAATACCGGGTCGCCATGGTGGCCTATTCCCAGGAACGCCAGGTGCGGGTCACCGGTGACGCCATCCGGAGCTGGGAACATACCTTGATCGGCATCGAAGCCGATGCCTATACGATCATCTCAACCCTCAAAAGCGGCATCCATGAAGAAAAAGAAGAACTGGAAAACCACATCAGGGAAGAAAGCCGCCAGGCCAGAAACCTGAGTATTTTTTTTAGCCTGTGCGGGCTCTGCTTCGCCCTGGTGATCGCCGTGGTCATGCAGCGGTCCATTGCCCGGCCCATGGCGGAACTGGCCAGGGGCGCCAACGCCATCGCCGCCGGCGATTTCAGCCGCCGGGTTGAGATCAACTCCCGCGACGAGGTGGGCGAGGTCGGCAGCGCCTTTAATCTGATGGCCCGGCAACTCTCCACCACCCAGGTCTCCAAGGATTATCTCGATGAGATCATCCAGTCCATTGCCGACATTCTGATTATTCTGGACAAAGACGCGATCATCAAGGAGGTCAACCAGGCGGCGGTTCTGCAACTCGGCTACGACCGAGAGCAGCTGGTCGGCGCCAGCCTGGAAAAAATCTTTCCGGAAACCGGCGAGGGAGATGGCCCGGAGGGTTTCTTCGACAAACTGCTGGTCCAGGGAATGATCCAAGGGCAGGAGGCCAACTGCAGGACGGCCGGTCGGCTGGATTTCCCGGTGATCATTTCCGGGGCGGTCTTAAGGGACGGCCATAAACAGATTTCCGACATCATCATCACGGCCAAGGATATCTCTGATCGCAAGAGTATTGAGCAACAGCTTGAGGAAACCCGGCACAGTCTGGAGTCGGACCGCACCAATCTCCGCCATGCCCTTGATCTGTTCAACCAAGTCCTGCATGAGGTGGAAATTAAAAAGGGTTTTGAAGAGTACTCCTACAAGCCGATTGCCAATCCCAACCTGGCCACCTGCTGGGAAATCAAAAATTGCACCGATAAAAATTGCCCGGTTTATGGCCAGCGAGAAAGCCGCTGCTGGCAGGTGGCCGGCACCCACTGCGGCGGCGAGGTGCAGGGGAAATTCGCCCAGAAATACGATTCCTGTGAAACCTGTGAAGTCTACTGTCTAAGCACCCAGGATGCCATTGCCGAAACCACCGAGACCTTCAACAACATGATGCATATCATCGCCGAGACCCATGAGGACCTGGTGGCCTCGCGCCGGAAGGCGGAGGAGGCCAACCGGCTGAAATCCGAGTTCCTGGCCAATATGAGCCACGAGATTCGGACCCCCATGAATGCCATCATCGGCATGACCTCGCTGACCCTGGAAACCAGCCTGACCGACGAGCAGCGGGATTACCTCAATACAGTCAGAAATAGTTCCTACTTTCTGTTGAACATTATCAACGATATTCTCGATTTTTCCAAGATGGAGGCCAACAAGCTGACCATCGACAATATCGGTTTCAATCTGCGTCTGACCGTTGAAGACGTCGCCGATGTTCTGGCCTATCACGCTTCGGAAAAGAACCTGGAGTTCACCTATCTCATGCACCACGAGGTGCCGGCACTGCTGATCGGCGATCCCGCCCGAATCCGCCAGGTGCTGATCAATCTCGGCAACAACGCCCTGAAGTTCACGGAAAAGGGCGAGGTGGTGATCCGGGCCGAACTGTTGGCGGAAAGCGAGGAAATCGTCACCGTAATCTTTTCGGTGACCGACACCGGCATCGGGATTCCCGCCGATAAACAGAGTATTATCTTCGAGGAATTCTCCCAGGCCGACGGCTCCACCACCCGGCTTTACGGAGGAACCGGCCTGGGGCTGGCCATTTCGAAAAAACTGGTCGAACTGATGGGGGGTGAGCTCGGGGTCAGCAGTGCAGTCGGTCAGGGTAGCCGGTTCTGGTTTACCCTCCCTTTGGCCAAGCAGAAAGTGGACGAGAAACAACCTTTTCCGGAACCAGGCGCCGATCTCTCGAAGTGTAAAATCCTGGTTGCCGACGACAACGCCACTAATCGCACCATCCTTGCCAAGATTCTCGCCAAATTCGGTTGCGAAGCGGAAACGGTGACCAGCGGCAGCGAGGCTATCAAGGCCCTCAAAGTGGCGGCGGAGGCCAAGGTTCCCTTCCGGGTCCTGCTCCTGGACATGATGATGCCCGGCATGGATGGCGAGCACACCACCATTATCATTCGAAACACTCCGAAGATCATGGACACCAAGGTCGTCGTGCTCACCTCCGTTGGCACCAGGGGCGATGTCGCCGACATGCGCCGGATCGGTTGCGACGGCTATCTGATCAAGCCGGTCAAGGAGTCTCTGCTGGTCGAGACTATTTCCGCAGTTCTGAGTTCCGGAAAGCCCAAGGGCGCCGAAAAAATGGAAATTATCACCCGGCATACCCTGGCCGACCGGAAAATCACCGGCGTCCCTATTCTTCTGGCCGAGGACAACCCGGTCAACCAGAAGGTGGCGGCGGCCATTCTGTCGAAAGCGGGCTACCGGGTGGATATTGCCGACAACGGCAGGGTCGCCCTGGCGATGCTGGCGGAGAAGAAATATCAGATCGTCTTGATGGACATCCAGATGCCGGAGCTGGATGGCTACCAGGCCACCCAAAAAATCCGTCAGGCTGAAGAGGGTACCGAGCAGCACCAGACCATCATTGCCATGACCGCCCATGCCCTCACCGGTGACAGGGAAAAATGCCTGAAGGCGGGGATGGACGATTATATCGCCAAGCCCATTGAACCGCAGACCTTGCTTGAGATGTTATCGTTCTGGGTAAAGTCGAACGGCAAGGTTTCAAAGGTAAAACAGGAGAAACGGATCGAGCCGGAGGAACCGTCGGTTCAGAAAGAAGATGATGAACATCAAACGGCCGCTACCGGCCCGGTCGACATGACCAGCGCCATGCGGAGGTTTGCCGATGATCGAGACTTTTATAAAGAGATGGTGAACGAATTCCTTTCTTATCTCCCGGACTATTTAGGTAAGTTGGAAGAAGCGGCCTCCACCGGGAACCCAGAAGAAATAGAAAAGCAGGGCCACACCATCAAAAGCGCGGCGGGCAACCTTAGCGCCATTCGGGTGCAATCCCTGGCCTTCACCATAGAACAGCTGGGCCGGGATAAAAAACTTGCCGAGGTTGCGCCGGCCATCGCCGGACTCAGAGCGGCGATCGAGGCGCTGACGGAATTTGCCGTTACTCTCTAGTTCAATAAAAAGGTAGGCATTATGCGGATATTAGTTGCTGAAGATGATCCGGTTTCGAGAAAAATCCTCATTAAGACCGTGGAGGCCTGGGGACATCAGATCCTGGCCGCTGAAAACGGGCTCGAGGCCTGGCAGCTCTTCCAACAGGAGAACCCCAAATTTGTTATTGCCGACTGGCTCATGCCCGAGTTGGACGGCGTCGAACTTTGCAAAAAAATCCGGGCCAGCGAAACCTCGGGTTACATATACTTCATCCTGCTGACCGGCAAGGGGCAGCAGAAGGATATTGTCGAAGGACTCCAGGCGGGCGCCGATGATTATCTCACCAAACCTTTCGATATTGATGAACTCCGGGTCCGGATTCGAGTCGGCGAAAGGATTCTCAATCTGGAAAAAGAGCTGAACAGCAAAAACCAGGCCCTGGAACGGCTGAATGAACAACTGGAGACGCTGGCCCAGACCGATGCGCTTATGAACATCGGCAACCGCCGGGCCTTCTATGAGACGATCCAGAGGGTCCATCAGCGTTCCTGTCGTTATCCGAATCGCTATGGAATCATCATGATCGATATTGATAATTTCAAGAATTACAACGATTCATACGGTCACGCCGCAGGTGACGAGGCCCTCCGGGCTATTGCCGCGACCCTCAAGAGCAGCATCAGGTGTTCGGATGAAATCTTCAGGTGGGGCGGGGAGGAAATAGTCCTGGTCATCATGGAGCAGAGCCTCGAGCAAACCCTGCTCGCGGCCGAAAAACTTCGCGGGGCCGTGGCCGCTCTGGAGATTCCTCACAAGGGTTGTGACCGGGGCTACATGACCGTCAGTTGCGGGGCCGCCGCCTTTAAGGAGAACTGCACCGACAAGGAGTGGGAAACGGTACTCGAACGGGCCGATCAGGCCCTTTACCGGGCCAAGGAGTCCGGTCGGGACCGGGTCTGCGCGGGAGAAACCGGCGTGCCATCTAACCAGGTGCCACCGAAGCAGCACCCCGCCGCCGAAAAGTAATTGCGAACTGTTGGCTCTGGGCGGTAGTCGATACCCGTGAGCCGAGAAAACCTGAACAGGGAGAGGACAATGGCAGAGATCACCTCCAGGCAGTATCTCAAGGTTGAGAAAAGCGATCCCGACTTTATCCAGGCGGTGGAGGCGCTGGGTAAGGCGGCCAGGCAGGCCGGCCCCCTCGACGACCGGCAGGCGCAACTGCTGCAACTGACGGCCGCGGCGGCAATCCGCTCCGAGGGCGCGGTCCACAGCCATACCCGGCGAGCCCTGAAGGCCGGAGCCACGGCTGACGAGATCCGCCATGCCCTCATCCTGATCACCAGCACCATCGGCTTCCCCAACGTCATGGCGGCCTTGAGTTGGGCCGATGATGTGTTGAGCGAAAAACTGAGGGACTGAAGTCCGTCCAGACTCGCCAACGTTCCTGGATGGTTGGCGGAGCCTGGCGTTGTTTAATGCCTATAAGTATTGCCTTTCAAGGTTTGCTCCACCACCTGGCGGACATCGGCAAGACATCATCTCCCCTTGGGGTTTTCACTGGCGCAGTGGCAGATTCCCGCCTTCTTGCTGGCCATGATCTGCTCCATCAGCAGCGATCTTCCGTGCGCCCGAACATCCTCTTCAATATCCACAACTGTATAATTGAAACAGTAACAAATTTTTTCGGACATCAGGCCATCTCCACTGCGGTTGTCGGTGGGCCAGTCTTTATCCTTGGCGGCGGCGAGTGGGAAGTCTCATTCCAGATGCCAGCCTTGGGCGCCGATTAGATTGACGAAACGGACCAGTTCCCCTGCTTCAATGGTGATCTCGCCGTGCTGTTTGGAAACTCTGGTCAGCTGTTGGGTGATTTTGTCGCCCACGGGGATGACCATAATTCCCGGGTCGGCCAATTGTTCAACCAAGGCCTTGGGGATCTCAGGCCCTCCTGCCGTAACTATGATTGCATCATAAGGGGCATGTTCCGGCCAGCCGAGGGTGCCGTCGGCCACCTTGCAAATGGCGTTATAGCAGCGGGTCTTATCAAGATTTTTGCGGGCTTTGCCGAGAAGCTTTTTGATTCTCTCCACTGAATAAACCTGAGTGGAAATTTTGGCCAGAATTGCCGTCTGATAACCGCAGCCACTGCCGACTTCCAAGACCTTTTCGTGGCCCTGCAGGTTCAGCATCTGGGTCATCAGGGCGACAATATAGGGCTGGGAGATGGTCTGCCCTTCGCCGATGGGGAGAGGGAAATCGCTGTAGGCTTGCGCGCGCAAGGCGTCTTCCACAAAGAGATGTCGCGGTACTTCACGCATGGCATCCAGAACTCGCTGATCAATAATATTTCGGGTGATCAGCTGCTCTTGGACCATCCGGGTCCGGGCTTTGGCGAAATCGTTCATTCTGGGAGTGTTGTCATGGGGGCGTCTGGTGAACCGGTGATATCGCCTGGCTCCAGTTGACGGTAAACACAGGTTCTAACCAAGTTTCCGACGAACGACACTGTTACCCTTTCATAATTAAGAGAGCCAAATTTTTCCCCAACCAATGGGAGTTTCCTTATAAGATCTTCGTTCTTTTTGTAATAAATCCAGGTTTCTGTTGAGCCATCGGTGACGGTTTTTTGATCGGGTTCTCCCAGGAAGGCCAGCACCTCTGTTTTTGTAGTGCTTTCTGGTAGCACAAGGCAGACATCGGAAGAAAGGTGGCGAATCGGGGCGGTGGTAGTTGCACAACCCACCAGCCATAGACCCAAGGCTAAAATACTTATTAATCTTAATTGGTTCGATACTTTTTTGAGCATTTTACCTTCCTTGGTTTCAATAGATTTGCATGGCGGTTGTTCGCCGCTTTTTAGCGGCGAACAACATTAAAACCTATCCGGCAGTCAAAATCAGTAACAAATGCCTCTTCACCGAGAATACCTTGAATATTTAATCAAATAGCGATTTTGCTCACCCGCCACCGATGCGTGTTGAAAGGTTGTTAATCGCTATCGGTTACACAGTGCAGGCAGTAGGTATTCACGAGGCCTTGGCGAAAAGAATGGAGTATTTATTTATCCAATGACGGCTATGGAAATACGTGTTGACAGATTGTCGCAGGGGGGGTAGGTATTGCATACCACGATGTGGTACGGAGGTATCGGCGAATAATGATGGGTATGGTCTCTGCCTTCCTTATTCCAGGTCGGTATTTACATGAGATCATCAAGATCGGGGTGATGGAAGGGGTGGCATTAATAAGGTGGAAGTCAGCCTGGGGTATAAAAGGTATTAATGTCGCAACACCATGAAATCGTGATTTTCCCTCGATAATTTTGGTGAAATTATCGATTGGGGACTTAATAAAAAACAGATCGGAGATGGACATGAAAAAAAGAATTCCAATGATGGCCTTGTCTGCGGCGGCATTATCTACTGCATTTTTGATGGGGCTGCCTACCTTCGCCCGGGCTGCCGATGCAGTCGAGAAGTCCCCGGCCATCGAGTTGAAAACCGGGCCAACCTTTAATGCCATTGCCTATATCGCCGGTCACGGCGGCCACTTGGCCATCATCGACCTGCGCACCTTGAAGCCGCCGGTCGATGTGGATAAGGATCGAATCGTTTTGACCGAAGCCGGTTCGGAGATGGAAGGGGTCATCGCCGGCATGAGCTTTGAGGCAGTCAAAAAAGCCGGCGGCAGTCACGGCCAGGTTCTGACCAAGGAAGGCGACAAAAAGTACCTGATTGCCGGCACCCTGGGTGGTGATGTTTACAAGATCGACATGGCCACCGGTAAGAAAGAAGGCCCCCTCAAGGTCGGCCAGAAGTTCTGCGGCGCCATCAAGGGACCGGACGGCAACATCTATTTTGAGGACATGGCCGACGGTCATGTTTACGTCTTTGATTCAGTGAAGATGAAGACCGTCGATAAGATGCCGGTCGGCAAGGCGGTCTGCGGCATCCAGTGGACCAAGAACAACAAGAAGGCCTATATCAGCGATATGCCTACCGGCACCGTCTACGTCTATGACTGGACCACCAAGAAAAAGATCAAGGAGATCACCAGCCCGGAAATGACCTTCCTTCATCAGGTCAGGATGACCCCGGACGGTAAGGAACTGTGGGTCAGCGCCCCCAACGAGTATGACCCAGGCCTCAAGCCCGCTACCCACCGCAGCCAGGTGGTCATCATCGATACCGACAAGGACGAGATTTCCAAAAGGATTCTGCTGCCGAAAGGCAACAGTCCCCATGACTTCGCATTCAGTGCCGATGGCAAGTACGCCTTCCTCTCTTCCCGGACCTATTCGAATGACAGCATGCTCAGCATTGTCGAGCGGAAAGACTTCACCCAGGTCGCTCAGGTTTCGGCCTGCTATGGCTGCCACAAGGCCAACGAAGTCGAGGTAGAGATGGACAACGCCTCACCGTTGCTCTGCGGAATCGAAATCGACTGGAATCCCCCCGCTGCTAAATAGGGTTTCCTAAGATTGTTTTACCTGGGGCCGGGGGACTTTTCTCCGGCCCTTTTTTTGTCGGCGTCCGGTTTCGAGGCTGGCATTTTTTACCGAAATGGCATAAAACGAGCCTGCCGGATCGCCGTCATCCCGGCCGGGCGGGACCGCCCGCTGCGGCCATTTGGCCGGGATTTTCGCCCACACTCCCGTTCGGAACACAAACCAGTGACCCATGAAAAAACTTAACCTTTTTAAGCTGGCCGTTTGTAATCTTCAGCGCAAGGTGATTCGCACCATCCTGCTGTTGCTGGTGGCGGCCCTGGTTTCCGGGACCTTGCTCAGCGCCACGGTCTTCATCTTCGGGATGCAGAACGCCTTAAAGATCGGCACCTATCGTTTGGGGGCAGACGTGCTGGTGGTGCCGGCCAAGAACGAGGAACAGGCCCGGACGGCACTTCTGGCCGGCAAGCCCACAAGTTTTTATATGGAGCGTGCGGTGCTGGAGCGAATCCGCAAGGTCGAGGGCGTGCGGGTGGCTTCGCCACAGATCTTTATCGAGCCTTCTTCCTTCACCTGTTGTTATAACGTCGATGTCTTTCTGGTCGCCTTTGATCCGGCCAGCGATTTCACCGTAATGCCCTGGCTGGAGAAGTCGTCCAGGGTGACGATCTCCGGCGATGAGGTCATTGCCGGGCGGGCCATGCCGTTGATGACCGGCGCCACTATCCCCTTTTTCGGCACCCCCTTCAAGGTTGTGGGCACCATGGAGCCCACCGGCATGAAGTTCTTCGATCAGTCGATTTTCATGACTACTGACGCCGCCTACCGGATGGCCGAGAATTCCGCCAGCCGTTCCATGCAGCCCATCAAACTGGACAAGGACAAGATCTCGGCGGTACTGGTCAAGACCGACGGCACCATTTCCCCCGAGCGGGTGGCCCTGCGGATCATGCACGATCTTGATGACGTCAAGGCTATTGCCTCCGACGAGGTGGTCAACACCGTCCGCAAACAGCTTTCCGGGCTGCTGACCGGCATCGTCGCGGTCAGCGGGGTATTGTGGACCATGTGTCTGTTCATGATCGGCTTCGCCTTCTACATGATCGTCAACGAGCGTCAGCGCGAGCTGGGCATGCTCCGGGCCATGGGCGCCAAGCGCGGTCAGGTCTTCAGCCTGATCATTCTGGAGGCGGTGCTGATCACCCTGGCCGGCGGCCTTTTGGGGCTGGGGCTGGGCTTCGGGCTGCTCTTTGCTTTAGAGGATGTGATCCGCACCGGTCTGCAGTTGCCCTACCTGCTGCCCTCCCCAATGGTGGTGCAGGAACTGGTGGTCGGCTCCCTGCTTTTCTCGGTGCTGACCGGTTTAGTCTCAGCCCTGTTGCCCGCCCTGCTGGCCAGCCGCTTGGAGCCGTACGAGGCCATACGTACCGGCGAATGAGTCGGTCAGCCCGCGCTTTTTTTGAGACTCGGAGGAATTTGCCATGGGAGCTAAACCGTCAGCCATTGTGCGGCCTTTTATTAGCCCGCTGTCGATCTTGCTTTGCGCCCTGCTGTTGAACTGCGGTTGCGGCCGCAAGGACGAAAGTAAGACCCCGGCCCTCTCGCTCAGCGAGTCCGAGATCAACGCGCACTCCAGTGAAAATGTCTTCGAGGAGTATCTGCGCAAGGTCCAGGCCGAGCCAAACAATGCCGAGTATCTCTATCACCTGGCCGATCTCTACGATCGCAACGGCCAGTATGAAAAAGCGATTGAGAATTTCGCCAAGGTGATCGCCATCAAACCGGAGATGGGTTACGCCTATTTCAAGATGGGTACCGCCTATAGCCGGATTAATCAGCCGGAAAAGGCCGTTGAGGTCTTAAAGTCGGCGGCCGCCCGCCTGCCGGACAATCCAGTGGTCTTGAACAATTTGGGTATCGCTTATGGCAAGCTGGGGCGTTGGGATGCTGAGATCGCCGCCCTCAAAAAAGCCATCGCCATTCGGCCCCAGTACGCCTCAGCCCGTTATAATCTGGGGCTGACCTACCTGAAGAAGGGCAATCAAGCCGGAGCCCGTGCCGAATACCAGGCCTTGAATGAGTTTGACGGGACCATGGCCCGGGAACTCCTGAAAAGCCTGGAGGCCGAGAAATAAGGGAAAAGCGAGGAAAGCGACAATAATGATCGAGGCAATAAATCTCTCTAAAACTTACCAGGCCGGGGGCCAGATCCTGGCGGCCGCCGACCGCGTCAATGTTAACGTCGCCAGAGGTGAGATGGTTGCAGTGGTTGGTCACTCCGGCAGCGGCAAGACCACCTTGTTAAGTCTGCTGGGGGGGCTGACCAGGCCCGATTCAGGCCAGGTCCTGATCGACGGTGTGGACATCTGGTCCCTTGCCGACAGTGCCCTTTCCGAACTGCGCAACCGCAAGCTGGGCTTCATCTATCAGTTTGCCAGCCTGATTCCTACGCTTTCCGTATTGGACAATGTCTGTCTGCCCAGCACCTTCGGGCCGGGTCTGGATAATCTGATCGGCACCGCCAAGGAGCTATTAGCCCAGGTTGGTCTGGCAGATAAGGCCAACTTCTACCCGGCCCAGCTATCCGGCGGCCAGCAGCGGCGGGTGGCCATTGCCCGGGCCTTTATCAGCGCCCCGGCTGTGATCCTGGCCGATGAGCCCACCGGCGATTTGGATGAGGAGACCGAGCGTGAGATCATCAATCTCTTCCGCCGGGTCAATGAGGAACAGGCCACCACCTTCGTGATCGTTACCCATAACCGTGAGATTGCCGCCCAGACGCACCGGCAACTGGTGATGAAGGATGGCGTGCTCGATGCGGCGATTTAGAATATATAGGCATTGTTCCGAATGTCTTGGCCAATGGTGTCCTAAACTCTTTTCAAGAGACCTCATTCATGGGATGATGGGGCTGTTCGCATTAGGTTTTCTAAAGGCTAAAATCAGCGGATTTTCCGATATTTTATCAACTGGAGGGTGGCGGCTTCGCGAGGGCCGACACTTTCCCCAGACTTAACGGGTGATGAGTTGGCAAAACCAAATTATTCCTACGAAAAACGGCAGAGAGACTTGGCCAAGAAAAAGAAGCAGGAAGAAAAAAAGCAGCGCAAGCTGGTGAAAGGCCCCGATTCGGACGAGGTCCAGGAGCAGACCGCCGAGACCGGTGGAGAGTGAGCCTTCCCCTTGTCACCAGGCCTTGTCCAGCTTCGATGCGGTTCCCGTAAATCAATGGGAATTGGCTGGACATAACGCCGTTGCTATGATAAAGAGCTACCAACATTTGTCTAGGTGTGGCGCAAGTGGGCCTGCCCCACGGTAATGATCTCCGGTGATCGCGAGTCACCAAAAATTGTCGAAACATAATCGCGGTTTTAAGATATTCCTCTTGATTATCGATCTGGTCGGGACGTGGCTCAGTCTGGTAGAGCACAGCGTTCGGGACGCTGGGGTCGGAGGTTCGAATCCTCTCGTCCCGACCAATTTCTCTCTCCTTTACCCCCCCCTCTTTGCTGTGACGCGGTAAAATTTATTGCGTAGGTCGTACCTCCTTGGGTAATACTGCAAGTAATCTTGCGGTAGACACCCGGCGTGGCATTAGTCCCGGTTGCCGGTGTAGTTCCGCTAACGGGGGGTATGGATGGAAGAGGGTAAGAAGGGCGAGGGTCTGGTCGGGTGGGTTCATTGTCAGAAGGGTAATTATCTGGGCTGTATTCTCCGCAAATGCCTGGATACCGGCATTACCGGCAAGCTCTCCGGTTTCCTGATTGTCTCTTTGGTCGGTATTTCCCTGCTGATCGGCATCAACTCCTTCACCCTGAACCGGATTCAGAGACTCAATCACGACATCTCCTCGGTCAATATTCCGCAGTACAAGGTCAGCCAGTTCATTCTCCGCAGCATCAACGGTTTCAAAATCTCCTTGCTCCATATCCTGGATGAACCGAATCTTCCGGCCCAGGATCACAATGTCATCGCTAATCTGCAACGGTTGCAGGAGATGGCCAGGATGATCAAAGCCCTGAAGGATGGCGGTAACATCATGGATGTTGCCAAGGTATCCCAGGACACCCTCGACCTGATCACCATCGATCCTTCCGCGGCGGGGGCGAACCGGGAGATCGTCGAACGGATCAGCCGCGATTATGAAACCCTGGTTGAATCATTCGACAATCTGGTGGCAATCAAGCTGGCCCCCGATGCCACCGCTGACGAGTTGGACAATGGGCTGGGCGATTTGCTGGAAAGCCTTGATGCCCTTCAGGCCAGTGTCGCCAGTCTGGCGGTGGCTATCAACAACCGCAACAACGCGGTGTTTGCAGAAAGTTCGGTCTTGATCAGTAAGTCCCAGAGCCGTTCCATCATTATCGGGGTGGTGGTCGCGATCCTGCTGAGCATCGGCTCGGTTCTCTACATCATCCTCATCGTCTTCCCATTGAAGAGTGTCACGGAAAAAATCCGCGAGATTGCCAGCGGTGACAGCGACCAGGGCAAGCGGATCGACATCAAAACCCACGACGAAATTGGCCGACTCGCCCAGCACTTGAATGGCCTGATCGACAACATCTTCAGTATCAACACCTTTAAGGCGGTCATTGAAGAAGAAGAGTCGACCTCCGAGGTCAATCAACGGCTGGCCGCTCTGATTCTGGACCGCTATGGCCTGGCCAAGATGTTTATCTACGAATGCACCAGCACCAAAAACAATATGCGGGTGGCCTTTTCTTCGGACCCCAAGGACGTCTGTGCCACCCAGATTCTTGACGACAGCAATTTCTGCCGGGCCAAGCGCACCGGCCATGCGATTTCCTCCATCCAGTATCCAGCGATCTGCAAAATTTTTCCGCACAGCGATCACCTGGAGCACCACTGTGTCCCCATGGTGGCCAACGGCCGGGTGGTTGGAGTTGTCCAGCTCCTTTGCGACAAGCAGGCTGATCCCGAGCAGCGCAGGTATTTCGAGGAACGGGTGAAGCGGGCCAGCCGCTACATCAAGGAGGCCACCCCGGTAATCGAGGCCAAGCGGTTCGCTTCGGCCCTTCAGGAAACCACCTTGAAAGACCCGATGACCGATCTCTACAATCGGCGTTTTCTGGAGACCTACACCGACACCCTGGTGGCCAGCACCCTGCGGCGGCGGACCAGGGTCGGCATTCTCATGTGTGACATGGATTTCTTCAAGGAGGTCAACGATACCCACGGCCATGAGGCCGGTGACATCGTTCTGATCAAGACCGCCGAGGTTCTCAAAAACTGCGTGCGGGCCTCGGATCTGGTGATTCGATATGGCGGCGAGGAGTTTCTCATCCTGTTGATCGACATCAAGAGCCGTGACGATATCGCCGAACTGGCCGAACGGATTAGGGCCAGCATGGAGGCCACCTCGTTTACCATCCCCGATGCGGTGCTCAAAAAGACTATCAGTATCGGCTACAGTGAATTTCCCGACGATTCCGAAGGATTTTGGGAGGCCATCAAGTATGCTGACGTCGCCCTCTACCGGGCCAAGTCGGAAGGGCGCAACCGGGTGGTCAGCTTCACCAAGGAGATGTGGGACCGGGCCGATTACTGAGCGGTTTTTTCTGGAACCCCGGGGGATTCCCGGGTTCCGATGGTGGTTTCCAGCACTTCCGCCAGCAGGGCGCCTTCGGCCAGGATGATCTCCAGACGGCTGCCGACTTCGACCGCTCCGGCGCTCCGCACCACAGTTCTTCTCGGTAACAGTCGGGTCAGTGAATAACCTCGGCCCATTACCGCCAGCGGGCTGACCGCATCCAGCAGGGCGGCACCTTCCCGCAGACTTCCTGCTTTTCTCCCCAGGATTATCGTCATCGAGAAGTGCAGACGGCGGCGGAGTTCAGTCTCCCGTAGCTGTTTGACGGTCAGCTGCTTTTCGGGGCCAGCCTCCTGCACGGCGGCCCGGAGCTGCTCTACCCGTTTCCGGAGCCTTTGGATCGCCCCGGACTGGCCTGAATTCAGTTCAGATTCGGCGCGGTTCAGGCGTAGGCGGAAGTTGTTGAGCAGCAGGGAGGGGTCGCCCAGCAGCCGTTTCTGGCTGGTCACCCGGTAGTTATTGGTGGTAATCTGCGCCAACAGGCTGGCGGCCATGTTTTGGTCGGCCCGGAAGATCCGCTCTCGCAAGCGCTGTCGGTCGGGGATAACCGCCTCCGCCGCTGCCGTGGGGGTCGCGGCCCGGTAATCGGCGACGAAATCGGCAATGGTGAAGTCGATCTCGTGTCCAACCGCCGAAACGACCGGGATTGCCGAGGCGAAAATCGCCCGGGCCACCTGCTCGGTATTGAAGGCCCAGAGGTCTTCCAGTGAGCCGCCGCCCCGGCAGAGGACGATCACTTCCGTGGTTGCCTGCTGGTTCAGCAACTTTATGGCCTCGACGATTTCGGCGGAGGCCGCTTCGCCCTGGACCCGCACCGGCATGACCTCCAGTGGGAAGCCGGGGAAGCGCTGCCCGGCCATCCGGAGAAAGTCATGGACTGCCGCCCCTTCCGGGGAGGTGATCAAGGATACTCGCCGGGGCAGGAGGGGCAGGGGACGTTTGCGGGCCTGGGCGAAGAGGCCCTGGGCGGCCAGGTCGGCCTTCAACCGTTCAAATTCCGCCTGCAGGTCGCCGGTTCCCCGGGTTTCCAGGATGTCGACCAGGAGCTGGTATTCGCCCCGGGCCTCGTAGAGCGAGAGGCGGCCGCGACAGACCACGGCCAAGCCGTCGGCCGGGTCGATGGCGAGATATTTCTGTTGCTGCTTGAATAGAACGGCGCGAAGCTGGGCGTCGCGGTCTTTCAGGGTGAAGTAGAAGTGGCCGGAATGGGGCCGGCGCAGGTTGGAGATTTCGCCGGCCACCGAGACAAAGGGGAATTGGGTTTCCAGGAGCCCTCGGATGGAGCGGGTCAATTCGCTGACCGACTGGATTTTCACGGAGTGAGAGGTGAGCATGTTCCCCTGCTGATCGGGTTGGCCTTAATCGATGGTTAAGATAACAGGATTTCGCAACGGGCGTGGTTACCACGAGTTTATAATCAGAATCAATGGTTCAGGGAAGTCTATTCACGGGAAATTCAAAGTGCTTTTTTAAAAGTATGGGGTATATTGCCCTTCTGTTTTTTAGTCAGTGGATATCACATGAACATTTGAGGTGAATTGATGGCCGAGTCACCATCCCCGTTTAAGCCGTTATCGGAAATCATCGATATCGAGAAGAAGGAAGGATTGCTCGAGGCTCTGAACCTGCCGCCCAAGGCGATCCGTTTTGCCAGAACCTATGCCTTGCATCTACAGATCGGCGTGGTGCTTTTCTTCGTTCTGGTCGGGGCCTGGTCTTATTACGACTATTACTCGCAGAATAAACGGAATGAGGCCACCCAGGCCCTGGCGGCGGCGGTCATGCAAAAGGACAACGCTGCCCGTCTGCAGAGCCTTGCCAAGGTTTCGAGTGACTATTCCGGCACCGGGGCGGCGCTCTGGAGTCGATTGGAACAGGGCAACCAGGCCTCCCTTGATAAAAAATATCAGGAGGCCCTGACCTTGTACACCGGGGTCTACGACGAACTTCCCTCCGGCAGCCCGTTGCGGCCCTTGGTTGAATATGCCCTGGCCCAGACCTATGAGAATGCCGGCCAGCTTGAGCCGGCCCTGGCCAACTACCGGAAATTGGCCGAGCACAAGAGCTTCAAGGCCATTGCGCTACCGGCCCAGGGACGGATTTATGAGTTGCAGGGTGACAAGGCCAAGGCATTGAAGATGTACCAGGAGGCCGCTGAGGACCAGGAACTCTCGGGTCAGAGTCGCAGCATTCTCACCGAGAAGATTAACAACCTGCAGCCCGCCGGTTCGGCCAAAACCAGCTGACCATTGCCGGATTATTGACTGGCGAAGCAACGGCCGGGGTCATGGCGATCCCGGCCGTTTCTCATGATGCAGACGGCATCCATTCATTCTTCTCTCCATGGAAATTATTACCACAACCAAGCAGATGCATGATTGGTCCCGGAGCCAGGTGGCGGCGGGTAAAACGGTTGGCCTGGTGCCCACCATGGGCTACTTTCATGCCGGGCATCTGAGTTTGATGCGAATGGCCGGGGAGTTGTCCGACCGGGTGGTGGTCAGTCTCTTCGTCAACCCCATCCAGTTCGGGCCGGGCGAGGATCTCGCCTGCTATCCCCGGAATCTGGAGCGTGACCAGGAAATGGCCGAGCGCAGCGGGGTTGCTGTCCTCTTTGTCCCGTCCACCCCGGTGATGTACCCGGAGCCGCCGGAGACGAGAATTACGGTGGCGCGCCTGGGGGCCGGTCTTTGTGGCGGTTCCCGGCCTGGTCATTTCGACGGGGTCTGCACCGTGGTGGGTAAGCTGTTCAACATCGTCAGTCCTGATCTGGCTGTTTTCGGTCGCAAGGATTTTCAGCAGTTGGCCGTGATCCGCAAGATGACAGCCGATCTGAACTGGGGGGTCGAAATCGTCGCCCATCCCATTATCCGTGAGAGTGATGGTTTGGCTATGAGTTCCCGTAACAGCTACCTTTCCGGGCCGGAGAGGTCCTCAGCCACCTGTCTCTACCGCGCCATCGTCAAGGCGCGAGAGCTGGCGGCGGCAGGGGAGGGCGAAGTTGCCCGTTTGCTGGCGGAAGTTGAAAAAATTATTACAGTTCACGATAATGTCCGTATCGAATATGCGGAAATCGTTGAGGCGACCAGCTTGGAGCCGCAACTCCGGGTCGGTCCCGATTCGCTTTTGGCCCTGGCTGTCAGGGTAGGAGTCACCAGACTGATCGACAATGCCCTGCTACTTGAGTCTTGAGGTGGTAGGGCCAATAAATCCGGGTGAAAAAATGCTGCAATACATGCTGAAATCCAAACTGCACCGGGCCACAATCACCGATGCCAATCTTAATTACGAAGGGAGTCTGACCATCGATCGCCAGCTGATGGACGAGGTTGGGCTGGCGCCCTTTGAGAAGATCAAAATCTACAATATCAATAACGGCGAGCGGTTCGATACCTACGTCATTGAGGGACCGGCCGGTTCGGGAACCATCGCCCTGAACGGCGCGGCTGCCCGCCGAGGGCTGGCCGGCGACTTGATCATTATTGTCAGCTATGCCCTTTACGATCAGGCGGAGCTGGCCACCTATCAGCCGCGCATCGCCGTGCTCGACCGGAACAACCGGATTGTCAAGAGATTCGATTCCCAGCATCTGCCGCCGGTCCGCTAAAGGGCGGTTAGTCATTCTTTCGGACGCTGGCCCGATAAAGTTGCTGGTTGCCAAGAGGTACAACGATTTCCATGTTGTTGGTTGCCGCCACCAGTCTTGAGCTTGACCCCCTCCTGGCCGCTCTGCCGGCGCCGGAGGCCTGTCTAACTTTGCTCTCCGGGGTGGGACCGGTGGAGGCGACCTGGAGTCTGACCGCTTTTCTTTCCCGGCAGACCAAGATGCCGCGAGGGGTCATTAATTTCGGGGTGGCCGGGGCTTACCCAGGTTCCGGTGTTGATCTCCTCGATCTTTGTCTGGCCGAGGGGGAAGTCCTCGGTGATCTTGGCATTATTCACGAAGACCATATCGATCCATTGGCTCCAGCCTTCGCGCCACCGCGGGAATTTGTCTGCGATCCACCTCTGCTGGCTTTGGCCGCCGAGATTCTGGCGACCGCCGGGTTACCCTGCCGAAAGGGGAGGTTTGTCACCCTCTCCGGGGGCAGCGGCTCTCGACGCCGGGGCGAGTACCTCCGGGACAGCCATCTCGCCATCTGCGAAAACATGGAAGGAGCAGCCCTGGGCAGGGTCTGTCTGGGCTTCGGGGTGCCGTTCCTGGAACTTCGCTGTGTCAGTAATCTCGTTCTGGACCGGGCTGAGCAGGTTTGGCGGGCCAAAGAGGCGGCGTTACGCTGTGGTCGGGCGGCAGCGCTCCTGATTGAGGGCTTGAATCGTGGTGACTAAAAACCTGACCCTGGGCTATTCGCCTTGTCCCAATGACACCTTCATCTTTCACGGTTTGGTCCACGGCCTGGCCGCTGCTGCTGAACTAGGTCTGGCCGAGCCGGTGCTGGCCGACGTGGAAAGCCTCAACGAATGGGCGTTGGCCGGTCGTCTGGATGTGAGCAAAATCTCTTGCCATGTCTTGGGGTATATCCTGGACGAGTACCAACTGTTGAACGCCGGCGCCGCTCTGGGTCGCGGTTGCGGGCCGCTGCTGGTGGCCCGTGAACCGCTCTCGCCCGCAGAACTGCCGCCTCGGCGGATCGCCATTCCCGGGCGGTTGACCACGGCGGCGCTGCTCCTTAAACTTTTTGCCCCGCAATGTGCCAATCTGGTACCCATGCGTTTTGACCTGATCATGCCGGCCATCGTCGAGGGGCGAGTTGATGCTGGGGTGATCATTCACGAAAGTCGTTTTACCTACCAGCAGCAGGGCCTGCTCTGTCTGCGCGATCTGGGGGCCTGGTGGGAAGAGGAAAGCGGCGCGCCGATTCCGTTGGGCTGCATCGTCGCCCGTCGGAGCCTGGGGACGGAGCGGTTGACTCTGCTCGAACTGTTGATTCGGGCCAGTGTCCGGCAGGCCATCGCCGACCCGGTCGCTCCCCGGGCCTATATCCGCAGCCACGCCAGAGAGTTGGACGACCGGGTGATCGCTGAACATATCGGCCTGTACGTAAACCCCTTCTCCCTTGATTTGGGCGAGGAAGGGCGCAGTGCCATCACCACACTCATGGCCAGAGGGCGGGAGGCCGGAGTTTTTCCGGCGAGTGGTCAGGAGGCGGATTACGGTTGAACTTCACGTTGCCGGCGGGCTTGATTGCCAGCGATCTTCCTTGATGTTGTCTGTTTCCCGGTGGTCTCCGCCAGCTTTTTAGGGTCCTTTGGTTTTTCAAGTTGCGGTTTTTCAGGCAAATCATTAAATTTGCATGCTCTCAAAGGTATTAACCCGGCTGGTTTATTCGGCCGGTTGTGATGTTTTGCTCATGGGCGCTGCAAAATAGTTATGCAATTCCGGCCATTACCATACGGCTCCTTATGCCTGCTTGGCTATCCGGAATGATCAGGCTGGTATCTTGTAACGGCTTAACTAGGCTTCAATAATGGTTTTTGAGTTTTCGTCAATCAACTGCGACAGGAATCATCTATGAAAATCACCGGCACCCAGGCAATCATGAAGTGCCTGAAAGAACAGAATGTTAATGTGATCTTCGGCTTCCCCGGCGGGGCGGTTATCGATCTTTATGACGAGATCATGCGGACCGAATGGTTGACCCATGTTCTGGTCCGGCACGAGCAGGCGGCGGTTCATGCCGCCGACGCCTACGCCCGGGTCAGGGGTGAGGTTGGGGTGGCCCTGGTGACCTCCGGTCCCGGCGCCACCAACACCGTGACCGGCATCGCCTCGGCCTATTTGGATTCCATCCCCATGGTGGTTTTCACCGGCCAGGTTCCTACCGCCTTAATCGGCAACGACGCCTTTCAGGAGGTGGATATCGTCGGCATCACCCGGCCTTGCACCAAACACAACTATCTGGTCAAGGATCCCAAGGATCTGGTGCCGACCATCCGCGAAGCCTTCCATATCGCCCGGACTGGTCGGCCCGGGCCGGTGCTGATCGATCTGCCCAAGGATGTGATGGCCGCCATGATTACCTTCCCGGAGGAAAAACCGATCCGGATGCGGACCTACCGGCCCACCTATGAGCCCCATCCCGGGCAGATCGAGAAGGCCTGCCAGGCTATGCTCCACGCCAAGCGGCCGGTCCTTTACATCGGTGGCGGGGTCATCGCCTCCAACGCCAGCGATGAGGTGACCGAACTGGGCCGCAAGTTGTCGATTCCGGTCACCATGACTCTCATGGGGCTGGGCGGCTTTCCCGGCACCGATCCCCTTTCCTTGGGCATGCTGGGCATGCATGGCACCTATTATGCCAACATGGCCGTGGCGGAATGCGACCTGTTGATCGCCGTCGGCGCCCGCTTCGATGACCGGGTCACCGGCCGGATCGATGCCTTCGCACCCGAGGCCGAAATTATTCACATCGATATCGATCCCGCTTCGATCAGCAAGAACGTCGAGGTCGATATCCCCATCGTGGCCGACTGTCGCCAGGCCGTGGCTGCGATGAATTCCTGGTTCAACCGCGCCAAGGATTTCGATCGGGACAAAGTCGCCCAACGCCATGAACCCTGGTTAGAGAAGATCCGGGGTTGGAAAGATAAACATCCCCTGGGCTACCTGGAGGAGACCGATGTCATCAAACCGCAGTTCGTGGTTGAGAAGCTGCACGAACTGACCCACGGCGATGCCATCATTACCACCGAGGTCGGTCAGAATCAGATGTGGGCCGCCCAGTTTTACCAGTTCAACAAACCCCGCCACTTCATGACCTCCGGCGGCCTGGGTGTCATGGGCTATGGCTTTCCGGCTGCCATTGGCGCCCAGATGGCGGCGCCGGACAAAGTGGTTATCGATATCGCCGGTGACGGTTCCATCCAGATGAACATTCAGGAAATGGCCACTGCCCGCCAGTATCATTGTCCGGTCAAGATTGCCATCCTTAACAACAACTATCTGGGCATGGTTCGCCAGTGGCAGGAATTGTTCTACGACAAGCGTTATTCCAATACCACCCTGGACGTTGCGCCGGATTTTGTCGCCCTGGCCAGGGCTTATGGCGCCGTGGGCCTGCGAGCTACCAAGCCCAGCGAGGTTGAGCCGGTGATCAAGGAAGCCTTGGCCACTGACAATCTGGTGATCATGGATTTTGTGATTTCCCGGGAGGAGGGCGTTTATCCCATGGTTCCGGCCGGCAAGGCGACCACCGAGATGCTCCTGGTTTAAGATTGGGACTGGGACGAGGTTCGATGGTTTGCACCCCGATGGGGCAGGCGGAGAGCGGTAAAAAGAAAGAATACTCAAGGTAGATCAATGAAACATACCATTTCAGTGCTATTGCAGAACAAACCGGGGGTGCTTTCCCGGGTTACCGGACTTTTTAGTGGCCGGGGCTTTAATATCGAAAGCCTGGCGGTAAATCAAACTCTGGATCCGGAGGTGTCCTGTCTGACCTTGGTCACCACCGGTCCGGACAGCATCATCGAGCAGATCACCAAGCAGTTGCACAAGCTGATCGATGTTATCAAGGTCACCGATATGCGTGAAGTGGAGTGTGTCGAGCGGGAGATGGCCTTGATCAGGGTCAAGGCCGAGGCAGCCACCCGGGCCGAGGTGTTGCGGATTGTCGATATCTTCCGCGGCAAGGTGGTGGACGTCAGCCCCAAGAGCTACGCCATTGAACTGACCGGCGACGATAAGAAGATCCAGGCGCTGATCGATATCCTTAAACCCATCGGAATTCAGGAGATTGTCAGGACCGGGACCATCGCCATGGCCCGAGCCAAGAAGACTCCCTGATTGTAGCTGCGCATTTCACAGCTTCCCACCAAATAGACTGGTTGCCGGTCCGGTGTTTCAAGGGGTCGGCAATCAGTTTGTTTTTTTGCTCGTCTCCTGTTTCTCTCAGTTGAATTTAGGTCATAACCCATGCAAGAACCCAGAATACCGATTGCTAAGGAAGGTTACCCGTTTATCGCCTTTGCTGCCCTGTTTACTCTGGTTCTGGCGATCCTTGGCTATGTACCAGTCAGTTTCTTGGCCCTGCTGGTCACCGCCTTCGTGATGAACTTTTTCCGGGATCCGGAACGGATCGCCGATGAGGATCCGGCCTCGCTGATTTCCCCGGCGGACGGCAAGGTGATCATCATCGACCAGGTATTCGATGATCGTTTCCTGAAAGCCGAGGCGCTTAAGGTCAGCATCTTCATGAACATCTTCAATGTCCATGTCAACCGGATACCTTTCCCGGGCCGCGTGGATGAGGTGATCTATAAGGCGGGCGCCTTCCATTCGGCCGACACCCAGCGCAGCTCTCTTGAGAACGAGTCATGCGGGCTGGTGATGACTGCGGCTGGGGGCCGTCGTTTGGCCGTTGTGCAGATTGCCGGGCTGATTGCCCGGCGCATTGTCTGCTGGGCCGGGCCGGGCGATATCCTTGCCAAGGGCGAGCGGTTTGGCCTGATCCGTTTTGGCTCGCGGGTTGATCTTTATCTGCCGCTGGATACCAAGCTGGCAATTGCCAAGGGTCAGAAAGTGCGGGCGGGCGAGACGGTGCTTGGTTATCTGCCCTGAACCATCCTGGTTATTTTCCTGTATTTATCGCTTGAATTTATTTAGTATGAGCGGGCTTCACTCAAGAGAGTTTTCTCGGATAAGCAAGGGGGAAAAGCCATGACAGACCACGACATTTCCAGCATCCGCCCGGAAGGGGCCCGTGGCAGCATCTGCCTGTTGCCCAGTCTGCTCACAACCATCAGTCTATTCAGCGGGTTTTATGCGATAATTTCGGCGATCAACGGCCAATACTTCAATGCCGCTGTGGCCCTGATTATTTCGGGGGTTTTTGATGGCCTCGACGGGCGGGTGGCCCGTATGACCGGAACCACCAGCAACTTCGGCAAGGAGTACGATTCCCTATGCGACCTGGTCGCCTTCGGCGTTGCCCCGGCGGTGATCGCCTACCTTTGGGCTCTTGAGGCCTTCGGTCGTTACGGCTGGCTGGCCGCCTTTCTCTATGTGGCCACCACGGCCTTGCGTCTGGCCCGGTTTAACACCCAGGACAGCAGTTCCTCTAAGAATTTTACCGGGCTTCCCTGTCCGGCGGCGGCGGGAACCATCGCTACCACCATCATGTTCTGCGACTTTTTCAAGGTTAGCGCCCACACTATAGGGCTGATGGTCTTGGCTATGGTCTACGTTCTTTCCTACCTGATGGTTAGTTCCATCAAATATCTTAGTTTCAAACATCCAGAGGCCACCCGGGCGCGAAAATTCCAGATGATGGTGGCCATGGTTCTGCTGATTATGGTCATCGCTGCCGAGCCGCAGGTGACCTTGTTTATTATGGCCGCCCTCTACGTGCTTTCCGGTCCGTTCTTGGGCCTCTATCGACTGCTGGTCCCAGGCAGCCAACCTTTGGAAGAGCATGACAACCCCGTCTGTCGGCATTGATTTCACTTTGCCGGTAGGTTGAATATTATCCGGCTGCCACTTGATGGCTGTGCCGGTTGGAGAACCTGACCATGTCTGAGAAGGACAGAATCATCATCTTTGACACCACCCTTCGGGACGGCGAACAGTCGCCGGGGGCGAGCATGAATATCCAGGAAAAATATCGGCTGGCCCAGAACCTGGTAAAGCTGCAGGTCGATGTCATCGAGGCCGGCTTTCCGGTGGCTTCACCGGGGGATTTCGAGTGCGTCAAAAACATCGCCGACAATATCCGCGGGGTGCAAGTGGCCGGCCTGGCCCGCTGCCACCGCAAGGACATTGATGCCGCCTGGGAGGCCCTCAAGAAGGGGGCGAACCCCAGAATTCATCTCTTCCTGGCCACCTCCGACATCCATCTCAAATACAAGCTCAAGATGGACCGAGAGCAGATGCTGGCCCTGGCTGTCGAGTCAGTCAAGTACGCCGCAGCTTTTACCTCCAATGTTGAGTTTTCCGCCGAGGATGCTTCGCGCAGCGATCTCGATTTCGTCTGCCAGGTCTTCGAAGCGGTGATCCGGGCCGGGGCCACCACCCTGAATTTCCCCGACACCACCGGTTATGCCCTGCCGGACGAGTTCGGCCGTAAGATAAGCTACCTGTCCGACCATATCCCCAGCATCGACCGGGCCGTCCTCAGCGTCCACTGCCATAACGACCTGGGGCTGGCGGTGGCCAACTCGCTGGCTGCCATCAACAACGGGGCCCGGCAGGTGGAGTGTACCATCAATGGCCTGGGCGAGCGGGCCGGCAATACCGCCTTGGAGGAGGTGGTCATGGCCATTCGGACCCGGCCGGACCAGATGGCGGTGAGCACCGGGGTCGTTACCGAGCACATTTACCCCACCAGCCGTCTGGTCAGCACCATCACCGGCATGCCGGTACAGCCCAACAAGGCCATTGTCGGGGCCAACGCCTTTGCCCATGAATCCGGGATCCACCAGGACGGGATGCTCAAGGAGCGGACCACCTACGAGATCATGAACCCCGCCGACATCGGTCTTTCCAAGGGCAACCTGGTGCTTGGCAAGCATTCCGGGCGGCACGCCTTGAAGGATCGCATCGAAACCATGGGCTACTCGCTGACCGATGAGCAGTTGAACCGGGTTTTCAGCCGTTTCAAGGAGGTGGCTGACGTCAAGAAGGAGATGTTTGACGAGGATCTCGAGGCGATTTTGATGGATGAGGTGTTGCGGATTGCCGAGAAATTCCAGCTCCAGACCCTGGGGGTGATGAGCGGCAGTCGGGTGATGCCCACCGCCGGGGTCCGTTTGAAGATCGACGACCGTGAGGTGGAGCAGGCTGCCATCGGCATCGGTCCAATTGATGCCACCTTCCGGGCCATCGCCGAGTTGACCGGCACCACCAGCAAACTGCTTTATTTTTCAGTTAGTTCCATCACCGGCGGCACCGATGCCCAGGGCGAGGTGATGGTGCGGATCGAGGAGGATGGTCTGGTGGTAATCGGCCAGGGTGCTGACCCGGATATTATCACCGCCGCAGCAAAGGCTTATCTAAATGCGCTGAACCGGATGATCTACCTGAAAAAAGAGACCAGCCGTAGTCAAAAAAGCAACTGATCGGCTAGCCTTGCCTAAGTAAACCAGGGCTGGTGAATTCCACGCCGCCCTTACCTGAATCGACCAACCGTTATGTTATTAACCACATATTCATCAGGAAGGATTTTGCAATGAGTACGGAAAATCGTAAATTTAATGTCGCAGTAGCTGGCGCCACCGGCGCCGTGGGCGGGGCCATGCTGGACGTATTGGCCCGGAAAAATTTCCCTCTAAATGAGTTGCGCCTCTTGGCCTCGGCCCGATCAGTGGGTAAGAAACTCACCTTTCGGGGCGAAGAGATTGCCGTCCAGGAGATGACCGAGGATTCCTTCAAGGGTATCGATATCGCCCTCTTTTCGGCAGGCGGGGATCGGTCGCTGCGCTTCGCGCCGGCTGCCGCCGCCGCCGGGGCCGTGGTGGTCGATAACTCCAGCGCCTTTCGGATGGACCCGGAAATTCCCCTGGTGGTGCCAGAGGTCAATGGTCACGCCATCGCCCAATACAAGAAGCGGGGGATCATAGCCAACCCCAACTGTTCGACGATCCAGATGCTGGTGGCTTTAAAGCCCCTGCACGACAAGTACCGGATCAAGCGGATCGTCGTCTCCACCTATCAGGCGGTCTCCGGCACCGGGGCCAAGGCCATTGAGGAACTGCGGGCCCAGATCCTCGCCTATGCCGCCGATGAGAAGATGGTCCATAAGGTCTACCCTCACCAGATCGCCTTCAACTGCCTGCCGCAGATCGATTCCTTCCTGGATAACGGCTATACCAAGGAAGAGATGAAGATGGTCAACGAGACTCGCAAAATCTTTGAGGATCCTACCATCGGGGTGACCGCCACAACGGTTCGGGTACCGGTCTTTTACGGCCATTCCGAGGCGGTCAATATCGAGACCGAACGGAAGGTCACCGCCGCCGAGGCCAAGGCCTTGCTACGGAATGCCCCCGGGGTGGAGCTGGTAGATGAACCGACTTTAGGCCGCTATCCGATGGCCATCGACTGTGCCGGCCGTTTTGAGACCATGGTTGGGCGAATCCGCGAGGATGACTCGATCGCCAACGGTTTGAACCTTTGGGTGGTCTCCGACAACATTTTGAAGGGCGCGGCCCTGAATGCCGTGCAGATCGCCGAAGTTCTGATCCGCGACTATCTCTAAAGCCGGCCGACTCGGCAGAATCCCGCAAAATTGCGAATTATTTCTGGAACATCTCGGGGACGGATTCTCCGTACCCCGGGTAAAAGCGATGGTAAGGCCGAAATCAGGCCCACAGCCGACCGGGTTAAGGAGGCGTTGTTCAGTATCCTGGGCGGCCGGATCAGAGGGGCCAAGGTTCTAGACCTCTATGCCGGCACCGGCGCCCTGGGGCTGGAGGCTCTGAGCCGGGGTGCCGACCGGGCGGTCTTTGTCGACAGCTGCGACATCGCCATCGAGCTGGTCAAGAAAAACGTCGAACTCTGCGGTTTCTCGGTGCGGTCTGCCATCATCCGGCGGGACCTGACCAAGGATCTCTCCTTTTTGCAGGGAGTGGCGCCGGCCGGCGGTTTTGATCTGATTTTTCTGGACCCGCCCTATCGGCAGGCTCTGGTCGCGCATTTTTTAAGCGGTATTGCGGAGTTGCGGGTGTTGGCTCAAGACGGTCTGTTCGTTGCCGAGGAGGGGGCCGAGGTGGGACTGGCCGAGGTCTATCCCGGTCTCATCCTGGCCGACCACCGCCGTTATGGTGACACGGGCATCTGGTTCTATCAGTACAACCAGGAGGATGGTGGATGAGCGAATACGAGCCTTTTGTTGCGGCCCCGACCGATCAAACCATCGCGGTCTATCCCGGAACCTTCGACCCCATCACCATGGGTCACCTGGATATCATCCACCGAGGCTTGAATCTTTTCGACAAGGTGATCATCGCCGTTGCCGTCAACTCCGCCAAGCAGCCGCTCTTCTCCATCGAGGAGCGACTACAGATGATTCGCGACTGCTTCCCCGACCCGGCCCAAAAAATTGAGGTCGATACCGTCGAGGGCCTGCTGGTCGACTATGCCTACAGGAAGGGAGCCCGGGCGATTATCCGCGGACTGCGGGCGGTATCCGATTTCGATTATGAGTTTCAGCTGGCCCTGATGAATCGTAGGATCGAGCGGGAGGTGGAAACGGTCTTTCTGATGACCGGTTTTCGTTGGATCTATATCAGTTCGACGATCATCAAGGAGGCGGCCCGCTACAGTGGCGATGTCAGTGGTCTGGTGCCGGACCACGTCTGTGAGAAACTTCGGGAGAAGTTCCTTAAGGTTTAAGAACGGTCGGTGGCTTCACAGAGGTGATAATGAGTGAAGATCTCCGCAAAGATGACTCCCGGATCGATCATGGTCGGCGCCGTTTGCTGGGCAGCGGTGGTTTGCTGCTGAAGGTGGTCGGCGGTCTCTTGCTTTTCCTGCCAGTCTTGAAATTCGTCGATTTCCGAACCAGGCCCCGGCCCAGGTTGATCAAGGTTAACCGGTTGCTGCGGCCCGGCGGCTTCCTCATCGAGCCGGAGTTTGTTATTTTCGATCTGGCTACCGGGGTGGTGGCAGTGTCGCGCCGCTGCACCCATCTTGGCTGTCGTCTGAACTTTAATGAACTTGAAAACCTGCTGGTCTGCCCCTGCCATCAGAGCCGTTTCTCCAGGCATGGTAAACGGATGGGCGGTCCGGCCCGCCTTGATCTGCCGCTTTACCAGGTGTCTGTGGCACCAGGAGAAGCGCGTAACTCCTTCGTGGTCACCGTTACCGGATGACTATTTTTCAGCGATTCCGCTCGTATCTACTCTCCTTCCGCTGGGGCGGCCACAGCCTGGCGTCTCTATATATTTCGGTTGTCTCCGGAGTGGTTCTGGCCTGGCAGTACGATCTTGCCGAGCCATTTTACTCCAGCACCACTCTTGAGCTGGTGACCCCATTTGGTTCTTTCTGGCGCTCCTGCCATTTTTACTCCAGTCAGGCCTTTTTCATCTTGCTGCTCTTACATTTTCTGGTGGTGCTGATTAACCGCACTCGTCTGGCCAGGGAAGAGGGCGAACCAGCCACACAGCAGTCTTTTCAGATTGGTGAAAACTGGGGCCGACTCTACTTGGCGCTGCCGGTTTCGCTGTTGTTGCTTTTTACCGGCTATGTACTGCGGGGTGACGCGACCGGCGAGGCGGCCGGTTTGATCGGCGAAAATATTATTCTCTCCCTTCCGGTGGCGGGGCGTCACTTGAATGCGATGCTTTTTAATATTTCCCAGACTGGGATGCGGGTGGTCTACGCCAATCATCTGATCGGGTTGATGGTGGTCGGGGGGGGATTGGCCTGGATCCATCTGCGGCGTTACCGGATCAGGATCGGCGATTATGGCGGGCTGGTTGTGATACTTCTGGCCTTCAGCCTAGTGGTGCCGGCCCCTCTTGAACCATTCCGGGTCGGCGTGTTTCCCATAGCTGGCCCCTGGTTCTTCATTGGTGTCCAGGAACTGCTTCGCTACCTGCAGCCGGTCTGGGGCGGCATTGTTTTCCCGATTATCGCCGTGGCTTTGGGTTATCGGGCCCTGATCGTTCCTGGTGATCGGCGGTCCTCTCTGGGCCTTGGGGTTTTGCTGATCATCTATTTGGCCCTCTCAATGACCGGAATTAGCTGAAGGTTGTTTGTCCAGCGCTCGCTTATTGTAAAGGCAGCGGCAGGCTGATCGTGAAAACCGAACCCTCACCAACGGTCGAATCCACTCTGATTGTCCCCTCATGGCTTTCCACTAGCTGCCGGACAATGGCCAGCCCCAGGCCGGTGCCGTTTTCCCTGGTTGTATAAAATGGTTCGAAGATGCTCTCGCGGATTGTTTCCTCGATCCCGCCGCCGTTGTCGGCAACTCGGATGAGCAGATTTTCCAGCCCACCGGGGTTGTTATCTGCCACCTCTGCCGAGACCCCTATTTCTCCGCCCTGATCGCCCATGGCCTGGCAGGCATTGGAGATCAGGTTAAGAAGCACTTGCTGAATCTGGCGAGGGTCGCCCCAGCAGTCTAGATTGTCGGAAACGTTGGAGATTGTTTGACAGTTGTGGCTGGGCCATTTCCGGCTCTGCTGTAATAGGGCGATGGTCTCTTCGACCAACCCTTTAAGGGAAAACCACTGTCGGTCAGGTTCGGTCGGTTTGGAAAAAAGCAGGAAATCATCGATGGTGCCCGCCAGCCTGGTGCTTTCCCTAGCGATGATCTCCACCAGTTTTCGACTGGATGACGAGCGGGCGGCCTCGTCTTGCAGCATCTGGGCGGCACCGGAAATGGCGGCCAGAGGATTCCTGAATTCATGGGCGATTCCGGCGGCCATGCCTCCGATGGTCGCCAGTTTTTCGGCCTGTTTGATTTGCTTTTCCATGGCCCGGATCCGGCTTAGGTCCTGCATGGTGTAGACCCGGCAATCTTCGTAATCGGGCATGTTAAGTTTGGCCCAGGAGTAACCGACCGGGATTTTGCGCCCATCTCGTTTACTGATCTCGGCTAGTTGGCGCAGCTGGTTGTCATTGGAGTGATGGACAAATCCCGGAAAGATCAGTTCAAAGCGCTGCCCGACCAGTTCCCGGGCCGGGTAACCACAGATCAGTTCGGCGGAATGATTGATGGAGGAAATGTTGCCGGCCGCGTCCACCGTGACGATGCCGGTGGAGATGTCGTCGAAGACCTGTTTGTAAAGCAGGTAGAGGCGGTCGTAGTCGATGTTGCTCTGGAAGAGGGCTGATTCGGTGCGGCGCATCCGCTCGAAGACCATCACGCAGAGTATGGCGGTGATGAAGAAGACCAGGCCGTGGATGGCAAAAAAATGCATCGCAACGAACGGATCGGTCAGAGGAGAGGTCAGCCCCTTTAGGAAAAGATGACCGTAGAGAAATTCGACCAGCAGGAGGAAGCCGTAGCTGATCGTCGAAATTGCTGCCATCAGCAGACCGCCTAGGCGCAGGAGGATAAAGGAGCCGCTGACGATGGGCAGGAAGTAGGTGATGGTGAAGATCGACTGGCTGCCGCCGGTGGCATAAACGATAAAGGCGGCCATCAGGGCGTCGCTGACGGTCTGAAAAATCGCGAACCGACGGTAGTCGTTGATGAATTTTAAAGCCAGAGCGGAGATGATGGTGAGCAGGTAAATCGCAGCAATGAAGTAGGCGACCTGCTGCAGGGGAGGGATGAGTAAAGCGTGGGTCTTAGTCTGGAGGATGACACTGATCCCCAGCAGGATCGAGACGATGATGACCCGCAGGAACAGCAACCACTGCAGATAGTTCCGCAGCGCTTCACTGGGAATGTTTCGATAACCAGGGGGGTTGAAAAATCTTTCGAAGGTTTGAGGCATGGACGATCAGAGATTGAGCTTCTGGACCTTATAACGCAAGGAACGGAAGCTTATTTTAAGGAGTTCGGCGGCCCGCATCTTGGACAGATCGGCCTGGTTCAGGGCCGCTTCGATGATCTCTTTCTCTACCCGGTCCATGACTTTCTCCAACCCAAACTCAAAGGCCTCGTCCGCCAGAGTTTTGCCAGGCTGGTCAGTGGGTGAATAAGGGGGGGGGGCGAGTTGGCGGCGCCGGTGGGTAGAGAGAGTCAGGCTTTCGGGCAGGATAATATTGGAGTTCTCTAAGGCCACCCCACGTTCGATGATATTTTCCAGTTCCCGGACATTACCGGGAAAGTCGTAGTCCATCAAAACTCGCATGGCGTAAGAAGAAAGCTCGCTAACGTCCTTTTGGAAAACCGTGGAGTATTTATTCAGGAAATGTTCGACAAGAAGGGGGATGTCCTCCTTGCGTTCACGAAGGGGAGGTAACCGCAGTGGCACCACCGCCAAGCGATAGAAAAGATCTTCCCGGAAGCGACCTGCGATGACCTCTTCCTCCAAGTTACGGTTGGTGGCGCAGACAATTCTGACGTTTACCTTGATGGTTTCGCTGCCTCCAACTCTTTTGAACTCGCGTTCTTGAAGTATTCTGAGCAGTTTGGTCTGGATCAGTGGGGAGAGTTCGCCTATTTCGTCCAGAAAAACCGTGCCGTTGTTGGCCTGTTCGAACAGGCCGGCCTTGTTGGCAATGGCGCCGGTAAAGGCGCCTTTAACATGGCCGAATAACTCGCTTTCGATCAGCGACTCAGGAATGGCACTACAGGTGATCGGGACGAAAGCGTTGTCGGAAACCTGACTGTGCTGGTGAACGGCCCTGGCCACTAGTTCCTTGCCGGTGCCGGATTCCCCGTAGATCATAACGTTGGCGTGCGTGGGGGCGATGCGCTTCACCATATCGAATATCTTCAGCATCTCGGGACTGCCGCCGATGATGCCGCTGAATTCTCCGACCTCGCAGCTCTCCGTCCCGTTGGTCGTCGGCTGTGCGCGGGAAATGGCGCCAGCAATGACGTTTCTAATCTCGTCCAGCTTGAAGGGCTTGGTGATGTAGTCGTAGGCGCCGTTTTTCATGGCCGCCACCGCATCCTCGGGTGAGGCGTAGGCGGTGATCATAATCACCGGCAAGTTGTTGTCGATCTTCTTGGCGGCGGCCAGCAGGTCGAGGCCGCCCATGTTGGGCATGCGAATATCTGTGATGACCAGATCGACCCGTTCCTTCTCGAGGATTTTTAGAGCGTCCTTGCCGTTGGCTGCGGCAAAAGTGGTGTACCCAGCCTTCTCCAGAAGTATTGCTAGAAACTCCCGCATGCTCAGTTCGTCGTCGACTATCAGTATTTTGCCGTGGTTATTCATCCGTGCATATCGCCTTGGGCTAAATTTAAGAACTTACATTAACTTAACATGTCGTGCCAAAATGTCATGTGCTCGTTATGTAAAAGCGCATGGTGAAGGCAAAACAATTTCCCTGCTTGAGTGGGCCTGCTGGCAGAATGCCGATGGCTATCGGCTCTAAGAAGATAAAGCGCAGCGACTGGTGGGCCGGAAGAGGCCGATAAAAAACTACAGATCAACCTTGGATTAGTCCGGTATCATGCTTGGAGAAAGACTTCTGAGTTATAATCTAATAAGCCATCTGCACAAATTTTTACCGGTCTCTAATATTCAATGCCTTTTAAAATTTGCTGCAGATTATTGTTGATTATAATATTACTTGGTGCGTTCAAAACGAATCTGGGTGATTTGTTCGGAAACCAGACCGATCATGAAGATGATCACTGAAGTGGAAAACAACAGGGCTGACATGTTAGAAAAACGGTGCATTGTTAAATAGGTGTATAGATAATATCCACACCCGGTGAGAAAAAAAACGCCGCTTACCGGTAGGAATACCCGCAATGGTGAAAAGAGGGTAGCAATCTTGGTGATAATTAGGAAGAATCTGGTGCCATCTTGGAGCATTTTTATCTTGCTTTTTCCTTGCCTGGCCTTGGTTTGGATCGGCACGTATTTCACGCTATAGCCGCTTCTGAGATAGGCCATGGTTATTGTTGAAGGGTATGAAAATGTGTTTGGCAGCAGGTAGATGAATGAACTGACCGTGTCCCTTTTGACCAACCTGAAGCCACTGGTCAGATCTTCTATCTTGAATTTGGTGACGTAAGAAGCCAAGAAATTGTAACTGCGGTTGGCTAACCCTCGATGTATTGAGGCTTGTCCTTTGCTGTTTCTGGCACCGACAACCATGTCGTAGCGGTCCTTGTGCTCCAGTAGTTTTTCGATGTCGGCCGGGTCATGTTGTCCATCTGCATCCATCAGTAATATCCATCGGCCCGAGGCACATCGTAATCCGGTTTTTACCGCCGCTCCGTTACCGATATTGTAGGGATGCGGCCAAGCATTGGCGCCAGCCTTTAAGGCTTCCTGCATGGTATTATCGGTGGAACCGTCATCGACTACCAGAATTTCAAAGTCGGGATGGAGTTCCCTTATTTTGCGGATGGTCTCACCAATGCCCTGTTCTTCATTAAAGGCAGGGAGTACAACTGTAACTTCCGGTTCTTTTTGCGTATCAGAATGACTGTTCACCGGGTTCTCCGAGGGAAATTGATTTAGCTGTTAATGTTTTGATTGATTTGCCTAGAGGCTGCCAGTCGTTATAGCCTGGGAAGATGTCAAGGATATGCACCGCAGTTTGCAACGCTTTTTGTTTCTGTCCTGTGGCCATGTGATGTGCATACGCAATCGTTAAAAGTGGGACAAAATCAGGATTTTTTTCCAGACTACCTTCCAGTTGCTGAAAATTGATGACATTTTTCCCAAGGGCCTTTTTAATTCTGACACTATATAAGGTAATATAAGGGTCTGAATAGTAAAGGCCATCACGCGAAGCCCAATTTAGGAGATTGTCTGCAATAGACAATAAAGGATGATAATGATCGATAATGAAATCGGCAGCTCGGAGTGAGTATCGGTACCTAGAATCATTGTTAAACAAGGCGTGTTTGGAAATATCATAATATTGTTCAGCTTTACGGTTTTTTTCCTGTTCGGAAATAAGACGCTGGGCTAGAGTATTTACTCTTGGGTCATCAGTGGTTGATCCCTGTAAAATGCGAATATACTTTGATGCATCTATATAGTTCCTCGTATTCAATAAGATTTCGGTCAGTTTTATGATAACAGCCTGCCCTTTTGCGGTGTCTTCCGCGAGTCCTAATTTTTTGCGGTTATCCGTGGTTTCATAAGCTGATGCCAATATTGAGGTCGCTAAATCAATGCTTTGGGCGTTTTCATTTTGGTTCCGCAGGGCCAAAGAGCTTGTTATGGCCTCGAGGGCCAGTTCATATTTTTTCTCCCCTGAATATATAAAGGCCAGGTTGTGCAGGAAACGGGAAAATCCCAGCACGTCAGTCTCATCCGTGATGCCCCGAAAGATCTCCCCGGCTTTTTTAACAGCTTCATCCTTCTTACCTTGGTTTAACAAGGCAAGGACAAGATTGCTGCCAGCTGAAAGATAACTTTCATAGAAGGGCCGTCCTAAGGCAATTGCCCTTTCCAGGATCGGGATAGCCTCGGCATCTTTTCCTATCCTGGCCAGGGCCAGTCCGTAGTTTGCTTGGGCCCTGGCCTTGTTTGGGGATTTTTCGGCGCAGTCCTTGTAAATCGTTAATTCATCACGCCAATCATTATTCCGGAAGGTGGTTGACAGGGAAGATATCGTGAAGAGGATTATCATCAGCAAGATTAAAATCTCACTGAGCTTGATGTGACCGAATTTAGTCTTCAGGTAGTTCAATGCCATGTCAAAAGTAACCAACAAGGCCATATAAAAACCGATGGAGGGGAGATACAAGCGATGCTCAAATACCAGTTCCAGGGGAATAATAGTTGACTCGATCACCAGGTTTATGAAAAACCAGAAGATACCGAAGCTGAACAGGGGATGAGTCTGCTTCTTTTTCCATGCCAGGGAAAAAACTACAGCTAATAAAATTATTGAAAATATCGTAGTCGGCGGAGTGAATAATGATTGTGAAACGGTAAAGTCATGGTCCAGGTTCATCCGCGAAGGCAATGGTAATAGCAATAATGTCATGTACCATATTACCACCCGGCTTTCGGTCAACAGGCGCTCAATCACATTGTAATGTCTGGCTCTATAGCCATCCACCATGTAACCCTGCAAGGGCGCCTGAAACAACGGCACTATAATAAGTAATGTCAAAATAATTATAAGCCAGGTTTCCCAGCGTACTCTCCGAATAAAAGCGCTGATTGTCCCCGGGCTTATGAACATCTCCTCGAGCATGAGGATGACTAGTGGCAGGGTTGCGAAGTTTTCCTTGGACATGGCGCCAAGAAGTGTGAACAGTGCGGCTATGAAATAGTTTGTGTAGCTTGCCCGGGTAGACCGATGGGGTTGCCTGCCCCGAAGATAAAATAACAAGGTTGCGATATAGAACAAGGTGACCAGTGAGGTCATCCGCTGGACCAAATAAGTCACCGCGTTGGTCTGAACCGGTGACAGAACCCAAAGACCGCAGAGGAACACGACCAGTAATTGGGCTGATATGCATTTGATGCTTCGAGCTGCGGCAGGAAAGCTCAGGAGGTGTTTCAAGAAAAAATAAAGCACGGAGCAGCACAGCAGATGAATGGCGATATTGGTCAAGTGATAATTGCTGGCCGCGCCCTGGCCGATTTTATGGTTGAGCGAGAAGGTCACTATGGGAACCAGGCGCGAGAATCCGAATCTGGTGGTGGTTAACTTTTGGAGTGATTCGAGCGAAAAATCAGGAAGATAAACTAAGTCAGAATCAATAAAAGAATTCAGGTCATCGAGTACCAGCGGAGAGTCCAGCGTGTTCAAATAGGACAGTACAGCCAAGAATATTGCGAAGAAAAGCAAATAACGCGGTTTGTTGCTAAGGGTGTCTAATAGTTGGTAACTCTCTCTAGCCATGATAATTTTCTGGTTTTGGCGGTGCGGAGATTAAAAAAAACTGCATTCCCCAATGTTTCCATCGGAGAATGCAGCTCAAAGCAAAGTGCTATCTGTAATTATTCCTTGATGCCCAGATTCGTTGCTAATGTGCCCGAGACCGACCAATGGGTAATTTTGCCCTGATCCAGGTTGGGCTGGAAACGAAGGGTCTGGCCGCGAAGTTTATAAAGCTTGTTAGTGGAAAGCGGAGATACGATTACAACTTCCAAGTACTTATTCGGTGATGTACCCTTGAGTGACGTGGCAAAGTAGCTTAGGTCGGCATCACCGGTCACCTGGTCGACCCCGGCCGGGAAGGTGTTTTGGGTGGCATAAATCAGGCCGATATTGGTCTGGATCGAATGGACGCCCGGGAAGACCAGGGCGGTCAAACGCGATTTCTGGATGTAACTCATGTAGGCCGGGATGGCGACGGCCGCCAAGATGCCGATGATCGCGACGACGATCATGAGCTCGATCAGGGTAAAGCCTTTTTCCTTGTTCTGCGTTCTCAGGTGATTCAACATGTCTTCTCCTCCTCCGTTTGGTTAACCGAATGCCGCCCAACCTTATGGTCGGCAAGAATTCCCTCTGGTTTGCTCTGACAGTATATTATTGCCGCCGCGAGTTTCAAACCTTTACTTTACATCCAAAAGCATTTCTTGTGCCAAATCTTTGCCTTGGTAGTTTTATTGTTTGTATCCTGAATTGATAAGGGTTTGAGGGCGAAGCACAGGTTGTTCGAAAAGTGTGGAGAAATGCGTTTGCTGATTTGCGGTCGTTTTTTGTCATTTTGGAGAGGTTTGGTGACAAAAAACGTCAGCGAGAAGAGTTGGCTGGGGAACAGGGATTCGAACCCCGATAGGCAGAGTCAGAGTCTGCTGTCTTACCGTTAGACCATCCCCCAGTCCATTTTGGTTGCGGCCTTTTTTTAGAAGAATAACCGCCATAAGTCAAGAAGAATTCAACTCAGTTGTCGATCTGGCTCCTTTGTTTGTTTTTGAAGAGCCGAAACTCACGCTATAATGTTTTCAATGCATTCCAGAAGCCTAACTATTGTCCCGAAGAGATTTTCCCTCAGATGAAGAATATTCTTCTTTTGTGAGGAATCTTATCCAGGTTTGAACTTTAAGAAGTGTTTTGCGTAGTTGTAACATCCTGGAAATACGTATATTTGTTTTGTGGTACAATATTTGCTAAAGTTAGTTGGTGAATGATTATGGAGATAGTAAATGCGCGGATTGAATCGATTCTTGTTGTTGGTGGTGAGCGGAGTGCTTTTATGGATGTCCGGCGGAACCGCCAAGGCGGTTGAACCCGTTGCCCCTTCGTCCCAACTTGATCACCTGCTGGCCGCCGCTTTGGCGGACAACCCGGAACTTAAAAGCGACCAGGCCCGCTGGGATGCTTTTCTGCATAAGGCCAGACAGGCCGGCAGCCTGGATGACCCTATGTTGATGCTACGGTTCCAGAACCTCTTGATCCGCGATCCTCTGGCCTTCGACCGCGACAGTACCAGCGCCAAGGTCATCGGCGTCACCCAGATGGTGCCCTTCTATGGCAAGCGCGGACTGGCCAAGGAGGCGGCTGCCCAAGACGCTGAAGCGGCCCGCTGGGGCCTGGAGGAACGTAAGGTGGAGTTGGCCGCCATGGTCAAGGAGTCCTGGTACCAACTCCTCTTCATCGACCGCTATCTGGAGATCATCGAAAAGAACATCGCCATTCTTGACGACCTGAGCCGTTACAGCGAGTCGCTGTACGGCCTGGGCAAGGGCCAGCAGCAGGATGTCCTCAAGGCCCAGCTGGAACGAACCAAGATGGAGGAGATGCGCATCAGCCTTGGGCAAAAACGGCGCAGTCTGGCTGCTACCATTAATACCCTGGCCTTTCGCCCGGCTGATACCCCGATCACCCCTGATTCACCGCTGGAGCTGACCCCACTTGCCCTGACCGCTGTCGAGCTTGAGCAACTGGCCGAAGCCAACCGGCCGCTGCTCAAGAGTGTCGCGGCCCAGGCCGGCAAGGCCAAGGCCATGCGCAGTCTGGCGGCCCGGGAAATCTATCCGGATTTCACCTTCTCCTTTGAGTACATGCAGCGCAATTCCAGCGAGATGGATCCTGACGGCTACGACATGTACTCGACCGGGGTCACCTTCAATCTGCCGCTGCAGCACGACCGGCGCCGCGCCATGGTGGCCGAGGGTGAGGCCGACACCCGCATGGCCGAAGCGGACCGGGAGATGGCCCTGAACCGTATCCGCCTGGGGATCGGTGACGCTCTGGCCCGCTTGGAGGGCAGCCGCAACCTTGCCCGGTTATATGATCAGGGGATTATCCCCCAGGCCAATTCGTCTTACGAGGCGACTCTGACCTCTTACCGGGCCGGCAAGGCTGAGTTTATGAGCGTCCTGGACAGCCGCATGGCGGTTTTTAATTACGAACGGGAATATCACGACGCCGTGGCCGAGCATCAAATGCAGCTGGCCCGGCTGGAGGCAGTGGTGGGAACCTCTCTCTCAACGCCGGTTCAATGAGCCGGGAGAAAAATGGACACGCAAATGAAAATCGCCGGTAAAACAATTGGGTTACTGGTCAGCGCTTCCCTGGTTTCAGCGCTGATTTCGGGCTATTACTTCGGCTGGGTGCATCATCCACCCCATCCGGGCGACGACCATAAAGGTGAACAAACCGGGGAGAAAGGTGTCGTCAAGCTCCAATACACCTGTGCCATGCATCCCTTTATTATTCGTGATCAGCCGGGCAACTGCCCGATCTGCGGGATGATTCTTACCCCGGTTGTCCCCGGGAGCGGCACGGCTCCCGGAACGCGGCGGATTAAGCACTGGGTCTCCTCCATGGATCCCACTTATATCCGGGACGCCCCAGGCAAGGACAACATGGGCATGGATCTGGTGCCGGTCTACGAAGAAGGCGATGCAGCCAACCAGATCCTCATCGACCCGGTGACCATCCAGAACATGGGGGTGCGTTTGGCCCCGGTGGAGAAGCGCAATATCTCCCGCACCATCCGCACGGTCGGGCTGGTCGCCTACGACGAACCCCGCCAGTATTCAGTCAACAGCAAGGTTGAGGGCTGGGTCGAGATGTTGCACGTCAACGCCACCGGGCAACCGGTCCGTCAGGGCCAGCCCCTCTTGGAGATCTACAGCCCCGATCTGGTGGCGGCCCAGCAGGAGTACCTGCTGGCCCTGGCCAACAGCAAGCGGCTGGCCGCCAACCCCTATCCCGAGATCGCGTCTGGGGCTGGACGCTTGCTGGAGGCAGCCCGCACCCGGCTCAGTTACTGGGATATCGATGAGCCACAGATTGCCGCCCTCACCGAAACCGGCCAGATCCGTAAGAGCATGACCCTGTACAGCCCCAACGGCGGGGTGGTCACCATGAAAAAGGTGGTCGAGGGCATGCGGGTGATGGCTGGCGAGGAGTTGCTGCAGATAGCCGATCTTTCCCGGGTCTGGGTCATCGCCGAGCTCTACGAGCACGACCTGCCGCTGGTCCGGGTCGGCCAGAGCGCCACCGTGGAGATCCCCTCCGCTCCTGACCGGAAGTTACAGGGCCGGATCACCTACATCTATCCTTCGGTGGAGAACGAAAGCCGCACCGTCAAGGCGAGAATCGAATTCGCCAACCCCGGTCTGGAACTAAAACCGGAGATGTACGCCAATGTGATCATAGCCACCTCGGCCCAGGGCGACGCCCTGGTGGTGCCGGGCGGGGCCGTGCTGCGCTCTGGTAAGGGGGCCACGGTCTTCGTCGCCCTGGGCGAAGGGCGTTTTGAACCACGGGTGGTGCAGACCGGCATGAGCGATGAGGCGGGCAATCTGCAGATCCTTTCCGGCCTGAAAGAGGGCGAAAAGGTGGTGACCTCGGCCCAGTTCATGCTCGACTCCGAGAGTCGCCTGCAGGAGGTGCTCCGCAAGATGACCGCGCCGACGGCCGCTGATGTTCCACCGGCGGCGGAAAATCCCGAGGATCTCTTTAAATGAACGGCGCCATTCTTGTACTGAGGGAGTCATCAACCGTCATTGCGAGGGGGGGCGAAGCCCCGACGCGACAATCTCATGACTACGGCTGGGAGGCTGCTCTGAACAGATTGCTTCGGTCATTCCATTCCCTCGCAATGACGAGGTTCCCATTGATTTCCAGACCAGAGGCCCCCACCCATGCTTGAAAAAATCATCGGCTGGTCGATCAACAACAAGTTCATGGTGGTGCTGGCCACCGTCTTCGTGGTGGCCGGCGGCTTCTATGCCCTGAAAAACACCCCGGTGGACGCCATCCCCGATTTGTCGGACGTCCAGGTCATCGTCTTCACCGAATACCCGGGCCAGGCCCCCCAGGTGGTGGAGGACCAGGTTACCTATCCGCTCACCACCAAGATGCTCTCGGTGCCGGGCTCCAAGGTGGTGCGCGGCTACTCCTTTTTCGGCTACTCCTTCGTCTACATCATCTTCGAGGACGGTACTGACATCTACTGGGCCCGCTCCCGGGTTCTCGAATACCTGAACTATGCCTCCGGCCGCTTGCCCAAGGGGGTAACGCCGGTCCTCGGCCCCGACGCCACCGGGGTGGGCTGGGTCTACGAATACGTCCTGGAAAGCGATCGCCACAATCTCCAGGAACTGCGCTCGCTGCAGGACTGGTACCTGCGCTATGAACTGACTTCGGTGGAGGGCGTCTCCGAGGTGGCCAGTCTGGGTGGCTTCGTCAAGCAGTATCAGGTGGCGGTGGATCCCAACCGCCTGCTGGCCTACAAGATCCCGATCACCGAACTGATGATGGCGATCCGCAACAACAACCTCGACGTCGGCGGCGGGGCCATCGAAAACTCCGAAACCGAGTATGTCATCCGCAGCCACGGCTACATTAAGACCCTGGACGACATCCGCAATATCGTGGTGATGACTACGCCCAGCGGCACCCCGGTACTGGTGCGCGACCTGGCCGAGGTCCGCCTGGGGCCGGAGATGCGGCGGGGGGTGGCCGAATACAACGGCAACGGGGAGGCGGTGGGCGGCATCATCGTCATGCGCTTCGGGGAGAACGCCCTCAAGACCATCGAGGGGGTCAAGAAGAAGCTCAAGGAGCTGGAGGGTGGTCTGCCAGCCGGGGTGAAGATCAAGGCGGTCTACGACCGTTCCGGGCTGATCAACCATGCCGTCGATAACCTGCGGGAGAAGCTGATCGAGGAGAGTATCGTCGTCGCCCTGGTCACGGCCATCTTCCTCTTCCACCTGCCCAGCGCTTTTGTTGCCATCTTCACCCTGCCGGTCGCCATTTTGATGGCCTTCATGGTCATGCGCGCGCAGGGCATCAACGCCAACATCATGAGCTTGGGCGGCATCGCCATCGCCATCGGGGCGATGATCGACGCCGCCATCATCATGATCGAAAACGCCCATAAACACCTGGAGCGGGATCGGGGCAAGAAGCCGCACTGGCAGATCATCACCGATTCGGCCCAGGAGGTAGGCCCGACCCTCTTTTACTCGCTCTTGGTGATCACCGTCTCCTTTCTGCCGGTCTTTACCCTCCAGGAACAGGCCGGGCGGCTCTTCAAACCCCTGGCCTTCACCAAGACCTATGCCATGGGCGCCGCCGCTCTGTTGTCGATTACCATCGTGCCGGTGCTGATGGGCTGGTTCATCCGCGGCAACATCAAGCCGGAACACGCCAATCCGGTCAACCGGCTGTTGATTAAGCTTTACCATCCGGTGGTCGATCTGGTCCTTAGATGGCGCAAGACCACCATCCTCCTGGCCGTGCTGGCGATCATCTCCATCGCCTGGCCTTTAAGCCGGATGGGCTCCGAGTTCATGCCGCCGCTCTACGAGGGCGACCTGCTCTACATGCCGACCACTCTGCCGGGGCTGTCGGTGACCAAGGCCCGGGAGATCCTCCAGGAAACCGATCGGATCATCCGCCAGTTTCCCGAGGTGGAGCAGGTCTTCGGCAAGATCGGCCGGGCCGAAACCGCCACCGATCCGGCCCCGATGATGATGATCGAAACCACCATCACCTTAAAACCCGAAAGTGAGTGGCGCAAGGCCCCGGTTCCCCGTTTCTACGCGGGCTGGCCGGAGTGGAGCAAACCGCCGCTGCGGCTGCTCTGGCCGGACCAGCAGACCATCAGCGTCGAGGAGCTGATCCAGCAGTTGAACCAGGCCGTGCGCTTCCCGGGGTTGACCAATGCCTGGACCATGCCGATCAAGACCCGCATCGACATGCTCTCGACCGGCATCAAGACCCCGGTGGGCATCAAGATCATGGGTGATGACTTGACCGTCCTCAATGGCCTGGGCGAGCAGGTGGAGGCGGTAATTCGCCACGTGCCCGGCACCATGTCGGCCATCGCCGAACGGGCGGTGGGCGGTTATTTCCTCGATTTCCAGATCGATCGGAGCGCCACCGCCCGTTACGGGGTGAACATCAGTGATATCCAGGAGATCTTCCAGGCGGCCATCGGCGGCATGAAGGTCACCGATACGGTTGAGGGGCTGGAGCGCTATTCGGTCAACGTCCGCTACGATCGCGATTTCCGCAGTGATCTCGATTCCCTGGGGCGGTTGTTGGTGCCGGCGGCCGGCGGCCGCCAGATTCCCCTGGTCCAGCTGGGCAAGTTCAGCATCAAGAACGACCCGGACAGCATCAAGACCGAGAACGCCCGGCGTACTGTCTGGGTCTATGTGGACATCCAGGGCAGCGACCTCGGCAGCTATGTCGCCAAAGCCAAGGCGGCGGTGGCGGCCCAGGTAAAGCTGCCGGCCGGCTACAACATCGTTTGGAGCGGCCAGTTCGAATACATGGAAAAAGCCCGCTCGCGGCTGCTGGTGATCATCCCCTTTACCATTCTGATCATCTTCGTGATCATCTTCATGAACACCAAGTCGCTGATCAAGACCGGCATCGTCTTTCTGGCCGTGCCTTTCTCGCTGGTCGGAGCCTTCTGGTTCCTTTACCTTCTGGACTACCACACCTCGGTGGCGGTCTGGGTAGGGGTGATTGCCCTGGCCGGGCTGGACGCCGAAACCGGGGTGGTGATGCTGCTCTACCTCGACCTGTCCCACAAGCTCTGGGATAAGTCCGGGCGGATGGTGACCCGGGGCGATTTGATCCAGGCCATCCACCACGGGGCGGTAAAAAGGATCCGGCCCAAGATCATGACCATCTCGGTGATCATTGCCGGTCTCTTGCCGATCATGTGGAGCCACGGGGCTGGGGCTGACGTGATGAAGCGCATCGCTGCGCCGATGGTGGGCGGGGTGGTGACCTCCGGAATCATGGAACTGGCGGTCTATCCGGTGATTTTTTTCATCTGGCGCTCCCGGAAGTTGCAGAAGGAGATGACGGTCACTGATATCGGTGATCCGCATGAGTAATAGAGATACAGATCCCAGTAGATAAGGACCTTGCGCAAACCAAAACATCAGAGGTGCAGAGTATGAATGCAAAAGTTTCCAGGATAGCGAGAATTTTGTTGGCGGCAGCCCTGCTTGGTGGCGTACCGGCTCTGGCCGCCGCTGAGCATGGCTCCATGTCCGGCATGGACCATGGCAGTTCCGGCTCCATGGCCGGCATGTCCCATGTCTCAAAGGGCGCTGGGCAGATCCTGATCGGCAGCGACAGCCGGGATGGAGTCAGGGGTACCGCCCATCTCGACAATATCAGCAAGGCCATGGCTGAGCTGGGCCGGAAGGAAACCCATCACCTGATGGTCACCTTCAAGGAAGACAAGGGCGGCAAGGGGATTGACAGCGGGGCGGTGGCGGTGAAGGTCACCGATCCGGCCGGGGCGAAGGGCGAGGCGATCAAAATGCTGGCCATGGAAGGTAGCTTCGGCACCGATCTGACCTTGAGCAAACCCGGCAAGTATCTCTTCGAGATCGGCAGCAAACTGGCCGACGGCAAGACTCGGCAGTTTCGTTTTGAGTATACGGTGAAATGAGGCGAATCAGTAATAAAGGAGAAAGTCATTGCGAGGGACTTTAGCGATGCGGCAATCTTGACAGATTGCTTCGGTCATTCCCTTCCCTCGCAATGTTGAGGTGCTCATCGGTTGATTTCGGCCAGAAACTCTCGGCCGTAACGGCTGAGTTTGTGGGCACCCACCCCGGTGATCCCCAACAGTGCTTGATCATCGACGGGCCGGTGGGCCGCAATTTCGATCAGGCTGGCATCGCTGAAGATCACGAAAGGCGGCACCCCGGACTGTTCGGCCAACCGCTTGCGCAGTGCCCGCAAGCGGTTGAATAATTCTTGGTCGTAAGATAACTCACCAACCTTTCGACCCTTGGTCTTGGGTGCCGGCAAGGTTTTTTCTCGAGGGGCGGCCATTTGCAGGCTGATTTCGCCACGCAGCAGAGGTTGGGCCGCGGGAGTCAATGTCAGCACCGAATAGTTGCTGACATCCTGGATTAAATACCCGTGCTGGATCAAATGCCGGATCAGGGCGCCCCAGTACTCCTGGCTTTGCTCGCCGCCGATCCCGTAGGTGGAAAGGCGGTCGTGACCCAACTGAATGAGCCGCTCCTTTTTGGAGCCGCGCAAGACATCGATGACATGACCCATTCCGAACCGTTGCCCGACCCGGAACACGCAGGATAAGGCCTTGCGGGCGTATTCGGTGACCTCGATCTGGGTCGGGGGTGCCAGGCAGACATCGCAATTGCCGCAGGGCTCGGGTAGTCTTTCGCCGAAATAGCCGAGCAGTATCTGACGGCGGCAGCTTTGGGCCTCGGCAAAGGCCACCATGGTATTGAGTTTGTGCAGTTCGATCCGCTTCTGCTCGACGTTTTCCGATTTTTCAATCAGCCCCCGGGCCATGGCGATATCCCCATATCCGAACAGTAACAGGGCCTCGGCCGCCACCCCGTCGCGCCCGGCCCGGCCCGTTTCCTGATAGTAGCTCTCCAGGTTCTTGGGCAGATCGTAATGGACCACGTAGCGGATATTGGACTTGTCGATGCCCATGCCGAAGGCCACGGTGGCGACGATGATCAGCGTGTCGTCGCGCAGGAAATCTTCCTGGACCTTCTGGCGGGTCGCGGCCGGCAGTCCGGCGTGATAAGGTGCCGCAGCAAAACCAGCTGCACTAAGTTTCTCGGCCACCTGTTCCACTCGTTTGCGGCTCAGGCAATAGACGATCCCCGCCTCCTCCCGTCGCCCCTTAAGAAAACCGACCAGTTGCCCGAAGGGTTTTTGCTTGTCCAGCACAGTGTACCGGATATTGGGCCGGTCGAAACCGGAGATATAGCAAGGGGCGTTTTTTAGGCCGAGCCGGTTAATGATGTCTTGGCGGGTGTGCGGCTCGGCGGTGGCGGTCAGGGCGAGCAGCGGGATGGCGGGGAAGAGGTTGCGCAGTTCTCCGAGCTTGCAGTATTCCGGCCGGAAATCGTGCCCCCACTGGGAAACACAGTGGGCTTCGTCGATGGCAAACAGGGCGATGGTCAGTTCGCGGAGCCGTTCGATAAAGTCGTGGCTCATCAACCTTTCCGGGGCGACATAGAGCAGATCAAGTTCTTTGGCATGGAGCCGGGCCAGAACCCCCCGCGCCTCCGCACCGGCTAGAGATGAGTTGTAAAAGGCGGCCCGTACTCCGCAGGCGGTCAGTGCATCGACCTGATCCTTCATAAGTGAGATCAGTGGCGAAACCACTATAGCTACCCCTTGTCGAAGCAGGGCCGGGATCTGATAGCAGAGTGATTTACCGCCGCCGGTCGGCATCAGGACAAAAGCATCGCCGCCGTTGATCACGCCGGTGATGATCTCTTCTTGTGGTGGCCGGAAGCTGGCAAAACCGAAAACGTTTCGCAGGGTTTCCCGTGGGCTGGTGGCGGTCATAGGCAGGTTCCTTGGAGAAGGCTGGACCGAAAGCATCCGGGGCTGGCTAATAAATAATGGTTTGGTAGGTTGTTGCCGGCCAGGGTTGCCCAAAACACATCAGCCTGTCCGATTAAGGGATGGCAGCGCCAAAGGTCCAAAGTCATAAGATAGATTTGATTAACTTGCATCTCCAGGCTTAAAATAATGGTTAGAGATTTGTTCCTCAGGCAGAGGACTTAACCCCATCCCCTACACCCTCCTGGTCGTCCAGCACAATCCCGCGGCATTTGGCATCCAGGATTCGGACAATCTCTCCGACCCGCTCCGGGGTGAGCACGGTCGGCCCCCGGAGAATTCTGGCATAGTGGTTGACTTGGCCGTAGAGCAGGGTCAGATCGTCGGGCCGTTTCTTCTCCACAAACCAGCCGGGCAGGGCCAAGGCAGGCTTCACTTGGACATGGCTCCCCAAGGCGTCACCCAGCCAGCGCTCCATGGCGATGGCCTGACGGCGCGCCTGTTTGGCGGACTCGCTTTCCCGGGTGTTTTTGGGCGGGAAGAAGAGGTTTTCCCCGTCATAGATGACCTTGGCGTCAATGATGCCTTTCCCCAGGTCCGGCACCGGGTGCCCAACGCTCTCCACGGCGAACACTCCGGATAGCCCCACCACCACGTGATCGACATTGCCGCTCCCCTCCGGGACATCATGGAAGACCCGGAAACCCTCGCGCAGCAGCAGATTGATCTCCCGGCCAACCGTCAGCTCGGCCTCCAGCTTGCGGCGGCAGACTTGACGCGCCCGACAATTCCGGATCAACGCGAAGGTGGGAAGAAGAAGCAGTACCAGGGTCACGACCGGCAAGGCCAAGAGATTGGGTCCGAGCAATGCTTCGCCGCCGGTCAGCCGCGGGGCCAGGATTACGCCGATGGCAGCCACCGGGAGGGCCACCAGCCAGATGGCGGCGGCGGTGATCGCCTCTTCCAGCCCGGCAATCAGTTCGCGCTGGGAGTCGCCCGGTCCCGAGAGCAGTTTGTCCGGCCGGGGCCGAGCGCAGCGGGCACAGCGCAGCCAGTAGAGCCAGAGAAGAAATAGCGGCACTGGCGCCAGGGCGGCGCCGAAAGCCAGCAGATAAGGCAACAGTTGACTGAAATGAAGTTCCACGCAGGCCCCGATATCCCGGTCGCCAAGGACCGGGAGCTGAATTTTTTACATTGGCTGTTCAGTAGCAGGAAGATGCAGAGAGGGGAAATGACCTGCTCACCAACCCATCACTTATAACAACATTTCTTATATTTTTTGCCGCTGCCGCACGGGCAGGGCTCATTGCGGCCAATCTTTTCCGAGTGGGCTTGGGGCGGTTTGACAAAGTCACCGTCCAGATAAAACCACTGCCCATCTTCTTTGAGGAACTGGCTGCGCTCATGCTGCTGCAACTTGCGGCCGGACACTTGGTAATTGGCAAGGAACTCGACCACTCCCTCCCGGTCCTCCTCACCGCCCGCATCGGTGGCGATAATATCCAACCCCAGCCAGTCAATCTTCACCTCGCCGGCAAAGTCCTTTTCATCGGGGCGGGTGGAGGGATGGTTGGTGCGGATCACATAGGCGTAGTCGTCCAGGGTGTAGGCCGTATAGCGTGAACGCATCAGCGCCTCGGCGGTGGGCGGGGTCTTCTCGCCGGCCAGAAACGGACCGCAGCATTCTTCAAATTCTTTTTCCGGATTACAGGGGCAGATTGTCATGGGCTTATCCTTATCAGTAACGCATTTTAGGGGGTAGTCTGGTGCAAATGGACTAAAGAGCTGTTTGCCAGCTTTTACTCATCAATAGCGGAATCCTATCTAGCAAGGATTACCCTGTCGACTCAATAAAAAAATCTCTGGCCGGTAAAAAAGGGTAGTTAACATGGTTGGCAACTTTTCATAACAGTGTGCCATCATCTTACAATTCGACGAACTCCGGATCACTGGCTTTGGGTACGACCCGCCAATCCTGATCATCGTGATCAAAATCGGCGATCTTCGCCAGATCCATCTTCAGGTAGCGCCCCTCACCCTCCACCGCCACCGTCCCATCGGAGAGGAGCAACTCGCCAGTACCTTCATAGAATCGGCTGGTGTCGCGGGTGATGCGGGCAACCACCCGCAATTCCTGGTTGGTGGGCACCGGCTTCTTGAAGCGCAGGGAGATTTCCACCGTCACCCCGAATTGATCGGGATGGTTGATCATGATGGCCCGACCAATGGTTTCGTCAAGGATGGTCGAGGAAATGCCACCGTGTAGTCGGCCTGGATAACTCTGGTGCTCATCCTTGGGGGTGAAAATCGCCAAGAGTTCACGGCTGTCCAGCTCATAGAAGGCGGCCTGCAGGCCGAAATCGTTACCCAGGCCGCAGACCAGGCACCTCTTAGAGTTATATTGCTTTTTGGTGATTCGTTGTATCCGCATGGATAACCTGGGATTGGTCAAAAGTTACGGTCAAGGCGAAGAACCGGGGGGGCAGCAGGGACAAAGCATCTTGGTAACCTTGAAAACTACGATCTCATCCGCCAGCCAGTTTGACCTTGAAGCCTTGCCTGGCCAGTTCGCCAAGCAGCAATTGGCGGTGATCGCCTTGGATTTCGATGACCCCGTCTTTAATGGTACCGCCGGAGCCGCATTTTTGCTTGAGCTGGCTTGACAACTCCTTCAATTTTTCCGGGGCCAGGGCTAGGCCTCGCACCAAGGTGACTCCAGTGCCCTTGCGTCCTTTGGTCTCGCGGCCGATCCGCACAATCCCGTCGCCCTGTGGTGCCGCGGCCTGGCTCCTCGCTGAGCAACTGCACTGATCCGGAGGCATCCCGCATCCTGGGCAGGTCCGGCCCCGATCCGTGGAGTAGACCAGACCCTTTTTTGAAATTGTTCTCATCATCCCCCCACTTCCAATCAATATCTGCTCACCGCCTCGTAATTTGACCAGGCTTGCCTTGTTCTGAAAACACTTTGCCCTGGCCTGGTGCAAAAAAAAACTTAGCCACGCCCTGACCGGGAACGAACAGATAAAGATAATTCTACGGACCCTTAGTGGTCACCAGAATCGGTGTGTAGATAAGAGGAAAACCGGGGTACCCCTGATTCATAATATCCGTAATATTTAAAAGTGACCATGACCCCCACCGGCGGCGGATCAAGACGTACCATATCGGAAAAACCGGTGCCGAGCTTGAACCTTATCTTGTTTTCGGGCAGCTCGACTAGCAGGGAAGACATGCGTGGCTTGTCTACTCCCTCTTCAAAGATTTGCTCAACCACCAGGGCTTCGCGATCTGCATAGCTCTTGACCTTCAGGATATCGGGACTGCGACCAACGGTGTAAAGCGAATCGGATTTTCTTAAAATCAGCCCTTCGCCGCCCAGCTTTTCGATCCGTTCCAGCTCCCATTGCAGGCGCTGGGCGGTACCCACCGGACAGTGCTCGATCACGTAGGCATGCGGGGCCGGGTTGAGGGCGAACCAGGCGGCGGCCCGAGCCAAACGTCGCTCGAAACCTCCGTCGGTAGTAGGGGCATCAAAGATCGCGAATTTAAGGGTCAACCAGCCTGAGTCGCCTTCCTTGCGCCGCACGATGGAGGTGGTGGACTCGAAGGTGCCGCGACCGCCCCAGATTTCTCCCTCAATGGGAAACTCTGGGAAATTCTTGGTGAACTCGGGCGGTGGGTGCAAGGGGTTGCCGTTGCGGGAAAAAAGCCGATGCCCATCCCAGTAACCGCGAATACCGTCAAGCTTTTCACTGACCAACCAGCCGGAGAGATCGATCTCGCCCTCGTAGACTTGCGGTAGCATGATCTCCAGGCCCTGAGCGGGCGAGAAGGTCAATAAAACCAAAAGCAGCAGTAACCCCGAAACCTTTTGTAGCATAAGATCCTCCGTTTTTTTAGCGGTCTGGCGGGCTGATCCCGCCAAGCCTGGTCAGATTGCCAATACCGCAACCTAACTCACGGAATATCTATAAACAACATATTTGTCAGGCAAGGGCCTGGATAAACGGCTGACCAAACATGTCCACCCGCGGTCAGAAGAGAAGTCCACGTTTGGTGCAGGATGATGAATCAAGAATTACTCAAGTTTTTCCCTCGTACCCCTGGTCCACCGGCAGATCGGACAAGGCAGCGGAGGCCACCGCCAGCGCGTCGCACCGTTCATTTTCAGGATGCCCGGCGTGGCCTCGCACCCATTGGAAAGTGACCTCGCGCCCGCCGATCAGGTCGAGCAGTTGCCCCCAAAGATCGGCATTGAGGGCGGGTTGGTGGTCAGCCTTGAGCCAGCCCCTTTTCCGCCAGGCCCGTGCCCAACCCTTGCTGATCCCGTTAACCACATACTGGGAGTCGGTATGGACGACGATGGGTTTGTCGAGGCCGGCAAGGGCGGTGAGGGCGACTATGCAGCCCATCAGTTCCATGCGGTTGTTGGTGGTGTGCCGATAGCCGCCGGAAAGTTCCCGGGGCAAACCGTCCTCAATGATAATCACCCCATAGCCGCCGGGGCCAGGGTTGAAACGGGCGCCGCCGTCACTGTAAACCATTACCGTTCCAGGTTTGGGTGCAGTTGCGACCGATGCGGCTTGCACTTTTACCGGACTGGGTATTCCCAGGCCACTTGGCAACACCGGTTCCTTTAGCCAGGCCTCTGCCTCCCCACGACTGGCGAAACCCTTATAACGGGCGCCCGGGAAGCCCATGACCTGGACGTGGGCCAGCGGCCAGTTGTCGTAAATGCCGGGAACCCGTCCCCGCGCAATGGCGTAAAATTTCTTGCCGGCCATGGTTTTGCTAATAGTTCCTGCGGGGTGAGTGAGGCGACAAGCCAAATGGGATCAATCTTACTGCTCGCAGCAGCCACAATCACAACTAGGTTGGTGATCGCTACTGTGACTAGCGTGATCAGCCGTCAACCCCAACCTTTGAGTGAGTATCAGCCGCAGATCCGGCGGCGCAGTCAGCAGGCAATGGGTTAAGGCCGCCTCTTGCTCGGGGCTGTCGGGGGCAGAGGTCAGGCAGATATGCAGGGCTTCGGCAAACGATGAAAATTGCATGGATTTATCTCCAGGGCGCCACAATCATGGGAACCGGTGCTGGCAACTATAGAAATTGAGCGGTCAGTTCTGAAATTTAGGGGTCATAAATAGATGCTTGCGCACTTTTTAAGTGCTGGTCTGGGCATGAACCATGAATATTGACCGGCTAACCGGATAACCCTTTTCTACTCATCTTTCAGGGCCAGCAGCGGTTCTTCCTTGGCCAGTCGGTAGATGGGTACGATGGCCCCGATCAGGCATACTCCGGCGCCGACGATGATCGCCAGTAGGCTGAGGAAGATGCTGGCCGCTGAGGTCACTGGCATGTTGCCGAGGCGGCTCATCAGGGTGAAGTCGCGGGCCAGGATGTTCAACAATAGATGGCCGGCCACCACCCCGAGCAGGCCACCCAGGAAGCTGATAATGGCCGCTTCGGTGACAAACATTTTAATGATGTGACCGCGGCTGGCCCCGATGGCCCGCAAGATTCCCACCTCACGGCGGCGTTCATTGGTGATGGCGGTAAAAGTCGACCAGGCCAGCAGGATCGAGAGGGTCGAGGCGATCATGATGGTGATCGCGAAAATTCTGATGATGTCGCGCAGGGTAGCCCGGATATCCTTACCGATGCTGCCCCTGGTCATCAATCCCACCTGCGGGTTGACCGAGCGAATCTTGGTCATGGCCGTATCCAAGTCCACGCCCTCCTTGAGCTTCAGAAAGACAATGGAAATCTCCTTGGCCTTGCGCTGGCCGGTGGCCTCGGTGGAGATTGAGTCCAAGTCCTCCCGGCGCATGAAGAGACCGTGATCGAGGCCGGTGCCGGTTTCGGTTAGGTGCCCCACCACCTTGATGCTCTTGCCGAAGAGGGTGGCGGTATTGATCAGTCCCAGGTACTCATGGACGTAACTGCCCACGTAAATCTCACCGGCTTTGAGTTCCGCCTTGGTGTCAAGCCAGGGCTTAATGACGAAATCGGTCTTCTGGTCGATGGCCACTACCTGCCCGGCGACGATGCTGCAACATCCAGATTCCAGAGTGTTCAGATAAATGTGGTAGGTGGCCTGTTCGACCTCCGGCAGGTCTTTCAGGGAGTCATAGACGAACTCGTCCATGTAGAAGGTCTTTTCGTTGCTCTCTAGAATGAACTCTTCGGCCAGATCGACGGCCTCGGCCGGCACCACCACGATGTCGGCTCCGAGTTTGCGGGAGGCCTCCTTAATGTCTTCCTGGATGGCCCGGTTGAAGAGCAGGGCGAAAACCAGGAGGGCGACCAGCATGGCAACGGCCAGCACCAGGATGAGATTGCGAAACATCTTCCTGGTCACGCTTTTCCATGCTACGGCCGCCAAGGAATTGACTTTGGGAGGCTTGAGCGATTTCGGCAATTTGTTTCCCTAGCGTTGTTTTTTAAAAAAAAGAGGGGGACTCGAAAGTCCCCCTCTTTTTAGCACAAAATTTCAACTGCGGTAAGAATAAATCCTCTTACTTGAAGTTGCCGTCCAAGCCGCAGAGTACGGCGTGCTCCTCGATGCCTTCAGCCTTATGGCAGGCCTGGCAAACTGAGGTCGGTCCGCCAATGAACTTTTTGGCGGCAACGTCATACAGTTTAAGCTGACCGTCCATGGTGAACTCGCCGTCCTTGGGCTTCTGCGGGTTTTCGCAGGAGTCGCCGACGGCCTTGGTCCGTGAGGTGGCGATGACGTACTTGCCGTCCGGGGTGAACATGGCGTCGTGGTTCTCTTCCAGGTTGGCCATGGGCTCCACGTCGATGGCCTGGAGGGTCTTGGCGTCAACCAGGAAGAACACACTGCCGCCGGAGGCCGCGATCAGGGAATCATCCGGTGAATAGAATGTCCGGAAGGTCACGGAATTAGGCATGCCAGCAACAGTACCCTTGTTAAGGGTCTTGACCTCGCCCTTGGTCAGCTTGGCCAGGTCGAGCTCAACCAGGTCCATCTTGCCGCTGGTCTTGCCGTGCATCTTGTCGGCGGCATTCTTGACCACCAGCAGCTTGGTCTGGGCGTGGTTGGTGTTGCCGTGATAGAACTTGTAGGGGCCGGTGTCGGCGTCGGTGCCTTCCAGGAAGACCCGCTGGGTCCGCTTGAGGTCGGACTTGTTGAACACGTCAATATAGGCCGCGCTGGTCATGGTCATCGGGATGAAAGAATCCTTGGACTGGCCGGAACCGCAGTACATGGCCTTGGAGTCGGTGGCCTTGGCATCTACGTCGATGACCACATCCTGAATGATCTTGCCGGTCTTGAGGTCGGTCTTGCCGACGTGGACTCCGTTGGCGGCCTTGTCGACCTTGTAAGTTGACCACAGCAAGGTGTTGCGGTCATTCCTGTCGATGCGGGCGTCATGGACGGGATGAGTGTCTTTGGTGCCGATGTCGATCTTGGTCAGTTTGGTGACCTTGATCGGCTGGGCGGCGGTGGGATCAATTATTGCCTCGGCCTGGGCGAAGTGACCGCCCATGCCGGCCACGTAGAAGGTGGCCTTGTAGAAGCTGGGAGCCGCGGCTGCCGCCGGGGCGCTGGCTGCCGGTGCGGCCGGGGGTTTGTCGCCCATGGCGAAGACGTTGGTAAGTCCGAATACTCCCAATGCCGCCGCGCCGGTCAGCATTGAGCCCACCAATAACTTTTTCGAAACTTTCATGCATTCCTCCTTAAGGATTTGAGTTGCGGCGGTGCACCCTTGTCTTGGTTGCCGCCGGGCCTTCACTTGTTTTGCCCAACATGAAATGAAGGGAATTAACAATTGATGCTTGATCCGATCTTCCACCACAACGTGGTATGTAATGGGTACCCCCCCTGCGACAATCTGTCAATATGAATTTCCCCGTCAGACATCACTTATCTGACTTTGCTCTGAATAATAAATGGAAAAGAGGGCGGTCCAGTCTGTTCGATTTTCGACGGAATTGCCGCTTGCGCAAATTCCCCCTTTGATATAGTCTTTGCCCGTGGCCGCAGGGCGGTAAAACGGCCACAGTCACGGTGAGCTTGATAATTGATTGCTGTCGCTGCTATTCTCAAGCGTCACTCCCCCTTACTGACGATGGTCTTTCATGACACTTATCGAATGTCGCGATCTTCTTAAGGTTTACCCGGTTGACGGCCAGGATTTTCGCGCTGTCGATGGAGTCTCCTTTGGTGTGGAGGAGGGGGATTTTGTCGCCATTCTCGGCCACTCCGGATCAGGCAAGACCACCCTCCTGAGCCTGATCGGCGGGCTGGCCCGTCCTGATCGGGGAGAGGTTCTGGTTGCCGGGCGTAACTGCTGGGCTCAGAGCGATGCCGAACTGGCAGTGATGCGTAACGCCACCATCGGTTTTATCTTCCAATTTGGTAGCCTGATTCCCACCCTGACCGCTCTGGAGAATATTCTTTTACCCCTCTCCTTTGCCGGTTCTCTTGCCGCGGAGCGGGAAAGCACAGCTCTGGCGCTGGAATTACTCGACCAAGTAGGGCTGTCCGAAAAGGGCAACGCCTTTCCCGCCCAACTTTCCGGCGGCCAGCAGCGGCGGGTGGCTATCGCCAGGGCCTTCATCAACCGGCCCCGCATCATTCTGGCCGATGAGCCCACCGGCGATCTCGACGAGGAGACCGAGCGGGAGATTCTTAAACTCTTCCGCTATTATAATGAAACGGTGGGAACTACTTTTCTGGTCGTCACCCACAACAGCCAGCTGACCGAGAGCCAAAAGCGGCCCCGCACTTTCGCCATGAAAAATGGTCGACTCAGTGAAACTACCGTCAGGGGGCAGTAAAAATGCGCCGATTATTTCGCCAGTCCTGTTTCCTGGTCGCCATTGTTTTGACCGGTCTGGTGGTTCTCTCTGCCTGTTCCCGTGGAGAAAACAAGCTGGCGGTGGGTGATTCCGGACCAGACTTTCTTGTCGAGGATCTCGACGGACACGCCGTTCGACTCTCCGAGTTGCGCAATCGACCCGTGGTGCTGCGCTTCTTCGTCACCGATTGCAAGTTCTGCCGGGCCGACACCGGAGTTTTCAGCGATTATTACCGTAAGCACCAGGCGCAGGGGTTGGAGGTGATTTACATCACCACAACCACCGACCGCGACCAGGTCAGAGCCTTCTCCAAAGAATTGCAAATTCCTTTTCCGGTGGTTATTGACTACAACCGCAAGGTATCTCAGGCTTACAACATCAAAGTTGAGCCACAGACTGTGATCCTGGGCACCGACCATCGCATCAAGGGGGCCATCCTCGGCGGGGTTGGCGAGAAGGAGTTGGATGAGGTCCTTGGCGTGCTCTGGGGTAGCGTTGGGCCGGCCAGCTCGGTTGCTGGTCCCGTCGCCGTGCCGGCTGATCTCCGCGATCACCTGAAAGATGATGCCAGATGCCCGGTTTGCGGCATGTTTGTCGCCAAATTTGAGGTGTGGGTCACCAGGATTGAGATCGCCCCAGGCGAATTCCTCGATTTCGATGGGGTCAAGGATCTTCTGGCCTACTACTTCAAGCCCACTGCTTACGGCGGCAATGAATTGCCGGCTGCCAGCCGAATCTGGGTCAAGGACTACTATTCTTTGAAGTGGTTGGATGCCAAAGAGGCCTTCTTCGTCTCCGGCAGCGACGTTAACGGCCCCATGGGTTCCGAGTTGATTCCTTTTGCCAACCGAGCGGCCGCGGAATCATTCCTGACCGACCATCATGGCAAAAGGGTGACTGCCTTTGCGGAAATCACCCCGGGCTTGGTCGAGGAGCTGCGGGGCGGCGCCCAGATGAAGCCGGGAGCATAACCGATGCGGCCTTCGCTGCTCCTGGCTTTACTCCTACTTGCCATAGGCATCCTTGACGTCGGTCTCTTGCTGCAGTCTGGGCAACAGCGGGCGGCCTGGCCGGTGCGCATGGCCTCGGCCGGGATTGCTACCGAGGCCTTGGGTTTGACAGATCTCTGCATTGCTACCGAAGCCCGTTATACCCGGCACCCAGCCGTCTCCGACCCGCTTGCCCCCTTCATGGATCATCCCGGTGGACTGGAGCATTTCCCCACCGGCTCCTTTTGGGCCTATCCGTGGCAACACCTGCGGGGAGCCAGTTTGTGAACTTCCTCCTCGAAAAACAGCTCAACCTGCTTGATTACGCCTTGGCCTCGCTGTGGCGCCGCAAGCTCAAGAACCTGGGGATCATGAGTGTCTTCGCGGGGGTGATTTGCCTGGTTGCCTCCTTCCAGTTCCTCACGGCCAGTTTAACCGCCACCGCCCAGGATTTGTTGGCCGAGGCCCCGGAAATCGTGGTCCAGCAGATGTCGGCCGGGCGCCAGGAGGCATTGCCGCTCAGCTATCTATCCAGCCTGGAAGAGTTGAACGGCGTCCGCACCGTCGCCCCGCGCATCTGGGGTTACTACTTCAGCGAAATTTCCGGCGCCAACTATACAGTGTTGGCGGTGGATCCGAGCGTTATGCCCAAAGGCGACCGGCTGTTTCAGGCCGTGGAAGGCCAGCTGCCGAGCGGACCGGGCGAGGCGGTGTTGGGCAGCGGGGTGGCCGCTGACCTCAAGTTGGCAGGGCGGCGGAGCTTTTCCCTTTTTCGGCCGGATTTGACCTTGAAGCCAATGCAGATGGTCGGGGTCTTTAAGCCCGATACCGACCTGCTCACCGCCGACCTGATCTACACCACCCCGGACGCGGCCCGTGATCTCTTCGCGATTCCCGCCGACCATTGCACCGACCTCTGTGTTTACGTGGCCAATCCCCGTGAGATCGGGACCATCGCCAAAAAGATTTCTGTCATCTTGCCCGGCACTCGGGTACTGACCCGGCCCCAGATCAGCCAAACCTACCGGGTGGTCTTCGGCTGGCGCAGTGGTTTTGCCTCGATCTGTCTGCTGAGTGCCTTGGCCGCCTTTGTGATTCTCGCCTGGGACAAGGCCTCTGGCCTCTCGGCCGAGGAGAAGCGGGAGATTGCTATCCTCAAGGTTCTGGGTTGGCAGACCGGTGACATTCTACTCCTGCGCTGCTGGGAAAGTCTGATTGCGGCCGGGTTGGCCTGGCTGCTGGGTTGCACTGCCGCCTATCTGCATGTCTTCTGGCTGGGTGGCGCGCTCTTTAAGCCGGTGATGTTGGGCTGGTCGGTGATCCATCCCCAGCTGCGGTTGCTGCCGGTAGTGTCCACCGCAGATCTGTTGCTGATCTTCACCATGTCGGTGGTGCCATATCTCGCTGCCACCGTGATTCCGGCCTGGCGGGCCGCGATTACCCCGCCAGATGCAGCGATTCGCTAGGGGGTGAGATGGCCGACAGTGTTGACATGATCGTGCTTGACTCGGTAAGCAAGATTTACAATCGGGGCCGATTGAACGAGGTCACGGCCCTGCATGAGGTGAGCCTCGCAGTTGCCTCCGGCAGCATGGTCTGTCTGCGCGGGGCCAGCGGGTCGGGAAAATCAACCCTGCTCTCGATCATCGGCTGCGTTATCCCGCCCAGTAGCGGCCGGGCGATCATCGCCGGCAAGCCGCTCTCCAGGCTGCCCGACCGTTTTCTCACCATCCACCGGCGCAGCCATATCGGCTTTATCTTCCAACAGTTCAACGTCTTGCCAGAGCTGACTGTGCTGGATAACGTCACCCTGCCGCTACTGCCCTTAGGCGTCGGGCCGGCGGAACGGCGGCGGCGGGGCGGTGAACTGCTGGCTGGCCTGGGCATCGACCACCGGGCTAGCTTTCCGGCCGGACAGATCTCCGGCGGCGAGCTGCAGCGGGTAGCTATCGCCCGGGCTCTGATCAACGATCCCCCCATAATTTTGGCCGACGAGCCTACCGCTCATCTCGACAGTAAATTAAGCCGGGAATTTATGGCCACTATGGCTGAACTGAAACGAGGAGGTAAGACCATCGTCATCGCCTCCCACGATTCCTTGGTCACCGACAGCCCAGACCTGGACCGGATTATCAACGTCAAAGACGGCCGGATCGATGTTTCTTAGTATCTGGAGCCTGGCTCTGACCTTTTGCGGGGCCATTGCGTTGTTCCTGGTCGCGGTGGCCGCTCGCACCGGCTGGCGGGTTTTGCGTCACTGGGACCCGGCCAGCGACGACTCGCTGCAGATCAGCTTGGAAAGTGAAACCTGGCTAGCCTCTACCCTGGTTGAATACGGGCTGGCCCTGCAGATCCTGAGCCTGCTGCTCTTTATCCTGGCCGCCGATCAGTTCAGCCAGGTGATTGCCGGGGCCATGTGCGCCACCGGCAGCTTGATGGCCGATCCCTACGGGATGCCAACCTTGTATGTCAAGCTGGCCGGGGTTTTTCTTTATGGCTTTTGGCTGCTCCTGCATCAGCTCGATATCCGGGTTGAGACTTATCCTCTGGTCCGAATCAAATTTATTTACTTGTTGGTCCTGCTGCCTTTTCTGCTGGCTGACGTCACACTACAGACCCTCTTCATAGCGGGACTCAAGCCGGACATCATCACCTCCTGCTGCTCGGTGGTCTTCGCCGAGGCCGGTCCCGACAGCGGCAACCTCATGGGGATCCTGCCGAACGAACTCATGCTGGCTGTTTACTACTTGGCCATCCTAGGGTTGGCGATGGTCGGGATCCTATTACTCTATGGTGGCTGGGTGGAACGCTTCCGGACGTTGCTCATCAGCGTCTACACCTTGGGCTGGTTTGGCTTCTTTTTTCTGGCCCTGACGGTGATCACCGCGATCATCTCTTGCTACATCTACGCTATGCCGAACCACCGCTGCCCCTTCTGCATCATCAAACCGGAGTACCACTACATCGGTCTGGGCATCTACGCTACACTGATCGGCGGTGCTTTTTTCGGCTCCTCCATTGGCGTTGCCGCCTTGATCGGCCGCCGTCCTGACCTGACCAGGCCAGTCGCGCGCTATCGGCGGGTGGCGATCAAAATATCCTTATCCCTTCTGGCGGTCTTCACCATTCTCTCCTCCTACCACTATCTGCGCTACCTCTTCGTCGGCGGTGAATAAACAGGGTCTACCCAACGTAGCTGAGCGACTCCCCGTTATCATTTGGCAAAGCAGACCCTTCTGGAAACTGGGTAGCAATTCGAACAGATAGTTTGAAGTCGGTCTGGTGAAAATGGCCGACCCAAGTAAACTAAGCATAGGATAGATGATCGCGAGGCTTTAGGGCGGGGAATTGGCTGGGCTGACTTCCTCTTGTTGAGACTAGCTGCGGTTTTGCCTCGATTTGCCGTTTTGTTGCTGGCAGCAATTGAGAGGCGTTATGTTGAAGGCCAGAATGGGCGGGAAAAAACCGAGGATGGAGTGCCGCAGCCTTTTTTACGCGCTAACCATTATTAAACAACATCTGGACCAAGAGAGCTGGGGAGAGTGTGAAAAGGGGCAAGCAGAGATAAAAAAGGTCGCCGAGAGGGATAACTCTCGGCGACCTTTAGGGGGATTAACTAGATATCTAAGGGACTATTAATTACCCTTAGTGGTGTGACAGAAGAAACAACCAGTTCCATCGGCAGCCCCGGCATTATGGGCATTCATTTTTGTGTAGTTGAAACGCAGGGCATCAGGATATTGGGTTGCGTGGGCGCGATGGCAGGAAAGACACATAACCTGATCGCCATATTCAATTGTATTGGTGTTTGCGGTTGGATCCTGAGCCACCGGAATAGTACGATCATAAGCCCCAGCCATGGCAGCATACTCACCACCTGGATCAAAGGGGATATTGACGTTGGTCGGATGGCGCAGCCAAGGGTTGGAGGCAGAGTTGGCGGAAATTAGTCCGACTCCTCCTTCAGTATTATAGTCACCGCCGTCATCGCCAGGGCCGAAGAAATTAGCTTCACCGGTCACGTGGAAATCCGTGTGGCAACCGGCACAGAAGGTTCCCATGGAGTCTTTAACCGTGATATCGGTCTGTTTCTTATAGATGTTGTGACCAGTTGAGGTCGGGTGCTCCCAAAGAGGATCTTCATTGGCTTGGTTAACACCACCATCAACAATATCTACACCTGGAGGGCCAAAACCATCTGCACCGTGACCGCCTAGGAAACGGTAGGATTGATCGGCAGAATTGTGATGGCCGACCTTGTTATGGCACCCTTTGCAGCCATTAAATTTACCCTGGCTGATTGCATTGTAGTTGAAATCATCACCAGCAGCTATCTCGACATCGTCAAAAGCCAGGCTTTGGTGGCAACCATTTCCGCAACCAGGGTTCTGTGAGCCTGGAGTATCAACTGGAAAATGGGTATCATGACCAGCGATCCCACCAACGTTGTGCCCGTAAACATCAGCAGCGCCAGTGTTTAGGGCGAAATTGCCGCCTGCCAAGGCATCAGCCGGGTAGGCGCCGCCCATATTGAAAACAATCGGAACCTTATTGCCATTTCCATCATCTACAATGGTGTTGGTGTTGCCAACGGTGGCGGAATGACAACCAACACAATCGCTTTTTAACAACTGTGCACGTTCGGCATGGTTGGCGCCACCCGTTAGTTGCGCGGAAGCATTCCAGCCGGCGCCGGCCCCCACCTCAACCTGGACTGAGCCGTTCTGGCTGTTATGCATGGTATGACAGTTTGCGCATGGCCCTTTTACCGTGGCCATCGCAACGGTTGCAAACATCCCGGAAACAAGAAGTGTTGCCCCTGTAACCCCCAGTAACTGCGAAAATCTACCTCTTTTATTCCCCTTAACTTTCATCTTGTTTTCCCCCCAAGGAAGCAATTATGTAAATGGTTAAGTGGTGACTCTGACTAAAAAACATCCGCATGTTACCGTGTTTGGTGTGCATATGTCAACACTGAAATTGTAATTATTCGGTAAATCTCCGAGGTATTTTCAGAAACTTTCGAGCAAATTTTTTGGAGGGGGAAATCTCCTCCGGTTGTTTGTTAATAACCAAATATCCTTTTTCTCCAATCCGTCTGGCCATCAATGCCGCCATAAGATGGTAAGTAAGCACAAGTACTCCCCCGCCTAGGATACCGCCGGGGATGCCGATAATGACCAAGATAATAGTCATTATCCATGTGAATAGATAGCCCAAGATTTCGATGATTCCTAGATATGGATTGGCGAGGTAGATATTGCCGGTTCCCGGCAAAACCAGGGACTTTTTCATCGCGACCTTGGCCGATTTGTAGGGGGTCTGGCAGTGTGGGCAGGAAATCATTTTTTCTGGTACCGGCTGGTAGCAAGCGGGACATAGTTGTGAAGGGGCTTGGTACTCTTGGACGCCGGCGTGAAGCTGCTCACGTTGCGTCCGGATAAAATTATCCAGGCCGGCTCCCAGGCGGCGGTTGACAGTAGTGAAGTCCCAATTGCGACCTGAATCAGTGGTGACGATCAACGAACTGCCGTAGAAACCTCGGGATACACGGGCAATGTCATCGTAGGGGATTTGAAATACGAAGCGGGTTGGGCGAGAGAGATGGTAATCGAGGTTAATGAAAATCAGGCGACGATTGGTGCAAATCAGGGCGTAGTAGTTTAAAGGCCAAGTCAGTAGGCCGTTTGCGTAGGGGATTTCGAAAGGGAAATAGGCAATGCCGCTGGCGATCCGGCAGACTAATTCGTCTCTTTGCAGAATACTTTCGCTCAAAAGGGGAGCGGTGGCAGTAATCAGTTTGGCCAGCAAGCGGTTTAAACTGGTCTGGTGGTGATTTTTGTCGCCAGGCATGAATATTTCAGCCAGGAGAAACTTCTCCAGTGGTAGCCCTTGTAGCTCGGGGAAGGCGTCGAGAATTGCAGCGGTCGGCTCGCTGCCGTTCGGCAGGTTTGTTGCAGGAGAAGGTTGTGATGCTGCGGACTTTTCGTTGGTCGTCCCTGGGGCGCCTAGTTCCTGGACCGGTCGCTCATCCGCTGCCTCCAGTAAGAAGCGTTTACCGCATTTTTTGCAGTGTGCCGCCGAGTTGGGAGGAAGCTCAATATCTTCGGGAAGGCGATGCTGGTGGTGACAGTGGGGGCAGGCGACAATCATGGCTATAGGGGCTGATTGGGAGTGGTCAGGGAATAAGCTGGGTTGAACAAGTGACCCCCAGTGCATCATAAATTTTGAGGGTGGCCCGGGAGGAATTCAGGGTGTAGAAATGAATGCCCCTGACCTTGTGATCAAGTAGGTCGCGGACCTGTTCCGTGGCCCAGTGAATACCGACATTTTCAACGAAATCGTCGTCCCTGGCTCGAGCCACCGCTTTAAGCAGACGGGCCGGCAACCTGGCCCCGCCGGCCAGTTCGGCCATGCGGGTCATACCCTGGCGGGTTGTGATGGGCATGATCCCGGCCAGAATCGGCACGCGGATTCCGGCCAGTTCACACCGTTCACAGAAGTCGTAGAAATCCCGGTTGTCAAAAAAAAGTTGGGTGACGATATAGTCTGCCCCGGCATCCACCTTGGCCTTAAGAAAGTCGATTTCGGCCAGCCGGTTCGGCGTCTCCGGGTGTCCCTCAGGAAAACCGGCCACCCCCACGCACATCCCCGGGAACAGCTCCTTGATGAAGGCGACCAAATCGGCAGCATGTGGAAAGCCGCCCGTTGGTACTGTCTGGTCGCAGTTGGTGCGCGGTTGGTCGCCGCGCAGGGCCAGAATGTTCATCACCCCGGAATTTTGATATTTGGAAAGTATGCCCCTGATGTCGTCTCGGGAAGAACCCACGCAGGTCAAGTGGGAGACCACGGTAAGATCGGTTTCCTGGCGGAGGCGGGCAATCAATTCATGGGTGCGGTCTCGGGTGGAGCCGCCGGCGCCATAGGTGACACTTACGTAAGACGGGTGCAGCGGGATCAAATCCTTGATGCTGCAAAACAGGTTCTCCCAAGCCTCCGGGGTTTTCGGCGGGAAAAATTCGAAACTGAAGGAGGTTTTAGCCGAGGCCAGGATATCCTTGACTAGCATGAGCGGCTCCGTGTGCTGCGCTGGTGATATATTTATGGTTAAGGTCGGGAATTTCGATGGTGTCACAAATCGTCAAAATTTAAGAAACCGATAATAATAGGCCGTCGGGTGGTTGGCAAGTGTTCTTACCGGAGTCTTTGGCTCAGGGGGCTACCTTGGTCAAGGGGGAGAAGATCGCCAGCGGCATTTTGAAGGTGTTGACAATCAAGTTAACGATACCTTCGCCGATGGCCTCAGGCGGCAGCAGGGAAACGTTGGGGTCGCGCAAATCGCCTTTCAGACCGACAGGAATAGAGATGAGGGCCTGGTCCTTGCCGCCGGCCACCGTTCCGATCAGAGGCAGGTTGGTGATGATGGCGTCGATGCTTTTCAAGGGGGCTACCATGATGATCAAATCGGCTTGGCCGCTTTGCAGATCGATTTTTCCCTGTCCGAAGAGGTTGAGGCCCTTTCCCTTGACCACGGCCTTTTCGATCAGCAGTTGGTTGTTTTTGATCCGGCTTTCGACCTCCAGGCTGGAATAGGCAAAGCCGTCATCGCCCAGTTGTGGCAGTTTCTGGGAGGTGAATAGATCGGTCAGGTTCACAACGCTGAAGACCTTGGCTAAAAAACCCAGTCGGCGAATGAAACCATTTTCGGAGTACAACGTTATTTTGCCGTCCTGCCAATTCTGGCTGGTGCCTTGCAGGCTGCCGTCCAGATGCAGAGGCCCTTCAATTAGGGTATTACTGAAGCCAAAACAGGGGATGACTTCCTGGAGCAACGGCGGCGTGGCGCTGTCGGTGAAGAAGTTCAGCGAGTTCTCGCCCTGATCGGGGGCAGAATAGATGGTTCCAGAGATATCAACTCCGCAGACCTTTGACGAGCGCAGATCCAGGGAATAACCACCCGAGGGCAGCAGGGTCATGAACCCCCGTGCTGGTGCCACGATGAAGCTGCTACCCGGGCTTCCCGGCTTGCTTAGATTCGCCGGTTCGGAGGTCGTGCCGGGTTCGAAGCGTTCGATCTTAAACTGGAGAGTGCCGCGACTCGGCCATTTCTTGCCGGCCTCGGTTGAATCAACCGGTTCAGTCAATTTGCCGATTCCTTTGGTCATTCCCTCCACGGTGGTTCGGGCCAGCAGATCGGCGGTCAGGTTGAGTTTGAAATCAAGTTGATTGGCGGCAGGATTGATCGTGCCGTTGATTTCTATTCCACTACTGTCACGAGAACTGATCAAGGCTTTTTCGATGGTCAGGGTGCCATCTTCCTGACCACGCAGGTTCAGGTCGTTAAGAATGATCGGAGTGGCTGCATCGCCGATGGACCATTCCAGCCCCCTGGTTTTGAGCCAGCCTTGAAGATTCTTGCCGCCCGGACGCAGGGGCAGTTGGAGGGCAAAATCTCCCTCCAGGCGCTGGGCGTGAATGATGTTGGTCGAGAGCAGTTTAAGGACGGAGTCTGCTTCGACAACGCCCTGCCAATTTAATGAAATTCGATTCGGCGCTGACTTCGGGTAATCCAGGGCCAGTTTGCCGCGCTCAGGAGAAGCGGAGATCACCAGCTCCCGGAGGGTGAAACGTTCAGGGGTGTCGACCAGGTCGAGCCTGACGGATGGGGCGTCGCTACCGCCTGAGCCGGCCTTGATGGTGCCGTTCACGGAAGTATTTCTTTCGTCCCAGTCGATGCGGAGTTTTTCGACAGTACAGGGAATTTTGGGGAAGTAAGGTTCGGGAATCCAACCCTTTTCCTTTATCCAACCGGCAAGATTGCCCATGATTGTACCGCTCAAGGTGGTTTGCCCGCGCCATCTCTCAAAGCGATTATGCCGAAAGCTGCCCCCGATAGTCAGGGGTTGTTCGCTGAAATTAAGCCGGCTTTCGCCCAGGTCGATTTTTTCTTGGCTGATGAAGGCGTCGGCGGCTTCGGCCAAAAAGGGCTGGGGCAGGAGAGGGCTGGTCCAGCGGGAGCCTCTGGTGGTCAGATACCCGCTGTAGCGCCAGCTTTCAGGTGAATCCAGAAGCCCAGCGAATTCCGCCTTTTTCAACTCCAGGGTGCCTTCGGCGCTGCTGATCGCCTTTTGCAGGGCGGGGGGCAGGGCCTTTTTGGTCGTCAATTCCTTGAGTAGGGGAGCTAGGGCCAAAGAGGCGTTGAGGTTAGCAAGTTTCAGTTGTACCGGCCCCTGCCAGCCAACTTCTCCAGTTGATTCATGAATCTGATTGGGTCCCCAGTTACCTTTAACGTTGCGCCAGGAAACCCGGTCAGGATAAACCGCCAGAGTTCCTTTGCTGATACTGAAGGGCCAGGACACCCGGTCATATTCGCCGCTGGCCTCCATGCTGTCAACCCGCACCGTCACGGCCGGGTTGTGCAGGGAGTCGCCAATCTTCAAATGTCCTTGGGCTCTGCCTCGGCAGCGGTGAAACCGGCGGACCTCGCCCTGAAAGCCTTGGTGTTTGACCTCGTCGAGCAGGACTTGGGGAAGGTCGGCCAGGTCGGCCTTGAGATCCAGATCGAGTCGGAAGTCATTTTTCCGCTCCAGTAGATCCAGGTAGAGGTTGCAGTTGCTGCCGGTGCTGTTGCCCAGACGGGCCCGTAATTTGGCGCCGGACAGGTAGCCGTTGCTGATTTCGATGGGTCCGCCTGCCTCCGTGAGATCAAGTTTGGTGCCGGGGGGGTGGATCTCGGCCCGGTCCACGTCAACCTTGATGCGCATCTTTTCCAGGTGCTGGAAGTCCTCCAGGTGTCCCTGAAAATAGTAGCTGGCGCTGTTGGCGGTACCGCCTCTGACTATATCGCAAACCAGCTGCGCAACCTGGTGGTCGCCGAAGAGTTCCAGGATCCTCTGGCGGATGGCGCTGACGTCAAGGTCCTGGCCGTTGAGGTCGATCAGCCAGGTTTTGTCTGGCCCCGTTGTTCCATCCGAATGGAGAGGTTGCGTGAGGTTCTGGGTGACCGCGATCCGGCCGTTTAAAATGGCGGCGGGATTTTTGAGTTGGAATTTGGCAATGGCGATGGATAAGGCCTGCGAGGTTTTATCGATGGTGCAGGAAAATTCTCCGCAGTCGAGTAATGATTTTTCCGGAGAGCGCGGCAGGAGAAAACAGGGAAAATCGCCTTCCATCTGGATCCGATATTGCTCTAAACCCTGACCGTTGATGTTTCCCAGCAGGGACAGCCCTGAAATTTTCGGTCGCAGTCGGCCACCCAGAAAATCCGGGATGAGATTACCCAGATCCAGTCCGGTAACCTCGTAATCCAGCTGGTAGCTTTGCTCTCCGGTTTTGTAGTTGCCTTTGACCTCCAACTCCGAAAAAAGAGCAGAGGTACAGGTGACTTTCAGGTCGCAGCGGTCGGGGGTGAGGCGCAGTCGGGAGTTGATGCCGTTGACCATCAGCGGCGAATGGGTTGAACCTTTGGCAAAGGGAGGGGCGGCGATCAGGGCGGATCCCTCGACGATACTGACGTTGAGGTGCGGCAGGCGAAGTGGTGATTCGGAGTTTTCGGTTGGCCAGGCGGTGACCGCAATTTTCGGCCTGACCAATTTTAGTTCACCCAAGTCGAACTGCTGCTGCAGCAGGGAAGTCCAGCGGGGGTATATCCTGGTTTCCGGAATAGCAACAGTAATCCCGCCCCGGGTAATGGTGATGTCGTTTAAGGAAAAATGCGGGACAGGAAACCAGTCCCATTTCAGGTGGCTGGCCTCTACCTGCCAGCCGGTGGCGGCCGAGACCCTGGCGGCAACCTGGGCGCGGACCGGACGAAAATCAAGGAGCCTGGGAAGGTGATAAATCAGAAGCCCCAGGGTACAGAGTATGGTCAGGAAGACGATGAGTTTCTTCATTTCGACAGGTTGCCCACGCTGCCCGGCATGCTGCGGGAAGGGACGAGAAGCGCAGTGCGGGCGGCGCCCCGGAAGTTTAGGTGCTGATTGATGTGCTGCTGATAATAGCATGGCAAACGCTAATCACAACAGGATAATTGGCATCGGCGGCGGCAAGTGTCCTGCTGCGGGATCGCTGTGTCGGGTCTGAGAAACAGCTTGTCCGTTGCGCTTTTTTTTCGTAACCTTCAAAGTTCTTCGGGCGGTAATGCGTTCGAGTGTTCAGCAAAATTTTGAAAGATCTCTCGGGAGTGATTGATGGACAAAACCAGAATCGGGGTGATCGGGGTCGGTTATCTTGGCAAGTTCCATGCCCAGAAGTACGCGGCCATGGCCGATGTTGAACTGGTGGGGGTGGCCGATGCCTCCGCCAAGGCCGCCCGGCAGGTGGCGGAGGCCACCGGTTGCCGAGCCTTCGAGGATTATCAGCAACTGCTGGCCGAGATTGAGGCGGTCTCGGTGGTGGTGCCCACCAGCTTCCATCACCAGGTGGCAGGGGAGTGTCTCCGGGCCGGCTGCGATGTCATGCTGGAAAAACCCATGACGGTCACGGTGGCCGAAGCCGACGAGTTGATCGAGCTGGCTGGTGCCGGCCAGCGGATTCTCCAGATCGGCCATCTGGAGCGTTTCAATCCGGCGATTCTGGCCATGGAAGAGCACCTTACCACCCCGCTGTTCATCGAATCGCACCGGATCCACGTTTTCAAGAACCGGGCCCTGGATGTTGATGTGGTGCTTGACCTGATGATCCACGATATCGACATTATCCTGAATATCGTTAAATCCCCTCTGGTGACCATCCACACCGTCGGATTGCCGGTGGTCACTCAGACCACCGATATTGCCAACGCCAGGTTGATTTTTGCCAACGGTTGCACCGCTAATGTCACGGTCAGCCGCATTTCCCGGGAGAATCTCCGGCGGATCCGGATCTTCCAGCCCGGCTCCTTTATCTCGGTGGACTACGGCAAGAAGGAGTTGACTGTGATCCGGCAACTGGCGGGCACCGATGCCGACGGTATGCCCCGGCAGGAGATTGTCAATTCCTGCTATGTCGAGCAGGATGCCCTGGCCCTGGAGCTGGCTGACTTCGTCAGCAACGTCCGCCAGCGTTCCCGGCCCCGAGTGGCCGGAGAGGATGGTCGGCAGGCCCTGAAAATCGCCACCGAGATCATTGCCCAGATCCGTGCGCATGCCGAAAAATATCGGGCGCAACTGGGGATCTGAGTGGTGACCAACCGCAGCGGGACCAAGGCGCCCCGTATCATGATCATTACCGGCGAGGCTTCCGGGGACATGCACGGAGCTAACCTGATCCGGGCCATGCAGGAGGAGGCGCCTGGTTTGCGGGTCTGCGGGATGGGCGGTCCTGAGCTGCGCTCTTGCGGCATGGAAGTCCTTTACGATGCGGCCCGGCTTTCGGTGGTGGGGTTGCTGGAGGTCTTCAACCACCTGGGCGATATTCGGGCCGCCATGGCCGTTCTGGAGGCGCGTTTGGCCAGTGAGCGTCCTGATCTGCTGATCTTGATCGATCTGCCCGATTTCAACTTGATGATGGCCAAGCGGGCTAAAAGGCTGGGCGTGCCGGTCTTTTACTATATTAGTCCCCAGGTTTGGGCCTGGCGGAGCGGCCGGGTCAGGAAGATCAAACGGCTGGTCGATCGGATGGCGGTGATCCTGCCCTTTGAGCAAGAATTTTACCGCCAGAGGGGTATGGAGGTCGATTTTGTCGGTCACCCCTTGCTGGATACGGTCAAGACCACTAAATCCCGCCGCGAGTTTCTGGCCCGCTTGGGTATCGAGCCTGGTTCCCGGCCGGTGCTGGGGATTCTGCCCGGTAGCAGGGTCGGCGAGGTGCGGACCATGTTGCCGATCTTTCTGGCGGCAGCGCGACTGCTGGCGGCGGAGTTCGGCCCGCCGGTCTGTCTCCTGCCGGTGGCGGCGGCTCTGGACGACAGGCTTCTGGCGGAAAGCGGTCTGGCGGAAAGCGGCCTTGAGGTCCACACCCTTCGGGAGGATCGTTACGACCTGATGGCGGCCTGCAACGCGGTCATGGCTGCCTCCGGCACGGTTACCTTGGAACTGGCAATTCTTGGGGTGCCCATGGTGGTGGCCTACCGGGTCTCACCCATCACGTATTTCCTGGGCCGGTGGCTGATTAAGGTGAAATATGCCTCCCTGGTTAATCTGGTGGCCGGAGAAAAGATTGTGCCGGAGTTGATGCAACGCGAGGCCACCCCGGAAAATATCAGCCAGGCTCTGCGTTCGCTGCTTGGTGATACCGGCGCCGCCGAACGGATGAAGGAAGGACTGGCCCGGGTGGTCCGGCAACTTGGCGGCCCCGGGGCCTCACGGCGGGCGGCGCAGGTCGCCCTGCAGCTTAAAAGGTGACAGTTAATTGAACAAGGGTTCCCGGAAGTGGCGGCTGTTAAGGTCATAGCGCCGGGCCATCCTTGTCGTTGACACCTTCATCGGTAATAGTTAATAGTGAAAAGTTGAGATTTGCATAATCAAGACCTTTATCGTTTCTCAAGGGATAAGAGTGAAAAACTTCCCACCTGTGTTGTTCTGTCTGATCCTGCTCTGCGTCTTGGCTTCTCCTGGCCGGGCTGAGCTTTCCGAAGGCATTGGCAGTCGGATAGGTTCGATCGGCGGCCGCGTTTTTGTGGAAGGCAGACCCCAGGCCCTTTCGATGGTCGCCTTCTTTCAGGAAAAGAACGGACCGCCCTCGCTGGATGGGGGGCTTGGTCGAGTCCCGGAGTTCCTTTCCCGCACCGATGCCGAAGGCTCTTTTGTGGCCAATTTACCCACCGGCCGTTATTTCATGGGGATACTGGAGCGTTCTCCAGGATCGCCATCCGGACCGCCTCGGGCCGGGGAAAAATTTTATTTTGCCGTCGATAACCAGGGCCAGTTGCTGCTCCTTCCCCTGCGGGGAAAAATGCACTTCGAGGCTGGTCGGATCAACGCAGCCCCCTCTTCGGTCTTTGTCGACCGGGCCGGCTATTTCAAGGTGGAAGGCGTGGTGCGCAATGAGAATGGCACACCGGTTAACAACGTGGTGGTTCTGGGTAAGAGCCGGTTGAACATCCCCCGCCCCGAGTTCATTTCGGCCCGAACCAAAAGCGATGGTCGCTACAGCTTGAAGCTTCCGGCCGGGCGCCCTTTTTACCTGGTGGCCCGGCAGGATATCGCCGCAACTCGACCGCAACCCGGCACCCAGGTGGGCACTTACGGCATCCATTCCAAGACCGGTCTGGCTACGCTCACCCTTTTCAGTTTTGGCAGCCCGCCCCCCGGGGTGTTGGCCGAGGACACCGAAAGCCGGGCCCAGACCGTCAGCGGCCGGCCGGCTGAAGTCCGCGGCGGGGTTGATATCTTCATGTACCCCGTGCCCGACCCGGAAAAGGTCAAGAAATCCGTGCAAAGCAATACGGATTTTCCCAGGTTGGGCCGGGACGGCAATCACAATATTGTTTTTGAGGGTAACAGTTTACGGGTGAGCGAAAAATCTTCCCGTGACCTGGAGCAGTGGGCGGCCTTTATAATCGACCGCGAAGAGTTTGGTATCGAGTTGACGGGCTACACCGACAACTCCGGTATTTTGGCAGAGAATATCGCAATTTCCGAAAAACGGGCCAGATTTGTCGCCGATTATTTGATTTCCCGGGGGGTGGCGGTCCGTCGCATCAAGGTTGCCGGCAAGGGTCCGTATAATCCGGCGGCTCCCAATCGCACCAAAGCAGGACGGGCCTTGAACCAGAGGGTGGAGATCCGGCTGGTCGGGGTTGAGCGTTGAAGAGCGGCCTACTGACCCTTGCCCATAACGGCCGTTCGCGGTCGGTCCAGGTGGAAACCAGAAAGAGATGACTATTCCCGCTTTGATCATAGCCAGGACGAGCTGGTTGGCTCTGTTGCTGATCAGCCTCTCGGTCGAGTTTGCTCGGGGCGCAGTTCTGGTCGAGAACACCCTCTGGCAGGGCGAGGTGCGGATGGAGGATGATGTGCTGGTGCCGGCCGGGGTGACCCTGACCGTGGCCGCCGGCACCCGGATTTTGGTTCAGCCGGCTGACAACACCAAGATCGATCCTGAGTATCTTTCGCACCAGACCGAACTTTTGGTCCGCGGCCGACTGCTGATCAACGGCGCTGCTGGAAGCCGGGTCAGCTTCCTGGCTGAGGGTGGTTCCGCACCGTCGCGCTGGGCCGGGGTCATGGTCGATGGTGGTGAGGTGCTCTTGAATGGTACCGATGTCCAGGATGCCGAGGCGGCCCTCACCGTGATCGCCGGCAAGGTCAACCTCGACGGTTGCCGGTTGGCCGGTAACCGTTACGGCCTGGTCGTCCAGTCCGAGCGGGCGGGGGTGGTCGCGGCGGCCACCCGCATCGAAAAGAACGATTATGGCATCATGGCCTTTGATGGGGCGACGGTAACTCTGAACAGCGACAGTATCGCCAGGGACAACGCCAAGGGAGACAATCTCTCCGGCCGGCGAGCTCCGGTGGTGCCTTCGGTTGAGGTTGCCGTCATCGGCCCACCCGAAAAATCCCGGCCGATCACGGCAGTCTATCGCGACGAGGCCTTGCCCGGCACCACGGTCTGGAAGGGGCGGATCTTGATTGAGGGTCAGTTGCGTTGCCCACCGGCCAGTCGTTTGATCATCCTGCCGGGGACGGTGGTGGAGTTCACCAAGAAGGACACCAATGGCGACGGGATCGGCGAAAACGGTCTACAGATCCAGGGGCAGTTGATCGCCAAAGGCACTCCGGAGGAACCGATCATCTTTCGCTCCGGCGAGAAGGAGACGCACCGGGGCGACTGGGATTCGATCAATATCCTAGGCAGCGATCTGGCCCAGAACCTTCTGGAGTATTGCCGGATCGAGGACGCCTATCGGGGGTTGCACTTCCACTTCTCCAACGTGGCCGTCAATCATCTGAGCCTCAGGAACAACTACCGGGGCGCCCAGTTTCAGGAATCGCTGGTCCTGGTCAACGGCAGCCGTTTCTTCGGCAACAAGAGCGGTATCCAGGCCCGCGACTCCGAGGTGACTTTCACCAACAATGAGGTCTCCGACAACCTCAACGGCGCCAACTTCTTCCGTTTGGATCTGACCGCCGACCACAACACCTTCGGCAACAACCTCTCTGACGGGCTCCGGGTCAGAGAGAGCCGCGCCAGGGTCAGCACCAACCTGCTGGCCGGCAACCGCATGGGGCTGCTGGTTTCCGACGCTACCTCCGGTTCTTTTAGCGGCAATGTGGTGAGCGGCAATCTCGAAGCCGGTCTCTTGCTCCGAGATACCGGCGAGGTGGCGGTGACCGGCAACGCCGTGACCGGCAACGGCATTACCGGCATCAGCCTGCGCAACACCGGGGCCGTCATCACCAAAAACCTGATTGCCGGCAACGGCGAGCGGGGGGTGGGAGTCACCTCATTCAGCGGCTCCTTCACCGCCAACAACCTGGCCGCCAACGGTAAATACGCTGTGGGCCTGGACGGGGCCGGCGACCTTGAAGCCGGTGGCAACTGGTGGGGGGGCAGCGATCTGGCCCGGGAAATATACGACCGTCACGACGAGTCCGGGCTGGGTGAGGTCCGCTACACCCCGCAACTGGCCGAACCGGTGGCCTTCGATTGGCCGCTCACCACCCTGGCCAGCGATGCCTTTTGGGCCGGGGAAATCCGCACCGCGGAAATGCTGAATGTTCGCCAGGGGGTGGCCCTGACCATACGGCCCGGGACCATCTGCCGCTTTGATGCCGAGGCGGCCGGGCTGATGGTTTACGGCCGTTTGCTGGCCGAAGGGCGGCCCGAGGCGCGGATCGTCTTCACCTCACCGGCGGAGGCTGGTCCCTCGGACTGGGCCGGGGTCACTTTGGAGCGGGCGGTGGGCAGTCGGGTCGCCAACTGCGATTTTCGCAATGCCGAATGGGGGCTGCATATCCACTTTGTGCCCCTGGATATTTCTGGCTGCCGTTTTATCGACAACGATGGCGGCATCCGTTTCCGCAGCGGACCTATGCTTCTTACCCATTCGCTTTTCAGGGGCAACCGCATCGGGGTGCGCTCCTTCTTCGGCAAGATGGAGATTCGTGAAAACGAGTTTGTCGACAACGAGATTGCCATCTTCGTCCGGGAGGGCGGCGAGGGGGTGGCCATCCATCGCAATAATCTCCATGGCAGCGACCGCTACAATCTGCGCCTGGGCGATTTTGACAAGGAAGATGTCGATGCCCGGGAAAACTGGTGGGGGGGCGGTGACCCTCTGGCGACCATCTTCGACGGTCACACCGAGCCTTATATCGGCAAGGTGATCTATGAGCCATTCCTGGCCGAACCGGTCAAACTTGATTTCAGCATGTTTCCCGACAACTGAAGGGAAAATTAAGAAGATGACCGCACGAATCTGGAAATTTCTACTGCTGGCCTTGCTCCTGCTCCCGACCCCATTCGCCCTGGCCGGACCGCTAAATCTCACCGGGCGAATCCTGGACAGCAACGGCCGGCCGGTCGGCGGCGCCGAGGTTTACGTCTTCGATTCCGCCAATACCAAGCGGCCGGCCGATTATATTTCGGAAAAGAGTGGCAGCGACGGCCATTACCAGTTGGCCCTGCCGTCGGGCCGCTATTGGACCATGGCCATCCAGCGCCAGGGCGAGGCGCGGGTCGGTCCCCTTGGCCCCACCGACCGTTTTTCCGGAGAGCCCCTGCTCTTTGAGGGTGGGGACGATAAGCAGGTGGTCAACGATTTTACCATCATCTCGCTGAAAGAGGCGGCCCTGCGTAACCGCAAGCGCAATGAGGAACTGATCAAGGTTACTGGCCGGATCTTCGACCCCTCCGGAGCGCCGGTGGCCGGGGCCTACGCCATGGCCGATCCTTCGCCAAAGGGGCAGCTGCCGCTCTATCTCTCGACCTGGAGCGAGGCGGACGGCCTCTACACCCTGTTTCTGCCCAAGGGTAGAATTTTTCTGGGGGTCTCCCGGGTATTTCCTCCTGATAGTGATTATCATCTGGACCGGGAAGCCGATTTTAGCGACGATGCGGTGGGCGAGGATTTGCTTGCGCCACCGGTTACCGAGAAGGGCAGTGCGCCCGCAACCGGAGAGCGGTAAGCGGTTTTGATTGATTCAGCTAAACACCGGAACGGCGACGGGATTCCGCCGAACGAACCCGAGGTGCGCGGGGGAGAGGAGTCGTGCCGGATCAGCTTCACCGAGGCCAAGCCGGAAGGCGGCTTCTCCTCTTTTGGCGATCTGGACCGGCTTGACTGGTTGGCTCTGGTGGTGTTGGTGCTTTTGATCGTCTCGGCCTTGGGCCTCATCATCTTTCAGCCCGGCCAGGCGGGGACGACGGTTAAGAAAGATGGCGGCACTCGGCAGAGGATCGTGGTGATCAGCCCCGAACTGGACCAGAAGATGGCCGCCGCCACCATGCTCCTGAACGGCGGCGACCTAGTCAAGGCCGGGGCTTTGCTCGATGCGCTGATTGCCGAATTTCCTTACGAAGGCGGGCCGCATATGCTCAAGGGCGATCTTTTTCTCCGGAAACAGCAACCCGTTGAAGCCCTGCTGGAGTACCGTCTGGGGGTTGATCTCAACCCCGACTATCTCGACAAGAAGATGGTGGAAGTTTTTCAAGGCAAAAAAATCAAGAGTACCTTGGAGGAGGCGCGCCGGGCCATCGATGCCGGTTTAGCCCGTACCCCTGGAGATGCTACCCTGCTGGAGCAGCGCAAGGTGCTCTATTATATGCTGCGCAAGGTGGCCGGTAGTTGCGGATGATGAGGAGATGAGCATGCACAAGGGGTGGTTCATACTGATGGGGGCGGTGATCGGGATCGGAGGCGCCGTCCTGGCTTATTTCGGCAACCCGGCCAATACCGGCATCTGTGTCTCCTGTTTCATGGAGAATATTACCGGCGCTCTGGGGCTGCATGACAATGTCCGCATGCAGTACCTGCGCCCGGAACTGATCGGTTTCGTTCTGGGGGCCTTTGCCCTGGCCCTGGCCCGCAAGGAGTTCGTCCCCACCGGTGGCAGCTCACCGATGTTGCGCTTTCTGATCGGCTTCTTCCTGATCGTCGGTTGCACGGTTTTCATCGGCTGTCCGGTCAAGATGGTGTTGCGCCTGGCGGCCGGTGACCTCGGCGCCATGGTCGGCCTGGTGGGGCTGACCATCGGCATCTATATCGGCCTGGAGTTCATTGAAAACGGCTTCCGGTTGGGGGCGCCAACTCCGCAGCCCAAGGCCAACAGCCTGCTGATCCCCGGGCTGATGCTCTTCCTTTTGCTCCTGGTTTTAATCAAGCCCGCCTTTATCTATGAAAGCGCCAAGGGGTCCGGCGCCATGCATGCCCCGCTCTTGCTCTCTTTGGGCCTCGGCCTGCTGATCGGCGGACTGGCCCAATACACCCAGTTTTGCATCACCGGCGGGATTGCCCGGATCTTTCTCTGGGGGCCGCGCGAGGTCTTAAACTGCCCGCGCTCCACCGGCCTGTTGCTCAGCCTCGGTTCCTTCTTCATGTTCGCCTTGGTGGCGAGCCTCCTGACCGGTCAGTTCCATTTCGGTTTGGAAGGGCAGCCCAGTTCCAATGATAGCTATGGCTGGGGCTTTCTGGGAATGCTGATGGTCGGCTTTGGTTCGGTGCTGATCCGGGGCTGCCCTTTGCGGCAGCTGGTTGGGGCCAGCCAGGGCGACAGCGATGCCGCTGCCGCGGTGCTGGGGATGATGGCCGGGGCCGCCATGGTCCAGAACTGGAACCTGGCCGGCACCCCGGCCGGCACCCCGCTGGCCGGGCAGGTGGCGGTCCTGGTCGGTCTGGCTCTGATGTTTGCGGTGGGGATCATGAACCGGCGGCGCGGCTACGGCATCGCCCCGGAGTACCAAGCCGGTCTGGATTGAGCGATTAGCCCGGCCGCGAGACAGAACCTCTAGCCAGAACCGTGAATTTCAGGTAGTTTCCTCGAATTCTTTATTTACCTCTCACTAATCATTTTGGCTTGGATGATATGAAAGACCACACTCCGTCGCGCCATCGCCATTTCCCGAGTCCTCCCGGAGCAGCCTGGCTGCTCCTCTTTTTTGTCCTGGTCGCGTCCGGTTGCAGCCGCCAGAAGGTGACTGAACTGGACAAGTCCACCCTGGAGAAAGATACCACCTGGAGCGGCCAGATCCTGGTCAAGGGCGATATTTACGTGCCGCCCGGCGTCACCCTGACCATCGCCCCCGGCACCACCGTCAGTTTCCAGAAGATCGATGAAAAGAGCGACCGCAACATGTTCGCGGTCGATTCGCCTTATTATCCGCAGGCCGAGTTGATCATCCGGGGTAAGCTGATTGCCCGCGGCACCGCCAAGGACAATATCGTCTTCACCACCGCCGAGATCAAACCTGAACCGTCCGACTGGGGGGCCATCAACTTCCTGGGCAGCGACGGCAATGTTATCTCCTATGCCAAGATTCTTAACGCGTACAACGGCGTGCATGCCCATGGTTCCAAAGTGGAAATCACCCACTGCGAGTTCGTCAAGAACGGGGTGGGGGTGAGTTTCAAGGCCGAAGAGGAGACCCCCGGGGTGCCCTGGTTTGGGGTGCGCAGTTCGCTGATTATCCGCAATAACCTTTTTGCCAATAACAAGGGCGCCATCGGCATCCGCAACTCCGACGCCGAAATCAGCCACAACGAAATCCGCGAAAACAAGTTTTTCGGGATCTGGCCCAAGGAGAAGAGCAAGCTCAGCGTTACCTACAACGAAATAACCGCCAACGGCCGCGGCATTTATCTTTATCAGGTCCAGGGCGCCACCTTCGAGAATAACAACATTTACGACAACACCGAATACAACTTCGCCATGGCCGAGGCCCAGGATTTTCCGGTCCCGGCCCCCAATAACTGGTTTGGTACCACCGACCGCAAAAAAATCGACGAGACCATCTTTGACTTGCACGATGATGCCGAATTGGGCGAGGTGCTGATCGAGCCGATTCGCAAGGAAGCCGTGGCCTGGAAGGAGAATTGAGCCGATGCAGCGCCACGAAGTCAAGGTCATCGGGTTGGTCAGTTTTTCCCACTTCATGACCCACTCGTACATGAGCATTCTGCCGGCGGTGCTGTTGGCGATTACCGCCGAACGGGGCTTAAGCTTCACCGCCATCGGCCTGATCACCAACGTCGGCTATTTCCTTTACGGCCTGGGCTCCTTCCCGGCCGGCTACCTCTCCGACCGCATCGGCTCCAAGCGGGTGCTTACCGTCGGCCTCGGCGGCATGGCGCTTTCCTCGATCCTGGTCGGACTCTCCCAGGGGCTGGTGGCCTTCGCCCTCTCTTATGCCCTGCTGGGACTCTTCGCCTCGATTCATCACCCGGCCGGGTTGTCGTTGATCGCCCGGCGGGTGGAGAATCGCCGGGGCAAGGCCATGGGGCTGCACGGGGTGTTGGGCAATGTCGGGATGATGCTGGCGCCGCTGGTGGCCAGCCTGGGGTTGATGTTTTTCCGGACCTGGCGCGCCGCCTATTTTATTTACGGGGCCATCGGTCTGGTCTCGGCACTGATCAGCTATCGCAGTCGGATCGACCAGGAGGCCGATCTGGACTGGCGTTCGCTCTACCGCTGGCCGGAGTTGGTCCGGAAACTCCGGGCCGGGGCGGGGGCGGGGACCGGCGTCGCGGCCGACCAGGCCCAACCGCCAAAATCGGTCTTCCCGCTGTCTCTGTTCTTCCTGTTCGGCGTTGCCGTACTCTCCGGCTTCATCTTTCGGGGCTCGCTGACTTTCTTCCCGGCCTTGCTGCAGCGGGAGATTAATTTCATCAACAACAGCGACCAGCCGGCGGTGCTGGCCGGGACCATCACCTCCCTGATCCTCTCTCTGGGGTTGATCGGGGCCTGGTTCGGGGGTTGGATCAACGATAAGATCAAGCGGCCCGAGTTGGTGCCGATCGTGATTTTTGTGGTGATCGCCCCGGCGCTTTTTCTGATCGGCAAGCTTTCCGATTCCAAGCTGCTGGCCATAAGCTGCCTGTTCAGCCTGATCTACTACGCCTGGCAACCCTCGCACAATTTCCTGATCTCCCGCTATACCCGCCGGGCCTCGCACGGGGTGGGTTTCGGGATCAACTTCTTCCTGCTCTTCGGGGTCGGCTCGGTGGCCACGGCCATTGGCGGCTATGTGGCCGATGAGTACAGTGTCGACCGCTTTTATCTGGTGATGGCCGGGATCGCCGCAGTGGCGCTACTGGTGGCTTCCGGGGTATATCTGTTGCGGCGCTGGAGCGTGGAGTTTCCCTTCAGGCTGGTGCGGGAAGGCGATGCAGTGAAGTAGACTTGCCTGGCCGGACCGGGAAAATCATTTTAGGTATCCAGCCGATCAGCCCCGGTGGTAAATGTTCCCAAGCTATGTGCAACGAGGTTTTTCATGCACCCCAATCCCGCCATCCTGGAAATGTTGTCCCTGGTCTACGAGGACCTGGACATCGACACCATCGAGCAACGCTTTGTCACGATGGTGGCCGAGCTCTTTCCCTTTACCCGCGTCGGGCTATTTTTTGTCAAACACAAGAAGGGACTCCTGCAAGGCAAGCTCTGCAAGGGTTTTAACGAGGGCTCGATCAGCACCATCGAGGTGCCGATTGACGGGCAGTATCTCCTGACCCGGCCGCTGATCACCGGTTTTCCACTCTGGAACGAACCGAGTTGCGACGATCCCTTTCTTGGCGGTCTGGGCCTTAACCACTTCGCCCTGATTCCGGTGGTCAACAAAAAACGCATCCCCTGCTGGCAGATCACCAACTGCCAGGCCGTCGATTGTCCGGCCTATGGCCATCAATGGCTCCGGTGCTGGCTGGTGCCGGGGACGAAATGCAAGGACCAAACCCAGCCCAGCTTGGAGGGGAAGTCGGCGCTCTGCGCGGAATGCCCAGTCTTTACCGGTCAGGACAGCAGGGCCGTGGAGGGAATCATGCTGGTTGACGGTCCGGCTCCGATCAGCGACGAAACGGTGACCATGCTCTCGATCATTGCCCATGGGGTCGGCGCGGCGATCAACAACTCAAAAAAGTACACCCAGGTCCTTCGGGAGTCGATTCGTGACGACCTGACCGGACTCCATAACCGGCGCTATTTCAATGAGCGCCTCCTGGACGAAATCGAGCGGGCTCGTCGCTACGGCGGCAATATCAGTCTGTTGATCGGCGATATCGACCACTTCAAGCTGGTCAATGATTGTTATGGTCATCCGGCCGGCGATATGGTTCTCAGGGAAGTTTCGGCTATTTTCATCCGGGAGTTGCGGCGCAGCGACCTGGTCGCCCGCTATGGCGGCGAAGAATTTGCGGTGGTGCTTTTCGACTGCACCCCGGAAAGGGCCAAAACCATTGCCGAAGGGTTGCGCCTGGCCGTGGCCAAGGCCAACTGGCCGGGCTTGGCAGAGACCAGGGTCACCATCAGTTTCGGAGTTGCCTCTCTGACCAAAGACGCCTCTACCCTGGAAGGATTGATCGGGAAAGCGGACAAAGCCCTTTACAGCGCCAAGGCCCAGGGCCGCAACCGGGTCTGGATTGCCCCGCAGGCCATGGATGACGATTGAGCCGGTTCGGGAGCCGTGTTCATAGTGAAATGATGGTTGAATTAACGGGTCGGGCTGCGGTTTCTCTCGGACGGCAGGCTATTGACTATTACCGAACTAGGGGGAAAAATGGATATCTTTTGCCAAAAATGCCAAAAACGGGTGGGGCAGGTTGCCGACGAGAAGATCCCGGTGGGGCAGAAGGCCAGCGTTAAGTGCCCAGTCTGCGGCGAGAAGATCATCCTGGGCCGGGAGGATGTCGCCACCCCGGATCTCACCATCGAAGCCGAAAAACCGGCTGCATCATCCCAACCACCTGGTTTCGCTAGCCACGGCCGGCCGGGGGAAGATGGCGGCCGCGAAAAGACCGGGGCAAATGAGGTGGTCCCGAATTACGATTTTACCATCGGGGCCATCCTCAAGGAGGCCTGGCAGAAGACCAGTGGCGTCAAAGGGCCGATCTGGGGCGCCGCCCTTATGATCTTCCTGGTGATCATCGGCTTTAGCCTTGGCGGCTGGCTGCTCTCCACCGTGCTAGGCGGCGAGGGTGAGAACCTCGCCCTGAGCGCGGCCCTGCAGATCACCTTAACGGTCGCCATCTACCCTTTGATCGCCGGGGTAATGATGATCGGACTCCGCCACTCCGTGGGGCGGCCGGTCAGTTGGAAGCAGGCCTTTGGCTACTTCGCCTTACTGTTGCCGCTGGTTGTTTCATCCTTGCTGGCCACGGTTCTGACCTTTGTCGGCTTTCTCCTCTTGCTTCTGCCCGGCATCTACCTGAGTCTGGCCTATATGCTGGTCATCCCTCTGATTGTCGATAAGGGCATGGGGCCCTGGCAGGCCATGGAGGCCTCGCGCCAAGCCATACACCAGTGCTGGTTTAAAGCCTTCGGCCTCTACTTCGTGATGGTGCTGATCTATCTGGTCAGCATAATCCCGCTGGGCCTCGGGATGATCTGGACCCTGCCGATGTTTGTCATGGTCAGCGCGATCCTCTACCGGGAGCTCTTCGGGGTCAGCGACAAGACCTGATCAGCGGGGGTGAATTAAATCGGTGTCAAGGGGAGGGGGCTGGCGCCGAAAGCGCCGGTTTCTTCCGGCCGGAGACTAACCCAGCAACCCGGCTTGCTGGGCATGGTTAGCGAAGATCCAAATTCTACAGGTGTTGAATACTGGCTTGGTGCGGTTCGGACTCGATGATCGGTTGCGGGCGTCGAATGCCTCGAAATTGATTCTCTCTGCGTTCAAGAGGGTCAGGGATATGCCCTGTTCTTCGCAGGAAAACTCTTCGCCCTGGGCAAGTCTGAAGGCCAGATGAAAGTTCCGGTCCCAGTTGTACGGTTTCGAAACTCCACATAGATAGAAAATCTCGCCCGGATATTCATCCAGGTCCAAGTTATGGCCCGCCAGGCCGAGGGCTGGGCTGACCAGTTCGGAGTTGTCACCCAGCAGACACTCGGCACAGTGGCTGTTCAGATCGACACCGCTGACATATTTCAGCCACAGGTAACGGAATGGGGCGGTGGTCGTGATTTCCTTGATTCTAACTTTGGCCGGATTATTCATCTAAAACACTCATCTGTTTGGGGTTGAGTTCAATTTCCAAAACTTCTTTTCTATTCTTCCTTAACCCACCAGCATTGGTTCTGATGCTCGGATAATTTGCCTTTAGGCTCAACCTTCAGGTACCGGGGGTGATCAGGTCTTTAAGGATCAGGAGATATAATGTGGTTACAACATTATAGACCTCCTGGCGAATTATGTAAGCATAGATAATGACCAGGACTGCACAGGTGAGTTAATCGACCAAGACCAACCGGATTATCGGGGTGGATGGCAGGTCGGTCAGGATCATGATTTATGAGGAATCAGCGCAGCTGGAGCCTGGAAATTACGCCGGATGGCTGAACGGTCCGGACTGGAGTGAACCGGGGAATTACGGCCAAGAAATTTATATTCGCATCGAGGCGTTAACCCAGCGCCTTTTCCTCAGGTGGTGAGGTTCCGATAGATGGCCGGCATGCGCAGGGGCAATTGGCGGACATCGTCCAGGAAGATGTAGTTGACCTCCCCGTACATGTGGGCCATATAGTCATGGGCCTGGCGATCGATGGTCAGGCAGAAGGGATGAATCCCCACCGCCTTGGCCTCGATCAGGGCGCGGCGGGTATCCTCGATGGCGTACTTGCCCTTGTAATCGTCGTAATCCTCCGGTTTGCCATCGGAGAGAACAAACAACAGCCGCGTCCGGGCCTCGACCTTCTGCAGCAGGGTGGTGGCATGGCGTAAGGCCGGCCCCATCCGGGTGTACTCCCGGGGCGCGATGGCGCAGATCCTGCTCTTGACCTCAGCGTTATACGGCTCGGCAAAATCCTTGACCCGGTAGAAATCGCAGCGGGTGCGGCGCATTCCGGAAAATCCGGCAATGGCAAAGCGATCGCCGAGGTTCTCCAGCGCCGTCCCGGTCAAAATCAGCGCCTCTTTGAGGGCCAGATTGATCCAGCCCTCGGTGGATGACGACATGTCCACCAGGAAATAGACCGCGATATCCCGCTGGTCCCGGCGCAGTCGGATGAAGAGCTGTTCCGAACCGGCCCGGCCCGCCCGCCGGTCCGAGAGCGCCTCAATTACTGCGTCCAGGTCGAAGTCATTGCCGTCCGGTTGTCGGCGCACGAAGCGCTCCCCGGCCCGGAGCAGCTCGAACTGCTTGCGGAGCTGCAAGACCTGGCCCCGATATTTCGCCAGGGTCGTTTCAATTAGGCTGCTTTTGACCGGCTGCAGAATCTTTTCATGCACCGCGCACCAATCCCGGCGGTAACCCTGGCGGCGGAAGTCCCACTCAGCATAGGTCAACGGCTGGGCCAGACTTTCACCGCTGGTGTCCGGCGAGGCGGTGAGCGCCAGCGGGCCGTGCCCGGCCAGGCCTTGGGCGGCACTGACATACTCGGCCGGAATCCCCCCCAGATCTTTTATAATCTCGCGGCCCAGTTCCTGGAGCGACTCGGGGAGTTCCTCGGCCAAGGTTTCCAGGGTCACCAGGTTCTGGCTGGGGGAGGAGGTCTGGGGCTCCGGCGCTTCCAGGCTTTTCTGGTCCGGGGCCAGCACGAGGGCCGCCGTGGCGGACTGGTCGTTGCTGCCCTTCGGCGGCGGGACGGGTTCAGCCGGGGCCGATTCCGTGGGTGGCGGGGCATTCGCCAGCAGAAGCGCCAACCCCTGGATAAATTTGTCCTTGGCCTGTTGCCGCTCCCGCATCCTGACCTGCCAGGCAGCTTGCGGGAGCAGGCGACCCAGCCAGGGCAGGGGCACCATTGCCTGGTCTGGCTGGGTCGAGTTGGCGAACTGGGCGTAAAGGGCGGCGGTGCGCGCGGCCGTCTCCTCGACCCGGCTGGTCGCTGCCGGAAACCAGGCGGGGCGGCTTGGGCCGGTTTTTCCCGCTTCGACCCGGTCGGTCGAGGCGGGAGTCCCCATGACTAGACCGCGCAGCTGGGCCATGCGGTCGTTAAGAGCGCCCGGGAGGTGGTCGGCCTCGGCCTCGGCCAGTTGTTGCAAGAGGGGCTGACCGTCGCGCCACAGCCCGGGGAAGGTGGCGGCCAGCCAGACCAGCAGCCGCTGCGCCTCAACCAGGGTGAAGAGGTCCTCGGCCCGGCGCGGGTTGGGGAAGAGCTGGAAAAAATCGTTGAGGTTGAGCAGCGCGGGAGGGGTGCCCGGGGTCGGGTAGGTCGCCCGCACGGCCAGGACCAGAGGGTCGGCCCGCCCGACCTCCCACTGATAGGTGCCGATCTGCAGCAACCCGGCCTGGAGGGTGAGCAGCAGTTTGTAGTAGAGGAAATTTTCCTCCGGAGTGGCGAATCGGGCAATTTTGGCGGGCAGGAAGATGGTTTCGGTGTCGGTGCCTGGTTCCGGGCCAGGCGCCAGACGTACCGGCTGCCCGGTCACCCCCTGGGCATAGGTCTGTAAATGGGGCAGAGCGGCCAGTTCCACCCCGGCCTCCCCGCGCAATCGGCACAGATAGTTGGTCTCGGCATCGGCCATGAAGTGCTGGGCGGCCCGTAAGCCCTGCTGCTCGTAAGTATCGAGGATGGCGCTGACCCAGTCGTTGATTTGCTGGTCGGCCAGACATTCCAGGGCCGGCCCGGCGCTGGCCAGGTAGGAGTAGCACAGGGAGTTGCTCACCGGCCAGATGGCCGGAATCTGCCGGAGGACCAGTTCCTGCCGGTGCGGGGCCAGCGGGCGCAGCTTTTCCAGGTTTTCCTCGACCTCCCATTCATTGGGCAGGGGCGGGGTAATCAGTTCGAAGAAGCGCTCTTTGAGGTCAACCATGGTCATGATGGGGTCGTCGCCCTTAGAACAAGGAATTGACCATCTCGTTTAAAGCGGCCAGGAGCTCCGGCTCGTCGGTCAGAGGTTCGACGATGGCGGCCCGGCAGGCCCGGCGCCGGGCCATCCCGGAGCTGATCAGCTTGCCGGCATGGATCAGCAGCCTGGTGCTGGCCCCTTCCACCAGACCCTCATCCTTGAGTTTCCGGGTCATGCTGCCCAGGCGGACCAGGGACTGCGCCAGTTCCGCCACCACCCCCGCTTCATGGCCGACGATGCTGCTTTCCAACTCGGCCGGAGGATAGGTGAACTCGATGGCCACAAAGCGCTGCCGGGTCGAGGGCTTCAGGTCCTTGAGCACACTTTGATAGCCGGGATTGTAGGAGATGGCCAGCATGAACTCCGGCGGCGCGGTCAGCTGTTCGCCGAGTTTCTCGATGGGTAGTTCGCGGCGGTCATCGGCCAGGGGGTGGATGACCACGGTGGTGTCCTTGCGGGCTTCGACCACCTCGTCCAGGTAACAGATGGCGCCATGCCGCACCGCCATGGTCAGCGGCCCGTCCACCCAGACCGCCTCGTTGCCCTTGATCAAAAAACGGCCGACCAGGTCGCTGGTGGAGAGATCGTCGTGGCAGGAAATGGTGATCAGCGGGCGCTTGAGCAGCCAGGCCAGGTGATGCATGAAGCGGGTCTTGCCGCAGCCGGTCGGCCCCTTGAGGAGCAGGGGGATGCCGTGGGCATAGGCGGCCCTGGCGATCTCCAGTTCGTCGCCCTGCGGCAGATAAAAGGGTTCCGTTTTGATCAGGTGCTCCATTAACAATTCGTGGGTTGCCGCCATAGTCTGGTCACCGCTAATGATCGGGAAGGTAGTGGGGGGGAATAGTTATCTCAGAATGATAAGAACGAATACCGTTAAAGCAAACATTGAAATAGCCGGAGCGAATTGGGGGACTTTGCGGCGACCGATTCAGAAAAACCAGAGGAAAAGGGTTAAGGCACCGACGGCCAGGGCCAGCAGGGAGCCGATGAGTATAGCCGAGCGCTCGTCCTTCGGGGCCCAGGGGCTGATCGGAGAGGTGGGGTCCATTGGGGTTGACGCCAGCCGGGCCAGCTTGCCGGCCAGGTCCTGGCGCAGCCAGTCGGCCAGCTCGGCCCGGATCACCAAGGTCTGCGGACCGGCTTCTTCCCAGTTGATCTTTTCGGTGACCAGCTGTTCAAGGTCTGGCAGTCGCCGGGTGAGGAGCTGCCGGATCTGCTTAGTCTGGGCCTTGCTCAGTTTTTTAACTTCCAAACCGGCCATTAGTAAGGTTTCCGCGCCTTCCCGAGCCGCCCCGGTGGGGAGATGTTGCATCACCTGGCGGTTAACAGCGATGAAGTTGCTGCCCGGGCCCAGGGCCGCCCGTTGGAAATAGGCCTCCACCTCGGTGGAGCGGAGATCCGGGGCGGGCGGAATGATGAAGCGATGGCCAAAAGGCCCGCCTCGGGGGGTTTCTGCTAAGAGAAACGGGGTGGCCATCAACTTCCCCAGGGCGGTAACATGGGTTCCTCGGGCAGGCCAGCAAGGGTAAAAGTGATGGTCCGGTCGGCGGAATCCTTGCTGTCCAGTTGCAAACGCAGACCGTTCAGGTCCTCGACCGCCCCTTCCCAGTTGACCTCGCCGGTATTCTCGCTCCACCAGGAGGAGCAGGAAACCTTGACCTGAACTTTGGCGAGGTCGGACAATTTTTCCCTGAACTGGCCGCTGCCTAACTGCGTGGCCACGCCGCTCCCGGCTGGGCTCCAATCGGCTTTTTCTATAATGGCCTTGCCGTTGAAGGTGACCAGAAGATTGCTGTGTCGGCAGCTCTCACCCCAGTTGAGGTTATCGAGGACCAGTTTGAGATTCAGGGGGTTGACCAGCAGGTTTAAGTGTTGCTGGTAGCGGGAAACCGCCGGCGCCATTTTTTTCAGCGGGGCATATTTTAGATACTGGCTGAGCCGCTCCTGGTCTTTGTATTTCACCACTTGGGCGTAAAGGTCCCGGTCTTCGCCAATGTCCAGCCCGTCCTGCAGGTTTTGCAGCTCTTTGAGCTGGGGGGCGGCCAGATGGGCGACCAGCGCTTGGCTGTCAAGGGCCTGCTGAAGAAGATTGCGGGCCGGCCCCCAGAGTCTCTTCCGGGATTTTTCATTGATGGAGCTGGTCAATTCGCGCACCGCTCGGGTTTTGAAGTCGGCCGCGAGCTTTGCTGTTTCTTCCTTGGCCACGGTCTGCCTGAGCATCTGGTCGATAAATTCAGCGGCCTGGACAATATCGCCGTCATGCATGGCCTCGAGATATTGGTCTCGGTAGATCAGCCAGATATCCCGGCCTTTGTCCTTGGTGAGCTTGATTTTTTCAGTGGTGATCCGGGCCAGGATTTTTTTCTGCTGGCCATCGAGGTCACCGGATACGGCCTCGGGAAAAGGCAGCGTGCGCAGTTGCTGCTGGAGGTTATCCAGCTCTTCCTCGTTGGGGGCGGCTTTGAGCAGGGCCGCGTCCAGGGCGGTGGCAATATTGGCGAGATAGTTCTGGTTGCCCCGATATTTTTGGGCCTGCGCCGCCACCGTGACCATGGTATTGGCCAGATCGGTGTGAATGCCGTTTTCGCCGAACTGTTGCAGGTATTTCCTGGCCAGTTCAACCTTGATCAGGTCGTCGGTCGCCTCCACCACCGGCCGCCATTGCATCTCCTCGCGGCGGTCACGGAAAGAACGGAGCGTCGCCATGGCCTCGGCGCTATTCATGACCAAAAGGCGGGAAATGAGGTGGCGGTAGAAGGGTGCTCGATAGTACGATTCCAGCCAGCCTTCATCGTCCTTCAGATTCTGCAGGGTAGCCTGGGGGTCGCTCTTGGCGGAGAGGATGGCGCGATATCTGAAATTGTCGGAGATGCCTTCGCCTGCCAAAAAAGCCGCGGCCAGGATGAGCAGAAAGCAGAGGGCGTTGGCGGTAATGGTCAGGAAATAGCGCTGGAGGCCGCGCTGGATTTTCACCCGCTCCGGGGATTTGTCTGGAAAGCGCTGGGCCAGAGTCTGGCCTTGGCCGATCAGGGGGAGGGAAAACACAATGCTGGCGTTTTTCAAAAAACACCAGGCCGATCTTTTCGTGACCTGTTCCAGGAAGCGGCTGATATCGATGTGGTCGCGGCGTTGGGCCGCCCAGATGAACCCGTCTTCCAGACCAAAGGATTGCAGGGGTGAGACCGCCATGGGCCGTTCAATGAGGGTATTGTCGGCCCCTTTGATAAATTCATGTTCACCGAAGGCGCTGACCGGAAAGATCTGAAAGTTCTCCTCGGTGACCGAATTTTTGAGGGCATCGACCAGGGCCTTGTGGGGCGGCTCCGGTTTTTTTCCCAGAAACCGGAGGAGTTCCCGGTATTCGTTCTCCGGGCTGGTGTAGCGCAGCGAGCCCCGCCGGTCCCACTTGTTGATCAGCAGGGCCAGGGGGATATCGAGGGTCGGCCCTTGGGGGGTTTCATTTTTCAGAATGGCAAAGGCCTGCTCCAGCTTGTGCAGTTCCGCCGAGAGCGGCTGGCTTTGGTCATCTTCCCGGCGGGGGACTTCCGCCAGCACCAGGATGCCGTCCATGCTGCTCAAGTGCTCGCGCAACCGTTTGGCCATCTCGTCATTGGTGAGGGCGGGATCGATGAGCTCGCCGGAATAATCGATCAGCTCGACCGGGTAGGTGCGGTGGCTGGGGGTGGTGAAGTGATACAGATAGCGTAAGGGCTCGGCCCGGTTGGGATTCGGGGGCGGTAGTTCGCCCCGGGCCAGGCGCTCAATGGCCTTTTCCAGCCAGATCTTGCCGAGATGAAAAGCCGAGGCCTGGTCGCCGATGTCCCAGGTTTCCGGCTCCCCTGGCGGTTTGGGCAGACCGGCCGGTTCCAGGATCCAGGTGCTGGTGAACTTGCTGGGATGGGCCACGCATTTCATCGCCAGGGCCGCCAGGATACAGGTCTTGCCGGAGGCGGCCCGGCCGTAAACCGCGAAACGGTAAGCTTTCTGAGATTGGCCGATCATCTTCCACCGGTGGCTGATTTTAGGGCGGGAATGCGGGCGCTGCTGCTCCGGCGGAGCATGCCGCTGGCCTGCATCAGCCACCAGCTGGAAACGTTTTGCCGCCAGGCGCTCAGGTCATCATGCCCGGGTGGGTGCACCCCGCCACTGGCGGCCACAAATCCCTGGGCCGCGGCTGCGAGGTAGCGGTGCGCGGCCTGGTCCGGGGAATCTTGGCCTGGTTGGATCAGGAGCCGGCCGTCACCGCGCTGCAGGATGTGGCCATCAATCAAATTCAGGGTCTCCAGCGAGCTGTGACTGGTGCTGCTGTAACCGAGCATAAAGCGGACCGGACCGGTGCTGTCAACGACGGTGGTGGGGGAAACCTTTTCCCGGTAGGTCTCTTGCATTCTGGTGAGCATGCCGGTCACCCCGAAGGGAATCAATTCCTGGTCACTGAGTTTGGCGGCCAGTTCCGCGCCGAGTTGCTGCCCGGCCATCTGCATGCTGGTTTTTTTCAGCTCTGGTGCGATTTTACCATCATGGGCCAGGTCTAACACGGTTTTCCTGACGTTGACAAAGGCTACGCCGATTTTCAGGATCGGATATAAAAATGAGACCGGGTCGGCCAGGCTGTTGAACCAGTCGCTGGAGGTCGGGTTGCGGCCCTGGCGTAGTTTGTTGGGTACCTCCCAGAGCGTATAATAGAACGGCATCCAGGTTTGCAGGAGATTTGGTGGCGGCCCCACCTCCTCCTGCAACCCCTGGTCGCTCATGACGCTGTAACGCCGCAACAGATCGGGGTAGTCGGTACCTGCCTCGAAAAGTTTCTTGAAGGCGGCGGTTTTGACGGCGGCTGGTACCGTTCGTCTGGCTAAAGCATGGAACGAGGGCTCAGCCCGGAATTTCATCAGGGCCCTGATCGTCTGTTCGTCGCCCTGGAGGAGGGCCTGAACCACGGTCTCGTGCAAATCGGCCGGATACGGTGCTCGGCTCAGTTCCGGATAACCATAGAGCAAATCGATGGGCAGGGGGCCGCGCAGCCGGAGCAGCTCTTCACCTTCCGGCCGGGCCAGCAGGTCCCAGATTCTGGGATCGGCCAGATAGAGGTCAAAGAGGTTGTGGTTGGCAGCCGCGACCCTGACCAGCTTCGGCCAGATCGTCGTGCGGAAAGCCAGCCGGAAGGACTCCTCGTCCCGCAGGCGTGAGCGGATTTCCGGCCCGTATTTGAGCACCATATTGAGCAGCGAAGCCAGTTCGGCATCGGTTTTGTCCAGCTTGACGGTGAGGATTTCCCGCAGCCACTGATCGTATTCGAAGCCACTCTCATCGGTCCGGTCGAAAAAGAAAATCGCTTCGCTGCCGACCAGGCCGCGCCGGTACAGTCTGGTGATCAGGTCGCCATTGTTTAGCAGGGCGTCGGTGAGCAGCTCGGCATCCAGGGGGGCGGCATGGACCACGTAAAGATTGACCAGAAAATCATAATCACCGCCGGCCGATTCAAACAGCCGCAGCCGGAGGGTCGGTTTTTTGGCCACCGCGAACAGTCCGGCGCTTTCCGGATGCTTTTCTAGAAAAGGCATGAGTCTCGGCTCGCTGCCGAGGGCGGCGAGCAGGGTCAGCTGTTTGGTGTAAGCCAGGCCATCTTCCCGGTGAAGCAAGGCAAACCAACCACCATTGAGCTTGAGGAAGTGGTCTGCCGCCGCCGGGGTCCAGCCTTCCTGGATAAACCTTTTGCGCATCTCAACAGCGAACGGGGTTTGGTCGGGAAGGGTGGCGGTGGGGGGGGCTTCCGCATCGGAGCGGACCTCGGGGCTGGAACTAACCTGGGGGTCGGGACTGACCTCGGTGATCGGGGGCGGCACGGTGGCCCGGATTTCGGGGCGGTGCCGGTGCTTGAAGTAATAAATAGCCGCGCCCCCGACCACCAGGACCGCCAGCAGGGTAATCAAAAAGATTTTGATGGTTTGTCGCCACATATAGCTTATTCTTTTCGGCAAAGAGGCCGGCGGCTGAGGATTTGGGGCTAAAAAACGGGTTGGTCCGGCCGACCGTTGCCGGTGAGCCAATGGTTTGATTATGGGCCAGGAGTTTCGGCCAGTCAATGTTATGCTCACCCAGGAACCAATAACCGATGCACCCCAGTTTCCCGGCGCTGATCTTGTCTTGCCGGTCCGGAGGGCAGCTTGATAAAATGGATTGTTGTCGCCCTGGGCCTGCTCAGTGGCGCTGCCTGGTTCTTCTTCCACCAATCCGGGCCGGAAATTCGCAATGCGGATTCGGCCGGGGAGGCGATCATCTGCTTTGGCGACAGCCTGACCGCCGGGGTCGGGGCGCCCGCTGGAGAGGATTACCCTGCCCAGTTGTCCCGGCTGATCGGCCGACCGGTGGTCAATGCCGGGGCGACCGGCGATACCACGGCTGATGCGCTCAGCCGCCTTGGCCCCGTGCTGGCGGCCCGGCCTCGGATGGTTATCGTCATTCTGGGCGGCAACGATATTCGCCAAGGGGTGAACCGGGAGGAAGCCTTCGCCAATCTGGCTCAGATTGTCGCCCGGATTCAGGCCGCCGGGGGCATGGTGGTGCTCGGCGGGATCGACATCCCCCTGTTTTCAAGGGGATTTGAGAGCGGTTACCCGAAGCTGGCCCGGGAGAGTGGTTCGCTGTTGGTGCCCAATGTCTTTGCCGGCATCTGGGGGCGGGAGGGGATGATGGCTGATCAGATTCATCCCAACGCTGCCGGTTACGCGGTAATGGCCAGCCAGATCCAGGCGGTCATCAAACCATATCTGCCGGCCCTGGCCGGGGCTGGCCAAAACCAATAAATACACAACTCGATCTTTTTTCAAATACTTAGGCCTGGTCTTTAATGTCATACCTGACTATTACCCCGGAATTCTTAAAGAGCGTGGCCAAGACGGCCGGGGTTTATCTGATGCGGGACGGCAAGGGCCAAGTGCTCTACGTTGGTAAGGCCCGCGACCTGCGGGCGCGTCTGGCCTCGCACCGCAACACCGCCCGGGCCGGCGGCAACAAGACGGCGGCCCTGTTGGCCAAAACCAGCGAAATCGAGACCATCCTCACCGCCACCGAGAAAGAGGCGCTGCTCCTCGAATCCGCCCTGATCAAGAAGTATCACCCCCGCTACAACGTCATCCTCCGCGACGACAAGAGCTACCCCTATATCAAGGTGACCACCGGCGAGACTTGGCCCCGGGTGCTGATCACCCGGCGGCGGCTGCGCGACGCGGCCCGCTACTTCGGCCCCTATGCCTCGGCCACCGCCATGCATGAAACCCTGCGGCTGATCCGGGCCCTCTTCCCCCTGCGGACCTGCAAGGGGCAGGAGGTGCCGCACCGGGAGCGGCCCTGTCTCAACCACCAGCTCGGCCTCTGTCCGGCCCCCTGTAGCGGCGGGGCCGACCGGGCCGACTATCTGCGGGCGGTGCAGGAGATCCTCTTGATCCTGGAAGGGCGGCGCCGTGAATTGCTGACCGACCTGGAACAGCGGATGCGGCAGGCCGCCGCGGCCCTGGAGTTCGAGAAGGCCGCCGGTTACCGCGATCTGGGCAACGCCCTGCGGGAGACCCTGGAAAAGCAGGCGGTGGCGGCCGGCCATTTCCGGAGTTTCGATGTCTTCGGGCTGGTCCGCCAGGGGGTGACGGTGGTGGTGGCGGTGCTCTTTGTCCGCGAGGGGCTGGTCAACGGCCACCAGAATTTCCAGCTGGAAGATCCCCTCGGCGACGACCGGGAGGTGCTGGGGGCCTGCCTCAGCCAGTTTTATCAGGAGGAACGCTTGATCCCGGCCGAGATTCTGGTCGGGCTGCAGCCCGACCGGGCCGAGCTGCTGGAGGAGTATCTTGCCGAGCTGCGCTCCGGTTCGGTCTCCATCCGCCAGCCCCAGCGGGGTGAGGGCGTGGCCCTGGTCCAGATGGCGGCGGCCAACGCGGCCCAGTTCTTCGCCGACCGGGAGAAGAAGGCCGGTTCCAGCCTGGCCCTGTTGCTGGCGGTGGCCAAGCAGCTGCATCTGGCCGCTCTGCCGGCAACCATCGAGTGCCTGGATATCTCCAATATCAGCGGCCAGCTGGCGGTGGGCTCGCTGATCGCCTTCCGCGACGGCGAGCCGGACCCAGCCAATTACCGCCATTACCGGATCAAGGGCGGCGATACCCCCGATGACTACGGGATGATCCGCGAGGTGCTGCTGCGCCGCTTTGCCCTGGACCGGAAAAGGCCAGGGCCGGACCTCCTGCTGATCGACGGCGGCAAGGGCCAGCTCAACGTGGCCCGCGAGATCCTGGCAGAGGCGGGCCTCACCGACCTGATTGCTCTGGCCTCCATCGCCAAGGAGAAGGCGGAGGAGGGCGAGAAGGTCTTCCTGCCGGGCCGCAAGAATCCGCTGGCCCTGAAGCGCCATGACCCGGTCCTGCTCTTCCTGATGCGGATCCGCGACGAGTCGCACCGCTTCGGGGTGACTTTCCATCGGCGGCTGCGGAAGAGCAAGGATCTGACCAGCGGTTTAATTGAGGTGGAAGGGTTGGGTCCAACCCGGAGCCGGTTGCTGCTGAAGAAATTCGGCAGCCTCAAGCGGGTAGCGGCGGCGACTGAAGAGGACTTGGCCAAGATCAAGGGGATCGGCCCGGAGCTGGCACGGATTATTCATCACCACTTTCATGGGGAAGAAGGGCCGTAGCGTCCCCTCTTCCCCAATATTTCCAAAGGAGCCGTTATTTTTGGATTACCCAACGGCCATTTTCTCGACAGGCCGTGGCCATGGTCTTTTCGGCCTTGCCATCGATGGTTGAAAGGATCTCGGCCTCGCGGCAGTTCCGGCCGCTCTGGTCCTGGTAGGCCGGTTCAGGGGTTACCGCGTAATTGTTGCCGTTGTCCGGGTTTACCCAATTTGTGGTTTGTCGCGAGGGCGTAGCCTCATAGGCCCGGTTAAGTTGCTCCCGGTCGTACTTGTCCATTTCGTTCCCGATGATATAGCCGAGCAATCCCCCGACCGCCGCCCCGATTAGAGTCCCTTCCGTATTGCCGCCAATGGCCTGGCCCACTAGGGCGCCGCCCGCGGCCCCGCCGATGGCGCCGGTCTGGCCTTTGGTGGCGCACGAAGTAGCGAGCAGCGGAGCGACGAGCAGACAAAGCAAAATGATTTTTTTCAGCATGAAGTGTTCTCCATTATTGGTTGTTGCCATTCGTTCGGTAAACGAAATTTCGGTTGTCCTAGAGTTGAAATCGTTCTCCAACGCCGGAAAGGCATGCGGTTAATCCCATGCTACGCCTGGAGATATTCAGATGGAAAGTAGATTTTAAAAAAAGTTTAGAACGAATATCATTTATAAAATCGTTAGCTTGGCAGGCGCAAGGAAGGGGAGTCCTACGTAGAAATGGATTGCTTTTGAGTCGCGTAATATGTCACCGGAGCTCATTCGGAATTCACTGCGGAATTTTACTAACAAAAGCCAAAAGCGGACTTGACCCCTTTTTCTCCAACAGGCCCGGCCCGCTGGCCAGGCTGCCGCCCGTGCGGCCGTTATTTGGGCCACAGCAGGTAGAGATAACCGCCGTAGGTCAGCAGATAGACCAGCCCGCCGACCCTGCCCAGCTGCTTGCTGCCGGCCAGGAAGGGCAGAAACAATCCGCCGGTCAGCATCAGGAATGTGAGGTCGAGAGCGGTGATGCCCCCGGAATCCAGTGGCGTCACCAGGCTCGCCAGACCCAGGACGGATAGGATGTTGAAGATGTTGGAGCCGACGATGTTGCCGATGGCGATGTCCTGTTCGCCTCTGGCGGCGGCGACCACGGAGGTCGCCAGTTCGGGGAGGCTGGTGCCGGCGGCGACGATGGTCAGGCCGACCACGGCCTGCGAGATCCCCAGGGCGGTGGCCAGATCAACCGCGCCATCGACCAGCAGGCGGGCGCCGATGATGAGCAGGATCAGTCCCGCCCCGATGGTGACGACCGGCAGCCCCAGCTTGCCCCCCTCGCCTGGCGGCGTGGTGGCCGGTGCCTCCCGGTCGTCTGGCTGGATGTCCCGGTCGCGCCTGAGGGTCAGGACGGTGTAGAGGATAATCCCGGCGAACAACCCGCCGCCTTCCGCCCGGCCGAGGTGGTGATCGGCAAGGAGGAAGATGAGCGCCACGGAGACGCTGAGCATGATCGGGATATCAATGCGCAGGAGCTGCCGGTTGAACTTCAGGGGGCGGACGAGGGCTGAGAGGCCCAGGATAACGGCAATGTTGAAGATGTTGGAGCCGACGGCGTTGCCCACCGAAATGTCGCCGAGCCCGGCCAAGCCGGCCCGCAGGCTAACCACCAGTTCCGGCAGGCTGGTGCCATAGGCGACGATGGTCAGGCCGATGGCCAGGGCCGGCACCCCGAGGCGTCGGGCCAGCTGCGAGGCGCCCCGCACCAGCCATTCGGCGCCGCCATAGAGCAGCGCCACGCCGAGGATCAGTTGTGCCGCGATCACCATATCCCTTGTCCTCTTCCGCTTGTCGTCATCGTAGACCGGGCGAAACGGCGAATATCGATTGGCGCCGGGCGCCAGCATTTGGCGACGCCCAGCGGACGATAAAGGTATACCATGTCGGATTTGCCGAAATCGAGCAGGAAGAAGGGGCCCGGACCTAAGTGAACATATCAGGAGCTAGCCAATCAAAAAGGTAGGGTTTCAATAGGCGCAGGGTATTGCGGTGGATGGGCCGAGATTGTCAGCAGGGGGCAAGCAGGGAATTGGTCTACCGTTGACCTTTAGGGGGCACCCAGGGACGTTGTTTATTTGTCTATATTAGCTCAAAAAATTACCGGGATAGTTAGTAAGACTAAAAGTAACTAAAAGGGGTCAAGTCCGCTCTTGGCTTTTGTTGGGACTAATTTTGACTCCAGACTTCTGAATTTTTTTGGATGTGACAAAGGGGTACAGCTTTTCCCCCGAGCATTTGATAGCTACCTGACATCAGGATTTGTTTCAAGTGAAATTCCTACTCGCGAATGGTTCCGATAAAGAACCGCTTCCGCTCTATTCTGGTTTGGTTTGGGGGTCAGATTTACAGCGATGGGAGTGATGGGAGAAATGGGGGAAGACGTTCGTGATTTATTGATTTAACAGGCAGAGACGCTTGGGGCTCGCCGGGGACAAATAAACAGCGCATACCTGGCTGTCCTCGTCCTTGTGGTTTCACCATGCGGACACGTTCATCTGAAAAAATTGCCTTGGCAAAAGAGCATTCACTGCGTAAATTGATATCAATGCAATCACAGGAGGTGCTTTATGGCCAGTATCACGATCAGAAATCTAGATGAAGAACTGAAGAGTAAATTACGCCTACAATCGGCGCAGCACGGCTGCTCCATGGAGGCCGAAGTGCGGAATATTTTGCGTCTGGTTCTCACTCCGGCAGCTCCCCAGGGAGATTTTGCCGCCCGCGTCCATCAGCGCTTTGCGGAGCTGCAACTTGATGCCTTACCGATCCCTGATCGTCAGGCCGTGCGAACTCCGCCGAACTTTGAGCGGTAAACATGCGCGGCATTATTCTTGATACCAATGTTCTTTCGGAATTGATGCGTGCGCAGCCTGATCCCTTGGTATTGAAGTGGTTTGCCCGGCAAAGCGTAGCCACATTTTATGTCACGGCGATTACCAGGGCGGAAATATTGCTGGGTATAGCCCTTCTACCTGCCGGTAAACGGCGCGACGCCTTGGCTGATGCCTCGGAAAAGATGTTTCGAGAAGATTTCCCCGGCAACTGCCTCCCCTTCGATGAATCATGCTCGGGGCTGTACGCTTCTCTGGTGGCAGATGGGCGCCGTTCCGGTTTTTCAATTACCACCGAAGACGCGCAGATTGCCGCCATCGCCTTGCATCGCAAACTGCCGCTTGCCACCAGAAACACCAGGGATTTCTTTCATATTCCGGGTTTAACGCTCTACAATCCCTGGGACACTGGTGGGTCGTAATTCCATTTCCAAATCATTCGTATAACTTCGTCGGCTGCGCTGCGCGGCTCCTCGCTGTACCCGGCGAACCGTCTCGTCTCGTACCCGCAATCTGCATTCTATGTAGGGCGACAATAAGCGCAGCGCATTGCGCCGGATGAGTCCTCCCTCAGCCACTCTCATCTTCCGCAAAGTTCGCGGCTGAAGCCGCTCCCACTTGCACTACCTGATTTATTCCACCTGTGGGCTATCACGAACCTCGTCAGGCGTGATATCTCAGGTCTCTTGTTCGGTGCTGAAAGCCAGGCGTTCCTGGACCGAGAAGGGGGTGTGCAGGTAGAGGCGCTCCACCTTTTGCCTGGCCCAGGGGGTGCGGCGTAGGAACTTGAGGCTGGAACTGATGGAGGGGAAGGTGAGGAAACAGGCGATGGGGATCTTCTCGCCCAACCCAGGCCAGCCGTAATGGGCGACCAGGCGGGTGAGAATCGTCTCCAGGGTCAGGCCGTGCAGGCGGTTTTTGGTCGAGGGGATGTGCATCAGGCGGCCTGCTCCAGGGCAAGATAGAGCTGGCGCCCTACCCAGGCGTCCGTGGCTGCGTACAGGACCTGGTGGGGGGCGAGGATATCGGCGGCCCAGTTGGAGGTCTGCGCTCCCTTGGAGATGCGAAAGCCCAGGAGCACGGCGGCCAGGCCGCGCAGACCGTGGTTCTTGATGTCCCTCTTTTTGGCCAGGTTCCCCAGGTCGACAAAGCCGCCGGCCTGGAAATGGGCGAGCTTTTTCAGTTCGCGGATGTCGTAGTCCAGGCTTACCCCGGTTTTGATGATGGCCGGATCGGCCAGAAGTTCACACAGGGGCTCGGCCAACCCCAGCGGCTTGAGCTGGAAGATAAAGACCTCGGTGGCGCTGGCCAGTTGCAGGAGCGAGGGCAGGTAGCTTTCCCCGACTTTGTAGGCAGGCCGGGTTTCCGTATCAAAGCCGAGCAGGGTCTGGCCGGCCAGCTTGGCCATGGCCACGGCCAGCTCGGCCCCGGTCCGCACCACGCTCACCGGCCCGCACCACTGGGCCATGGGGTAGGCGTTGATCTCTTCCTTGTCCATCCGCCGGGTAAAGCCGGGGCGGTCGGTTTGTCTGTGGGGCATTTCTCTAGGTGTCCTTGTTGTTTAATGGTCTGGCAAAAAAAGTATTTCTTAACGCAGAGGCGCAGAGCCGCAAAGTTTATTTCTGCCAATTTACGATGTTATCTTCGCGCCTCTGCGCTTCTGCGTTTGGTTTTTCAGCCTTCCAGCCGGCAATACATGAATGGCACTAGTTTATGGTTTTTTGAATGAGAAATATCCTGCGAATATCAGAATCGTCAGGTTAAGGAATGGTACCGTTTACGTTCCCCTCACCCCAACCCTCTCCCTGAAGGAGAGGGAGCTTTTTGTCTTCCCTCGCCCTCAGGGAGAGGGTGGCCGAAGGCCCAGGTGAGGGGATAAGACAGTCAATTTCCGTATGCCTTTAAGTGCCATGCGCAAAGGCCGACAGAAAATTTCAAGTTTCTAATGTCGCTGAACCATGCGCCGAAAGCGCCTAAACTTGCAAAAAATACTTCTTAACGCAGAGGTGCAGAGCCGCAAAGTTTAATCCTTCCAATTTACGATGTTACCGTTGCGCCTCTGCGTTTGGTTTTTTAGCCTTCTGGCCTGCTCAGGGAGACTGGAGCTATTCCAGGCCCAGTTTCTTCAGTTTCCGCCACAGCGAGACCCGGTCTATCCCTAAGGCCTTGGCGGCCTCGGTCTTGTTGCTGCCGGTTTCCTTCATCACCCATTCGATATAGGCCCGTTCCTGCTCGGCCAGGCTGGGGAGGGCGCCCTGTTTGCGGCGGAAGGTCAGCAGGGTGGTTTCCTGTAAGTCTTCCGGCAGATGGGACGTTTCAATCAGGTTGCCGGTGGTCAAGGCAATGCCCCGCTCGATGATGTTTTCCAGCTCGCGGACATTGCCCGGGAAATCGTACTGCTGCAAAATCTCGGCTACTTCCGGCGCAACCGCTTCGACCTTTTTCTCCATTATGGCCGCATATTTACGGATGAAGTGCTGGATCAGGATGGGGATGTCGCCCTTGCGCTCGGCCAGGGGCGGGATCCGCAGTTCGACCACATTGAGCCGGTAATAGAGGTCCTGCCGGAACCGGCCCGAGCTGACCTCGGCCTGGAGATTCCGGTTGGTGGCGGCGACGAAGCGGACATTGACCTTGATGGGGGAGGTGCCGCCCACCCGCATCACCTCCCTTTCCTGGAGGGCGCGCAGCAACTTGACCTGCATGGAGGTGGACATCTCGGTCACCTCGTCGAGAAACAGGGTGCCGCCGTCGGCCATCTCGATCAGGCCTTTTTTGCTTTCGTGGGCGCCGGTGAAGGCGCCTTTCTCATGGCCGAACATCTCGTTGCCCAGCAGTTCCTCGGTAAAGGCCCCGCAGTTGATCGAGAGCAGCGGCCCCTGGTGGCGGCGGCTGCTCTGGTGGATGAAGCGGGCCATCAGCTCCTTGCCGGTCCCCGATTCGCCGGTCAGCATGACATTGCTGTCGGTGGTGGCCACCTGGCGGGCCGAATCCAGGAGCTTTTTCATCTGCGGGTCGGTGCTGATCAGCTCGGTGCCGGACTTGTAGTTCTGCAATTGCTCGCGGAGCTGGCGGTTTTCCTCTTTCAGGTGCTGCTTTTCCAGGGCCTCCTTGACCACCTTGCGGACTTCATCGATCTTGTAGGGCTTGGCGATGTAGTGGTAAGCGCCGGCCTTCATGGCGTCGATGGCCGAATCCACCGTGGCGTAGCCGGTGATCATGATCACTTCGGTCTCCGGATGGTGTTCCTGCGAAAATTTCAGGATATCCATGCCGTCGATCTTTTCCATCTTCAGGTCGGTGAGAATCAGGTCGAACTCCTGGTTCTTGATCAGCGCCAGCGCCTCGCTGCTGTTCTGCAGGGCGGTTACCTGATAGCCCTCATTCTTGAGAATGTGGGTGAGGTTCTTCAGGGCGATCTGTTCGTCGTCGATGACGAGAAGGCTGGGGTGGTTACTCATCTCTGTTTTCCTGTTTCCTGGGGAGCCAGATGGTAAAGGTCGTGCCTTGGTCGATCTGGCTGTCGACGTTGATCCGGCCGCCGTGTCTTTCGATGATGTCGTGGACTATGTACAGGCCGAGGCCCGAGCCGTGGCCGACGTCCTTGGTGGAAAAGAACGGATCGAAGATCTTCTTGCGGTTTTCCGCCGGGATGCCCGGGCCGTTGTCCTCGACCATTATCTCGATTTCCTCGGCCTCGGTGCCGGTCCCGACCGGGCGGGCGATGATCCAGATTTTGCCGCTTTCTCCCACCGCGTCGATGCCGTTCTTGAGCAGGTTGAGGAACACCTGTTGCAGCTTCTGCTTGTCGGCCTCGAAAACCAGATCCTCCGGGCATTCCAGGGTAATAACCACCGCGGTGGGAATCTGCCCGCGGATCAGCACCACCGTGTCTTCCAAGAGTTTTTTCAGGTTGACCGGCCGGGGATGATACTCCTTGGCCCGGGAGAATTCCAGCAGGGTGCGGACAATGTCCCGGGCCTTGTCGGCCTGGCCCTCGATTTGGCCGATCAACTCCTTCTTGAACTCCGGATCACCCTTGTCGATTTCCTCGCCCAGGATCTGGGCCGAGGTGGAGATGTTGGAAAGCGGATTGTTGAGTTCGTGGGCCACCCCCGACAGCAGGGTCCCCAGGGAGGCCAGCTTTTCTGACTGGACCAGCTGGTGCTGGCGGATCTGCAGGATATGCGACATCCGGTTGAAGGCATTCAACACCGAACGGATTTCCTCTTCGACGGCGGTTGAGCGAATCTCGTCGAAGTCCTCCCGGGTGATCTTCTCGGCGTACCTCTCCAGGAGCTTCAGGGAGTTGACCACCCTTTGCCCCAGCAAGGTGGCCAGGCCAAAGGACATGAACAGCAGCGCCACCGCCGCCGCCACCAGAATCTTGCGCACCGTCTTCAAGAGATCGCGAACGGCGATCTTCTCTTGCCGGGAGCTCTTCTCGGCAAAGTCGGTCAATTCCTTGCCGAGCCTGCGGATGGTGTCTTTGAGGCGGGTCGCTTTCTCGTCCTGGCGATTGTTTACGCCATACAACTCGGCCAGCCTTTGGAAGTTGAACTCATATTCAATGATGGCCTGGGAAAAACGTTCCAAATTTGAACTGGGGATGATCCGGCCCAGTTCCCCGCGGCTGTTTTGCATGATGTTGTTGGCGTTGCCGAGATAGGTTTTGGCCTCTTCAAAATCGCTCTGTTCCCCATAGAGGAAGTAGTTCTTCTCGAAGCGGCGCATCTCCAGAATGTTGCCGAACAGGTCGTCGATCAGTTCCAGATGCTGGACTTTCTGTTCGATATGAATACTCACCCAGTAAGTCAGGCTGATGGTGCCGACCATGAAGGCCAGCAACACCACGAATCCGTAGGTGATTTTCTTTCTGATGCTGACTGAGGGGAAGAGGGTTCTCATCTGTGGTTCCTTACGATGCCATTTGAATTGTTGCATTATGCATCATCTTTTCTGGTTTTGCAACGTCTGTGTAACCCCCCGTATATAAAGACATTTCTATTTGGCGCTAGGAACGGTGTTGCAGATAGAAACACCGGCAGTTTTGGTCTTGATCGCTTATCATCCCGTATCTGCGTGGTTATTTTTCTTTCCCGCCATTGGCACACATCCTGCTCTTAAGATCGACAAACGCTGGGGGCGGGTTTTTCGCCAAGCCCACCAGGGTCAGCAACCATGTCGAGGTGTTGTATGGGCAAGATTCAGGATTTTTTGCAGAAACTCGAGCAAACCATGGCAGCGGCGGCCTTCGCCGAGGCCGGAGAACACGAGTCTGCCCGCCAGTTTCTTAATGATTTCAAGAATAGTCGCAAGAAGGTGTTGCTCGGCACCGACCACCTGGAGCCGGACCTGAAGATCGTCAACTACGCCCTGAGCCTTTGCCAGCGAATGGGGGCCGGCCTGGAAATCTTTCATGTGGTGCCATCCTCGCTCTGTAAGGGCGTTGATCTCGGCGCCTCGGTGGCCGGCGAGCCGGCCTTTGCCGCCTTCAATAAAAAAATGGCGACCCTGGGGGTGGCCTACCAGCCGGTCTGTAGCGACCGGGGTCTGGTCCGGGAAATCTCCGATCATGTCGCCACCTGCCGCCAAGTCGTCTGCGTGGTGGTTTCTCCGGCCCATGCCGCCGAGACCTCGCAGACCAAACGGGACGGCCGGACCATCGGCGAATGGTTCCAGGAACTGAGTTGCCCGGTCCTCTTTTACAGCAATCAGCAAAAAGTCTGAGACTTGTTTACCAATAATTAACCAAAGGAGTATTGAGATGGCGATTACTAAATTTGATCAACATGCCATGGCTGCCGCCTTTTCCGAGGCCGGCGAGCCGGAAACCGCGCGCGAGATCCTGAAGGACACCGGGGCCCAGAAGAAGCAGCCCCAAGCGCACCATCAGGCCAAGAAACCCTACCTCTCGACCGTGATTTTAGGCGTCCTTTCCCTGACCGCCTACTATTACGTGTTTTCCAATGAGAAGCTGGTGACCGATGTCTTTACCCGGGGCGGGATCTATGCGATCTGGCCGCTCGGCACCGCTCTGTTCGTCTCTTTCATCCATGGCGCCTTCGGCAGCAATCTGTTGACCGTCCTGGGTCTGGAAGCCAAGAAATCCCATTAATTAAAAGCATATCTAAACTCGTAGAGGAGTGATCACCATGAGAAAGTTTCTAATCGTTCTTATCATCGCCGGGTTTCTGGCCCCGCTCTTGTCTTCCCCGGCCTTTGCCGCCGGGCCGCCGCCGAAAGATATCCTCAAGGGGGTTTTTACCCAGGTTGACGCCCAGCAGCGGACTGTCAGCTTCACTAAGGATGGCGGTGAGGTCATGACCCTGACCCTGCCGGAGAAAATGGCGCTGGAAGAGGTTTCACTTAACAAGAAGGTCATGGTGAGCCTGGATACGCACGCCGGGCCGGGGGTCATTAAGGAAGTTGATAGAATGTTCATGGATATGACCACGAGCAAAGTCGTTGCCCTGCTGCTGGTCGGAATGATCGGCGGCCTGCTCTCCGGGTTCATCGGTTCCGGCGGCGCCTTTGTGCTGACCCCGGCGATGATGTCCCTGGGGGTCCCCGGGGCGGTTGCGGTGGCTACCAATATGTGCCACAAGTTTCCCAAGGCCCTGGTCGGCACCTACAAACGTTTCAAGTATGGTCAGGTCGATCTCAAACTGGCTGCCGTCATGGGCGTCACCGCCACCATCGGCGTGCAGCTCGGCATCCAGATGCAGAAATACATTCTTAACACTTACGGCAACGCCGGTTCCAATCTCTACGTCAGCGTGATCTTCGTGGCGGTGCTGGTGCTGGTCGGCGGCTACGTGTTTTTTGACGCCTACAAGCTGGCCCGTGGCGATGGCGGCGAGAAGGTCTCCAAGCTGGCCCTGCGTCTGCAGAAGATGGAACTGTGGCCGATGATGGAATTCAAGGTCGCCAAGGTGCGGATCTCCGCTTGGGTAACCGTGCCGGTTGGGCTCTGCACCGGTCTTCTGGCGGCAACCATCGCGGTGGGCGGCTTCGTCGGGGTTCCCGGCATGATCTATGTGGTTGGTGCCTCCGCCATGGTTGCTTCCGCCACCGAATTGGGCATCGCCTTCATCATGGGCGCCTGGGGCTCGGTCCAGTGGGGCATCTCCGGTTTGATCGACATCCGTCTGGCCCTGTTGCTGCTCTCCACCTCCCTGATCGGCGTGCAGCTCGGCGCTCTGGGCACCACCTACGTCAAGGACTACATGATCAAGCTGGTCATGGCCTCCGTCATGCTGGTGGTGGCAGTGAGCCGCGGCGCCATGATTCCCGGCTATCTGGCCGCCCTGAATCTGCGCGCCCCTCTTGATCACGGGATGGCGACCTTTCTCGATGGCCTTAGTTTCTGGACCCTGGTTGCCGCCTTGGGGTTATCCGGCATCATCATCACCATCGCCATGGTGGTCGGGATGATGAAGGACCGGGCCGAGAAAAAGGTCCTCACGGCGGTCAGCCATGGCTAAGTACCGCAAGATCCTGGTCGCCTACGACGGTTCGCCGTCGGCGAAGAATGCCTTGGCTATCGCCAGTCAGATGGCCAGGGAGAACAAAAGCTGGATCAAGGTCATAGCGGTTCTGCCCAGCTACCAAGGTGATCTGGAACTGGTCGGCGTCCAGAATATCCGCGAGACCATGGAGGGCCCCGGCCGGGAGCTGCTGGCCGAGGCCCAGGGCATCGCCGATGCCGGCGACTTTCATATTCTGACCAACCTGGAACAGGGCGAGCCCTTCGAACGCATCGTCCATGTGGCCGAGGACGAAAACTGCGACCTGATCGTCATGGGTCGCAAGGGCTTGAGTCCCCTGGAACGGGAGTTGATGGGCAGCGTTACGGCCCGGGTAATCGGCCATACCGACCGGGACGTTCTGGTAGTGCCGGACGGCGCCCGGCTGGCCTGGGGCAAGCTTCTGCTGGCCAGTGACGGGGCCGGTTGCAGCGATAATGCCACTGGCAAGGCCCTGGCCCTGGCCGCTGATTATGGCTCACAGCTCACGGCCCTGGCGGTGGTTTACACCAACGACGAATTCATGGCCCTGGCCCATGAGATGATCAACGGCTTGGTCGAAAAGGCCCGGACCCGGCTGGATGAGCTGGTCCAGCGCGGCGCTGGGCTGGGGGTGACGGTTACCCCGCTGGTCAAGGAAGGGGAGGCCCATGAGGTCGTGATCAAACAGGCCAAGGAACAAGGCGTCGACCTGATCATCATGGGTTCGCACGGTCGGAAGGGGTTGAGCCGGCTATTGATGGGCAGTGTCACCGAACGGACCATCGGATACGCCGAATGTCCGGTCTTGATCGTCCATTAGGAACCGCTTGTCCTCACTTGCCATAGCGGCTTAGTTATTTGTCCTCCAGAATCCCGTTCGGCCGGTGCTGGTCGTGACCCACGCCGGCCGAACGGGATAGTTCATAGCATTAAACCAACAAAAGGCCCGGCGGACATTCCGTCGGGCCTTTTGTTGGTTCCGGCCATAAAACCAGTTTTGGCAGTTGGTCAGACCAGGAGAAGTTCGACGACCTCGCCAACCTCGCTGATCGTGATCACCTTCAGACTGTTGGCCAGGGCCGGGGGCATTTCCTTGAGATTGCCCAGATTTTTTTCGGGGAAGATCACGGTTTTGATCCCGGCCCGGCGGGCGGCCATCATTTTTTCCTTGATGCCGCCCACCGGCAGGATGCGTCCGGTCAGGGTCAGCTCGCCGGAGAGGGCGATGTCAAGCCGGGCCGGCCGTTTGGTCAACAGGGAGAGCAGGGCGACGGCGATGGTCAGTCCCGCCGAGGGGCCATCCTTGGGAATGCCGCCGCCGGGGATATGGATATGGATATCGGTGTTCTCGAAAAAGTCAGCCGGGATGTTGAACCGGGCCGTATTGCTGCGCAGATAGCTTAGGGCGGCCTGGGCCGATTCCTTCATCACCTCGCCCAGGGAACCGGTGAGAATCAGATTGTTGTGGCCCTGCATGATGGTCGCTTCGACAAAGATGATCTCGCCGCCCATGCCGGTCCAGGCCAGGCCGGTGGCGACCCCGATCCGTTCCTTGAGTCCGGCGGTTTCCTGAAAGTACTTACGGGGACCGAGCAGTTCCTCAACCTTTTCCGGGGTAATGCTCTGAACCGTTTCCGGGGCGGTGGCCTGCTGTTTGAGGATCTCTCGGGCCGTCTTCCGGCAGATGGCGGCAATCTGGCGCTGGAGATTGCGCAACCCCGCTTCCCTGGTGTACTCGGTGATGATCTTTTCGATGGCCGGGGCGGTGAAGGTCGGTGACCAATCGTTCAACCCCGCTTCCCGGATGGCGCGGGGAATCAGATGGTGCCGGGCAATCTCCGCCTTTTCTTCGAGCATATAGCCGGAAAGATAGAGCACCTCAAGACGGTCCAGCAACGGGGCGGGGATGGTATCGACGCTGTTGGCGGTGGCGACGAACATCACCTTCGAGAGGTCAAAGGGGACATCCAGGTAATGGTCGGTGAAATGGGCGTTCTGCTGCTGATCAAGGACCTCAAGCAGTGCTGCGGCCGGGTCGCCCTTAAACTCACCGCTGAGCTTGTCGATTTCGTCCAGCATGAACACCGGATTCCTCGATTCGCAGCGACGGATTTCCTGAATGATCCGCCCGGGCAGAGCGCCGACATAACTGCGCCGATGGCCGCGAATTTCCGCTTCGTCCTTGATGCCGGCCAGGGACAGACGGATGAACTTCCGCTCCAGGCTGCGGGCAATTGATTTCTGCAACGAGGTTTTGCCGGTCCCGGGCGGGCCGACCAGGCAGAGAATCGGTCCCCTGTTCTCAAGTCCGGCCGTTTTTTCGGCCAGGGCCTCCCGGATGGTCTGGCGCAACTCGTCAAGTTTTAAGGGTTTGGCGAGGACATGGTAGGAACCCTTGCGCATGGCCTGGACCGCTGTCGGCATGGTGGCGTGGCCGGTAACCATGATGATGGTGGTTTCCGGGCTGATCACCTTGGCGCCTTCCAGGACCGCCAGACCATCAACTTTTTCCATCCTGTAGTCAGTGACCACCACGTCAAAGCGCTCGGCTGCCATCAGGCGGAGCGCTTCCTCGCCGTTGGCCGCCGGCTTGACCAGATAATTTTCCTGGCTCAGAACGTGTTGGAGATTGCGGCGGGCGATCTCATCGTCGTCAACCACCAGAATTTTTGGTCGAGAGGAGCTTTTGAGAATCCGCACCGCCAAGTGCTCCAGGATCCGCTCCTTGATTTCGGTCAGGCCGAAATGTTCCTGGTCGAGGATGCGCTCGGCCCTTTCGATGTCGAGGTTGTCCGGAGTGGTTTTGTGCCAGGGCAGGCTGATCAGATAATTCAGGTAGTTGACGCCGATGGTGTATTCGGCGGCATCGACGTTGCTTTTGGCCAGAACGGCCAATTCGTCGAGCGCTACCTTTTCGATGTTGGCCGGCAGCGCGGCATTGAGGATCGACTCGCGAAGCAAATCAAGGTCGGAAGGGTCGCGGTCTTCAGCTGCCGGTCTGTCCGGTTCTTTTTCCTTGCCAAATATACGCATGGTCAACCAGTTCGGAATTGGCGGGGGCGCCTTAACCCTTTGCCGCCCCTTGCGGCGGCACATTTATAACTATATTGGTATCAAAAAGAAACACAACCTGCATTTTTGCCTAGTTGCACTCCGTCACTTTTCTTGTTGCGATCGGCAACAGTATCACTTCGTTGGTAACTATTTGAAAAAACGTATATATGTCAGATTGACTGGGTCCGGCGCTGTCGCCTGTTGCTATCTGCAACAGGTGACTCTGGAGGTCGCTGGGAGGCTTTGCAGTTTTAACTAATGATATCAGATGGATATCTGTTTGCTTCCGGTTGGCATGCGACTTGTATAGATATATCAGCAAAAGGTATCACAGGCGAAAGAAGAAGTTTGACCCTGTGAGATTAGAACACCAAAAAGATCGCCCCAAAGGAGGGAGAATAATGAAGGGAACCAGCAAGATCACCATGTTCGACAGAATTATGATGGCCATCAGTTTTGCCGAGGAAAACGAGCCGGAAACCGCCTTGGCGATTTTGGAGGCGGACGAGAGGAAGAGCAAAAAGAACCGGCCGGGCGCGACCATCGAAAAGCGGCCCAGCAATCGTCCGACCATGCGGGTTTAAGCATCGCAACCTGGAGTTGCCGGGTTAGTTCGCCGAAAATGCTAAATAGCGTGACAGTTACGTCGCCCACGGTTTATTCCTTGGGCGACGTGGTTTTTTTAAGCTCAATGGTTTTAGAGAGCCGGTTCCGCCGCAGATGAGGTGCTTTGCCGATGAAGATTGTCACCCGTGAACTTCTAGAACGGATTTCCGACCAGGCGCTCCACTCGCCACGTCTGCGTCAGAACCATAATCTCCATCCAGCCGATGACTCCCGCTGTCATCGGCTGTTGAACGCGATTGAACCGCACTCCTACATCCGCCCGCACCGGCATCTTGATCCCGAAAAAGATGAAGCCTTTATCCTGGTGCGGGGGCGCCTGGGGATCATCTGCTTTGCCGATGACGGTACGGTTGGTGAAGTAGTGCTGTTGTCAGCGGCCAGTGGCAATCTGGCGGTAGACATACCCCATGGCGTCTATCACACCGCCGTCAGCCTGGAAACCGGTACCGTATTCTATGAAACCAAGGCCGGCCCCTATCTCTCCTTAACCGAGGATGAAATAGCGCTTTGGGCGCCGGCAGAGACCGCCCCGGCTGTTCAGGCTTACCTGGATCAGCTGCGGGGGCTGTTCCATTTAACTTAATCCTCCTGGTTAATCTAAAATGAAGATCGATATCACCAAAGAGCCGCCGGTTGACATCTTCCGGGACCGGGGCAAGCACCTCCGCATCTCCTTCGTGCTTCTGGCCCTGGTGCTTTGCGGAGGAGGGCTGATAGTCTACGGGTTAGTTTCCGACACCCCGCAAAACGAGTTCCTGGAAACCCTGGTCCTGGCCCTTTTTGTTGTCCCGGCAATGGCTTTTGTTTATTTCGGGGAAAAACTCCAAGACTACAAAAAGCTCAACCCCGGACAGCAGAAGGAATTGGCCGACCTGGGCCGGAAACATCCCGAGATCACCACCTATTGCGCATTGGTTGCGAAGCAGGGCAGGGTGATAGTCCATGCCGAGTACGAAGCCTGCAAGTATTATGACGAAGACCCCCGCCGCCAGACCTGAAATGACGTCATCCATAACGCCAAAACGGGCTTAGCCCTGCCGACCTTGTTGCTGTTCTGCTCTTGATTGGTCAGTTTTTCCGCAGCGAAAGGGCGATCCTTTTGCGTGGCAGGTCTATTTCCAGCACCCGGACCAGCACCGGCTGGCGAACCTTGACCACCTCTGAAGGCTCCCGGACAAAGCGATCGGCCAGTTGACTGATGTGAATCAGTCCGTCCTGATGGACGCCGATATCGACAAAGGCCCCGAATTTGGTGACATTGGTGACCAGACCGGGTAGCCACATCCCCGGCTGCAGGTCGGTGAGGCTGTTAATCCCTTCGGTAAAGGCGAATTCGCTGAAGCTCGCCCGGGGGTCACGGCCCGGTTTGGCCAGCTCCGCGATAATATCGTTTAAGGTCGGCAAGCCCACCTGATCCGTCACATAGCGGCTGAGCTCAATGTCTGCTCTTTTCTCCGGCTGTTCGATCAAGTCGCTGACCCGGCACCGGCAATCCTTGGCCATCGTTTCGACGATCCGGTATTGCTCGGGATGGACCCCGCTGGCATCCAGGGGATTGGCCGCCTCCCTTACCCGTAAAAAACCGGCGCACTGCTCGAAAGCCTTCTCCCCCAGACGCGGGACCTTAAGTAACTGGGCTCGGCCCACAAAAGGGCCATGGTCTTGGCGGTATTTGATGATGTTTCTGGCCAGTCCCACGCTTAAGCCCGAGACATGGGCCAGCAGTTCGGCGCTGGCGCTGTTCAGCTCGACGCCGACCAGGTTTACGCAGCTGACCACGGTGTCGTCCAGGCTCTTTTGGAGGACAGCCTGGTTGACATCGTGCTGGTATTGGCCGACCCCGATGACCTTGGGGTCCAGCTTGACTAGTTCGGCCAGCGGGTCCTGCAGGCGACGGCCGATGGAGACCGAGCCGCGCACGGTGAGGTCATGGTCGGGGAATTCCGCCCGGGCCGTTTCCGAGGCAGAGTAGATCGAGGCGCCGCTTTCATCGACCATGGTTATGGTGATCTCCGGTGGCAGAGACAAGCCGCGGACAAAGGTTTCGGTCTCCCTACCGGCCGTGCCGTTGCCGATCCCGATGGCCTCGATCCGGTGCCGCCGGCAGAGTTCGTCGATGACCTTGCCGGCTTCCTGACCTTGAGCGCTGGAAAGGGTCGGATAGATGGTGGTGGTGTGGAGAAGCTGGCCCTGCTCGTCCAGGCAGACCAGTTTGGCGCCGGTCCGAAAGCCGGGGTCGAGGGCCATAACCCGTTTGCGCCCCAGGGGCGGGGCGAGCAGGAGTTCCCGTAAATTGTCGGCGAAAACCTTGATCGCTTCCCGGTCGGCCCGCTCCTTGAGATGGCCGCGCAGTTCGTTTTCCAGCGAGGGGGCCAGCAGCCGCTGGTAACTGTCGGCCGCGGCCAGCTTGACCTGCTGGGCGGCTGGGCTGCTGCCTTTGACAAATCTTCTCTGCAACAGCTCGATCCCCGCTTCCTCGGGGGGGCGCAGGGTCAGGGTCAGCGCCTTTTCGTTTTCCCCGCGCAGCATGGCGAGCAGACGATGACTTGGCACCTTGGCGGCCGGTTCCCGCCAGTCGAAATAGTCCCGGAACTTCGCCCCGGTCTCCTGGTTTTTTTTGACCACCTTGGAATTGATCACACCCTTGGCACCAAAGAGATTACGCAACCCGGCCCGGGCCACGGGGTCTTCATTGAGCCATTCGGCGATGATGTCGCGGGCCCCGGCTAGGGCCTGCTCCGGGGTGGAGATCTCCTGCTCGGGATTGAGGAATTTTTCTGGTTCAAGCGGGGTGTGATCCTGCTTGATGATTGCTCGGGCCAGAGGCTCCAGCCCCTTTTCCCGGGCAATCATGCCTCGGGTCCGCCGCTTGGGACGGTGGGGTAAATAGAGATCCTCCAGGAGGGTCAGGCTGGGGGCAGCCAGAAGGGCCTGGTGCAGTTGGGGTTCCAGCAGGTCCCGTTCGCTCAAAGAGGTAATGATCGCTTGGCGCCGTTTATCGAGTTCGGCCAACTGCGTGAGCCGGTCGCGGATCACGGTGAGCTGAATTTCATCCAGCAGGCCAGTCACTTCTTTCCGGTAACGGGCAATAAACGGCACCGTGGCCCCGTCATTTAAGAGGGTTGCCACGGCCGCCACCTGGCCGGTCTTGATTTGCAACTCGTGGGCGATGATTTCCTGGTGTTGAGTCATGCTGGCTTCTTTATTCATATTTCTTCGGTAGCGCCAACTGTTTTCGAAAACCGGCCTGTTTATTGCCGCCCGGTTTAATCAGGCGAGCATCTGTGTTTGCATTCCAGTTGGTGAAGTTGTATCGCTATCGGTGAGTGGAGAAGTTCGTGATTCGTATAAGAAAATTTGGTGAGGAAAATGCTGAAAACTAAATACGGCCTGGGTTTGATCTTAGTCGTGCTGTTGCTCTTGCCGCCCAACCCGGCTTGGGCCGGATTATCCGAACTGGCCCACCCCGGGCGGACCGGGGCGGGGCTGACCTGGGGGCACAGCTATGATCCCAGCCCCACCTTCGCTTTCGCCCAGTTGACCGGAGTCCTGCAGTATGACTATGATCGGGTCTGGTTCCACCGCGCCCCGGAGCCGCTCTATTTCAAGTTGGAGGGTAGTCTGGGGCCGGCCTCTTACCAAAGCAACGAGCGGCTTCTGGCCTCAGTCAACATGTTGGCCCAATATTACCTGGCCCCGGCCGATGCCCTTCTTCGTCCATACATGGAGGCGGGCATCGGCCTGATCTACAGTGACTTCCAGGGTGAGGGGCAGGGGTTGCGGCTCAACTTCAACCCCCAGGCCGGTCTGGGCTGTGACTACCATATCCCGGCCGGAACCATCTATTTCGGCAACCTCCGACTCCACCATCTTTCCAACGGCGGTCTGCATCGCGATAATCGTGGCGTCAACTCGTTGCTGCTGCAGATCGGCCGCTACTTTTGAGGTTCGCTCGTTCTGCCATTCGCTAAATCATCCCGGAAAATATTTCACTTCACCGTCGGCCCGGGACGATGATACTATCACGGTTACTTGCCTGCGTACTTGGCGGGTTCACTAAGAACCGCCTTAAACATTAATCAAAAAACAGGGTGAATGTGATGAAAGGATCTAGACTGCTGTTAATCTGTGGTTGTCTGCTGGTGCTGTTTGCCGGCTTTGCCGCCAAACAGTCCCTGGCCGCTGCCGAGGCCCGCCAGGATGTGCTTTACACCTGCGCCTGCGGTGACCAGTGCAAATGCAATTCGGTCAGCACCGCCCCCGGCGACTGTAAATGCGGCAAACCCATGAAGTGGGGCCATGTTCTGAAGAGTGAGGGTAATGAGGTCCTCCTTTGCCAATGCGATGAGGGTTGCACCTGTAGCCTGGATTCCAAGGATTCGACCAAGTGCGGTTGCGGTAAGACGGTCAAACGGGTCAATCTGGCCGGGAAAGGTATCTATTTTTGTAACTGCGGCGGCTCCTGTATGTGCAACACGGTTTCCTCCGAGCCCGGCAAGTGCAAGTGCGGTATGGATCTGAAAAAAGTCGATTAAACAGTCAAATCCATAGTTGGTAACGGGCAGGGCAATCTCCGGATTCCCTGCCCGTTCCTTTATAGACGGAAATTCGGCATGGAAACGATCGAGGCCCAAGTCAGACGGTTGGTGGCCGAGGCGATTGCGGTGGTGGATTACGACCCCCGGTGGCCGGCGAGCTTTGCCGCCGAAAGGGACCGTCTGCGCGCCTGTCTGCCGGGGGAACTGCTCGGGCGAATCGAACATTTCGGCAGTACCGCCGTGCCGGGGCTGGCCGCCAAACCGATCATCGACCTGCTGATTGAAGTGAGCTCGCTGGCTGAAACCAAAAGGAGGATCGTGCCGCTCCTCGTCGGTCAGGGCTATGAATATCTCTGGCGACCCAGCTGGGGCAATGACGTGCCGCCCTTCTACGCCTGGTTCATCAGACGCGACCAGACCGGGCAACGCACCCACCACCTGCACATGATCGAAAAAGACTTTGCCCACTGGGACCGGCTGGGCTTCCGGGACTATCTGATCAACCATCCCGACCAGGCTGCGGAATATGGCGCATTAAAGCGGCGGCTGGCTGCGGAACATCCCCATGACCGGGTGGCCTATACCGAGGGAAAAGGTTCATTCATCGCGGGGATCATGGCCGTGGTTGAAAGGGAGCAACGGTTGATCAGAATGCTACCTGGATAAGGATGGACGGCCGGTTTGGATATGAGTTGGCCAACCGGCAGAGCAGCCGGCTTTAGAGGTAAGCAATGATGTAACCACATCCGGCGTGGGGGCACTGCCAGTACTTGCCGGTCTCATACGGCCCCTTCATCTTTACTTCCAACCGCATGGTGGCGCCGCATTTGGCGCAGGTTGGCGGCCCACCGGCCCCGGCCGGCCTGACTGATCGGGTTGACTCTTCGGCGGACTTGGCTGCCCCTCCGGGTGTCAGGGCTTCGCGGATCAGTTGGCGGCCGCTTTCGGGCAGATTGCTGATCAGTTCGACAAACTTGGCCCCGTCGATGAGATTTATTTTGTTGGCGACGGCAAACTCGCGGACACCCCAACCGATGGTCCCAACGGTCATCAGATAGCCACTGGCCAGACCCAGCTTAGCCATCGAATTCTTGACCTGAGTAAGCTGGATCACATCGACCCTGGCCCCTGCTATCGCGCACTGGAGCAGGGCAAAGGGGGCATTGTTGGCCTTTCCGTAAAGCACGATGACATCACCAATTCCCGGCATGGAGCCGGTGCCGGTGGATTTGGCCGCGAAACCCATTTGGTCGAAAAGGGCCCGGCAAGCCTTTTCAAGAGTTGGCAGATCAAGTCGTTCCAGTAAGGCGATATCCACTTCTACCTCATAATTTAAAAATCAGACCAGATGTCCCTGAGCCGCTTTTTTATACCAAGATAGAACCGGGCCGAGCAAGCTATATAAGCAAACCAAGTCCGGTCCACCTGGGAATTCCGGCAAATGTCTTACCCGCAGAGTCCACGACCACAAGGGCGACGAAAGACAACCGGGAACCTGGCACTTTTCCTGTTTTCAGTTACTTCCACCCTAAGACCAGTTCCACCAGTGTCCTTACCCCCACCCCGGAAGGCCCCTTGGGAACATAAGATTTCTTGGTGAAATCCCAGGCCGTGCCGGCAATGTCCAGATGTGCCCAAGGGGTCTTGTCGACAAACTCTTCGAGGAAACAGGCCGCCGTGATGGTCCCGGCGGCCCGGTCCGACCCGACGTTCTTCAGGTCGGCCACCTCGGACTTTAGCTGTTTACGATACTCCTTGCCCATGGGCAGGCGCCAGAGCGGTTCGCCGCAGCGCTCACCGATGGCCAGCAGCTTTTCGGCCAGGGCATGGTCGTTACTCAGCAGGCCGGTACGATGGTGACCAAGGGCAATAATTACCGCCCCGGTGAGGGTGGCGATATCGATAACGGCCGTCGGCTGGTAATGCTTGACCCCATACGCCAGGGCATCGGCCAGGATCAGCCGGCCTTCCGCGTCGGTATTGACCACCTCAACATTTTTGCCGTTGAACTGGCTGATGATGTCGCCCGGCTTCAGGGCCGCCGACCCACCCATATTCTCGGCGGCCGGCACCAGCCCAATCACATTTATTCCGGCCGGTTTCAACTGGGCCACCGCCTGCATGGCCGCCAGCACCGCCGCTCCGCCGCACATGTCGAATTTCATGTCCTGCATGCCGGCCCCCGGTTTGAGCGAAACGCCGCCGGAATCGAAAGTCAGCCCCTTGCCGACCAGCAGCAGGGTGGGGGACTTAGTGGTTCCCCCTCGGTATTCCAGGATCACCAGGGCCGGGGGCTGGACCGAACCCTGGCCAACGCCGACGATGCCACCCATGCCCATCTTTTTCATGGCGGTCTTGTCAAAGACCTTGCAGGTCAAGGCATATTTTCCGGCCAGATCCCGGCCGGCCTTGACAAAATGGGCCGGGGTCCAATGGTTGCCGGGTTCGTTGGCCATATCCCGGGCGGAATTTACCGCCAGCCCCAGCACCAGCCCCTGTCTGACCGCCTCATCGATGGCGCGGTCCTCGGCGGCATGAATGACGATACCCTTGAGGGAGTCGTCTTTTTCCTCCGGCTCGAAATCCTTGCGGTATTTATCGAAGCGGTAGGAGCCCAACACCAGTCCTTCGGCCAGGGCTCGGGCCAGTTCGACTCGCGACAGGCCGCCAAACGGATCGGGCAGGGCGACCTTCAAGGTCCGGGCCTTGGTAGCCAGGGCGGCGGAAACCGCCAACCCGCCAGCCTCGCGAAACAACTCCGTAGATGGCTTATCCTTACCCAGACCGATCACGATGACCCGCTCCGGTGCCTTGCCGACCTTAGGCGATTCTCGATAATAGATCAGGTTTTTGCCGGCCTGACCCCGGAAATCGCCCAGCTTTCGGGCCTTTTCCAGATAGTCCGCCACCGCCTGGTCCGGACAGATCGGGGCCTGTTTCGCTCTTTCCCTGACAAAATAAACAACCGTATCTCCGTCCCCGTCAAGCAGGGGACGATAGCTGACTTTGAGCATGAACTTCTCCGTATGCAAGTTTTAAGGGCCACCCGACAAAGCCACGGCCGGCCGAGTCAGGAGTTACAAGCAATAATGACTGCCATATGATTACACATTCTGTATAGTATTTCCCAATACTTATCCAATGATTATCAATAACTCTCATGGAGGTTTGCTTTGCTCCTGCAACTTTGTCTGACGGTGGCCATCGCCATTTCAATCGCCGCTGTCTTCTCACTTCTTGAGGCCGCCCTCTATTCGTTGCCCAACTCCCATATCGCCGTCATGCAGAAGGAAGGTCATGCCGCCGGTCACATCCTGCAGCGCCTGAAGGGGAATATCTCCCGGCCGATCACCGCTGTCCTCACCCTTAATACCGTGGCCAACATCATGGGTGCGGCGATGGCCGGAGCCATCGCCGCCGATCTCTTCGGAGAGCACAGCCTGGGCTGGTTCTCGGCCGGCTTCACCATGATTACTTTGGTTTGCTCGGAGATCATCCCCAAGACCATCGGGGTGGCCTACTGTCGCGAATTGGCCCCCTGGATCGCCTTGCCCCTGCAAATCCTGGTTACAGCACTTAGCCCCGTCATCTGGCTTTTCCAGATGATCACCCGCCTTTTACCCACCCCCTCCAACCAGAACCAGGCCTACGCCGAGGAGGTGCGGGCCATAGCCTCAATGGGGCTTAGCTCCGGCAGCATCGACCCCCAGGAGGAGAAGGTCATCGGCAATATCCTGGAACTCAAAAAAAAGGATGTCATCGACGTCATGACTCCCCGCACCGTCACCTTTACCCTGCCCGGCAACCTGACCATCAGTCAAGCCAAGGAATACCGGGAAGACTGGAACCGCCACAGCCGGGTGCCGGTTTATGACCGGACCCCCGACGAAATCACCGGCATCGTCCTGCGCAAGGACCTGCTGCTTTACGGCACCGAAGGCAGCGATGCCGACCTCGCCAAACTGGCCGGGCCGGTACACTTCGTTCCGGAGACCGCACCCTTAAGCCGGGTGCTATTGGATTTCTTCGAGAAGCGCCAGCATCTCTTCGTGGTGGTGGACGAGTATGGCAGCTTCACCGGGGTGATCAGCCTGGAGGACGTGATCGAGGAGATCGTCGGCCAGGAGATCATGGACGAGTCGGACCAGACCCGCGATATGCGCGCCCTGGCTAAGAGCCGCCGCAAGGAGCGGGTGGGCAGGGCGAAACCGCCGGGTTGATCAGAAGATTACGGCCAGATAGGTCAGCAGCAGGGTGACGATCAAGAGGTTGATGCCGATAAAGTTCTTGAGTTTGACGATGCCCTCGAAGTCTTCCAGGCACAGGCGCCAGAGGATATAGGCGCCGGCGATGGCCCCGTTCAGCATGAAGAAGGCCGAGAGAATCTGCACCGGAAAATCGGGGATGGTGAAGGAGAGGTGGTTCAGCCAGGAGAGTCCGAACTGGCGACCAAAAGTGGGCAGAAAGTTGCCGATGCCGGCGGCAAAGCCGGACATCCGGTAAACCAGCTCGCCGGTGAAGGCCATGGGAATCAGGATTGGCACCAGCGGTGAGAACCGGCCGAACATGGGATCCTCGTTGATCCCGAAGAGGCGGGACCCGAATTTGATCATGGCCAGAATCACCAGGAAACCGGCCACCAGCAAGAGGCTGAAGGAGGCGGTGTCCGGCAGTCCCAGCCACGACTCAAAAAGCTTGTAAGGTTCCTTGTAGCGAAAAAAACGGGCCAGCTGCGAGCCGATCAGGAAGGGGACGATGTAAGTGCAGGTGATATAGCGGCCCTTGTTGCGGATCAACTCCGAGTAAGGGTTGCGCAGGAGCAGTTGGGGCGAATCGAGCCGGCAGAGGGGCAGGCAGTGGCCGCAGACCAGGCAGTGCAGATTGTTTTGGACGCTGTAGGCCCCGAGATATACCGGGCAACCCCGTTTTTCGCCGGTGCCCTTCTTGCACGCGAAGTTGTCGCAGACCCGGCATTTTTCATGGTCGGGCCGGAACTCGATGATCGACAGGGTGGCCGCTGCCCCGCTGATCCGCCCCAGGGGGCAGAGATGGCGGCACCAGGCCTGGCCGGGGAAGAGCACCGCCAGTAACGCCGAACCGGCGACGATGGTCAGGACCAGCAATGAGGTGCCGACCGGCGAGCGGTCGAGCCCGGCCACCACCTCGATCCAGATGATCAGGGCCAGCAGGATTACCGAGGTATACACGCCGTATTTCTGAAGAAACTTGGGCACCGGCAGATTAAGGGTCAACCCCCGGCGCTGCAGGAAGACCCCGAGGCCGGGAAAAGGGCAGATTCCGCACCACATGCGGCCCACGAAGAACCAGCTTAAAACGATGGCCGGCCAGAGCAAGCCCCAGGTCAGAAAGACCGCGATATTGCGGGTCGGGTCGCGGGGGCCGAACAGGCCGGAGATCACTACCAGGAAGAACAGTACGTCACCGCCGGTCCGCAGATAGGCGTAATGGTGGCGGGCGGCCAGGAAGCGGCGCACCCCCGGAAAGATCCGGAACAGGTCGAGCCGCTCCGCCTCCGCCGACGAGATCAGGCTCTTAATGGCCCTGGTCCACCAGAGCACTAGCCGAGATCCTCAAGGGTGATGGTAATTTCCAAGGGGGCCTCGTCGCGCATGATGATCAAGATCACTTTGGTGCCCACCTTGAATTTTTCCAGCTCGCGCCGCAATTGATCGTAGTCGTCAACCTTCTGCCCGTTCACCCCGACAATGATATCGCCGGGCACCACCTCGCGCCCTTCCTGCCGGGTGCCCCGCAAACCCGCCTTTTCGGCGGCACTGCCGGGCTGGACCCCGACGATCAATATCCCTTTAATGCCCAACTGCGCGGCGATCGTGGGGGCGGCCAAGGTCACCCCCAGTCCGGGCCGACTGAGCTTGCCGTGGCGGATCAGTTCCGGCGCCACCCGGTTGATTTCGGCCACCGGGACCGCGAAACCGATCCCTGAACTGGCCCCGGAAGGGCTGTAGATGGCGGTATTGATGCCGATCAGGCGGCCCGAGCTGTCCAGCAGCGGCCCTCCGGAGTTGCCGGGGTTGATCGCCGCGTCGGTCTGGATTACCCCCTGGATGGTGCGGCCGGTGGCGGCCTTGATCTCGCGGCCCAAGGCGCTGACAATCCCCGAGGTAATGGTGTGGTCAAGCCCGAAAGGGTTGCCGATGGCGAAGACCTTCTGGCCGACCTGCAACGACTCGGAATCACCGACCATGATCGGGCTGAGGAGTTTGGCCGGGGCCTCGATCTGCAACACGGCCAGGTCCTTGTCGGGTGCGGCCCCCACCAACCTGGCCTTCCAGACCGAGTTGTCACCCAAAGTCACCTCGACCCGGCTGGCGTCCTCGATGACATGGAAATTGGTGACCACCCGCCCTTGTTTGTCCCAGATAAAGCCGCTGCCGGTGCCGCGGGGAATCTCATAGGCATTGAGGCTGAAGAGGCCCCGCCGTAACTCGATGCTGCTGATGTAAACCACCGAAGGCGAGGCGGACTTGAACAGGGCAATGGTATTGCGCTCGTCGGCCGCCAGATCGCCACGGGGGGTCACGGCGCGGGATTGGGCATCGGGGTCGGTGACTGGATTGACCGCCTTTTCGGAGCGGTAATAGAGAAACCAGGCGACCAGAAAGATCAGCGCCAGAAAGAGAAATGGTGAGAACTTGCTGCGAAAGCTGGGGGATTCCTGACCGTGCATTTTCAAAGCCTTATCGAAGTGGACCTGTCGGGGTAATGGTAACCAGCCGCCCCTTGGTAATGGGTTTGCCAAGGGGGCATGGAATGTGCCGAAAAGTCACCAATATAAGAGGCGCCGACCAAAGGTCAAGGACAAACCCTGCTGAAGACCAACATGGAGGGAGAACAGTTTAGGAGAAGTCGGACTTGTCGGACCGGTCAGACAGCTATAATCTTTCACCCCGGCCTGGTGTATTGCATCTCCGTCCCGCCCGCCCCTTCAACCAACCGGCAACCAAAAGGGGCAATGGCCAGAAAAAGTGGCCGGCCCAGAAGAAACATTTCCTCATCACCGCGCTCGGTAAAACTCCGCAGAAACGACTCCCGCAAGGACAAATCGGCGCGGACCAGGCTGGTAAGGGCGGCCAGGCTTGCCTCGGTGGAACTTTGCCGGTCCAGACCGGCCAGGAGTTCCATGACCTCCGGGTAGCCTACCGCCTGTTCGAGTTTAGCCAACCACTCCAAGGCCGGGTCGGCGGCGGCCAGCAAATCCCGGCGGCTCAAAAGCTCTCGGCCCATCACCGCCTCCAGGGGGGTGGTGTCTCGGCAGAAGAGCAGGCGGCATTCCAGGGGGCGCTGCCCGTAAATCCCACAGCCGCCGGGCTTATCATAAAACTTGCAGCGCCAACTGCCGCGCGCACCGGCAAGTTTGAGGAATTCCTGGCTGGCCGGCACCACCCGGCCTTGCCGTTGATCGTAAGCCGGCTCACCGCTACGGATGGCGACCAAATCACGCCGCCTGAGGGCGCCGGACTCAAGCAGCGGCCGGTCCTCATGGTGCAGGGCCGGGCCACCCTGCTCGCAACAGGTGCCGCAACGCCTACAAGCGGTGGTATCTATGGTCAGTTTAGGGTCCATGTTCGACGGTTAGGGAGAGTTTATTTGCTGAATATCCACCCCGGTCTTATCGCCTGGGCCGAAGTTGATCACGGTTTGGCCACAAGATCGCTCAGTGCCCCGGCGAGGGTTGGAAATTTGTAAATGAAGCCGGCCCGGGTCAGTACCCCCGGATGGACCTTGGCACTGTCCAGCAGCAGGTCGCTGGCCTCGCCTTGTACTATTTTCAGGACGAAGGCCGGAACGGGTAGCATTAATTGGGGCCGACCCATGGTCTGGGCCAGGCTGCGGGTCAAATCGCGGTTGGTCACCGTTTCCGGAGCCACACAGTTTACCGCCCCGGCAATTGCCGGGGTATTGAGTAACAGATCGAAGATCCTCAACAGGTCAGTCAAGTGAATCCAGGGAAACCATTGCCGGCCGTTGCCCAGTTGCGCGCCTAAACCGGTCCGGAACATCGGGACCATCTTGCTGAGCGCCCCGCCGTTGGACCCCAGCACAACCCCCAAGCGACAACGCAAGACCCTTATCCCCATAGCTTCGGCGCGTTCGGCCTCGGCCTCCCAGGCTGTGCAGATCTCGGCGAGGAAGCCATTGCCTCCGGCAGATTCTTCAGTCAGCTCTTCATCACCCCGGTTACCGTAAAAGCCCACCGCCGAGCCATTGAGCAAGACCCTGACTTGTGAGCCCGGGCGGGGCAGGGCGGCAACGATATTCCTGGTGGTCAACACCCGGCTGTTGTGAATGGCCCTGCGGTTGGCCTGATTCCAACGGCAGAAGATGCTGGCCCCGGCCAGGTTGATTACTGCCTCATGGTCGGACAATTCCTCCTGCCAGGGGCCGGGCCGGCTCGGATCTCCCTTGCAGTGGCGCGGATTCCCGGCTTGATCGGCAACGCCGCCCCGGCTGAGGATGGTGATTTGGTGGCCGGCTTCGAGCAGGTGGTCAACCAGGGCCTGGCCCACGAAACCGGTGCCGCCGGTGATGAAAATTTTCATGGTGGCCCGTTGGCTCGTTCCGAGCATCCTGTCTTTGGTGTAGATACAAGGGTAGTCAAAGTAATTTGAGTTCGAGGCGGGTGTAAACAAGCGAAGCGCCTGCGCCGAATGTAATCCCTTCCCCGCAAATCCGAATCACTTTTTCAACTTGTACAACCGGCCCGACAGGGTTTGGCCATGCAGGTCGTCGAGCTGGTCGCCCAGCGACTCGTCCAGGTTGCTCAGGCGTTCATCCGGGTGCGGATGGGTTTTGAAGAGCAGTTTGACCGCATCATCGCCGCCGGAATAATGGCCCATCTGCTGGAGGACCTCGACCAGCCCGTACTGATCGTAACCGGCCCGGGCCGCCAGGACCACGCCCATGCGGTCGGCCTCGTATTCGGCCCGCTTGTCCAGGCCTCGGGCGACGATCTCGGCGCCGCTGCCGATCAGCTGCTGGACCAGCTGGTTGTCGCTACCGGCCTTCTCGGCCAGCAACTTGCTGCCGAAATCGACGACCTTGGCCTGCTGGATCACCTTGTAATGGTGCTGACGGACCACGTGGCCGATCTCATGGGCCAGGACTCCGGCCAGCTCGGCCTCGTTCTTCAGGAGCTTGTAGAGGCCCTTGGTCACGAAGATATAGCCGCCGGGGGCGGCGAAGGCGTTGAGGTCACTGCTGTCAATCACCCCGAAATGCCAGGCCAGGTCCGGCCGCTCGCTCTGGTTGGCGACCCAGCGCCCCACCTGGTTGACGTACTTCTGCAGCTTCTGGTCCTTGACCAGGGCCGCGGCGCCCAGCAGGTTGCCGGCGATCTGCCGGCCGACCGCCACCTCCTCGGCCTCGGCGGTTTTGTCGTCCTGGAGCTGGGAGGTCAGGGTCTGGACGGCGCCGTTCAATAGGTCTTGGTTAAACTCGAAGGCCCAGGCCAACGGTGAGAGCATCAGGGTGATGCCGAAAACTATCATAGCTATGAGTCGATGCATGAACATTCTCCTATTGCTCCAGATATGGAACTTGCCGGGCTTTGAGCTTGCCCTGGGCGGCAAATTTTTCGGCCGCCCCCTTGCTGACGGTGTACGACTCGACGGTCTTGACTTCCTTTTCGTCGAACTTGGCGTTCTTCAGCTCTTCCTCGTTCAAGCCACGAATACCGGTGGTGGAAACGATCTTGCCGGTGCCGGCCCGGCCGCTGGCCAGGGCCGCTACCCCGGTAAGGCTGGCGCCGGTGGCTGCCGCGCCGCCCTTGCGGATGCTGAGCATCTTGACCCAGCCCTTTTTGGGACTGGCGATCTGCAGCCAGGCGCCGTCCCGCTTGACAATCTGCACCGGGTCGCCGGCTTTGACGCTGCCCACTGATTTGGCGTCACGGAAGGGTTCGGCCTTGATTTCGTCGGCCTTGATGGCCGAACCGGGTTCGGTGGCCGCCAGGGCTGGCGGGGCCAGGAGAGTGAGCAGCAGGGCTACGGTTAAAAATGGGTTGGGTATTCGCATGGTTTGCTCCTTATCAAAACTGTCGGGAATGTTGTTCATGTGTTGCTTCCGCACGTCATATAAAGCGTACAGGCGTTATTATTGCGGTAGTTCAAGTGGGAGCGGCTTCAGCCGCGAACTTTACCGAACCAAGGCGTTTAGCGACTGATACCCACGAGGGGTACGCCGAGCCGCTCCCACAAAAAATATCCCTGGGCGCGTCATTGCGAGGAGCGAGGCGACGAAGCAATCTTAAACTCATGTAAAGCCAGTAAATCCGAGTGGACACGATTAGGATTAGCTGCAAATAAAATAGTGATTCCGTTCACACTGAGCTTGTCGAAGTGCGGCCCAACGCGCCACTCCTCTGGGATTGCTTCGTCGCTTCACTCCTCGCAATGGCAGTATAAGGGCTCCTAATGGGTTATTTCCTTATGCCAGCGCTGCAAGGCCCCGCCCAGAAGCAGCGTCCAGCCGGCGTTGGCCTTTTCGCCGCCGTCGATCAAGCCGTCCTGGAAGACATAGGCCTTTTCCATTGTTGTCCCATTCTCTCCTAATCGCGGTTCACCGGCAAGTTCCTCGACCATTTTTATTTCCGCCCGGATCGCTGCCCGGCCGTCGGTGTCCGCGGCCGGGCAGGTCCAGGAGACCGCCACCATCCCTTCAAGCAACCCCCAGAGGCCTTTTTGGTCGCCCTTCAGGATCTCGACGCTCATGTTTTTAACCCCGGTCCGGCCCAGGCGATGGCGGATGGCGGTCGCCTTTTTCTCGCCATCGGCGTCGCTGCCGCCGGCGGTCTTAAGCAGCAGCAGGGCGGCATAAAGGTCGTCGGTGGTACCCCGGGAGTAGGTGAGGGCAGTCTTTTCCAAGGCCTTGCGGGCCGCCAGGGTGTAAAGGCGGGCGATGGAAAAGTAGGTGACCCCAAACAGCACCGGGCCGGTCAGGTTGATATAGGTGGTGATCAGGTTGATGGTGGCGTAGGAGATACCGACCAGCAGGAACTGGGAGGCCCCGAACAGGGAGTTGAGCTTTTCCGGCGCAACGTCGCGGTAGAGGGCAATGGCGGCGCTCCAGATGATCAGCAGGGCCAGAAGGATGTTGAACAACCTGGCCTCCGGGACCCGCAGAAAGTCGTTATGGCGGAGATTGTCGATGGCGGTGGCCATGATTTCAACCCCGGGAAACTGCCGGTCCATGGGGGTCGGCTTGACATCGAAGAGGCCGGCGGCGGTGGAGCCGATGATGATGATCTTGCCCTTGAACTCATCGGCCGGGCGTTTATGCTCCTTGCTGGTCAGGTCTAAAAAGGCCTCGGCAAAACCGGTGTACCGGTAAGTAAAGGGTTGGCCGCGCCAGTTGAGCAGGATCGCCTCCCGCTCCGGGGTCTTGAGGCCCAGCCAGTCGACCACCTTGGCCGGCAGCGATGGCATCAGCCAGCCTGATTCCAGGCGCTGGACCGGATATTGGCGGGCAATGCCGTCGCTGTCCGGATAGATGTTGTGGGTGCCCAGTCGGCCGCTCTCGAGGGCGGCGGCCAGGAAGGGCAGGACCACCGCCACCGGTTTGCCGTCAGCGGAGGCGCCGGGCTGGCGGATTGCCCCGGGAATCTGGGCCGAGAAAACTTTGCTGAGGGAATCATGGCTGGGGTCGAGGCGCAGAATGGGGAAGAAGGTGTTGCTGGTACTGCCGATCACCTCGTTGAAATAGGCGTCGCTGTCCGGGTTATAGACGTCCGGGTCGGAGAAGAGGACATCGAAGATCACCGCCTTGGGCTGCTGTTTTTCGACCTGTTCAAGAAACTCGCCCATGACCTGGCGCGGCCAGGGCCAGCGGCCGTACTCCTTGGCCATGGCGGCGAGGCTCGCCTCGTTGATATCGACGATGACAATGTCCGGGTCCGGCTTGGCCACTATCAGTCGGTGCTTGAGCATCAGGTCGAAGGAGGATTGCTTCATCCCGGCGCTGATGTTGAGGACCAGGCCGTCGGCCAGCACCACCAGGCTGAAAAGGGCGGCCAGATAGAGGTAGAAGCTGCCCTGGAAACGGTTGCCCAGTTTGAGCCAAAGGCGTTGAATCAATCGTCTGATCCGGTTCATTTTACCTCCTCCAACTCAAAGGCGGCCTTGAAAAGTCGGCGGGTATAAGGATGCTGCGGCCGGTCGAAGATCTCCGAGGGGCCATGTTCGACGATGCGGCCGTCCAGCATTACCACCACCTGGTCGGCCAGGGCCCGGATGATCCGGAGGTCGTGGGAGATGAAGAGGTAAGTCATCCCCAGCCGCTGCTGGAGGTCGCGGAGCAGTTCGATGATTTGGGCCTGGATGGTCATGTCCAGGGCGCTGGTCGGTTCGTCCAGAACCAGGAGGCGGGGCTTGAGGGCCACCGCTCGGGCGATGGCGATGCGCTGGCGCTGGCCACCGGAGAACTCGTGGGGGTAGCGGTCGGCCATCGTCGCCTCCAGACCTACCTCGATCAGGGCTGCTTCCACCAGGTGGCGGCGCTCCTTTTTGTTGCCGCCGATCCGATGGACCGCCAGCCCTTCGGCGATGATCTCCTCGATGGTCAGCCGGGGCGAGAGCGAGGAGAAGGGGTCCTGAAAGACCACCTGCAACTCCCGGCGCAGGGGCCGCATCTCCCGGTTGCCCAAGGTCAGCAGTTCCCGGCCGTTATAGACGATGGAGCCTCGGCAGCCGGTGAGGCGTAACAGGCACATCCCTAAAGTGGATTTACCGGAACCGGACTCGCCGACCACGCCCAGGGTAGTGCCTTCGGGGATGGTCAGATCGACCCCGTCCACCGCCTTGATTACCCCCACCGTGCGCCGAAAGAAACCCTTTTTAATCGGGAAGTGGCAGAAGAGGTCGCGGATTTCCAGCAGCGGTTGGGACTCCGGTTTGGCACTGGGCCGACCATGCGGCACGCTGTCTAAGAGGTGGATGGTGTAGGGATCCTGGGGATTGGTGAAGATGGTCTCGGTGGGGCCGGACTCGACGATCCGTCCCTGGTGCATGATGTTCACCCGGTTGGCGGTCTTTCTGACCATGTTCAAATCGTGGGTGATCAGCAGCACCGCCATGCCCATCTCCTGCTGGAGTTCCTTGATCAGGGTGAGGATCTGGGCCTGGATGGTGACGTCCAGGGCGGTGGTCGGTTCGTCGGCGATCAGCAGGGCCGGGCGGCAGGCCAGGGCCATGGCGATTATCACCCGCTGGCGCTGGCCGCCGGAGAGCTGGTGGGCAAAGGAGTCGATCCGACTGGCCGGGTCGGGGATGCCGGTGCGGGCCAGCAGTTCAATGGCCCGTTGCCGGGCCTCGGACTCGCTTAATCCCTGGTGGATGGTCAGCGACTCGATGATCTGGCTGCCCACGGTATAGACCGGGTTCAGGGAGGTCATCGGCTCTTGGAAGATCATGGCGATGCGGTTGCCGCGCACCTTACGCATCTCATCCTCCGCCAAAGTCGCCAGGTCGCGGCCGTCGAACTCGATGCGGCCGCTGATGGTCGCCGCCTCCTGGTCCAGCAAGCGGAGGATCGATAAGGCGGTCACCGACTTGCCGGAGCCGGATTCGCCGGCCAGGGCCACGGTCTCGCCGGGCAGGATGGTCAGGTTGACCCGGTCCAATACCTGGTTATCCTCGCCCTCGGAGTGGAAGGTGGCGCAGAGGTCGGTGATCGTCAGCAAGGGGCGGTCGGGGCTGCTCATCTCACACCTTCCTGGGGTCGAAGGTTTCCCGCAATGCCTCGCCGATGAAGATCAGCAGGACCAGGGTGCCGACCAGCACCGCGAAGGTGGAGAGCGACAGCCACCAGGCGTCGATGTTGGCCTTGCCCTGGGCCAGGAGTTCACCCAGGCTGGGGCTGGGCGGCGGTACGCCTAAGCCCAGGAAGTCGAGGCTGGTCAGGGCCAGGATGGCGCCGGACATCCGGAAGGGCAGGAAGGTGATCACCGGGGTCATGCCGTTGGGCAGCAGGTGCCGGTACATGATGGTCAGATTGCCCACCCCCAGGGCGCGGGCGGCCTGGACGTAGTCGAGGTTGCGGCCTTTCAAAAACTCGGCCCGCACGTAGTCGGACAACCCCATCCAGCCGAACATCGACAACAAAAACAGCAGCAGTCCCAGGCTGGGCTTGAAGATGGCGGCGAAGATAATCAAGAGATACAGCTCCGGCATGGCGCTCCAGATCTCGATGAAGCGCTGGCCCAGCAGATCGGTGCGGCCGCCAAAGTAGCCCTGCACAGCGCCGGCCGCGATCCCCAGCAGGGTGCCGACCAGGGTCAACCCCAGGCCGAAGAGCACCGAGAGGCGGAAGCCGTAGAGCAGCCGGGCCAGGACATCGCGGCCCTGATCGTCGGTGCCCAGGTAATTTTCGCCGGTGGGCGGCGAGGGTACCGGTTGGTTCAAGTTGGTGTTGATGGTCTTGTAGCTGTAATGGTTGGGCGGGAAGATCGCCCAGTTCCCGTCGCGGCTGAGTTTCTCGAGGATGTAGGGGTCGCGGTAGTCGGTCTCGGTGGCGAAGTCGCCGCCGAAGATGGTCTCCGGGTAGCTCTGGATGATCGGGAAATACCAGCCGCCCTGGTAATGGACCACAAATGGTCGGTCGTTGCTGACCAGTTCCGCCCCCAGGCTGACCACGAAGAGGACGGTGAAGAGCAACAGGCTCCAGTAACCGCGGCGGTTGGTGCGAAACTTGGCCCAACGCCGAGCGAGTAAGGTGCGGCGGGGCTTGCTCATTTCGACTCCACGCTTTCGAAGGTGATGCGGGGATCGACCATCACGTAGCTTAAGTCGGAGAGCAGCCGAGAAATCAGGCCGATGATGGTGAAGAAGTAGAGGGTACCCATCACCACCGGGTAGTCGCGGTTCATGATCGAGTCGTAGGCCAGGAGTCCCATGCCGTCGAGCGAAAAGATGGTCTCGATCAAGAGGCTGCCGGTGAAAAAGGCGGTGATGAAGGAGCCGGGAAAGCCGGTGATGATCGGGATGATGGCGTTCCTGAAGATGTGGCGGTAGAGGATGCGGTTCTCGCTAAGCCCCTTGGCCCGGGCGGTCAGGACGTACTGCTTGCGGATCTCCTCCAGGAAGCTGTTTTTGGTTAAGAGGGTCATCACCGCCAGCGACCCAACGGCAATGGAGATGATCGGCAGGACCATGTGCCAGAGATAATCGAGTACTTTTGCGGCCAGCCCCATCTGAGCCCAGTTGTCGGAGACCAGGCCGCGCAGGGGGAAGAGGTTCCAGAAGCTGCCGCCGCCGAAGAGGACGATCAGGACGATGGCCAGGACGAAGCCGGGGATGGCGTAGCCGACCAGGATTACCGAGCTGGTGAAGACGTCGAAGCGCGAGCCGTCCTGCATGGCCTTCTTGATCCCCAGAGGAATGCAGGTCAGATAGACGATCAGGAAGGACCACAGCCCCAGCGACATGGAGACCGGCAGCTTGGAGATGACCAGATCGACCACGGTGCGGTGGTGGTAGTAGCTCTCGCCGAAATCGAAGACTAGATAGTTCTTCATCATCACCAGGAAGCGCTCCAGCGGCGGCCGGTCGAAGCCATAGAGGGCGGTGAGCTGGGCGATCCGCTCTTGGTCCAGCCCCTTGTTGCCCTGGTAAAGGGTGTGGGCGGCCCGTACCTCGCCGCCGCCGGTGCGCCCCTCGATCTGGGCGATCATCCGCTCCACCGGCCCGCCCGGCACGAACTGGGTGATCACGAAGGTGGTCAGCATGATCCCGAAGAGGGTGGGGATCATCAAGAGGAGGCGGCGGAGGATATAGGAGGCCATTTTGTTTAATTACGAATTAGGAATTACGAATTACGAATGAGAACGAATGTGCTTTAAGCCCGTCATTGCGAGGAGCGAAGCGATGCGGCAGGTAAGCGACGCAAGGAGACTCCGATCTGAAGCCACTCCCCGGGAAAAGAGAGATTGCTTCGCTTTGCTCGCAATGACGAATTCTGTAACAATTCGTCATGATTAATTCGCAATTCGTAATTGTCATTTCTTCACCCACCAGGTGTAAAGCGCTTGGTTCGGCGAATAATAAAGCGGCAGCTTGGCCGGCCGGGCGAAGCGGTTCCAGTAGGTAACCCGGTGGTTTGCCAGATACCAGTTGGGCACCAGGTAGTAGCCGTACCAGAGCACCCGGTCCAGGGCCTTGCAGGCCCCGGTCAGTTGCTCCTGGGTCTCGGCGTAGATGATCTTATCGACTAGGACGTCCACCACAGGGTCTTTCAACCCCATCAGGTTGCGGGAGCCTTTGCGGTCGGCGCCCTCCGAACCCCAGTAGTCGCGCTGCTCGTTGCCGGGCGACTGCGACTGGCCGTAGACGTTGACCATCATCTCAAAGTCGAACTCCTGGATGCGCCGCTGGAAAAGGGCCGGGTCGATGGTCCGGTAGCTGGCCTTGATCCCCAGCTTGGCCAGGTTCTGCACGTAGGAGGCCATGACCCGTTCGAAGGAGGGACTGCTCAGGAGAATCTCGAACTCGAAGGGTTTGCCGTTTTTATCGGCCAGCATGCCGCCCTTGTCCACCTGCCAGCCCGCTTCGGTGAGCAGTTTTTTGGCCCGGCGCAGGTTGTCGCGCAGGGAGCCTGGCGGCTTGGTCGAAGGCGGGGTGGGCGGGGTGGTGAAGATCTCCGGCGGCAGTTTGTCACGAAAGGGGCTCAGATATTCCAGCTCCAGTCCCTGGGGCAGACCGGTGGCGGCCAGGTTGGAGTTGCTGAAGTAGCTGGCGCTCCGGGTGTACTGATCAAAGAAGAGGGTATGGTTGGCCCATTCGAAATCGAAGGCCAGCCCCAGGGCCTGGCGGACCTGGCGGTCTTTGAAAAGCGGCTTGCGCAGGTTGATCGCGAAGCCCTGCATGCCCTGATCGTTCTGGTGGGGCAGGGTTTCCTTGAGGATCTCTTTTTTCGCGAACTTGGGACCATCCAGGTCGCGGGCCCACTGCTTGGCGATGTTGACGGCCATGAAGTCAAACTCGTGGGCCTTGAAGGCCTCGACGGCGACGATCTGGTCCTTGAAATACTTGTAGGTGATGGTGTCGTAATTGAACTGGTAGCGGCGCACCGGCAGATCCTTGGCCCAGTAGTTGGGGTTGCGCTTGAAGGTGATGAACTTGCCGGGGCTGAACTCCCCGACCACGTAAGGTCCTGAACCCACCGGCACGGTCAGGGACTCCTCGTTGAAGGGGTGGGCGGTGTAGAACTTTTTCGAGAAAACCGGCAACTGGGCGGCGATCATGTGCAGTTCCCGGTTCTTCTTGGCGAACTTGAAACGGACCCGGTGACTGTCCAGAACCTCGGCCGCCGTGATGTCTTGCAGGTATGACTGATAGAAGGGATGGGCGGCCGAACTTTTCAGGGTATCCAGGGAAAATTTAACATCGGCCGGGGTAACCGGGGAGCCGTCGGAGAACCTGGCCAGTTCATGGATGGTGAAGGTGACCGAGAGCTTGTCGGCGGCCAGCTCAATGTCCTTGGCGATCAGGCCGTATTCGGCGAAGGACTCGTCCAGGCTGGCCACGGCCAGGGTCTCAAAGACCAGGTTGTCCAGGTCGTCGGGAGAGGTGCCCTTGAGGGTAAAGGGATTCATCTTGTCGAAACCACCCAGCCCATGCAGGAACAGCTGGCCGCCCTTGACCGCCTGGGGCGAGGTATAGTCGAAATGGCTGAAGCCGGCCGGGTATTTGAGCTTGCCGTCGATACTGATGCCGTGGGCGGCCCGCAGGGGGGCGGAGGTGGCGCAGAGATACAGGATAATCAACATCAGGGCGGCCAGAAGCTGCGCGAGATAATTATTTGGGGAGTCGGTCATGGCGGTGTTCCTTGAGCAGAAGGGCTCGGCCGGGCCAGGCTGCGAACGGATGCTGAAGTTAAGCGATCATGGGCAAAGATGCAAGCGGCTGGTCAGGTGTAGAGTTCCTGGAGGCGGAAGGCACTGTCGAGATAGACGGCGATCAGGTTGGCCAGCATGGTCAAGATATCCATATCGTGGCTGGAGAATTCCCCGGATTGCTTGTTGATCAGCTCCATCACCCCGATCAGTTCGCCGTTGATGTGGAGCGGTACGGCCAGGATCGATCTGGTGTCGAAACCCTGGCGCACCAGGCTGTCGATTTCCGAATCGAAGCGGTCGTCTTGATGGACGTTGCTGACGATGGCCGGCAGGCCGTGGCTGAAAACCCAGCCGGCCAACCCCTTGTCGGCCGGGATGATCCGCCCGTCAAACAGGTCCTTGTTGGGGCCGGTGGGGATGGCGATCAGCATTTCCTGGCTTTCGGCGTTGGCCAGCAGGATGTAACTGGCCTCGCATTTGAGCAATTCATTGGTCATCTCCAGGATCTGGTCGAAAAGCCAGGGGCCGCGACCGATGTTTTGGAGCAGCACGGAAATCTCCAGGAAGAAGAACAGTTCGTTGCGGGAAAACTCATCGACCACGGAGGGGGGCATAATTTGCTGCAACAAGCCCTGGCGGAGTACGGTGGGATTGATGATCTTCATGTCCATCAACAGTTCGCCGAGGCAGCGTTCGTCAAACTGGTTCCCTTCCATCCAGGACAACAACCGCTCGCGCAGGGAAAGGCCCTCGGCCTTCTTTTTTTCGGGCTGGTCGGCCCGGGAGTCCCTCTGAAGTTGCAGCGCCGAGGTGATTTCCTCCTTGGTCACCAACCCCAGGTCTTCCAGGATGTCACCCAGGCGGCGCCAGCGGCTGTGCTTGTCCATCAACTGGCCGGAAAGGTTGGCCATGATGTTTTCCAGGTAGGGATTACGGCCGGCGCCGAAGAAGGAGACCAGGTACTGGTCCATACGCCCCAGTTTCTGCAAGCGGGGTAGGACGAAATTTTCGTAGAAATCGACGGTGCCGGCAATCATCTCGCCGGCCGAGGCGAAGATTTTGTAGCCCCGTTCCTTGAGACTGGCCTCGCCCTCGAATTTATAGGCCTCCTGCAGTTCGGCATAGAGATCGTTGATCCGCTGCATGTAGTTGACGTCGGCCATCTGGGCGACCAAGTCGGCGGTGGCTACCATTCGCCCGATCACCGATTCTTCCCGGGTGGGGAAGAGCCCCTCAATTTCCAGGGGGCGCTGAAATTTGGTGGTGGAGATGATGTCGGCAGCCAGGCTGGCGGCGCGTTCCGGCCACTGATGGCTATTGAGGTAGGTCGCGGCCATGGCCATGCTACGGTCTTCGTGATTGAACGAATATTTGCCGCCGGTGCCGAGAGAGTCGCCTTTTTCCTTGATGTACCCGGCATCGTGAAACATGGCACTGGCCATGGCGGTTAAGAAAAGTTCCTTGGAGATCTTGGGGTGGGCCGAATTCCCCAAACGGTTCCAGCCGGCGATCATCCGGGCGGTGAGCAGGGCCACATCGATGGCATGACCCAGATTGTGGTAGCCGGTCTGGCAGGCCTCGTGCGACTCCCATTCGCCCTGGTATAACCGGGCGACGTCGGAGAGCAGGCTGGTGAGCAACGGCGGAACCTCGCCGTATTCGGCTTTGGCGATATCGAGAATCAGAGAGTGTCTGATCTTGATATCGTTACGGTCGTTGTCCGTGGTGTTCCCTGGTTGGGACATCAAAGCCTCTCTGCGAAATTGCCCGGCGGAGTTGAGATTGCGCCAGCCTGTAAATTAAAACATTTAGCAGGATTAAATTGCAAAGGTCAATGAATTTATACCAGGAGTGGCGGGCCGATTTGGCCGTATGTTGCATATGTTTCTGGGAAGTGCGGCTGGAGCTTTTTCCCGTCCGAAGGGCAAATCAGGCTTGAAAAGTTTCCGGCATGGGCTATTATTTGTCGTCCTCGTGAAAAGCTGCGAGAACGATGGACAGCGCCGGTTAACCAGTTGATCTATCGTTGGCCAGGTTAGTCGACCTAGGCCTTCGCGAGTTCGTCATTATTCTCTGCGCTTTTGACTGTCTCGGCCGAAAGCGATTATTCCGGAACTAAATCTCTGCCCGACAGGAGGCGGCTTATGGGCAAGACCATAGCGCAAAAGATTTTCGAGGCCCACACCAGGGATACTCCCGCGCCCGGTAACGTGGTGTTGGATCTGGATGTGGTAATGTGTCATGAAATCACCACCCCCATCGCCATCAACGATCTGGTGGCCCGGGGTATGGACCGGGTCTTTGATCCGGCCAAGATCAAGGTGGTGATCGATCATGTCACCCCCTCCAAGGACACCAAGACCGCCACCCAGGCCAAGATTCTCCGCGACTGGGCCAGGCGGCAGCAGATTCGCGACTTCTTCGATGTGGGCGCCAATGGCGTCTGCCATGCCCTCTTTCCGGAGAAGGGGTTCATCCGGCCCGGTTACACGGTGATCATGGGCGATTCCCACACCTGCACGCACGGCGCCTTCGGGGCCTTCGCTGCCGGGGTCGGGACCACCGATTTGGAGGTGGGGATTCTCAAAGGGGTCTGTTCCTTCCGGGTTCCGGAGACTCTGCGGGTCAATATCAATGGCCTCATGCCCAAGGGGGTTTCCGCCAAAGACGTCATTCTCAAGATCATCAAGGAGCTGACCGTCAACGGCGCCACCGACAAGGTCATGGAGTTCCACGGCGAGGTGGTGGCGGCGATGAGCATGGAGGCGCGGATGACCCTGTGCAACATGGCCATCGAGGCTGGCGGCACCTGCGGGATCTGCATGCCCGACCTGGTGACGGCGGAGTATCTCTGGCCTTTCATTAAGGATAATTACCCGACCATCGATGCTGCGGTGGCTGATTTTGCCAAGTGGCATTCCGATTCGGACTGTGTTTATGCCGGTGAGTTCAATCTGGAGATCAGCGAGCTGGTCCCGCAGGTGACCTACGGCTTCAAACCTGACGAGGTCAAAGACGTAACCGCCATGGAAGGCACCCGCATTGACCAGGTCTATATCGGCTCCTGTACCAACGGGCGGATCGAGGACCTGCGCGAGGCGGTGAAGATCATTGGCGGGCGTAAGGTGGCCGACGGGGTGCGGGGCATCCTCTCGCCGGCCACTCCGGCGGTGTTCAACCAGGCCCTGGCCGAGGGCATCATTCAGCAATTCATGGCCGCGGGCTTCTGCGTCACCAACCCGACCTGCGGCGCCTGTCTGGGCATGAGCAACGGGGTCATGGCGCCCGGCGAGGTCTGTGCCTCGACCACCAATCGCAACTTCAACGGCCGGATGGGCAAGGGGGGCATGGTTCACCTGATGAGTCCTCTTTCCGCCGCCGCCGCCGCCGTGACCGGGAAGATCACCGACCCCCGCCCCTTCCTAGACTGACGAGCAAAAGGAGAAATAACCATGAAGACCTTCGGCGGTCCGGCCATCGGGCTGGACAGAAACGATATCAATACCGACGAGATCATCCCCGCCAAGTATCTGACCGAGAACAGCAAAGAGGCCCTGAAGCCCTATATCCTGGAGGACCTGAAACTGCCCGGCTTCGATCCGGCCTCGGAGGCGCTTAAGCAGGCCAAGGTCATCGTTACTAGGGCCAATTTCGGCTGCGGCTCTTCCCGTGAGCATGCGGTCTGGGTTTTTGAGGTCAATGACATCAACGTGGTGATCGGTGAGAGCTTTGCCCGGATCTTTCGCCAGAACATGTTCAACTGCGGCATGCTGGCGGTGGAGCTTAAAAAAGAAGAGATTGCCAGGATTTTCGCCCTGGGCGATGGCCTGAATATTGGTGTGGATATGACCACCAACCAGGTCAAGGCCTGCTCCGCCAAAGGGGAGGTCACGGTCACCTTCGAACTGAATGCCTTTGATCGGGATCTGGTGCTGGCCGGAGGCTGGTTGCCCTACGCCGATAAAAAGTATTAATTAGGCTGAAGACTGAAGGTGTAAAAAAGGGGGGGGCGGGGCCGAAATATCGGTCCCGCCCCCCCCCC
>JAGVGT010000019.1 GCA_020056965.1 Deltaproteobacteria bacterium
GTCTTGATCCAGGGAAATCAGGGGCTCGCGGACTGTGTTGATGACGCTCTCGGCGAATTCATGGGCGGCATCGGCGGATTTTTTGATCACCGCCAGTTCTTTTCGGGTTGTTTCCAGGCCGGCTTCGATCTCTTTACGTTCGGTGACATCCTCGATGGCCAGGAGGATGATCCGCTCCTTGCCCATGGCCCTGTGGATCTGCCGGGCATTTAAAAGCATGATCCGTCTGCCGATGGTGGCAAAGACGTGATCAACCTCATAGTCATCAAAGCTGGTCTGCTGGGGCAGGATGGTCTCCAGCAGTTCCCGCAGCTGGGGGATATCCCACTGTTTGTTGCCCAGATCATAAATCAGCTGTCCCACCGTCTCTTCCGGTTTTACCTTGAAGAATTTGTAGAAGGAGCGGCTGACCGAGACCACCCTCAAATCCTGATCCAGGGCAAGCAAGGGCTCACGCACGGTATTGATGATGCTCTCGGCGTATTCCAGGCTACCAGTGACGAATTTCTCCCCGATCATTCTTTAGTCTCCTTCCATGTATATCGGCTCATTTCTGCCACAGGATATGAGCGTATTCCAGGGGTACGGAAACCCCCTCGCAGTTCGGGATGATGCGGGCCGTATAGTCCTCCGGGGGGCGGGCTGACGAAACCAGGGCCCGGTAGACGTAGCCGCCCGAGGCGCCGCGTCGTTCGTGAATCCGCTGCATCTCCGCCCTTTCCGTGGCTTTGCCGTTGAGGCCATTGGCAAACAGCTCGACGCGTATCGCCTCCCTGTCGAGATCATCAAGATGCACCTCCGCCTCGAAGAGATGCTGGGTCGCATTGGTCTCAAACCGGACGTAGCCAATCCGCAGCGAGGGCCATTTCGCCTTCAGAGCCTGCTGCCATTCGACGATTTGCCGGCCAACCGCGCCTCTATCGGCAGCGCGCTTTCGGTAAGCGGCAGCAGCCGGGAGGTAGTGTTGTTCGGTATATTCGCGCACTGCGCGGCTGGCGGAGAAGCGCGGGGTCAAGGACGCCATGCTTTCCCGCATTCTTGCCAGCCAGGCCGTGGGCAGGCCCTGCTCGTTGCGGTTGTAAAATTCGGGAATCACCTCCTGCTCGAGCAGGTTGTAGAGCGCCTCGGCTTCGGCCGCGTCCCAGGCCGGATCGTCGCCATGCTCCTGAACATCCCCCAACGCCCACCCCACCTCGGAGGTGTAGGCCTCGGCCCACCAGCCGTCCAATTCCGAAAGATTGAGACCGCCGTTGACCAGCACCTTCATGCCGCTGGTTCCGCAGGCCTCCCACGGCCGGCGTGGGGTGTTGATCCAGACATCCACCCCCTGGACCAGCATCTCGCTCAAGAGCATGTTGTAGTCACTAAGGAAGATCACGTGGGGGCGGACCTCCGGGCGCTTGATGAACTGTGTCCACTGCCGGATCAGGGTCTGGCCCGGCAGGTCAGCCGGATGGGCCATTCCGGCGAGGATCAGTTGGACCGGGCGCTCCGGATTGCTCAGGAGACGCAGCAGTCGCTCCGGATCGTGCAGCAGCAGGTTGGGGCGTTTGTAGGCGGTGAAACGACGGGCAAAGCCCAAGGTCAAGGCGTGGGGGTCGAAGAAATTTTTTGCCTCGGTCAATGCCTCTGGTGACGCACCGGAGGCGACCAGTTGCCTGGACAAGCGGCCGCGCACGTTGGTCACAAAAGCCTGGCTGGCGGCAAGGCGGAATTGCCAGAGCCTGGGGTCGGAGACGCGACGGATATCCTGTTCCAGGTTTTCCGCGGTTCCCTGCCAGCGCCCCTTGCCACAGCATTCGGTCCACAGCTCGTCGGCAGCCGCGGAATCCCAGGTCGGCATGTGGACGCCGTTGGTGATGTGGCCGATGGGCACATCGTCGTCGGGCCAGTCTGGGAAAAGCGGCGAAAAGAGGTGCCGGCTGACTTGGCCATGCAAACGACTCACACCGTTGACGGCGCCGCTGCCGCGAATGGCCAGATAGGCCATGTTGAATTTCTCCGCCGAGTCATTCGGGTTTCGGCGGCCCAGGGCCAGCAGGTCGCGAAGGGTGAGGCCGAGCTCTTTGGCGGTTGCCCCCAGGTACTGTTCGATAAGCTTCGGGGCAAAGCGATCAAAGCCGACGGCCACCGCCGTGTGGGTGGTGAACAGGTTGCCGGCGCGGGTAACGGCCAGGGCGACGGCAAAGGATTCCCCGGTCTCTGCCATGAATGTTCGGGCCCTTTCCAAGACGGCGAAGGCGGCATGGCCTTCGTTCAGGTGACAGACTTCCGGCTTAAGGCCAAGGGCGCAAAGCAATCGCCAGCCGCCGATCCCCAGCACCAGCTCTTGTTGCAGGCGCAACTCGATCCCGGCCCCGTAAAGTTCGCCGGTGATGCCTCGATGGGCGGGAAAGTTCGCGGCGTCGTTGCTGTCGAGCAGGTATAGTCTCACGCGGCCGACCTGGACTTGCCAGGCCCGGAGCCAGACCTGGTAACCGGGCAGATCGATTTTTAACCGCAAACATTCCCCGTCAGGCCGCCGTAATGGGGTGATCGGCAATTGCCCCGGATCGTTGTACGGGTAGAGGACCTGTTGCTTGCCGTCCCGGTCGAGAATCTGGCGGAAATAGCCCTGCTGGTAGAGCAGTCCGATCCCGACCACCGGCACGCCCAGATCGCTGGCGGCCTTGAGCTGATCTCCGGCCACATTGCCTAGCCCGCCCGTGTAAATCGGCAGGGCTTCGCTCAACATGAATTCCATACTGAAATAGGCCACACAGGTCAGGGGGGTCTCGGGATGTTGTTGCATAAACCAGGCGGGGGCATCTTCGGCCTGCTTCTTCGCCTGCACCAGATCATCTATCTTCTTGCGGAAGGCCGGGTCGGCAAGGGCGCTCAAGAGTTTTTCCCGGGGAACCGTCTGCAGGACATCGCACGGATGATGGGTCAGGTTCCAGAGCACCGGGTCAAGCTGTCGCCAGACCTCATCAGTGGCATGACTCCAGGTCCAGTGCAGATCCAGGGCCAGGTCGACCAGGGAGGCGAAGCCCTCGACGTCAGCGGGGAACAGTCGGTATAGCGGATGACGGTCCAGGGTTTGTTCGCTCATGACTTGTCCTTAGATTTGGCTCAGGGTCGTTGAAAAATTACCCATTGATGGTCATTTCGTTGCGGCCCTTTGTCTCCGCGCTCTGGATTTATTCTGCTGAAATAAAGCAGGTCAATAAGGAGGGGAACGGTTTAATAATCCCGCGTGACCTTCGAGCAAGTGTGGCCAGAATAACCTTCTGGTGGCTTAAGACCACCAGCTGGCCTAGGATCCGGGTGCGTCACATATTTCCATCGCTATCGGCCCGGGATTGCGGGGAGCGACCATCCTTGCGCAGAACTATGACCCATGCACCTTTCCCATCGTTTAACTCAAAATCGATATCAATATCGCAAAGACTGATGTCAGGGAAAATAGGGGGCTGGTTTTCACAAGATTTGTTTTTTTCAATCATGGCTTCTCTCCGCTAACCAGGATGCCTTGCCCGGCATCGCCAGCGATTTTAATTGAGTATTCGTTGCGACAGGTGGGTGCTAATACTGATTTCCCGCGATATTCTTTTTGAGCTGGGCGATCTCCAGACCGAGGGCAACGCATTGCTTGCCTTCCATGCAGGCGTCGGCATCCGGTGTTTCCAGATAATGCTTAAGTTTGTGGGCGTCTTTTTTCAGGTCAATCTCCCAGGCCTTCTTGCTTTTGTCGTACGTTGCCGTGATGTCGATTCCGCATTTTCCGATATCCGGATAAAGGGCGGAAATTTTATGACATAGTTCTTCGCTTGAATGCATGTTGAACCTCCTTTTGAGTGTTTTGCCTTTCCATCAAACCCTCGTCCTGGCAAAGCGGATTTTCCTGCGGGAAAAGACTTTTTGGGCTGAAATCCTGACAATTTGCTCCTGATTCCCAGGGTCTATTGGCACGATCGGTGATTATTCATCTATATCTTCTTCCGGACTATCCTCACTCGGGGTTGCTTCCTGCTTGACCAGCATGATTGAGCAGGGCATCTTTCTGGTCAATTCATTGTTGCTTTGATTAAAGAAAAGGTTTTCCAGACGATCTTCTTGATGGGCAAGCAATATCAGTAGATCGATCCTTTTTGCCGCAATGGTTTTTAAAATTTCTGCAGTTGGCTCTCCGGCCATGACCAATTCAGTGATGGAGATACCTTTGGATTTTTCGGCCTCTACCAGTTTAGACAAATTTAGTTTGGCATCCAGAAGGATTTTTTCGTACTCATTTTTAAGCGACAGATGCCCCAGACTCCAGCCCTTGAGCCCGAAGGGATTGTAAACGGAATGAATTACATAGAGTTCCGACTGGTACTTTCTAGCGAGTGAAATCCCCGTTTGAATTACTATTCTAGATGACTGGATCATTCGGCTTACGACAAGGATATGTTTATATTCGTTCATGTTATGCCTCCAGCTAAATTGGTCATAGTAATTGCTATGAGCAAAAGGCATGCCGAGAGGCGAAGGTATCCGAAATCTCGACGAAGCTTTTATTGAAGGGAGATCTGATTGAGTTAAGAGTGCGAAGGACATGTTGACGGGAGATGGCTCCCCTCAACATTTGGTGACCCCTCACGATATTGAGGGGGAGAGAGGGCGCTTGGCTATTGAATCGGCAAGGTGTTGCCCTTCTTGATTGCCGGACTGTTTTCAGGATCATTGCCGCTGATTCCTGCCATCAACCGCAGCACTGCGGCTCGTTTTGACCCTGGATTCTGACTCCTGAATCCTGAATTCTCTTAAATGTGACTATTTGAACTCCAGCTTGTAGAAGAGATCGGCGCCGCTCTCGCTGCCGGTCTGGGTTTCGATCTGCCACTGCTTGTAAATATCATAACGCAGCCGGAACAGATTGCTGCCGGTAAAAAGGGACTTGCCGTAACTGATGTAGAGCTGCGGGGTCAGATACTTCCCTACGGTGAGCACGGTCTCGGTGATGCCGGGTTGCTGGCCGGCCGGGATAGCGCCGGGCGGAGTCACCTGGAGCGGTTTGTAGCCCATATAACTGGCGCTGCCTCCGACCCCGCCGGTAATCTCCAGGGTGCTTAAGCCGAGGCGGCTCTTGATCTGGGCCTGCAAGGCCTCGGCCTGGCTGGTAGAGAGCAGGGCGCCGGCCGCCTGGACCACCAGGCTGGCCTGTTGGCCGTCGCTGCCCAGGGGATGACCGAGAACGATATAGGCCAGGACATCGGCGTCCGGCATGGGTGGTTCGGAATAGAGTTTGGTGACCGGATTCTGGAGGGTTCCGGCCACCGTGACGCCGGCCCGCACGTCGCCAATGGTGCGCAGGGCCAGGAAATCAAGGGTCGGGCGATTAATCGGGCCACCGGCGAAGTAGAGCCGGCCCCGGACGATTTCCAGGTTCACTCCGTAGGTGCGGTAACGCCCCTTGGCCACCTTGATTTCGCCTTTGCTGGTGATCCGGTCGAGACTGGTCAGGGCCAGGTCCACGGCCCCGCCCAACTGGGCGTCGATGCCGGCAATCTTGACCGAGACCTCCTCGCCGAGCCCGACCCGGACCTGGACGTCCCAGACCAGGGGCGAACTCTTGGGTGTCGTCGCCCCCGCGCCATCCGTCCGGATGACATCGCTGCTGGGTCCGATCGCCGTTCGAGACGGTGCTCCGACCACCTGCAATTTCGGCAGTTGCAACTCCCCGCGCAGGGTGATTTTTTGCGGCGTCCCCGTAAAGGTGAGCTTCGGCGTGCTTAAGATTTGCAGTTCCGGGAAGTAGATGGTTTGAAAATTTTCCCCATCGATGGTGCCTTGGTAGCCGGTGACCCGCCAACCGTCCAGGGTGATTTGCGCCGTCCCCTCGAGATGACCTGGGCCGGAGCGGGCCCGGAAGGAATCGATCCGGATCAGGTTTTTGTCCAGGCCGGCCGTTAGTTCGACTTCCTGGAGGTGAATGCCGGCCGTGGGCAGATAGGCTCCGGCCTTGGACAGCCGCACCTTGCCGCCCAGCTGCGGCGCCGCCCAGCTGCCGCTGACGGCCAGTTCGGCATCAAGCTCTCCCGAGCTTTCCTGGACCAAGCCCGGCAAGAGGGCGGTAATCAGCCCTTTTTCCTGGAGCTGCCCGGTCAGGGTGGCCTGGAGAGGCCCCTGGCGATTAACGACCACCGGAAAACGGGCCGGAATCGGCAGTTGGCCGGTGGCCCGGACCTGCCCGTGTTCAGCCATGGTCAGGGCCAGGCTGGTGGAAAGCGCTTCGCCCCGCCAGCTCCATGTGGCCGTGGCCGAGCTGGTAGTAAAGTTCAGTTCGCCGTCGGGCCTGGCCTGGTGTAAGGTGCCGCCGGTCAGCCCGGCCTCGCCGTCCAGAGCAAAGCGCTGGTCCGGGAGGATGCTCCCTTTGGCCTTGCAGCTGAGACGCCCTTCCAGGCTGGTGCCACTGGGCAGCCAGGGTTTGAGCAGCGTCAGGTCGATGTTGCTCAGTTCCGCCGTCAGCTCGCCGCTCTCGGGCCAGACCAGACGGAGCGGGGCGGTTGAGGTGTAGCTGCCCGTCAAGCTGCCACCACCGGTCGTGCTAAGCTCAAGATTAGCCCGCAACCCCTGTTCGCTGCCGGCAAAGGTCAAGCGGCTGGGCTGAAAAGTTATCGTCTGACCCTGACTGCTGAAGGTGCCGCTGCCGGCAACCTCCCCCGCTAGGCCAAGGCGCCGGTCGGGCAGAAAGCCGAGCTGGGCCGTGCCGTGGCTGCGGCCCGAGACCCGGGCCTCTTTCAGATAACCATTGGCGCGGGCCAGGTTAAGGTCGGTCCATTGGGTCCGGAGCTGACCGCTGAGCGGATTCAGGCCCAGATCGGCGGCGACTTCGAGGCGCTCGGCGGCCCCGGCGGTGAGCGCCAGGGGTGAAAGGGTGAATTTGCTGGCGCTGACCAGATAGGTCGCCGGAGCCGCCAGGCTCCAGACGCCACTCTGGTCCCGGCCGGCGAAATGAGTGAGCTCTCCCGCCCAAGTGCCGGCGGTGTAGCCGGCCGCCAGGGTCAGCCGCGCCTCGGCGTTGGCGGCATGGAAGGTGGCATCCACCCGGTGGTGGGCCAGGGTCCCGTCCGCCACCAGGGTTGCGGTCTGCAATTTATAGGCGTCATAGACCACATCACCCAAGGTTGCGGTGAAGTGCAGGGGGGCATCGGCGCTTTGATCGAGCCGGGCGGTCAGATTGGCGGTCCCGATTCGCGTGTCCGCATAGGTAAGCCGGTTTCCCGTGCCGGTTATGGCGCCGCTGAGCTGCCGGTCGCGCCAGCGCAGCCAGCCATCGGCCTGGAGGGTCCCGGTCGAGCCCGGAACCAGGTTGGAAAAATCGCTAATTTTAGCGGCCAGGGTGAGGCGCCGGTTCAATTCCCCCGAGGCGTGCAGCTCAAAGCCTTTGCCCTGCAGATCCAGCCGGGCCAGGGAGATGCTGTTGCCGCCCAAGTCCGCCTCCAGCGCCCCGGTCAGCGCCTGCCCGTGCAAGCGGCTTCCCAGCAGGGCGCCGCGAATCTTCCCGGTCAGTGGTTGTTCCGCCGCCCAGGTCAGTTCCCCGCTGGCCGTGAAATTCGCCACGCCCTGCCAGTCCGGGGCAAGCCGGGCCGGGTTGAGATCCCGGCCGCTGATTTCCCACTGCAGCGCCAAGCCGTGGCGCCAATCGGCCGCCAGTTTTCCCGCCAGGGTACCGTCGAGGATCGCGGCGGTAACCGGGGTCAGTTTCAGCCCTTCAGTTGTCCCCTGATAGGTGGCGGAAACCACCGCCGCCTGCCACCCCTGAGCCTGGTTGGTCAAGGTAAAATCACCCCGATAGCTGTTCAGAGTGCCGGCGAAACTCAGGGTGCCGGAGAGGTCGGTCGGGACTTGCAGTTCGGGGGCGAGATCGAGGTCGGCCGCCTTGACCTGCAACGATAAAACTGATTCACGGGCGGTGAAGGCCAGCGAGCCCTCACCTGTCAGCAGCCCTTTTTGGCCCGGTCTGGTCAGGCTGAGACGCCGCAGATTGATGGCATTTGCCGCCATGCCCACCTCGGCACTCAGTTCCAGACGCCGCTGTTTTCCAGCCTTGCCGTGAACCGTAAGGGTGGCGATAAACGGTTCCGGACCAGGGGCGGGACTTTGCCGGGCCTGGAGGGAAAACTGCTCCATCCCCGCCAGGGGCTGGGCCAGGGCCAAGGCCAGATCGGCCGTCAGGGACGGTTGCTTGAAGCCTGCTGCGATAGCGCCGCTGATCCGGCCGGCCGGGGAGACGGCCATGAGATTATTGAGGGAGAGGAGGCGGTCTTGCCAGGTGACGGACCCGGCCAGGGCGGTCACCCGCACGGGTTGTTCCTGCCGGCGGCGATAGCTGAGGTCGGTCACCAGCAAATGGGCGATCTTTACCGCGGACAGCTGCGTATTTCCAGAAACTTGCGGCCAGGCCAAAGTCGGCGGTTGATCTGGGCTGGGGGCATCGTCCTGAATCCGCACCTTTTGGAGACTGAGTTCTTGGACCGCGACGATTCCCTCCAGTAGCAGGATGGGCTGCCAGCGCAGTTCCAGGCGGTCGACCGCGATTTTTTGTTGCGCCAGTCCGATTTTTAACTCGGTGAGCAGCAGATGGTCAATGAGCCTCCCTTCGACCTTTTGGGCCGAGAAGCTGACTCCGCCCAGCGGGGAAAGCGAGGTTAGCAACCAACGGGCGCCGGGGGTGGTGGCGACGATCCAGACCACGGCCGCCATTGCCGCCCCGGTCAGGGCCAGCGCCATGGCCGCCCCGATGATCAATTTGCTGGGCCGCTTCACAGCTCGAACCCAACCGTGAAGTGGACATGGAGCGAGGGATTGCCGGCGACCAATGGCCGGGCCACCGAAAGGTTCAAGGCCCCCACCGAGGTATAGTAATGCAGACCGACCCCGGCCCCCTGGAACAGGCTGACATCCGATAATGAGTTAAAGGTGTTGCCGATGTCGTAAAAGATCGAAACGCTCCAATCCTTGGGGAGGGCCCGCTCCAGTTCGATACTGCCGGTCAGGAGCTGTTTACCCCCCACGACCTGGCCGGAACCATCACGCGGCCCCAGGGATTTGTAGGAATAGCCGCGCACACTCTGGTCCCCGCCGGCAAAGAAACGGAGCGAGGGGGGAATCTCGCTGAAGTCATCAGTGAACAGGGTTGCCCCGCCCTTGGCGCGGGTGTGCAGGGCCAGGCGCCAGGGGAGCGCCAGGAGATAACTCCCCTCGGCCAGGATCTGGAGCAGGGCCGTGTCCGAGCCAAGCACTTCATGGGTGCCGCGCAGATCCAGGGCGTAGCGAAACCCCCGACTGGGACGGAGCGAATTGTCGTAATGGTCATCGGAAAAGCGCAGGCCCGGCAACAGGAGTCGCGAGGATGATTCCTGGAGGCCTACCACATAGTCTTCATATTGGGCCTTGACATAGGCGGCGCCCAGCCGGTTGGCGCCTAAGCTGCGGATCCGATTCAGTTCCAGGGCCATAATCCGGCTGGTATAGGTGGTGGTTTCCTCCTGCTGCAGATTGAGTTGCAGGGTCGTGGAACTTCTGACATCCTTCGGGCTGGGCAGGATATAACCGGTCGCCAGCCCCTGGAGGCGCTCGGCCACATACAGATGCGAATAGAATTCATGGCCCCGGTGAAACAGGTTCAAATCGCGGTAACGGATGGTGAAACGGGCCCCGGTGTCGGTGCCGTACCCGATGCCCGGGCGCAGACTGAAGCGCGGGGCGGTTTTCAGTTCGACGCTGATCGGTACCCGGAAGGCCTCGGCATCTGATATTGCCGGGGTGATGATGACCTCTTTGAAGCGCTCCGAGTTATTGAAGTTGCGCTGGGTTTCGCCGAGCCGCGGATAGGAAAAAACCTCGCCGGCTTGGTAAGTCAGATGACGGCCCAGGAAACTGGCGGGATAGTCGGGCGCCCCCTGGATCTTGGTCGCACCGAAATAGTAAATTCCACCCGTGTCGAGGACCAGTTCGATGGTGGCGGTGGTGGCGGCCTGGTCAAGGCGGATTTCGTGGCGGGAGAAGTCCGCCTCCAGGTAACCCAGATCCTGGCCCCGGGATTTGAGCGTGGTCTTGGCTTCTTCGTAGCTCTGTTGCAGCAGTATGTCGCCCTTGCGCAGGGGAAAGGCGGCCACCAACTCCAGCAAGAGACCTTCCGCGCTCCCCGGCCCGGCCAGGTTCACCGTCACTGCGCTGATTCGCACTGGTTCTCCCGGCGTCACCTTGACCAGCAAGCGATAGCCTGCTCCGGTCGGTTCGACTGTAACCGTGACCACGGGGTTGTAGTAGCCGAACGGCTCAAGGGCGCTCCTGGTTTCCGCCTCCGCCTGCTTGGCGAAGCGCTCGAGCCAGCGTTGGTCAACCTTGCCTCCGCGCACCAATCCGGCCGGGAGCACGAGGGTGTCCTGGACATTTTTCAGGGTGTCGCCGGCCAGGCCGGAAACCACCAGCTCCACCGTTTCAGCGGCCTGCAGAGGCGGCGCAAGGTAGAGCCAGAGCGCCAGGCCGGCCAAAACGGTAAAGATGATCCGCAGGGGGAGCCCGGGGCGATTAACTGCGGGTATTGATGAAAATTCAGCCATGCAGGGAGTCCGGAGGTCTGGTCGTTGGGTCGGTTTCTGGCATCTGCCACTTTTCTTTATTTTCAGCTCCGGCCGCTGCTTTCGCAAGTCCTCTTTTTGCCTATAGATAGTCAGCCCCGCGCCACTCGACCGCGCCGAAGCGGGCCTTGCCGAGCCAGGTGTAAACCAGGCTGACGGTGCCGGCCGACTGGTGGCTGTCGGCTCGATCTGGATACCGGGCATCCCGGAGGGAGGCGATGTATTTAAGCCCCAGGGCGTGCTGGCCATAAACCCGCACGGTGAACCCGGTGTCCAGGCGGTTGATGATCTCCCGGCCCCCCGGGTCATCGCCCCCCATGCCGGTCAAATAATAGGTGCGCCCGGTCAGGTCGAGCATGGCCCGGTCGCCCAAAATGAGCCGGAGACCGACGAGCCCTTGCGGGGCGATGCCGTAGTGGTAATCCCGTTCGCCCAACTGAATGACATTGCCGGCGGCGGCGTAACCGACCCCCCCGAGCAGCGAGCCCTGGAGGGCGACTGCCCGGGCCAGCCACCATTGGTAGGTACTGCCAAGCGACAAGGAGGTGCTGGAGACCCGGAAGATGTGCGGCGAAATATAGTCATAGCCGCCATACAGGCCCCAGATTCCGCGATAGGAATTGCCCAACTGATATTCATCGCCGAGGAGGTAACCGCGGATCATAATGTTATCAAAAGGGTTATCGGTGTTGCCGAGGGTGGTAAATTCAAAATGGAAGTAATCGAAAGGCCGCGTGTAGCCATAGCCGGGCTTGCCGGGCAGCCCATAGGCCATGGTGAAGCTCAAACTTCCCTCGGTCCGGACGTAGCTGCTTAAGGCGCTCTGGTCCTCATTGACGGTCGAATTCAGATTTGCGCCGAGTTGGACCCGCGAGAAGGTGGCCGGATTATGGCTCGGGAATACCGGCATGAAGCGGTTGCCAAAGGCATAGCGATTAATCCCGGTGGGGGGCGAAATGATTGTCGCGCCCAGTTCTTGCCACATTCCCGGTTTGCCGCCGTCGCCCTCCAGCACCAGACTGGCCATCCGGAAGAGCGCCTCCCCGAAGAAGCTTCCGCCAATCCCGCTGGCGAACTGATCGTTGATCGAAGGGTCGGTGGTCTCCCCGGCCGTTTCCCAGAGAAAGCTGCCCAGATTGGTGTAGATGAGCGCCTCCCAATAGTCGAGGCCCGCCGAACGCGCGAAGCCGTGGTACATGGAGCCTTGATAGGGATGGGCGAACTGGTTGATGTCAAAGGCATCGGTATCGACCCCCCAGGACCCGTCGACGACGTGGTCCCAGAAAGTTTGCAGGTCGGTGTCGTAGACCTTTTTGCCATTATCTTCCAGGTCGGAGTAGGCATAGCGGTCATAGACGTTCAGGAGCACCAGAAAGGTGGGAATTTCCAGGGCCGGGATGAGGTAGCTCTTGCCGACCCCTGATTCCCAGGACATGGCGGATTTCGGCTCATCGGGGTTGTAAGGAAGCCACTCGGCGCCGCCCAGGGTCAGGTTGACGGTCTGTTTCGGGATGGTATCGGAAATCTCAATCATCTCCGGGGCCATCGTCTTGTAGTAGCCATAGCCAAGTTTGGCCGCCTCGACGCTGTAATTACCCAGGGCGGGAATGCGCACTGAATAAGCACCCTCCGCATCGGTAACCCCGCTCGCTACCACCTTGGTGGTGGTTACGTCTCTGACCGAGATGGTGGCCCATTGAATTCCCTGGTCGGACAAGTGATCCTTGACCGAACCGGTAATTTCTCCTTCCTGGGCAAGGGCCGGGTTGCCGATGGCGATTAAGATTCCCAGGGGCAGCACCACCAAAATCGCCCTGAACATTGCTCTTGCGGGTTGCATAACTTCTCCTGTCGGTGCCTATCTGAAAGAAAATGACCGGAAAATGAACCGGCGGCCCGGGGCGGTCAAAAGGAGCGCTGCCAGCGCAGGCCGAGAAATTTGGGTCCGATGATCGGGGCCAGAGAGGTCGCGTGTTCCGGCGTGACCGTCAGCCAGGCGACGCCATAAGCCACGACGGCGCCGGCAATGGCATCGCGCCAGCGATGTTTGTCGTCGTCCACCCGAACGTAGGCGACGTAGGCGGAGGCCAGATAGCCTGGCACCCCCCACTTCCAGCCGTAGCGCCGGTCCAGGAAGGCCGCGCCGGAGGTGACGGTGGCCACGTGGCCGGAGGGAAAACTGTAGTCACTGCCGTTGGGGCGTTCACCCCAGCTGGTTTCGTTGAAGCCGACCCGGAGGGTCGTGGTAACGACCTGGTTCTCCAAGGTATTGCGCCACCACTGTTTCTCGCCCTCATCATCGTCGGTGAAATGGGCAACGGCCAGGCCGGTCAGGGGCACAATCGCCGTCAAAAGGTCGGTGGCAAACAGGTCGGCTTCAAGGGCCGAAGCCTTGGTGGCTGGCAAAACAAGCGCCACGACCGCCAAGCCGACCAGCAGGTGTATGGCTATGAAATTTCGCATGGGTGACTCCTTATTCCTCTAATTCGATGGGGCCCCGAAGTTGGCCATCTCCTTGGCGCTGCTGGGGAAGGCCTGTTGTTTCAGCTTTTTTCCTCCATAGGCGTTCATGGTTGGCTTCTCTGCTTCGCCAAGCACCACGCTACCCCCGCTCCAGGCGGCTTCGCCGCCAGCAATGAGAATATCGACAGGCATTGGTTATTTTAACTTCGATACCGCCGCCTGGAAGGAGGTCTTGATTTCCGCCCAGGCTTTTTCCGCGCCGATTTTAACCTCTTCCCAGGCTTCATCACCGGCCTCATGCAACTCCTGCAGCTTGGTCTGGGCCGCATCCCGTTTGTGCTGCAAGACCTCCAGGGTTGTGTAATATTCAACCTTGGCATTGGCCTTGGCGGTTTCGGCCTTGGCCTTGAGCAGCGTGATCTGGGCGTTCCATTCCCGCAGCTGCGCGGCTAGTTTCTCTTCGTGGGCCTTGCGTTTATCGGTCATCGCGATCTCCTTTTTGATTGAATAGTTCCGGCGGCCGTCAGCCATTTATCCCGCCCTTGGCCAGCAAAATGATGCCGCTCAAGAGCGCCACCGCTCCCAGAATCGGCGGCAGGGGGATAGTCCTGGTCTTCTCGGCCGTCATCTGGATCGGCCCGAGATCAATGACCTTTTCTCTGGTGGTGTAGGTGAAGCCTTGATAGGCAAAGGCGATGATTCCGGTGGCGATGAGAATTACGGCCAGCCAGGCATGAGTTTTCATTACGAATCTCCTTTACGGTCTTCGTTCGAGGGTTACTTTTTAAAATACGCCCGGACCTTCGCCGCCACTTGCCGATCCGACATCTCGTCAACAGTTTCCACCGCCGCGATCAGGTCGCCGCGCTGGACTTTATCGAGACGCTTTTTAAGTTCGCCCTTGGCCTCGCCGGGACCAAAGATCAAAATAGATCCGGCATCGCGAATAACCGAAATGACCTCGTCGTAGTAGGTGTTGAGCTGGCCCGTAAACTTTCTCTCCCGGCTGCTGTCGGCTGGAACCTTGTGGGCTTCATAAGGCTCGGTCGAGCGCTGGCCGTCAATCCGACCCGCTTGCTTTTCCACATTTGATTCGACCATCTTCGTGTCTTCTCCGTGGTCGGAAAGTGTCACTATCACGGCCTTGCGATGATCAATCCACACACCAACTTTCGTTTTCATCAAATTCTCCATGGGGGAAATGGCCCTCGGTGATGGTCCGAAGCATCGAGGTGGAGTCCCGAACGGGTACAGGGCTCCACCTCGCGCAAACTCAATGGACATGGCCCAAGAGCATCAGGATGAGCAGGATAATCAGGACCAAACCCAGCCCGCCGCTTGGTCCGTAACCCCATGACTTGCTGTGAGGCCAGGCGGGTATTGCTCCCAACAGCATCAAGATCAAGACGATTAGTAAAATTGTTCCGAGCATGTCGATACTCCTGTGTTAGTCAAAGATTGGGCGCCTGCTTTGAGCAATTATCCAATCAGAGCCGGCGGCTGGCGCAAAGCCGATTGGGTTTAATGTTTCTTGACGGTTATGTTGTTGACCACCCCTTTGACGCCCTCGACGTCCGCTGTATATTTGCCGACCAAGTCTTTTTCAGCCGAGGTCCTGGCCGTGCCGGTCAAGGTTACCAGGCCGTCTCTGGTCTTGACCTTGGTCCGGTGGGCGCTGGTTGAGCGATGAAATACCAGGGTCGTCTTGACCAGGGCGGTAATGGAGGCATCATCAAGCGCATCAACCGCGATCTCGATCTTGCCCTCCAACTTATCGCCCGCCGTCTCAATCTTTTCGCTGAGGGTTTTCTTTTCCGAAGTGCCGGCTGACTTTGCCACGACCATCTGGTTTTCTACGCCTTTAACCCCTTCGACATCCTTGACGTGTTCGGTGGTCAGCTCTTTCTGGGCCTGGCTACTCGCCTCGCCTTCAAGAACCACGATTCCATCTTTGGTGCTAACCCCTGTCAGGGAACTGACGTTGCGGTGAAACAGGAGCGCCGTTTTTACTTTCGCGGTGATCAAATCATCCGAAGTCCCTCCAGCGGCGGCACTCTTGACTTCCAACTGATTGTCAACGCGCTTGACTCCCGGCAGGTTCTCCACGGTGTCCTGCGCCATGGATTTGTGGTGACCCTCGGTGACGGTTCCGGTCAAGGTGACGACGCCGCTCTTGGAGGTAACTTTAATGGCGTCGTCTTTGAGGTATTTCTTGAACACATAGGTGGTCTGGGCGGATGACTCGATACGATCATCGGTTTCGTTTGCGGAGGCGCAAACCGGAACGCTGGTCACCAGCAGAGCAGTGACAGCTGCCAGCAAAGCTACTCGGGAAATTGCTTTCATCGTGATTCTCCATTTTTGTTTTTGTGGTAACTCCAAGCCGATAAAGATGATTTGGTCATGTATTGAGCTTGAGCAAATGGCATGCCGACAGGTGGGGGGCGGCGATATTCCGGAATAAGCCCTGTTAACGTGGGATTGGACGATAAGAGAGAAACCTGGTGAGATTGGCCGAAGCGGTTTTGCCTCGATATGTGGCGGCCCCGCCATATCTGATGGAAGAGAACACCTCGGCACCCACAACTTTAATCAAGAAGTGGCGGGACAGGTCGGCTCTGTCCGATCGGTCTGACGGGTCCGATCAGCCCGACTTGGCGTTTTTCAGCGCGTCAAAACAGTTTTGGCCGCCGCGGCATGGCTTTCGGCTTGCGCGGCGCACAGGCAGGCGCCGAAGATGAAAATGCATCCGGTGAGGTAAATCCACAGCAGCAACGCCATGATCCCGCCAAACGTCCCGTAAACTGCGTTTAAGGTGGCGAAGTTGTTGAGGTAGAGCACAAACAAATTTTCCGCCGCCAGCAGAAGACCAGTGGCGCCAAGGGCGGCAGCCCGGACCTCGGCAAAGCGCGTGGGACGGCGCGGAGCCAGCCGGTAAAACAGGTCCAGGCTGAGATAGACAACCAACAGGGGGATGAGCACCCCCCCCAGGGTCGAAATCCAGGTGCGAAAATAGTTTGCGGGAAAAAGCCAGTCCCTGGTCATTTTCGCCAGCACCGGTGCGATTATGCCCAGGAGGGCTCCGCTGGCCGTGATGCTGAGCAGCAGCAGGCTTCGCAGCGGCAGTCGCCACCAATTGTAACTCACGGCGCCCCAGGCCCGATTGGTCGCGATGATCAAGGTGGTGAAGCATTGCAGTGCCCCCCAGAGCAGAACGAGGAAGGCGATGGCGCCCGCTTTTTCGCGCACCTCGATCACCCCGGCGATGGTGGCGCTAATGTGACTTTCCATCTCGGCGCTGATCGGGAGGTAGTTTTCCATATAGGTGACAACCACGGTCCCGGCCCGCTCCTGATCGACAAAAAACGAGGCCACCGTGACCAGCAGTACCAGCAAGGGAAAGAGCGAGAAGAAGGCATCGAAGGCAAAGGCCCCCGCCCATTGGATCCCGTCAATCTGTAAGAATTTTTTGCCGGCCAGACAAAGGATCACCCAGGCGCTGTGGCTTTTTTGCTCAAGCTGGTTGGGGATGTTCATTTAAGCGCGCTCTTGTTTGCCTGCGGTTGTCGGGCTGGCTGCAAAATCAGATTGGTCACCCGCCTTTCCCCAGCTTTTCCAGTTCCTCGCGGCTCCAGGAGAAGTCGCCGGCGATGGGGTCGCGCTTCAAGAACTCGTCCAGAGCGATGCGCACCTGGACCAGCGGGTCGACAAAGTCGGCATGCAGCTGGTTCTGGTCGCGAATCCTGGTCAGGAAGTCGATGCGGGCCTGCATCCGCTCGACAATCCGGGCCACATAGGCCTGGTCGCTGGTCCGCGGGGCGTAGAGGTGGTCGTATTCCTGGCCCAGCGAGCCTTCCCGGGGCAGGGATACCATCTGTTCGGGAATGATCCGCCAGGGGGTGAACTCCAGTTCAGCCGTGGTCAGGGCCGGCAGCAACTGATCGCGGCTCAGTTCCAGTTTGATGTCCTGGCCCATGAAGTCGCCGGTATTCAGCAGCACCTTCACCGGTTGGAACAGTTCCAGGAAGAGCTGGAACATCCGGCACTCGGTATTGAGCCGCCAGGAGCGGAAGGGCTGGGCGAAGGGTTCGATCACCAGGGTGAACTGGTCGGCCACCGACTTTAAGGTTTCGGCCAGTGAGCGCTTGGTCATCAGCGAGGCCCCGAAGGCGACGAAGAGGGCCGGGTCGTTGATCAGCGAGATGGGCGGCAAGGTGTCGTCCTTCATCACCAGGCTGACGATATCGACCCGGTCATAGCCGTTGACCGCGTTGGCCGGGCGGGCCTGGATCACCCGGCCGTTGGCCACCAGCCGGTCGCGCGGCACCACCTCCATCCGTCCCGCCAGTTCGACCACGCCCATGTTGTAGAAGATCAAGCCCCGCTCGCTGGTCTCGTCGCCGATGGCGTCGCCGTCGGTCTTGTTGAAAAAAGTCGGTTCCAGGACGATGACCCGGCCGGTGACCATGGAGACCAGGAAGGCGTCGTCGTGGGCGATGGACTCGGCGTTGCGGGAGAGGGAGGACTTGCCGCTGCCGGAGAGGGCGATGATCACCACGGTCTTGCCGTTGATCACGCAGATCGAGCCGTGGATCGGCAGGAAGCGGCGGATCTCGGTGGAGGGTACCCGCTCGTGGATGGCGGTCTGCCAGATCAGGGTCAACAGTCCCTTTTTGACCTCGCCGAAATAGGGCAGTCCCAGCACGAAGATCGTTTTGGAATCCCGGTCGATGAGCACCAATCCTTCGGGGTGGTCGGGATGGCGCCAGTCCGGGTCGTAGACCAGCAGCATGTCCGGTTCGGCGATGGGCCGGCTGCCGGCGTAGAAATCCCGGTGGGCATCGGTGCTGAAGCCCTGGAAATTGAGCAGGAAGGAGAGGGCGGTGATCGGGTAATTCCGGTTACCGATGAAGCGCAAGCCCAGGCAGAACTCCTGGTCCAGCCCGGCGTAAGCGCGACTGCTGATAGCGCCGGTGGCCTGGAGGTGCAGGGCTGCCTCGCGGGCCAGGGCGGCCAGTTTCTTTTTGCCCTCGGCGTCGGCTTCATGCCAGAACCGCCGGGCCTTGGCGGTGCGGCCTACCGAACGGTCGTGGTTCCAGAGCAGTTGGCGGGTTCCCGGTCGAAACCCGAAAGACTCCGGGTTCCGCATGGGCCGGGCCAAGGCGATAACCGTCGGCATCGCCAGAGAAAGGGTGTAGAGTTCTTGCGGGTCGTCGATTTCCCGGCAGTTCGCGGCCAGGGGCAGGAGGGCGGTGAGCCGCAACGGGCTGGCCGCGTGCAGGTCTGGTTCGTAGAGGCCGGAAGTTGTCATGCTGTACCTCATGCTGGATTATGCCGGTCGAGTGGTTCAGCCGGCCTTAAGCAAGCGTAGCACAAAAGTCGGCCCCCACCAAATGGCCCGTCGCCGGCCATTATCGGCTTGAACAAAAAGGCGTTCTGCGGCATAACCAGTCTTTTTAGCCCCAGCAAGCGAGCGAGCGAATGGATCAAACCCAGACCGAGCACCTTTTAAGCCAGTTGCGCGACCAATTAGACCAGCGGGAGGCTGGGTTGCTGGCACTACCGGCGGCCCGGAGTTCCCAGGCCCGGCGGCGTTATTCGGAGGAACGGGTGGGCCACCGCCAGAATTATTTCCTGGACAGCGACCGCATCCTCCACTCCCGGGCCTACAGCCGCTACATCGACAAGACCCAGGTCTTCTACATGGTCGCCAACGACCATATCACCCACCGGGTTCTGCACGTCCAGCTGGTCGCCAAGATCGCCCGCAGCGCCGGCCGCTTCCTGGGGCTGAACGAGGATCTGATTGAGGCCATCGCCCTGGGCCACGATATCGGCCACCCGCCCTTCGGCCATGACGGCGAGAAACTGCTCTCCGTCCTGTGCGGTGAGCACGGTCTGCCGCCCTTTCATCACAACATTCAGTCGATAATCTTCCTGGATCGCCTCGAACGGGGCGGGCGGGGCTGGAACCTGACCCTGCAGACCCTGGACGGCATCCTCTTCCACGATGGCGAGACCCACAGCGAGGCGCTGCACCCCAGCCGGGATCACGACTTTGCCCTGCTCGACCGGGTGGTGGATCAGGAGCCGGGGGCGGTATCGCCGGAATCGGCCACCCCCATGACCCTGGAGGGCTGCCTGGTCAGGCTCTGCGACACCATCGCCTATATCGGCCGCGACCTCGAGGACGCCATCGAACTGAAACTGATGGCTCGGAGCGATCTGCCGTCCGAATGCGTGGCGGTGCTGGGCAACTCGAACGGATCCATCGTCTACCGGTTGGTTGCCGATCTGATTGCCAATGGCTGCGAGGATGACCGGCTGGCCTTTTCGCCGTCGGTTGGTGCGGCGCTGGCCGGGCTGAAGAAGTTCAACTACGAGCGAATCTATCTGAACCCGCTGATCAAGAGGAGCCATGCCGAAATCAGCACCTGTTATCGCGCCCTCTTCGAAGCGTATCTGGAGGATCTTGAACAGGGGCGGCCCCGTTCGGCGATCTTCCCCGAGGCTGGGGAGCGGGCTCCCGGCGCCCCCCCGGATCTGCGCAGCCCGGCCGCCATGGTCCGCGACTTCATTGCCGGGATGACCGACGACTATTTCCTGGCCCAGGCCGGGGCCTTGGGTTGCCGGGTGCCGGTCAAAGTTTCCGGTCCGCTGGTTGGTTGAGGTGGGAGAAGGTGGTGGTGCCGGCCATCCTGGGCGCTGGTTCGACGGCTATCTGAAATAACGCTTGATACACCCCTCTAATTTGCTGTGCAGGAATGGCTCGTCCTCCCGGCAGATATCCCGGTAAAGCACCTCGACTTGCTCCAGAAACAGGTCCGCAATCGCCGGATCAAAGTGGCTGCCCCGGTTGTCCCGGATGATCCCGACCGAAATCTCCACACCGAAGGCCTCCTTGTACGGTCGCTTTGAGGTTAGGGCGTCGAAGACGTCCGCCACGGCGAAGATCCTGGCGTTGAGGGGGATCTCCTCCCCCCGTAGGCCGGCAGGGTAGCCGCTGCCGTCAAATCTCTCGTGGTGGCAACGCACCACCGCATCGGCATCGGACAGCCAGTCGTAGCTGCTGAGGATATCGCCCCCGTGGCCGACATGGTTTTTCATGGTCTCGAACTCTTCGTCGGTTAGTTTGCCGGCCTTGAGCAGGATGGCATCAGGGATGGCGATCTTGCCAACATCATGCAGAAAGGCCCCCTTGATCAGCCCCTGCATGGCGCTGTCCGGCAAACGCAAGCTCTCGCCGAGTCGCACCGAGTACAGGGTCACCCGGAAGTTGTGGACATTGGTGTCGCTGTCTCGCTTGGCGATGGCGCTGCCCAACACCTTCAGCATGCCGATATTGGTCAAGGCCAGGATGTGCGAGTAATCCAGGAGCCTGCGATTGAGGCGAATAATCAGCGGGTAAAGCGCCAAGCTGGTCACGAAGATGATCACTACCACCAGAATCAATGACCAGAGGGTATGACTCCGGTTTTGGGCGACAATCTCCTCGGGGGCATGGTAAATTCCCTCCAGGTAACCAATTTTCGCCCCCCTACCGTCAAGGACAGGGACAAAAACCCGCAGGTAGATATCTTGGTTCATGGTCAGTTTTTCACAGACGACCTCTTCTGTATGGATGAATTCGCTGCCGTGCTTGGGGAGCCTCTTTTCGATTTCGGCAGCGGCTGGCTTGATCGCCTCGGTAATCTTCCGGGAGGTGGCGTCATAGAATTCCACCACGATCAGATTGTCCTTCCCGATGAGGGCGTTGGTCGTCCGGTTGAAAAGGGACAGGGCAGATCCTGAAGGTGATTGCAGATAGGCGATGAATTCGCTGGTGTATTTTGAGGTCTCGGTTTTAGCCATCTTGATGACATGGTCGTCCAAACGGGTATGGCCGAGATATTGGACGAGGGCGCCGATCACCAGGGACAAGACAAGCCAGACCATGACCAGCCTGAAGATTAGCCAGCGGTGGAGGTTGTTGATCATCTTGAAGGCGCTCTCTATTGTTTCCTGGTTCGGTGGTAAAAGGGTTGCGGTGGCCGGCCAGACAATATTATTTTGTTGCTTCACTAAAATTTCTTCTCTTGCCTGAGACGATTATACCTTCATCTCCTACTTGAGAGAAGAGGCGATGGTGGAGTGAAAATTGGGTCTGGTACTATGCGTAAACTGAATAAATCTGGATATTCCGGTGGGTTGTGACTTTTGACTCGCTCCAACATGACTTGCGGGGTGTCCGTGAGGTGTTGAAGCGGGGATCAGCGAGAGGCGGCAGACCGGGGAAAGTTGCTTAAACGCTGAGGCGCGTGAAAAAAAACAAAGCAGCCCGGACCGTA
>JAGVGT010000047.1 GCA_020056965.1 Deltaproteobacteria bacterium
CAGGGCAGGCACGGGGGCCTGCCCCTACGACTGACCGCCGGAAGACCGAGATAGGAAACAAACCATGACCGACCCCACCTCCAAGACCCCACCGCATCATGGGACCGAAGTGTCGCCTTCATCATCTCTATTTTGCCGCCGGGGCCGCCTCGCCGCCCATGGTCTGTAGCGGCTGCCACATGCCCTGGGCCACCTGGTAAATGGTCACCGCCCCGCCCTGCAGATCGCCCTTGCCGTCGAAGGTGATCCGGGCGGTGACCCCGGCATGGTCGGTCTTGAGCAGTTCGGGGAGATACTTGGCGGGTTCGGCGGAAGCGGCCCGCTGCATGGCCGCGATCATCACGTTGACCGCGTCATAGCAGTAAGGGGCGTAAAGCTGGATCGGCTGCTTGAAGCGCGCCTCGTAGCGCTGGCGGAACTCGGCCCCGCCGGGCATCTGGCCCAGGGGCACGCCGGGCAGCGAGGCGTAAGCGCCTTCGGCCGCCGCGCCGCCCAGTTCGATCAGCTTGGGGGTATAGCCGCCGTCGCCCATCATGAATTTGGCCGGCAGTCCCAGCCCATGCATCTGCTTGAGCATCGGCCCGCCCTGCGGGTCCATGCCGCCGAAGAAGATCAGCTCCGGTTTCTTGCCCTTGATCGAGGTCAAGAGGGAGGTGAAGTCCACCGCCTTGTCGGTGGTGTACTCGCGAGCGACAATCTCGGCGCCGGAGGCCTGGGCCGACTTGACAAACTCATCGGCCAGCCCCTGCCCGTAGGCGGTGCGGTCGTCGATCACCGCGATCTTCTTGGCCTTGAGATTGTCCACCGCAAACTGCCCCAGCACCTTACCCTGCTGGCCGTCGTTGGCCATGACCCGGAAGGCGGTCTTGTAGCCCTGGTTGGTGTAAGCCACCGCCGTGGCCGAGGGGGAGATCTGGGGAATCCCGTTGTCGCTGTAGATCCGCGAGGCGGGAATGGTGGTGCCGGAATTGAGGTGGCCAACCACCCCGTTGACCTTGGCATCGACCAGCTTCTGGGCGACGATGGTGGCGGTCTTGGGGTCGGTCTGGTCATCCTCGCTAAGCAATTCGAAGCGCGCCTTCCTGGTGCCGATCATGATCCCCTTGGCATTGGCATCATCGATGGCCATCCGAGTGCCGTACTCGTTGTCCTTGCCGATGTGGGCCTGGGGGCCGGTAAGCGGCGCCGAGGCGCCGATCTTGACCACTAGTTCACCACCGCCCTGGTTGGTGGCGGGGGCAGGGGTTTCGGACTTGCCGCAAGCAACGGCGGCGAAGGCAACGGCGGCCAGCATAAAAGTGGGGAGCTGTTTGAAGGACATGAGGTCTTGACCTGCTTGGGTTAGTGGATTGACAACAAACCGCTAGGCCGGGGTCCGGCGCAGTGGCCGTTAATATACGATTAACCGGAAATGGCCGCAAGCAGGAAAGGCTGGGGAAGAAAGGTCAGGGCAGCGGACGGCTCGGCGAGCCGTCCCTACCGTTGGGGCAAACGGGGAGCAGATCATGAATGCCCAGGTAGGGCGCTTTCGCCGAAAGCGCCGCAATCGGCTGGCACGGCCGCTGAGCTTGTTGTACGGTAGAGACCAAGAAAGCCACTCCAGTTGGCGATCCAGATAGCAGGCAGGGACCGTAACCGTATCCACCAAAATCAAATCTTCCCGGAGGCACAGATGCTTACCTGGCAAAATCTCAAGAACGTCAAAAAATCATCAACCGATAAATGGCTCGGGGGCGTTTGCGGCGGGATCGGCGCCGCCACCGGCATTCCGTCCTGGATGCTGCGGTCCGGTTTCCTCTTCTGCCTCCTGGCCTTTGGCGCCGGATTGCTGGTTTACCTGGTCCTGTGGATCTGCATCCCGCCAGAGGGGGCCTGACTGACGGACTGTGTCCACACGGTGACCGACCAAGGTCGGTCACCGTTTACATGGACTCCGAGAAAGCGAGGGGCTGATTTGGGGAACTGAGTATTGCGTCACCGGAACTCCAAAGTTCTTTACTTTGCCGGAAGGAACATATCATTCTATTTCTGACGGCAAAAAAGAATATAGCGAACCTCACCAAACTGATTTTGGATATTATTTTTTAATCTTAATTAGTTAGCGAGGCCGAGCACCAAACTGCTGGTCAGAACAAAGAGGGAAATTGGTGCCAATTTTGAGCACAAATGAGGATTTTATGGCAACCAAGGGAACCTGCCTTCTCGGCTTGATTTGCGGGGTGTTAGTGCTGAGTCTTCTGGCTGGCTGCGGGGGAGGAGACGGCGGTGTAACCGGTGTGCCCCTGGCATCCATCGAAGTCACGCCAGCAAACTCGAGTATGGCGACCGGAACGACCCGGCAGTTTGTCGCCACGGGCATCTTTTCTGATGCCACCAGAGCTGACCTGACCGCCTCGGTCTCCTGGAGCAGTGCAGACTCCTTGATAGCAACGATCGATAATTCGGCCGGATCCGGTGGTCTTGTCACAGCCGTTTCCGCCGGATCAACCACCATTCACGCATCCTCGGGAAACATCGAAGGCAGCACCGCACTGACAGTAACAACTGCCAGCCTGGTAACCATCGAGGTGACGCCGACAGCACAGAGAATCGCCCTGGAAACTGTCCAACAGTTTACCGCCATCGGGATCTTTTCCGACAAATCCACCCAGGACTTGACGACTGCAGTATCATGGAGTTCATCTGTTCCGGCTGTCGCCATCATAAGCAATGCTGCGGGCACCAACGGATTGGCGACATCAGTTGCCGCCGGCTCGACCACCATCACCGCGACCTTCGGGGGAGAATCCGGCAGCACGACCCTTACCGTAACGGCGGCGACCTTGACGGCTGTCGAGGTGACGCCGACCAATCCGAGCATCGCGCTGGGAACGCACCGGCAGTTCAATGCTACGGGGATTTTCTCTGATGACACCCGACAAGACCTTACGGCAGACGCAACCTGGAGTTCTTCTGCCGCGACCGTCGCAACGATAAGCGACGCCGGCCTGGCAACCGGAGCTGGGGCCGGCACCTCCACCATTACAGCCTCTTTTGGCGGCATGTCGGGGGCGACGACTTTAACCGTGACGGCGGCAACCCTCCTCGCCATCGAAGTCACGCCGCTCAATCCGAGCCTTGCCCTTGGGGTAAGTTTGCAGTTCGCTGCCACCGGGACCTATTCGGACAATACCAGTCAGGACCTTACCCGCGAAGTAAACTGGCTTTCCTCAAGTCCTGGGGTCGTCTCGATCAGCAATGCGACAGGTTCCAACGGACTGGCCGGTTCCGTGGCGGTCGGCACGACGACCGTCACGGCGATATTGGGAGGCTTCCAAGGAAGCACCACCCTTACGGTAACATCCGCCACGCTGATCGCTATCGATGTGGAACCGGCCAGCCCGAGCATCAGCGTGGGGATCCCCCAGCAGTTCATCGCCATCGCGACCTTTTCCGATAATACCGTCCGGGACATAACGACCGAAGCGACCTGGGGGTCGTCGGCGCCGTCGGTGGCAACCGTCAGCAATGCTGCGGATTCCAAGGGGCTGGCCACCACCCTCACCTCTGGTTCTACCACGATCACGGCGTCTCTCGGCAGCGTTTCGGGGAACACCCTCTTAACGTTAACCAACCCCACCCTGCTCGCCATAGAGGTAACCCCACCTGATCCGACCATTCCCAACGCCCTGAGCCAACAATTTATAGCAACAGGAATCTATTCAGACGATTCCGTCTTGGATCTGACCCCGCTGGCAACATGGAGTTCTTCGGCCAATGATATTGCGACCATCAGCAATGAGGCGAGTTCCACGGGACTCGCGACGGCCGTTAACCCCGGTACCGTCACCATCACAGCATCGTTTGGCGGCCTATCGGGAAGCACAACCCTCAGCGTGACCCAGGTAACATTGGCATCGATTGCAGTGACGCCCGCCAATCAGAGCATCGCCACCGGGACGAGCCAGCAGTTTGTCGCGATCGGAACCTATTCCGACAGCTCTACCCTGGAGATAACGAGGTTAGTGAACTGGAGCTCAACTATCCCCGCCGTGGCGGTCATCAGCAATGCGGATAACCAAAAGGGGATGGCGACCGGGGTAAGCGCCGGTTTAACCTCCATCACCGCCGCATTTGGGAGCATCGCCTCCAATAGCGCCACACTGACGGTAACCTCGGCTATCCTCCAATCCATCGCGATAACGCCGGCCGCTAAGACAATTGCCCTGGACTCGCGCCAGCAGTTTACCGCGACCGGTAATTTTTCGGATGGCAGCACGCAGGACCTGACCGGATTGGTGACTTGGGGCTCTGCAGATAGCACCGTCGCAAAAATAAGCAACGCTACCAGTACCCGAGGGTTGGCAACAAGCCTCAGCGTCGGTTCGACCACCATCACCGCCACGTTTGCCGGCATAACCGGGGAAACCACCCTGACCGTCATTGTGGCAACGCTCGAATCCATTGTGGTAACGCCGGCAGACCCGCGCCTTGCCGCCGGGGCGAGCCAGCAGTTCACCGCGACCGGAATGTTCACCGGCGCTATCGTTCAGGACCTGACCAAATCGGTGAAATGGAGTTCTTCGAACAAGAACGCCGCGACCATCAGTAACGGCCTTGGCACGAGGGGGCTGGCGAGGACCAAGGTCGCAGGGGAGACCACCATCAGTGCGAAGAAACCGAATACGGCAATCACCGGCTCCACCACCCTGATGGTGGAGTGACGCTAGACGGCCGCGTTTACAAAGCGAATGCACAGGAGGCCGACTGGTTGATTAACGACAAGGGCGGCCATTTGGCCGTCCTTATTTTATGGCCCCTCAGCAGCAATGGCAGTAATCGTAAGGCGCAACCCGCTGCCAGCTAGTGTAGGGCGACAATAAGCGCAGCGCATTGCGCCGGATGAGTAATGCACGGACATTGCAACAACCCGGGAAATTCCTGGAACAGGAATACTTATTCACCCGTAGTGCGTCAGATGTCGCCCCCGCCAGAGCAGCAAACCTCCGGAAGCGGCCAGTTAGACAAGACCACACCCTACCGGTTACCCGGCAGGGTGCTTGCTACTTCGCCGCCGCAGGAAGTTCAGCACCCTGCCCTTATCGTCGGTTTTACTTTGCCGGTTTGGCCGTCAAGGTTTCCATGTAGGCCAGCAAATCCTGCATTTCCTCGCCTTTCGGATCAATGGCGGTGCCGCCCAAGGGTTTTTCGATACAGACGTTGACGATATCGGCCACGTTAGTCTTAGTCATGCCCATAATGTGCAGTTTCTTGCGATTGAACAGATCCGCGCCCAGATTTTCCCCGCCCGCGTGGCAACTCTGGCAGCTTTTGCCGGTGGTGCCGCCGCCCAGGGTCGGACTTTCAAACAGGGCCTTGCCCTTATCAACGTTCCCGGCCTTGGCTGGAGACCAACCACCTGCCACAACCAACGCTGTTGCCAGAATGAAGATCTTTTTCATATCACGCTCCTTCTTTGCTGATGGGTTTATCCGACGATATCGCCTGGTTGCCGCAGTTTACTGATCTCAACAATCCACCGATGGCTGCCTGCCCTGACCGGCCGGACTGTCATAAATACCTCTACCGGTACAGGTTATACCTAAACCTTCATGGTCGTAAATAGTCGCCCCGAAAAAGACCTTTTCGGCAACCAAAATGTGCAGAGGGGCGCTAAGAGGTCAGCTTTTAGACCTTTGTGGCGCCGGCGCTTTATCGTTGTAGGTTTTGCGCCCAGCACACCAGGCCAGGGCGACAAATGGGGGGGTAATGAATTTAACAAAAAGTGGGAACCCAGCCGGCAACGAAAACAAAAGTCATGGATTTCCCGAACGGCCCGATGGTAATCTTGGTTTCAAGCTTTTGCTGTCCTACAGCCATCAGGTGGAGCCTCTCATGAAAAAAACCCTCATTTTGCACTGTCTGTTCCTGCTGGCGGTCACGGCCGGCAACGCCATGGCGGAAGAGCGGCAGATCGGCAAGGTCAAGGCGCTTCGGGGCCTGGTGTCGATCATCCGGGACGGTCGGACTATTCCAGCCTTCCCCAACAAGGCAGTCCTGCTCAGCGACGTGATCATCACCGGTTCGGACGGGGCGGTGGGAATCCTGCTCGATGACAACACCCTCCTGTCCATGGGGCCGATCAGCCGGATCTCCATGAATAAATTCGATTTCTCCCCGGCCACCAATCAGTACGCGATGCGCCTCGGGATGCAGCAGGGCAGTTTCGTCTACCGTTCCGGGCTGCTCGGCAAACTGGCGCCGCACGCGGTCACCATGGACACCCCGGTCGGGACCATCAGCATGCTCAAGGATTCAAATTTCATGGCGAAATTCTCCGAAGAATAACCAGTCTGCACCAGGTGATGGTTTTAAACTTTCCAGTGTATGGGTGGAGTAGCAAGGGTTGTTCCGGACGCGCCGTTTTCCCTGTCTCAAGGAGGATAAATTGATGAAATCGCACCTGCCTCTTCTGCTGTTGGCGCCGCTGCTGCTGATCGGTTGCGCCGCCAAGCAGAACCTGATCGTGCTGACCCCGGACAATAGCGGCCGGGCCGGCGCCCTGGAATTGAACAACGCGGCGGGCAAGGCCGTGATCGAGGAGGGCGGTAAGGCGGTAACTCTGGCCAGCCGCCAATCCCGGCCAGAGCAGGCCAGTCTCTCCGAAGCCGAGCGGACCAGTCTGTTTGGCGAGGCCCTGGCGGTGCAACCCCTGCCCCCGGTTTCCTATGCCCTGACCTTCGAGTTTGGCGCCGATGCGCTCACCCCGGCCTCCCAGGAAACGATCCCGAAAATCCTGGCCGCCATCAAGGAGCGAGATTCCTTGGACATCAAGGTGATCGGCCACACCGACCGGGTCGGCGAGGAGGCCTTTAACCATGCGCTGGGCCTGGAAAGAGCGGTTGTGATCCGGGATATTTTGATCGCCCAAGGGGTCGAGGCGGGGGCGATCAGCGCGCTCTCCTACGGCGAGGGCGATCCCCTGGTGGTCACTGACGATAATGTCCCGGAACCGCAGAATCGCCGGGTGGAGGTGGTAGTCCGCTGAGAAAATTTGGGCCGCATCAAGCACCAGTCCTCTAGGAACATAGGCGGCAGGCAATCAGTAGACCTGATCGGGAGACCTCATGACCACGCGGGCAATTTGGAAGGGGGTAATCAGCCTCGGGGAGAGTTTGGTCCCGGTAAAATTTTATGCCGCGGTTGAGGAAAAGGGGGTCCACTTCCGGCTGCTGCACGGGCAAGACCTGACCCCGGTCAGCCAGGAAATGGTCCACCCCGAAACCAATGAAATCGTCCCGGCCGAGGCAATCCGACACGGCTATGCGACTGAGGACGGCCGCCTGGTCATCCTGAGCGAAGAGGAGTTGCACGGCCTCGAACCAGAACCCTCCCACGCTATCGGAATCCTCACTTTTCTGCCCGCCGCCACCATTGATCACCGCTGGCATGAGCGCCCCTATTTTCTCGGCCCGGATGGCGAGGCGGCCGCCTATTCCGCCCTGATTGAGGCCCTTGACGGCACCGGGACCGAGGCACTGGCCCGCTGGGTGATGCGGAACAAGGAGTATTTCGGGGTCTTGCGGCTACGGGAAGGCTATCCGCTAATGGTCACCCTCCGGTATGCCGAAGAGGTCGTCGAACTGGCGAATCTGCAGATCCCGGCCGGCCGGGAAATCGACCCCAGGGAGTTGGCAATGGCCGGACAACTGGTCGCGATGATGGCCGACACCTTTGATCCCCACCAATATCGTGATGAATTCCGGCAGCGGGTCTTGGATTTTATTAATGCCAAGGCCGGCGGCAAGATCATCCCCTTGCGGCCGCCGCCTCCCCCCAAAGCCACCCAAGATTTAAAAGAGGCCTTGGAGGCGAGTCTGCGAGGGGCCAAGGAGCGCTACCGTGGTTGAGCCGGAAGAACCTAGCGCCCCGAGCGGCTCATTCTGGTCCGGCACCATCACCTTCGGCCTGGTCAGCATTGCGGTGGATTTCTATTCCGCCCAGCGGCCCAAAACGGCCCAGCTAAAGATGGTGGACCGGCACGGGGGCGGTCTGCACCGGCGCTATTTCTGTCCCCGTGACCACCAGCCGGTGGGCGGGGAGGAGATTGTGCGCGGCTACGAGATCGAGGCGGGCAGATATATCGTGGTCGCCGATGAAGAACTTGCAGCCCTGGAACCAAAGAAGTCGCGGGAGATCGATCTGCGCTGTTTTGTCGAGGCGGCTGAAGTGGACCCCGCCTATTTTCAGCACGCCTACTTCCTGGTCCCGGCCGGGGCGGTCAACAAGGCCTACCGGTTGCTGGCCGAAATCATGGAACGGCAGGGGCGGGTCGGGATCGCCACCTTTGTCATGCGCGAGCGGGAACACCTGGTGGCGATCCTCGCCGAGGGCGGCGTCCTGCGGGCGGAGACCCTGCGCTTTGCCGATGAGCTCCGCAGGCCGGAGAGCATCGGTCTGCCCCCGCTAACCAAGGCGCCAGCGTCCATGGTCAAGCGCTTCAGCCGGGAGATTGAACGGCTCCGGCAAAAAGAATTTGACCCGGACCTGTTGCACGATCGGCACGCGCACCGGCTGCTCGATCTGGTGCGGGACAAGCTGGCGGCGGGTACGGATGTGGTGGAGAAACCGGCCGAAGCCCCCGGCGAAGGCGCGGAGATTATCGATTTGATGGCGATTATTAAGGAGCGGTTCCGGGCCGAGAAGAAGGAGGCATTGCCAGGTGGCTAGGCTGAAGACTGAAGGCTGAAGGCTGAAGGAAGACAAGAGACAGATTTCTGTCAGGCAGGCGCAACAATCCAGATTTGATCAGTGCAACTCCGTTCATGCTGAGCCTGTCGAAGCATGGCCCAACTTGAGAGCACGAATCAACTTAAAGCTTATGACCACCTTGGGCTACCCTTCGATCCTTCGACAAGCTCAGGATCGGGGTGAACGGCATGGCTGATTGATATTAGGTTGGATGTTGATTGGGATGCAAATTCCCGCCTGAGCAATCAGGGCTCCAGGGCCGCTGGCCAGGATGACTTCAGCTCCTGGTGGGTCTGGAAAAAATCCGCCCAGGGGGCGTCCTTCAAGGTTGCCAAGCGCTGGGGCAGATTGGCGATCCGGTAGCGGTCCGGGGTCAGGTTCTGGTCCAGTTCCTCCCAGCCAATCGGGGTGGAGACCGGGGCGCCGGCCCTGGCCCGGGTGGAGTAGGCAGCAACCGTGGTGGCCCCGCGGCCGTTGCGCAGATAATCGATGAAGATTTTCCCGACCCTTTTCAGTTTCTTGCTCTCGGCCGTGAAGCGCTCCGGGTGACTCCGGACCAGATCGAGGGCGACCGCCCGGGCGAATCCCTTGGCCTCGTCCCAGTCGGCCCGGGGCACAATCGGCACCACCAGATGCAGGCCCTTGCCGCCCGAGGTTTTGACAAAGGCGGCCAGTCCCAACTCCGCCAGGCGCTCCCGCAGCAGGTGGGCGCCTTCAATCACCTTAAGCCAGGCCAGGCCCGGTCCGGGGTCGAGGTCGAAGGTCAGGAGATCCGGGCGCTCCAGGTCGCTTTCCCGGCTGCCCCAGGGATGAATCTCCAGCACCCCCAGCTGCACCAGGGCGATCAGCCCCGGCAGGTCGTCCAGAACCGGATAGGCCGTGGTCGCGCTCTTTTCCCGGATCGGGATGGTGCGAAGGCTGGCTGGCAGCGCTTCCTTGAGGTGCTTCTGGTAGAAGCACTCGCCCTGGTGACCGTCCGGGCAGCGCACCAGGGTCAGAGGCCGGTGGCTGATGTGGGGCAGGATGAAAGCGCCGATGGCGGCATAGAAATTAGCCAGGTCCAGTTTACTGACCCCTTGCTCGGGGTAGAGAATCTTGCCGGGATGGGTCACCCGCACCCCGGCGACCAGCGCAAAAGTGGCTTTGGTGCCGGTCGCCGGCGGTACCCCTGCCGACAGAGTGATTCCGGCCGGGCCAGGCTCGGCGGCCGGGACTTCCCGGACGATGTCGCCGGCCGCCTTGTCCTCGCGCAGGCCGATGAAGGCGGCCTGACGCAGGAGCTGCTCCCGGGTCCACTCGCGAAACTCCACCTCGACCACCAATTCCGGCCTGACCCAGTGCAGCCCCCGGCGCGCTTCGGCGGCCGGCGGTGAGGTGAAGGGGGAGGTGTCCCGGGCCATCTGCCGCAGCCTGGCGCTCAGCCGGCCCAGTTCGCTCACCGTGAAACCGCTGCCCACCCGGCCAGCGAAGATCAGCTCCCCCGCCTGGTAATAACCCAGCAGCAAGGCCCCGAAACCGCTCCGGGAGCCGGTCGGATCGCTCCAGCCGCCGACCACGAACTCCTGCCGGAGCCGGCACTTGGATTTCAGCCAGCTCCGGGACCTTTTCTGCTCATAGCCCGCGTCGGCCCGCTTGGAAACGATGCCCTCCGCCGCCAGCCCGCAGGCCTGACGGTACACCGCGCTACCGCCGCCCTGAAGGTGGTCGCTGTAGCGAAGGATTGCGCTGGGCGGCGCCAGCCCCGCCAGGAGGGCCTTAAGAAGACGTTTGCGCTCCAGGAGCGGTACGGCGGTGAGGTCATAGCCGTTGCAATAGAGAAGATCGAAGAGGTAGTAAACCGGCGTGGCGGCTCGCCCGGCCCCGAGAAACTCCTGCAGGGCCTGGAAATCCGAGGTGCCGTCCGGCCGCAGGACGACGATCTCGCCGTCCAGAATGGCCTGCCCCGGCAGGCGCCGCAGGGCCGCAACTACCGTGGGGAATCTGGCGGTCCACTCCTTGCCGTTGCGCGACCGCAGAGTGACCCGGCCATTGGCGACGGTCGCGAGAATCCGGTAGCCGTCGAACTTGATCTCATGGAGCCAGTTGTCGCCGACCGGCGGCTGGGCCACCAGAGTGGCCAGCTGGGCGTTGAGGGTTTCCGGCAGGGGCGCCGGGCGGGCCATAGGCAAGAGGGCGGGATCTGGTTCCGGTTCCGGCGTGACCAGGTAGGCCGGAGCCCCGGCGGCGATCTCGTCAAGAGTCCGGTGGCTGGCGACGCTGAGCGGCTTCGCTTCGACCACCCGGTAGCGCTCTTCCGCCATCGCCTCACTGTCTTTGTGCTTGATCAGCAGCCAGTTTCTCGAGGGTTGGCCGTCCTGGTCCCGCATCTGGGCCAGGGCCCAGGAGCCGCGCAACTTCTCGCCGTGCAGTTGGAAGGAGAGTTTGCCCCGGGGAAATTCCCGGTCCGGATCGCCCTCCGCTTCCCAGCTCCCCCGGTCCCAGAGCATCACGGTGCCGCCACCGTATTCGCCCTTGGGGATGGTGCCCTCGAAGGCGCCGTACTCCAGGGGATGGTCCTCCACCTGGACCGCCAGCCGTTTCTCGGCCGGATCCAGGCTCGGCCCCTTGGGTACCGCCCAGCTCTTCAACACCCCATCCATCTCCAGGCGCAGATCGTAATGGAGCCGGCTGGCGGCATGCTTCTGGATCACATAGAGCCCCCCGCCGGCCGGGGCTGAGGCGCCCTGGCCCCGGGGCTCGGGGCTGCGGCTGAAGTTGCGCTTTTTTTGGTATTCTTTTAAGCTCATGCCCTTCTGCCTAACGGGCTCCGGCCAGCTGCTGGAAATGCATCGCCATTTTCGGGCCAATGGCTGCCTGGGCCTCTTCCTCATGTTTGAAAAAGACGTAGGCGCTCTGCCAGGGTTGGGCCTGGATCCGCGCCAGCCATTGGCCCAGTTCGGCCTCGGAATAATTGGCCCGGCGGAGGCGCAGGTAGCCCCAGTCCGCCGTGCTGATCAGCTCACCGACCGGATTCTCGTCGGTATCGGCCAGGCAGAGGCTGCAACCGTGGGCGCGGAGCAGGTCTAAGATCTCCGGCACCAGCCAGGAGGGGTGGCGAAACTCGAAGGCGCACTGGCGACCGGCGGGGAGCAGGGGCAGGTATTCCGCCAGAACCGCGGGGTTGGCATGAAAAAACGGCGGGAACTGGAAGAGGACCGGCCCCGCTTTTTCCCCCAGGGACTCCAGCGACTGGAAGAAGAATTCGGTCTCTTCGGCCGCCTGGTGCAAGCGCTTGCGATGGGTGATGATCTGCGAGGCCTTGAGGGCGAAAGCAAAATCGTCCGGGACCTGTGCCGCCCAGGCGGTGAGAACTCCCGGGGTCGGTAGATGGTAAAAAGTGTAGTTGATCTCCACCGCGCGCAACCGTTCGGCATAGAAGCCCAGCATCGCCTTGGCCGAGATCTTTTCCGGATAGAACGCGCCTTTCCACTCCTTGAACCCATAGCCGCTGGTGCCGACCTTAATCTTCACTGCTTTCCTCCCGTGGAATTAAAGGGCATACCGCAATGGTAAGGGTAAGCCAACGGGAAAAAAAGCAAATTCTCCTTGGGAGGCATGTATTCGGTGGTCGCCCTTGGTGATTGCCTGGTATAACGGGAGAGCTTCCCGGGCATGCTTTCAAGAGCCCTTTCCCCGCTTTTATGGTTGACGGTATTCGGGGCCGCCGATTATTTCTACTTTGTCACATTCCCAAAGAATCCTGGAGTCAGGAGTCAGAATAATCCTATACATTCTGGCTCCTGAATTCTGGATTCTGAATTCCCCAAGATGACAAAGTAGAATTATAGACTTCCTCTGTTTATCCGTTCTGTCGGGGATTCCCGGGGATTGAACCGAGGTTACCAGTGGTGGTGTTTGACCTGCGCAACGCCTGAACCCAAGGACTGATAATATGACTGACTGGCCTGCTCTGGACCAGGTCCTGCGGACCACCGCCGAACCCTGCCGTTATTACACCGACCGGGAAGTCCATGCCGCTTTGGCCAAGGCCCCGGCGGAGTACTTTGCCCATGTCCGGGGGATCCTGCGGAATATCGCCGCAGGCTCGGCGGAACTGGAGCTGCCTCCCAAGCAGTTGTTTGACGACCCCGATGATGGCGGCGACTTTCGGGTGATGCCCTGTGTGGTGAAACAGGGTGGCCGGACCTGGAAAACGGTCAAGGTGGTCGGCACCAACCTCAGGCAAGTCACGGTCCCCGACCAGATCACGGTCGGCAAGGCCTTGGCAATTCACCCCGAGGAAAACTTCATCTCCCACATCTTTGACGCCTGCCTGCTTTCTTCGGCCCGGACGGGGATCTGTGTGGCCCTGGCCGTGGACCAACTGGCCGCCACGCCCCGAAGCTTTTCGGTGGTGGGCGCGGGCCGGGTCGGTTATTACGCCGCCTTCTACCTCCTGTCGTTACATCCTGGGGCCTCCCTCGCCCTGTTTGACCATACCCCCGGACGGGCGGCCCAAACCGCCGGACTGCTGGCCCGGCAATTTCCCGGCTCTGTCTGTCGGGCCTCGACCACTCCAGTCATGGCTGGGGTTGATGTTCTCGTCCTCGCCACCAGCAGTAAAGCAGCGTTCTGCGGTCCGGACCAATGCGAGGCGCCTCTGGTCATCAGTGTCGGGGCCGATTCCGATCAGCAGCATGAACTGGCTCCAGGCTGGGTCGGGGCGGCCGATATTTATGTGGATAGCATGGATTCGCTCAATTTCGGCGACCTGCACCAATGGATGCTGGCAGGCAGTTTGCGGCCTCAGGAGGTAACCGACTTTTTCAGCCTGCTCGCGACCGGCCCCCAGGGCCGGAAAGAGCGGGCGGTTTTTATTTCGACCGGCTCGGCCCTGTTCGATAATGTGACGATCTCATACATCATCGGCCAAGAGGATGGCCGCGGATGACCTGGCGGGAACTAACGGCAAGTCCGCTCCCGGACCTTGGCCGACCCTGAAAAAGGAGGGGAGATGGACTTCGCTCAATACCGGCAGTTTCAAAGCATAGTCGCAGGGGTATCGTGGCCGTTTCTGCCCAGCGCGGCCGGGGCCAGGATGCTGGCCTTGCAATATCAGTACGACTATACCCAGTGGCTCTCGCCGGAAGAGTTGCGCGCCCTGCAATTTGCCCAGCTTCGGCAACTGCTGGGCCATGCCGCGCACCATTCGCCCTATTACCGCGAACTTTTTCAGGGGCTGGGGATCAGGCCCGGCCAGGACCGGGTTGAGGATTACTGGCCGCAAATCCCGCTCCTGGACCGGGGGGCAGTCCAGGCGGCCGGGCCGCGAATTTTTTCGGGCAAGTTGCCGGCGGCCCATGGCGGGATCAGTAAGGGGCAAACCTCCGGCTCGACCGGCGCCCCCGTCTCCTTTCTCACTACAGGGATGTCCCGGTTCATGTATCTGGGCATCAGCCTCCGTGATCACTTTTGGCATCGCCGGGATTTCAGCCAAAAGATGGTGGCGATCCGGCCGGAAGGCGACCTGGAAATCGGCAAAGGGGTGGGTTTGTCCGGCTGGGGGCCGGCGCCTGGCGTACTGTTCAAAACCGGGCCGGGGTCGATCATGAACGTCAGGACCGACATTGCCACCCAGGCCGCCTGGCTGCAGGAACAAAACCCGGTCTACCTCCACTCCCTGCCCACCAATCTTCTGGCCCTGGCCCGGTACTGCCGGGACCACGCCATCGTCCTGCCCGAGCTGCGGGAAGTCCGGACCTACGCCGAGCAATTGAGCGACGAACTGCGGCAAACCTGCCGGGAGGTCTGGAATGTGGCGGTAAAGGATATCTACAGCACCCAGGAACTGGGTTATCTGGCCCTGCAATGCCCTGACCACGAGCACTATCACATCCAGTCGGAGAGTGCCCTGGTGGAGATTGTTGATGAGTCCGGCCGGCCGGTCAAGGAAGGGGAAATCGGGCGGGTCGCGGTTACCCCGCTCCATAATTTTGCCATGCCGCTGGTCCGCTATCTGGTCGGAGATTACGCCGAATGCGGGGGCCGCTGTGCCTGCGGGCGGGGGCTGCCGGTGCTCAAGAGAATCATGGGGCGGCAGCGCAACATGCTGACCCTGCCGGACGGCCGCCAGACCTGGCCCAGCTTTCCCTCCAGCGACTGGTCGGCGCTCGGACCGATCCGGCAACTGCAGTTGATTCAGACCGAAGCAGAACGGATCGTGGCCAATCTGGTCGTCGATGCTCCCCTGACCGCGGCCAATGAGAATATTCTGAGCCGCTATCTGCAGGAAAGATTCTGCCACCCGTTCACCATCGAGATCCGCTATGTCGAGCAGATCGGCCGCTCCAAAGGGGGCAAGTTCGAAGATTTCATCTCAATGCTGTAAGGCGCGGGGGCTGGTCTGGGTAAATTCCCGGTAGGGACGTCTCGCCGAGCCGTCCGCCCACTCCCAACGCCCCCTGGGCGCAGGTGGCGAAAGCGCCCGGTCTGTTAGCAGCCGCCCCAAACCGGGTGGTCCCGTTCCGTTCGCCTTGATCGCTCCCGTTTGTTGTTGACGCCCTTCCCGGCTAGCGATATAGAACACCCACCTTTTCTTTTATTTTGATTATTTCCTGAGGCAGCGCGTGGGCAACTACTATCAAGACAAAATCGCCGTGGTTACCGGCGGCGCGGCTGGGCTGGGCCGCGAACTCTGCGAAGAGCTGGGCCGGCGCGGGGCGACGGTGGTGGCTGTCGATGTCGATCAGGAGGGGGCCGAGGCGGTCTGCCAGGTCATCCGGGCGCGGGGCGGCCGGGCGCTTTCCGCCTATCTGGACGTGACCATCTACGAAAACGCCCAGCGCATCGTCAAGGATGTGGTCAAGAAGTACGGGCGGCTCGACCTGATCTTCAACAACGCCGGCACCGCCCTGCACGGCGAGGCCCGCGACCTCAGTGTCGAACAGTGGCGGACGATGATGGACGTCAACCTGATGGGGGTGATCTACGGGGCCACCTCGGCTTACGGGGTGATGGTCGATCAGGGCGGCGGGCAGATCGTCAATATCGGTTCCCTGGCCGGGCTGATCCCGGTGCCCAAGGAGATTCCTTACTGCACCAGCAAATGGGCGGTGGTCGGCTTCACCAATGCATTGCGACTGGAGGGGGCCGGGCTGGGGGTCAAGGTTAACCTGGTTTGCCCGGGGATCATGCGCACCGCCATCCACCAGACCGTTTCCTACGTCAATGTCGATCAGCAAAAGCTGGTCCGGCCGCCCACCAAACACTTCGTCTCGCCGGAGAAGGCGGCCCGGATCATCCTCGACCGGGTGGCGAAGAACCAGGCGATCATCATCTTTCCCTTCTACGCCCACCTGGTCTGGTGGCTTTACCGCTTCAACCCGGCCATCTTCAACCTGCTGTTCCGCAAGATTCTCAAGGATTTCCGCAAGATCCGGCTGGCTTGAGCCTTTGGCCGGGTCTTAAAGCCACGACCCTGTGGCTGAGTAGATTCCCTGCGCTCACCACTGTGGTACGCTTAAATCAGGACAGAATGTTGCGAATCCGAGCAGCAGGAGGCACCCATGAAGCTGGTATTCGTCTACAACGCCGACAGCGGTTTTTTGAACTCCCTGCTGGACATCGGCCACAAGATCATCAAGCCGGAAACTTACACCTGCAACCTTTGCAGCCTGACCTTCGGCAACTTCGCCGAGAACGCCAAATGGAAGGCGTTTCGGGAAGGCAGTTCGCACGAGATGGAGTTTCTCCACCGCGACGAATTCGAGGCCAAGTACGGTCTAAAGCTGCCCTGCCCGGTGATCCTCAAGGAGAGCGGCGGCGGAAAGCTGGAGGTGCTGATTGCCGCTGAACGGCTGGAGTCATTCAAGTCGCTGGACGAGTTGATCGAGGCGGTGCAGGCTTTGGCGTGACCGCCTAAAAGCTGGGTTGGCCGCACGGCTGGACACCGAAAGTCCGGTCAGGGTTCTTCCGCCGCCAGTTTTTCCATCTGTTCGGCAAAGCATTCCGGACAGATGCCATGACTGAATTTGGCCTCCGAATGCTCGTGGATGTATGCCTCAAGTTTATTCCACATCCCCTCGTCATCGCGAATCTTCTTGCAGTATGTGCAGATGGGAATGATGCCCCGCAGGGTCTTGACCTCTTCCAGGGCCTTTCTAAGTTCGGCGATTAAGTTCTTTTTCTCCGCTTCGGCTTTTTCCTGCTCGATGAAGCTCAAGTCGGCCTTGCGGGCGATAAAGAGCACAATCCCCAGCAGCAGGGTAGAGAGGATGGCCATGGAGAGATGCATGCGGAAGAGCAGGGCGTGCAGTTTCTGATGCTCTTTGGTGACGTCCAGGTAGATCTCGAAGGCGCCGTGGAATTTCCCATTCTCCATGATGGGTACGTAGGTTTCCACCACATCGGCGGAGACGAGCTGATTTTCCAGGGAATTGGTGTCCCTGTCGACCAGCTTGGTAAAAATCTCGCCCCGGGCCACCCGGTCACGGAAATAATCATGCCCGTTCACCACGCCGATCTCGGCGGCGCTGGTGGAAAATACCGTCCGGCCGTCGGCCGCGAAAATTTTGAGCTTCATCAGCCGGAAATCGTTAACGGCGATGGCGACCAGTTGCTTGAAAACCGGCGAGGTTGAATCACTTTCGGGATTTAGGCCGATATCCGAGAAGGTTTCCAGGAGATGCTGGGCAATTTTAACGGCCTTCGTCTCGTTTTTCTCAACGATCAGGTCGGTGAAGGCGGGGGTGAGGATGAAAAGATTGAAGCCGCCCAGAATTATCACGGCCCCCAAGGAGACTGCTACAATCAGGAGTAAAAAGCGACGGTTGCTCATCCAATTTTTTCTCGCTAGACCGGCTTGTTCTGGTTGAGGGGCTGTAATAATCTATCAAAAAAACCCGGGAGTTGCATTTAATTCGCTTGACCGGTAAAGGCCAAGATCGTCAGGCAGATTGAAAAGCGGGGAATCAGCGTTAACCGGAGGTAGGGGCATGAAGTATCGGCTGTTGGGAAAAACCGGTCTGTACGTATCCGAACTGTGCCTCGGCACCATGACCTATGGCAGCGCCGGCTTCTGGCAGGTCATGGGCGGGCTGGATCAGGCGGCGGTCACCGCCCAGGTTAAGTATGCCTTCGAGCAGGGCGTCAACTTCATCGACACCGCCAATGTCTACTCCTTTGGCCAGTCTGAGCAGCTGGTCGGCCAGGCCATCAAGAAACTGGGATTGCCGCGCGACGAGCTGGTGATCGCCACCAAGGCCACCGGGATCATGAACGAGCTGCCCAACGGCCGGGGCCAATCGCGCTATCACCTGACCAACGAGGTGGAGGCCAGCTTGAAGCGGCTGCAGCTGGACCATCTCGACCTCTACCTGCTGCACGGTATCGACCCGCTGACCCCCATTGAGGAGGCGCTGGAGACCCTGAACGATCTGGTCCGCTCCGGCAAGGTCCGGTACATCGGCCTGTGCAATATGGCGGCCTGGCAGATCATGAAGGGACTGGGTATCTCCGAGCGGCGGGGCTGGGCGCACTTTGTTGCCGCCCAGGCCTATTACTCGATCGCCGGACGCGACCTGGAGCGGGAAGTCTTGCCGCTGCTCCGCGACCAGGGAATGGGGCTGATGGTCTGGAGCCCCCTGGCGGGTGGTCTGTTGACCGGGAAATTCGCCCCGGACGGTAAGGGACCCGAGGGCAGCCGGCGCAGCAAATTTGATTTCCCGGTGGTCGATAAGGAACGGGCCTTCCGCTGCCTCGAGGTCATGCGCCCCATCGCCGAACGGCACGGGGTTTCCATCGCCCGGATCGCCCTGGCCTGGCTGTTGACGCAACGAGAGGTTTCCACGGTGATCGTCGGGGCGCGGACCATTGAGCAACTCAAGGACAATCTCGGGGCCGGGGAGGTGATCTTAGGCGATGAAGAGTTGCAGGAATTGGCGCAGGTCAGCCGTTTGCCGGAGGAATATCCGGGCTGGATGCTGGAAAGGCAGGGGCAGTACAGGTCCGAACCGCCGGTCAGCAACAGTTGATTGATGACGATGTCATCCTGGCGGAGGGATCGTAAATCCCTAAACGCCAACCACCAGAACAAATATCCCGGCCCGAATCCTGGTGTCCGTGCTAGTTGCATTTCACCCGCAATTCTTCAAAATTCAAACGTGGAATCACCCCTCCCATTGGCCCATTCCCGGCCGGCTGCCAAATCAACTGTTTATCCCAACAAAGTCGTTTACATGGCTTCATGTGAATGCTAAATACTCCTTTGGTTGTTATTATAGCCAATAGTTGGCAATAGAAATCAATTTAACAAGGAGCATTTAAATGAGTAAAAAGCTTTTGGTAATGGCGACACTCCCCCTTACGGCAATGCTATGTTTTTCAACCCATGCAATGGCTGACAATGTCCCTTCCGATAACACCGTTACCTCCCAAAAAATCAGAGAAGCGGATGGAACTTCTGGTCAGAACACCAACTACGGTGCAGGTGTCAAGACCGGACACATCCAGAATGGCGCGGTTAATGACGCTAAAATTAGTGATGTTGCCATGGGCAAAGTAACCGGTCTGCAGTGTGCCATGGACAGCAAGGCCGATCAGAGCGCGGTTGATGCGGCCTTGGCCGGCAAAGTTGACACAACTCTGTTTAATTCGGAGATCAATTCTCTCGTCAGCGACGTGAACGCTGCGGATACCGCCATTCAGGAACAGGTGAATGCTCTGGGTGCAGCCGTCAGCACCAAGGCAAGTCAATCCGAGCTCGCCGCAACCAATGCAACCTTGGCGACAAAGGCGGATTTGAATCACGGCCACTTTTATGGAAATATGGCCGTTGTGGCGACCGAGGGCGGAGAATACACCAGCCCGATTGACGCCATCAGCGATCTGGCCAACTGGTGCGGAACCCCGTCAGTCAACAATCCTTGCTTAATGAAGATTATGCCGGGGGTTTATGATATTGGTTCCGCCACCATTGTGGCCCCCGCCTATCTGGATATTGACGGATCAGGGAAATCAAACACCATCATTAAGAGTTATGCCCCGGTGGACCCGCATTCGGGCAACTTGACCGCCATGTCAATCAAGGCAGGAGGTAATACCCTCAGTAACTTTTCCCTCGTTTCGAGTGGTAATTCCGTCACGCCCAATCTTGGCGGTATCTATATGAAGGGCTCGGGCACCATTGAAAACGTCAACATCCATGTGTCTGAGGCAGGCAGGAATGAGGCCATTCAATCGGACGGAACTCAAGGCGATTCGCTGACCATAAGAAACGTTGTCGCCCATACCCACGGGATGGGAAATCCCTCAAACATGGAATCCCGAGCAATATGGATCTATGGCGGGATTGAAGATGTCAGGATAGACAACTCCACAATAATTGCCGACAATGCAGATGGCACCGAAGGCACAGGGATATTAGACTCCCGCAATTCTTGGGATCCATGGGCAATGCGGTTAGTCGCCAGCAACTCCAAGTTTATCGTCAATTTCCTGCACGACTACACACTGAAGAATTACAGCAACTACAACCCGCTGTATATCAACTCCCAGGTCATAAGCAATCAAAACTACTACAACTACAATTTCCGGTGCGTAAATGTTTTCGATGAAAACATGGCGCCGATGACATGTGGTAATCTATAATTAATCACTACACATAGCAGCAAGACAAACAACGATTATTGACAAGTTGCAAAGACACCAATAAAAAAGCAGGGCCATTAATTTGGCCCTGCTTTTTTATTTCTGCAGGCAAAACCCCAACGCAAGACAGGAGATAATTATCGTTCCCGCGCGATCGTAACCTTACTGGTCGCAAACAAAAACCCCGGCGGAATATTCCCGGCCGGGGTTTAATTTACTGATATTTCCGTCCCGACTTATCCGACCATGGCCTGCTCTACTGCCACCGCCACCGACACCGAGGCGCCGACCATCGGGTTGTTGCCCATGCCGATCAGCCCCATCATCTCCACGTGGGCCGGGACCGAGGAGGAGCCGGCGAACTGGGCGTCGGAGTGCATGCGGCCCATGGTGTCGGTCATCCCGTAGGAGGCCGGACCGGCGCCCATGTTGTCGGGGTGCAAGGTCCGGCCGGTACCGCCGCCGGAGGCCACCGAGAAGAACTTCTGGCCGGCGGCCAACCGTTCCTTCTTATAGGTGCCGACCACCGGGTGCTGAAAGCGGGTGGGGTTGGTGGAGTTGCCGGTGATCGAGACATCCACCCCTTCCAGATGCAGGATGGCGACGCCCTCGCGAACATCGTCGGCCCCGAAACAGCGCACCTTGCTGCGCTCGCCGGTCGAGTAGGCCTTCTCGCGGACCACGGTCAGTTCACCGCTGGCATAGTCAAAACTGGTCTGGACGTAAGTGAAGCCGTTGATCCGGGAGATAATCTGGGCGGCGTCCTTGCCTAAACCATTCAAGATTACCCGCAACGGCGCCTTGCGCACCCGGTTGGCCGAGCGGGCGATGCCGATGGCCCCCTCGGCGGCGGCGAAGGATTCGTGGCCGGCCACAAAGGCGAAGCAGGCGGTGGTGTCGGTCAGAAGCATCGCGGCCAGGTTGCCGTGGCCCAGACCGACCTGGCGCTCCGCCGCCACCGAGCCGGGGATACAGAAGGCCTGCAACCCCTCGCCCAGGGTGGCGGCGATCTCGGCCGCCACCTTCTGACCCTTCTTGACGGCGATGGCCGCCCCCAGGGTGTAGGCCCAGCAGGCGTTGTCGAAACAGATCGGCTGGATGGAACGGACCAACTGGGCCACATCGACCTTGATCGCGTCGCAGACCGCCTTGGCGTCATCCAGGGATTTCATCCCGTATTTTTCCAGAACCGGGGTAATCTGGTTGATCCGCCGGTCGTAACTTTCAAAGAGTGCCATTTTGATAATCTCCTAATCGGGATGTTTTCACGATACCCGTCATTGCGAGAAGCGCTTCTGCGACGAAGCAATCTCAAGCCACAGCCCGGAAATTACTTCGCTGAGTTTATGCCCGCTTTTCGGTGCTCGCAATGACGTAACCGATCACTTTTTAAGTTGCCCTTTTATTCGTGCCGGGGATCAATAGTCTTGACCGCTTCCGCAAAGCGCCCGTAAGTACCGGAGGCCTTGGTCAGCGCCTCACCCGGTTCAACCCCCTTCTTGATCTGGGCCATCATCACGCCGAGGTTAACGAAGCTGTAGCCAATGATTTCGCCGTCGGCGTCCAGGGCCAGTTCCTTGACGTAGCCTTCCGCCATCTCCATGTAGCGCGGCCCCTTTGCGCTGGTGCCGTACATGGTGCCGGTGACGCTGCGCTCACCCTTGCCCAGGTCCTCAAGGCCGGCTCCGATCGGCAGGCCGCCCTCGGAGAAGGCGGTCTGGGTGCGACCGTAGACCAGCTGCAGGAAGATTTTCTTCATGGCGTCATTGATGGCGTCACAGACCAGATCGGTATTCAAGGCCTCGAGGATGGTCTTGCCGGGCAAAATCTCGGCGGCCATGGCGGCGGAATGGGTCATACCGGTGCAGCCCACCGTTTCCACCAGGGCCTCGGCGATGATCCCTTCCTTAACATTCAAGGTCAGCTTACAGGCCCCCTGATGCGGGGCACAGGTGCCGACTCCGTGGCTCAAGCCGCTGATATCGGTGACCTGACGGGACTTGACCCAGCGTCCCTCCTGGGGGATCGGCGCCGGCCCGTGGTTTGGCCCCTGAGCCACCGTGCACATCCTTGCAACTTCTGACGAGTAATCCATTTTCACTCCGCTTCTGGTTGGGATCAAAAAACAAGGGCCAGTCACCGAGCGGTGACGACCCGATTGTACTTCACAAATACGGTTACACTTCCGCGGTTCGGCGGTTCACGATCCTGCGGTTCAGCGATTCCTGGTCAGACCCTGAACAGTCCAGCCAACCCTTCTCCCCGCAGGCCACCAAGACCAAGTCTGCCAGCCCCTTGATGAAAATCGGGTCAGCGTTCAACGACTCGGTGCGCTCCAGCCGCATCCCCAGTTCCCGGGCCTGATCGCGGTAAAGCATATCGATCTCGTACAAAGTCTCGACGTGGTCGGAGACAAAACTGATCGGCACCATCAGGATATTGCGGCAACCCCGTTCGGCCGACTCCTTCAACATGTCCGGGGTGGATGGCTCCAACCACTCCACGGGGCCACTGCGGCTCTGGAAACAGAGGACGCCGGGCACCCCGGTCAGCAATTCCACCGCCCGCAAGGTCTTCTCGATCTCTTCCACATAGGGATCGCCGTCCTCAATAAACTCAACCGGCAGACTGTGGGCGCTATACAGCAGACAGACATTTTCGCCGCCGAACCTGGCGATCCCGTCACGGATGGACTGGGCCAGACACTCCACATAGTTCCGCTGTTCCGGCCAGGAATCGACCACGGCGATCTCGAAGCGCCCCGGCCACTCACCACTGGCCGCCGCCAGCAGGTCATCCACCGAGGAGCCGGTGGTGGCCACCGAGTAGTGAGGGTAAAGGGTCAGGGCGACAATCCGGCGGACGCCGGACTCCAGCATCTGCCCAAGAGCCTCCCGGGCCGAAGGTTGCCAGTAGCGCATGGCCATGGCCACCCGGAAATCACCCCGGGGCGAAAGCTCCTTGATCAGGGCTTGGCCCTGCTCATCGGTGATCCTGGCCAGGGGCGAGCCGCCGCCGATCAGCCGGTAACACTCGCGGCTGACCGGCGCCCGCTTTTTGGCAATCCGCCGGGCGATAAACTTCTGCATAAAGGCGAAAGGACCGAGCCGGATGATCTTCCGGTCGGAAAAGAGATTGAACAGGAACGGCTCGACGTCATCCAGGCTGGCGGGGCCGCCGAGATTCAACAACACCACCCCGACCTTCTCCCGCAACTTTACGGTCTTGACCATCAACCACGCCCTCCCGTAATACGCATCAATAGCCCATGGCGATTTTATCAGGTTCGGCCAGCATTGTCTCGGTTGCACCAGCAAAATCACAGGTAGCAGGGTCGCGATCGATCAGTTCGACCAGTGCGGCGGGAGCAAAGGCCAGGGGGGCAAAAAGCCGCGCCTCCACCAGCCGCCAACTCCGGCAATGTTCGCGGATGATGGCCAGCCGCTGCGGATCATTGCGGCCGTAGCGTTCGAGGATGTACATCTCCCGCTTCTCCAGACTGACCACCTGTTCGTGGGTGACCCGTTTGTCGGCATAAAAAACGACATCATATTCCGAAAAAACCCCGAGGGCATTGTCCCGAAAGCGAACATGGTCGCCGACGATCTCCGCCAACTCAGCCAACCCGTGGGCCAGACAAATCTCCCGGCCGTAGGCGGCATGATCGCGGTCGCTGTCCAGGCAGGCGGTCTTGCCGATATCGTGCAGCAGGGCCGCGGCCACCACCAGGGGCACCGAAAGCTGGTGGCCGCCGGCCCGCAACTCTTCAGCCAGCCGGGTAGCGATCCGGGCGACGATGATCGAGTGGTCCCTGATATTGGCGAGCATCCGATACTCGTCAATCAACCGGAAGCACTGGGCGACCGTCGGGATCATCCCCGCATTTCCCGGCTGATCTCGTGGACCAGTTTGACCAGCAGCTTGGCCTTGGCCGGATCGGCCTCGGGGACAATGCCATGGCCCAGATTGAAGATGTGGCCGCGGGCGCCCTTGGCCTCCTCCAGCACCATCCGGACCCGGGCGGCCAGCTTGTCTTCCGGCAGGAACAGACAGAGCGGCTCCAGATTACCCTGGATGGAGACGGTCTGGCCGACCTGGCGCACCACATCATCCAGGCCGATCCGCCAGTCAAAGCCCAGAACATCGGCCCCGCAGTGCTTGGTCTGGGGCAGCAGGGTGGCGCCGTGGTTGGCGAAATAGATCAGCGGGATGTCGGTGACCGCCTTCAGGGCATCGATGATCCTTTTTACGTAGGGGTACGCGAAGTCGCGGAAGTCGCAGGGGGCCAGAACGCCGACCCAGGAGTCGAAGATCTGCAGGGCCTGGGCCCCGGCCGCCACCTGGCCTTTCAGATAGGCGATGGTGCAGTCGGTGATCTTGTCCAAGAGCTGGCCGTAAAGAGCCGGGTTCTCGTACATCATCCGCTTGGTCAGCAGATAGTTTTTGGAGGAACCGCCCTCGATCAGATAGGTGGCCAGGGTAAAGGGCGCCCCGGAAAAGCCGATCAGCGGCACCTTGTTGACCAGCTCCTTCCTGAGGATCCGGATGGTGTCCATGACGTAGCCGAGATCACCCTCGGCATCGGGAATGCGCAGGGCATCAACCGCCGCCTGGGTGCGAATCGGGCTTGGGAAAACCGGCCCGCGCTTCTCGTGAAACTCCAGGGGGCAACCCATCTTTTCCAGCGGCACCAGGATGTCGGAGAAGAGGATGGCGGCATCCACCCCGATGATGTCCACCGGCTGCAAAGTCACCTCGGCGGCCCGCTCCGGGTTCTTACAGAGGTCGAGAAAACTGCCCTTGCTGCGGACCGTATGGTACTCGGGCAGATAGCGGCCGGCCTGACGCATGATCCAGATCGGGGTATAGTCGGTCTTCTCGCCCTTGCAGGCCTTCAAAAATTCGGTACGCATGGTGTCTCCACTGGTGAAGGAAATTGGTTAAAGTATCGTTCCCATGCTCCAGCATGGGAACGCACCTCACGGGACGCTCCGCGTCCGAGTCGGCGACGCTGGAGCGTCACCGGACCCGTTCCCACGCTGGAGCGTAGGAACGATAAACAAACTTGATGGCTAAGCCAGAATGTCGATCTGCAAGGAACAGCGGGTTGCGAAAGCGGAGGCATACTCAGGTATGTCGAGCATTTCGCGAGCTGCTGTGACGCCGCATATCGGCTTTCTGGCGACGCCATCATTTCTTCAGCATCTTAAACGGGGTATGCCCGCAGAACGGCTCCTCGTCCATGTAGTCGCCGGTGACCGCGTAGGCCCGAGCCCGACAGCCGCCACAAACCCCGACGTACTCGCAGGCGCCGCAGCGCCCCTTGTAACTCTTGAAGTCACGCAGGTCCTTGAAGAGCTGCGAGTTTTCCCAGATATCTTTAAAGGACTGCTCGCGAACATTGCCGGCCGATTTCGGGAAGTAACTACAGGGCAGGACGTTGCCGTCTACATCGATCAGACAGATCAGCTGCCCGGCCAGACAGCCCTTGGAGCCGCCGGTGGAGAATTGCAGGGTGCGCCGCTTATAGTCGTCGCCCTGTTCCTTCGACTGCTGGAGGACCACCCGGTAATAACTGGGGGCGCAGGTGGGCCGGATCAGCATCTCGTCTTCCTGCTTCTCTATCTCGTAGTGCCACTTGAGCAGGTTCTCGTAGTCCTCTTTGGAGATCAGCTCGTTCATGATCTCCTCGCCGCGGCCGGTGGGAACGATCATAAACATATACCAGGCGGTGGCCCCCAGTTCCTTGGCCAGCTTATAGAGCTTGGGGATCTCCTCCTGGTTACGCTTGGTAAAGGAGGAGTTGATCAGAAATTTGATGCCCTTCTCCCGGAAGATCCGCATGGCGTTCAGGGTGCCGTCGAAGGCCCCCGGCACGTTCCTGAAGTTGTCGTGGACCGCGGCGGTGGAGCCGTCCAGACTCATGGAGACCATCTTGATATCGGCCGCCTTGATCTGATCGGCGATCGCCTCGGTGACCAGGGTGCCGTTGGTGGCCAGACACATCCGCAACCCTTTGGCGCCGCCGTACTTGGCGATCTCGAAGATGTCCGGCCGCAACAGGGGTTCGCCGCCGGAGAGCACCACCACCGGCGAGGCATAGGAGGCGATATCGTCCAGCACCCGCTTGGCCTCGTCGAAGGAGAAATCGGGATGGCCCTTGGCCTCCAGTTCGGAGGAGGAGCGGCAGTGCACGCACTTTAAGTTACAACGCCGGGTGGTCTCCCAGGCTATCCATTTCGCTTCGAAATCCATCGCGGGTCTCCTGACCGGTAAGGTCGGAAAAAGGGTAGTTATTCAAGAGCATGGACTGGACAATATAGCCAATTACGGACCGTGAACAAAGGGCAAAATTGCCGGGCCGGGGAAAAAGAGTGAAGGCGAACATATAGGCTGAAGACCGAAGGTACAACAACAGCCTCAGCCCCTATACCTTTCCCGGCTGTCCCTTCAGTCTTAAGCCTGCTTTTTTGTACCTTCAGCCTTCAGTCTTCAGCCTGCTCTTTTCAGCCTTCGGCCTGTCTTCTACAGATAACTGGCCGCCGCCCCCGCCAGGGTACTGCGCTCGCTCTTTAAGAGGGTGATATGGCCATGCAGAGCCAGTTCGCGCATCCGTTCCACCGTGTAGGTCAGACCGTTGCTGCTGGAGTCCAGATAGGGGTTGTCGATCTGGTAGGGGTCGCCGGTCAGCACCACCTTGGTGCCCTCGCCGGCCCGGCTGACGATGGTCTTGACCTCGTGGGGGGTGAGATTCTGGGCCTCGTCAACGATCACGTACTGGTGGGGAATCGAGCGACCCCGGATGTAGGTAAGGGCCTCCAATTCGATAACGTTATCGTGCATCAGCTTCTCCACCTTCTGCTTGACCGTCTGCTCCCCGGCTTCGCCCGCCCTGCGACCGGTGGGTCCGAGCAGGAAGGTCAGGTTATCGAAGATCGGCTGCATCCAGTGGGCCAGCTTCTCGTCCTTGTCGCCGGGCAGGAAGCCGATGTCCTTGCCCATGGGGATGATCGGCCGCGAGACCAGGATCCGGTCATAACGCTTTAAATTGATGGTGGCCTCTAGGGCGGCGGCCAGGGCCAGCAGGGTCTTGCCGGTGCCGGCCTGGCCGACCATGGTCACCAGCAGGATCTCCGGGTCAAGAAGCAGTTCCAGGGCCATGCGCTGCTCCTTATTGCGGGGCTTGAGACCGTAGGCCTCGTTGTAGTCGGGCAGGAGCGGCACCAGACGACCGTCACCCTTGCTGCGGGAAAGGGCGGAGTGCTTCTCGTTTGTCTCGTCGATCAGCAAGACAAACTCATTGGGCGAGGTGGCGCAACTGGCGACCTGCAACTCCTTCTCCTTGTAAAGGTGGTCGATCTGCGCCCCGGAAACCTTGATTTCACAATGGCCGGAGAAGAGTTCGTCGAAGTTGACCTTCTGCTTCTCGAAGTCCTGCACCTCAATACCCAGGGAGTCGGCCTTGAGGCGGGCGTTGATGTCCTTGGAGACGAAGATCACCGTCTTCCCCTGCTTGGCCAGGGTGTAGGCCACCCCGAGGATGCGGTTATCGGCCTTGTGCATGTCGAGGCCGTGGTCAAGCAATTCCTTCTCGTAATAGATCATCAGGGAACCGCCGTTGTCCATCTTCACCCCCACGCCCAGGTGACCACGCTCCCGCAGATGGTCCAGGCTCCGGATCACCTGCCGGGCATTCCTGGCCAACTCGTTGTTCAGGGACTTGAAGGTGTCGAGCTCTTCGATGACCGACATGGGCAGGACCACCACGTTATCGCCGAAAGAGTTGATGGAATCGGCATTGTGCAACAGGACGTTGGTGTCCAGCACGAAATATTTTTGCATGAATTCTCCCGATCGAATTACTGGTGATTTTACCGCTTAAAGCGCACTCCCCCAGCCGCACCCTGGTGCAAATTAGTAACACATCCTCGTTCCGGCAAGTAAAAATAATCCCCGGGGCCAGGGGTTCAAAACAGCGATGGGACCGGAAAAATCAACCGCCCCCGGATTTTCCCTGCTTTTTTTGCACCATTGCTTTAGATTGTTGAGCATGAAGATCGCCTTAATCCAGATCAATCCCCATATCGGCAACTTCCGGGGCAACTGCGACAAAATCGCCCGCGGGGCCGAACAGGCCCGGGAAGGCGGCTGCGACCTGGCCATCTTTCCGGAACTGGCGATCAGCGGCTATCCTCCGCAGGACCTGCTGGAGCGCCCCTCTTTCATTAACGATCACGACCGGGCCCTGCACGACTTGGTCTCCCGGGTTAAAGGCATCGGGGTGATGGTCGGCGCCATCACCAGACACACCGCCAAGACCGGCAAGCAACTGCACAACAGCTGCGTGCTCTTCGAAAACGGCGCCATTCTTGCCTCGGCCCACAAGCAACTCCTACCCTCCTACGACGTCTTCGACGAGACCCGCTACTTCGAGCCGGGCGGGCCTGGCGTACCGGTCTACTATAAAGGGTTGAACCTGGTAATGACCGTTTGCGAGGACATCTGGAACGACAAGGACATCGCCGACCGCCAGCTCTACGCCGTCGATCCGGTCGCCGATCTCCTGGCCAGCCCGGCCGGCGGCGCCGATCTGTTGATCAACATCGCCGCCTCCCCCTTCCGGATCGGCAAGGCCGCCGTCAAGCACCAGATTTTCAGAAATATCGCCAACAAGTACGACCTGCCGATCATCTACGTCAACCAGGTGGGCGGCCAGGACTCGCTGCTCTTCGACGGTCACAGCCTGGCCATGGATCGGTTCGGCCGCACCCTGGCGGTGGCCGGCGGTTTCCGGGAAGAAATCCTGATCATCGACAGCAACACCCTCAAAAAGGGGGTGGAAAAGGAACCGCCCTTCCCCCCTGAGGACGAACTGCCGGCCGTCTACGAGGCCCTAGTCATGGGCACCCGCGACTATGTCCACAAGTGCGGTTTTAAGGGCGGCATCGTCGGCCTCTCCGGCGGCATCGATTCGGCCCTCACCGCCGCCATCGCCTGCGATGCCTTAGGGTCGGAGAATGTCTCGGGCGTCGCCCTGCCCTCGCCTTACAGCTCGCAGGAAAGCATCGACGACGCCCGCCAGCTGGCCGCCAATCTGGGGATCAAGCTGGAGGTAATTCCCATCACCTTCATCTTCCAGGCCCAACTCAAGACCCTGTTGCCGATCCTCGGCGAACTGGACCATGGCCCTACCGAACAGAACATCCAGGCCCGCATCCGCGGCAACATCCTGATGGCCCTGTCCAATCGACGCGGCACCATGTTGCTTTCCACCGGCAACAAGTCGGAGATGGCGGTGGGCTACTGCACCCTTTACGGCGACATGAGCGGTGGGCTGGCAGTGATCGCCGACGTACCCAAGATGATGGTCTACGCCCTCGCCCGTTATGTGAACCGGGAACGAGAGATCATCCCCAACCGCACCCTGGAAAAACCGCCCAGCGCCGAACTGGCTCCCAACCAGAAGGACCAGGATGACCTGCCCCCCTACGAGATTCTCGACCAGATTTTAAGGCTCTGGCTGGAAGAAAACCTGAGCGGGGCCGAGATCATCGCCCGGGGCCTCGACGCCGCCACCGTCCACGACGTGATCCGCCGGATCAAGACCAACGAGTACAAGCGCAAACAGGCCCCCCTGGGACTGAAAGTCACCAGCAAGGCCTTCGGCTACGGCCGGCGCTACCCCAACGCTGAGGGCTACCGGGAGGGGAAGTAATGTCTTCCCGACTCACCCTGCTGCTTCTGCTGCTGATAGTTTTCGGCCTCTTGCTCCGGGAAAACCTCGCCAAACGCCCCGACCAACTCTACCAGCTCACCGACGGCCGGATCGACATGTGCCTCTCCTGCCATCAGGAGCGGCTGGACGCCGGCCACGACGCCAAGGTCCTGGGCTGCGCGGTCTGCCACCTGGGCGACCCGCTGGCCACGGTTAAAGAGAAGGCCCACCTCGGCATCGTTAAAAACCCCGGCGACCTGCGGGTGGTTGACCGAACCTGCGGCCTGGAAGGCTGTCACGCCATCGACGTGCCAAAACTCAAGAACGCCTTGATGGCCACCAACCGGGGGATCATCGCCACCATGCGCTACTACTGGGGCGAGACCCCCGACCAGAACAGCGACCTGTCGGTGGAGGAACTGCTGAAGAGCGACCAGAACTCCCTGTCCCTGGATTACTACCGCAAGCTCTGCGGCAGTTGCCATCTCTGGAAACAGAAAAATGACCTGGCCGGCGGCCCCGCCTATTACAACGAAAAAGGCGGCGGCTGCACAGCCTGCCATGCCATCAAAGGGACCCCAGCCGAAGGCGTTGACCCGGCCAAGATCCATCCGCTGATCAGCAAGAAGGTCCCCACCGAGAACTGCGTCCGCTGCCACAACCGCAGCGGCCGGATCGGCCTCTCCTACCAGGGGCTCTGCGAGTCGGAGGGCTACGGGGCTCCCATCAAGGAGGGACAGCGGGCGGGGAAGCAGCTGGCCGATGGCCGCTTCGTCCTGGAACTGGAGGACGACATCCACCACCGCCAGGGTATGAGCTGTATCGACTGCCATACCCGGGAAGAGATCATGGGCGACGGCAGCCGCTACGCCCATTACGAGGAACAGCTGGAGATCAGTTGCGCCACCTGCCACAGCTCCAAACCCGGCACCACCAGGAGGAACCGGCCCCTCAACAACCTGGTGCAGGAGGGCGGCAACTTTCTTCTAGTCTCCAAACTGGACGGCAAAAAACACCCTCTGCACCGGCCCAAGGCCGGGACCTGCGACTATCCCGGCCACCACCGGCTGACCTGCGAGGCCTGCCACTCCAGCTGGGCTCCCCAGTGCTACGGCTGCCATGTCAAGCTGGACAAACGCGAAACCCACTTGGACAAACTCACCGGCCAGGAAACCCCGGGCTGGTGGGAGGAAGGGCGCACCTCCTTGCGTTACGAAAAGCCGACCCTGGCGATCTGGGGCGGCGAGGTGGTGATCGTCACCCCCGGCTGCCAGGACATCGTCACCGTCATCGACGCCAGCGGTAAAACCGAAAAGCAGTTCAACTCCCTGACCATGGCCGCCTTAAACCCGCACACCATCCAGAAGGGCAGCCGCACCTGCCCGGACTGCCATACCTCCGGCAAGACCGTGGGGCTGGGCGAGGGCACCCTCTGGCGCGAAAAAGGCCAATGGCGCTTCACCCCCCAGAGTCAGGGCCTGGCGACCGGTGCCGGCCCCACCCCGCCGCTCGACGCCTACGTGGATCTCACCGGCAAACCCCTGCAGAAAAGCGCCCGGGCCAATTTAAGGCCCTTCAACGGGGAGGAACTGCAAAGAATCCTGCGGGTCGGACTCTGCCTGGAATGCCACCAAGCCCTGGACGACCGGGCCTGGCGCGGCTATCGGCCCACCACCACCTGTCCGGTTTACCGGGAATAAACCCAGGCTCGACCAACAGCTCGGGACGACAATGACAATATTTAAATAAATAATTTTTTACTGCTTGACAACAAACTTTCCCTTTGTGCTATGCTCTCGCTAAAGGGTAAAAAAATCCCCCCCCGATTTTTTTATCTTTCCTCCTAGACAAGCCGGCCAACCTCACACGCACCCGTGGAAGTTGGCCGGCGTCTTTTTTTACCGCCCTCATCCGACTCCCGCCGGACCCCGCAATAAAAATCAGCACCAGCCGGACTAGTCGCGGACTACCGCCCCACAACCTGCCTGAGAACCTTGACCAGTTCTTCCAGTTGATAAGGCTTGGCCACCCGCCCCAAAAAACCGTGGCCGGCGAAATCGGCCATAACCGGGTCGTTGCAATAGCCGCTGGAGACAATGGCCCTGGCCCCGGGGTCAACCTCCAGGATCCTGGCCATGGCCTCCCTGCCCCCCATGCCACCGGGAATGGTGAGATCCATGATCAGGCAGCCATAACGCTCACCCCTGGCCATGGAGTCGCTGTACTCCCGTACGGCCTCACGACCTTCAGCGACGGCAACCGGGCGGTAGCCCTCCTGGCTGAGCAGTTCGCTCAGCAGTTCCCGGATCTCCGGGTCGTCGTCCATGATCAAGATTCGGCCGCCCCGGTGCTCGCCAACCGCAACTTCTCCGGTTTCCTCGGGCAACGGCAGGGGGCCGACCACCTCGACCTTCAGGGCCGGCAGATAGATGGTGAAGACGGTGCCCTCTCCCAACCGGGAATCGACCAGCAGAAAACCGCCGTGCCGGCTGACGATGGAATGGACCGTGGCCAACCCCAGTCCGGAACCGGTGGGTTTGGTGGAGAAGTACGGGTCGAAGATGATCGTTAGATTCGCCTCATCGATGCCCACGCCGGTATCGGTGATGGTGGCCCGGAGATAGTTGCCTGGTTTGACCGCTCCCCCTTCGCCTTCGCCGACTTCGCAGTTGCCCAGCCCCACCACCAAAGTGCCGCCGTCCGGCATGGCCTGGGCGGCGTTGATGATCAGGTTGTCGAAGACCTGGTGCATCTGGGCACTGTCCACCTCCACCGGCCAGAGATGCTCCTCGATCTGGAAGGTCGCCGCCACATTGGATCCGCGCAGATTGAATTCCGCCGAATCCCTGAGCAGATCGGCAATGGCGGTGACCTTCTTGAGGGGCGCCCCGCCCTTGGCGAAGGTCAGGAGTTGCCCGGTCAACTCCCGGGCCCGCAGGATCGCCTTTTCGGTGGAATCAAGCCGTTCCAGGAGCTTCTCCCGCTTGTCCACCGCCAGTCGGGCCAGTGAGAGGTTGTTCATCACCGCCGTCAGGATATTATTGAAATCGTGGGCGATGCCGCCGGCCAAGATCCCCACCGACTCCAGCTTCTGGATCCTGGCCATCTCCGCCTCGGCGCGGAGTTTGTCGGTGATGTCCTGGAAAACCACAATGGCCCCGACCACCTCTTTTTTGCGATCATAAATGGGCGAAACGCTGTAGCCAATCTGCCGCTCCCAGCCGTCACTGGCAACCAGGACCGCCCGCCCCCCCAGCTCTTCCCCAAGTTCCAGCCTTAAAACCCGGGAGACCGGGTCAATGGTGAGGCGCCGGTCGTGCTCATCGGAGAAATGCAGGACTTCCCCGACCGGGCGCCCCGCCGCCTGTTGCTGGGACCAACCGGTCAACCTCTGGGCCGTGTCGTTGATCAGCACCACCCGGCCCCGGACATCGGCCGCGACCACCCCGTCAACAATGCTCTTCAAGGTAACCAGCAGCCGCTCCTTCTCCTCGGCCAGGGCCTCCTCAATGGCCTTCAGCTCGGAAACATCCTGGAAACTCTCGACGATGCCGGCGATCCGCCCCTCCTCGTCGCGGTACGGTCGGGCGGTGACCATGAAGGAAACCTCGGAACCGTCACTATTGATCTTCTTCGACTCGCAAACCACCTCCCCGGCCCCGGCCATGATCTGCTTAAAGGGGCAACTCCGGGTCTGGCAGGTCGAGCCCGGCCGCGACTCGTAACATTTCTGGACTACCCCGTCGGCGGGCTGGCCGAAGATTCGCCAGTAAATCTGGTTGGCGCTGACGATCTCCTGGCGGTTGTTGGTGATGCAGATCGGGATGGAGTTGTTGAAGACGTTCTCCAGCTGCACCTTGGATTTTCGCAGCTCCTGGCTGACCGCCTCGCGTTCGCGCACCTCCTCGGCCAGTTCGCGGTTACGTTCCACCAGCTGGGCATTGGCGACGGCGGCCTCGTCCTGCATGGCGTTCAGTCGGCGGACGGTATAGCCGGAAACCTTGACGAACAGGTAAACAAAAACCGCCCCACCCATGAGGATCAGCCCGACCAGTAGTTCGATGGGGAAGTTCAGTCCACCGGCGATCAGGATGACGAAGACCAGATAGCCCAGATCAAAGAAGATCATGAACATGGTCATCATCAGCCAGCGGCCGCGTAATTCCGCCGGGACCTCGCGCTTGAGCCGCATCCCCCCGGCGATGGCGCCGCTCAGCAGAGCGATGCCGAGAAAGACCATGATGATGGAGCAGATTGTGATCGGGGACATGTTGGCCTGTAAATTTGCTTACCCGCGACCCAACCTGGCAGAAACCAGGGACGCCGCGCTAAGACATCTAATTCTTTTATTATATCGAATAGTTAGATGATTAAGCCAGGTTTTTCCGGGGCGCCGCTGAAAAAAGCCGCCCCGGAGTCCCGGGAGGCGTCATTTCGCGACGGGGACAGACTCGCCGGATCAGGCACAGCCGGTGTAAAGGTAGCGCTTGATCTTGTGGGTGGCGGTCTTGATGAAGGGCTCCTGCCGCTCGACGATCCTGCTGATCTGGGCGTACTGGGGCAGCTGGGTGTTGACGGTGCGCTGGATATCCTTAAGGATTTCGGAGATATGGCGATGCTTTTCGGACTCGCTGCGACCGGCGGTTTCCAGATCGAGGTACTCATAGTCGGGAAAGACCGCGGCGACCAGCTTGTCGCCGCTTTCCGTCACCAGCGACTCGGCCACGTAAATCGAGCTGTTGAGTTTCTCCTCGATGGCCTCCGGGTAAATGTTCTCCCCATGCGAGAGGACGATCACACTCTTGGAACGGCCGGTGATGAAGAGGTTATTGAGGGCGTCAAAGCGCCCCAGGTCACCGGTGGCCAGCCAGCCATCCGAGTCGAGGGTGGCGGCGGTGGCTTCGGGGTTGTTGAAATAGCCCCGCATGACGTTGGGCCCCCGGGCCTGAATCTCACCGACGCCGGTGAGCGGATCGGGTCTGACGATGCGGAGCGCCACATTCGGGACCGGCTTGCCGCAGGAACCGGTGGCAATGGTCGGATCGCCGAAGGGGCCGCCGGAGAGGAGCGGCGCGCACTCGGTGAGGCCGTAGCCGACAATATAAGGAAAGCCGGATTCCTTGAGAAATTTTTCCACCTCGATGTTCAAGGCGGCCCCGCCGATGGCCATCAGTTGCAACTCACCGCCGAAGAAGTCTTTGAGCCGACCGCCGATCCTGGCCAGAATCCGCCCCCGGAGCAGCGGGAACTTGAGCAGCAACGGCAGGAACCGGCCGGTGCTGATGGCCGGCAGCACCCGCTTTTTGTAAATCTTCTCCATGATCATCGGCACCACGCACATCACGGTCGGTTTTTCAACCTTACAGATCTTGTTCAGCACCGTCGGGGTCGGCCGCTGGTCGCAGTAGACCACCCGCGCCCCCTGGCGGATCGGCAGGAGAAAGCCCACCGTAAATTCATAGGTATGCGAGATGGGCAGCACCGAGACAAAAGTCCAGTCGGGGGTGATGTTGACCAGGCCGCTGGCCGAGTGGACATTGGCGCAGAGGTTGCCGTGGCTGAGCCGCACCGCCTTGGAGTGGCCGGAGGTGCCGGAGGTGTAGATGATGCTGGCCAGATCGTCGCCGGTCACCAGCGTTTCCGCGAAATCCAGGCGGCTGCCACCATTGCCGGCGGCCAGGAATTCCGAAAAGGGTACGGTGTCGCTGATCTGCCGGTGGCTGCGGTAGTCGTCCAAGGTCACCACCATCTCCAGCTTTCCGCCGACCAATTCGCCGATCTTCTCGATCTGCTTTTCGGTGGTAAAGAGCAGCCGAACCCCGGCCTCCGGGAGGATATGCAAGACGTCCGACTCGGGAAAATCCGGCAAGATCGGCACCACCACCACGCCCAGCCGCACCGCCCCCAGGTAGGCCATGCACCACTGGGGAGAGTTTTCGGCCAGGATCGCCACCCGGTCACCCTTGGTGAGTCCGAGGGTGGCCAGTTTGGCGGCCACCCGCAGGATCTTGGCCCGGAACTCTTGGTAAGTCAGGGGCTCCTGGAAGGCGAAGCTCAAGGCCGGCCGATCGCCGAACTTTTCACAGCTGGCGTCAATCAGGGCATTCAGGCTTCCGGCGGGCTGTGGATTCTGGGGCATGGGAGGTCTCCTGGTCAGTGGCGGCGGCCATTGCGTACTAGTCAAAGAGGCTTTTCCATATATACTAGATTCCGGTGGCAAATCAACCAGGGATGCGGATTATCGCCGGCTGAAGAGTGAAGGCGGAAGGCGGAATTCGCAAGGCTTTCAGAATCCTCCAACCTGGCTGGTCTCGCAGCGAGTCAACTGGCGTCATTGCGAGAAGCGAAGCGACGAGGCAATCGTCGCCATTACAACAGGTTACAGACTGCTTAGCGGCGCTCGCAATGACGAATTATTAGCGTTTTCGACTTTGCGCTGCCACCAACCTTTCAGTCTTCAGTATTCAGCCTTCGGCCCAAACACCCGAACCGCTACTTTACTTTAAAGTAAAATCAATTATTGTCCGTCTCGCAAAAAGCTGCGAGACCGACAGACAGTGCCGATCAACCTGTTAATTTATCTTTGGCCCAATTGGTTATTTTGACTTTTTGCAAACTGGTCATTATTCTGGGCCGGAATCCTTCCCTTATCTGGCCTTGCCATGGAGACCGAGTATATGCTGATTAAACCCATGCCCACCACCTCAGCGGCCGGCCGCCAGCGCCTGGCCGAACTGGCCGACCGTTTTCAGGACCAGGACAGCTCCTGCCGTCAGACCGTGGCTGAAATCATCAGCCAGGTGCGACAGCGGGGTGACGCGGCCCTGCTCGAATATACCCGCAAATTCGATTCACCCGACTTTCGCCTCGACCAACTCAAGGTCAGCGAAGCGGAGATCACAGACGCCTTCCAGCTGGTTGATCCGGAACTCCTGGCTACCCTGGACCTGGCTATCCGGCGCATCACCACCTTCCATGAACACGAAAAGGAGGAATCCTGGACCATCACCGGCGACCACGGCATCATCACCGGCCGTCTGGTCAATCCGGTGGATTCGGCCGGACTCTACGTGCCGGGCGGCCAGGGCGGCCAGACCCCGTTGGTTTCCTCGGTGTTGATGAACGGCATCCCGGCCGGAATTGCCGGGGTGAAGCGGAGGGTGATGGTCACCCCGCCGGACCGGCAGGGCCAAGTCAACCCGGCCCTGCTGGTGGCCGCCGCCAAGATCGGCATCACGGAAATTTACAAGGCCGGCAGCGCCTGGGCCATCGCGGCCCTGGCCTACGGCACCGAAACGATCAAACGGGTGGACGTGATCGTCGGCCCCGGCAACCAGTTCGTGGCCGAGGCCAAGCAACAGGTCTCCGGGCGGGTCAGAATCGATATGGTGGCCGGCCCCAGCGAGGTGTTGATCGTCGCCGACGCCACCGCCACCCCGGCCTACATAGCCGCCGACATGCTGGCCCAGGCCGAGCACGACCCCCAGGCCCTGGCCATGCTGGTTACCACCAGCCCGATAATCGCCGAGCAGGTAGTGACTGAACTGGAGAAACAACTGCCGCTGCTGAGCCGGGCAGGGATCGCCCGAAAATCTCTGGCCGAACGCGGCACCATCCTCCTGGCCGAAAATGAGGCTGAGATGGTGGAGATCGCCAACCGGTTGGCCGCCGAACATCTGGAACTGATGGTGGCCGAGCCTTTCGTGATGGTCAAGGAGATCCGCCACGCCGGGGCGATCTTCTTGGGCAGCCACGTGCCGGAGTCCACCGGCGACTACCTGGCCGGTCCCAACCACGTGCTGCCGACCATGGGCACCGCCCGCTTTTCCTCGGCCCTGGGGGTGGAAACCTTCGTCAAGAAATCGAGCCTGATCTCCTACCCGCGCGAGGCCCTGCTGGCCGACAGCATCCATATCCAGCGGCTCGCCAATCTGGAAGGACTATCCGCCCACGCCCGCTCGGCGGCGATCCGCACCGATGGGTAACCTGGAGTTGTTCCACGCGGGCTTGAGCGGTCTGGAACTGGGCCTGGCCGACGCCCGGATCGAGCAACTGGAGCGCTATTTTCAAGAACTCAAGAAGTGGAACAGCCGCTACAACCTGGTGGCCCAGGCCGAGGACCGGCAGCTGATCGAAACCCACTTCCTCGACTCCCTCACCCTGCTGCCCCTGCTCGACCCCTGTCCGGAACCGGGCCTGGTCGATGTGGGCAGCGGCGCCGGCTTTCCCGGCCTGGTTTTAAAGATTGCCCGCCCGGACCTGCTGGTCACCCTGGTCGAACCGCGCCAGAAGCGCACCGCCTTCCTGCGGCAGGTGATCAGAATTCTGGGCCTGCCGGGGATTCAGGTCCGGGAAACCCGCCTGGAAAAGGCGGCGCCGGAGTTCGCCGAGTGGCGCGGCGCCATCCCCCTCTTCACCAGCCGGGCCTTTACCGCCATCGCCGGCTGCCTGGAGCTCTGCGAACCCTTCACCGCCCCGGGCGGCCGGGTCATCTGCATGAAGGGCCGCAAGGCCGAGGCGGAACTGGCCGAGTGGCGTGGCAACCAGCCAGACAGTCCATTTGCGCTGACCAGGACCGTGGAAACCACCCTGCCCTTTTCCGCCACCCACCGGAAGCTCCTGATCTTCACCAAGAACTCGGGTTGAACACATAGCCGCACCACGACCGCTCAAACCTTTTGACGCCCTTCGCCAACCGTATTCCCGGAATGTTCTTTGCCATTTTGTTTAATTAATGATAATTATTCCGCTTAGAGAAATACCGGCGTGACCAGTGACGCGCGGCGGCAATCGCAAACAAGACGGCACCAGACCAATGACCGCGCTAAACCCGTTTGAAATTGATCAGACAATTATCGCCAAAACCAACTGCGACAAGGGCTTTGCCTGTTTAGGCGACACCCCGGTGTACTGTTCGGTTCTCGCCACTCTCGGCCATGCCATGGTCAAGCTGGAGTGCTGCCAACAGCTCGAGTGCCGCCACAACAAATCCTATGGCGCCTTGCAGGCCTGCATCTGCCCGGTTCGCCACGAGATCTTCACCAAGTACGGGAAGTGATTCCCCCCCGCCCAACTGGCTCCAGGTTCCGCCTTTAACTCTCCGCGCCAAGCGCCTGCCTCAAGATCTTCGCGGTCAGAATTTGCGCCGGAGGCATGGCACCCAATCAACGAGGCGTACGAGCGCATCCTGAAAAGTGACGTCCACTATCGCTTCGTCATCGATATGGCGAGCCTGAAGCAGTCCTGAAATACCCATCGCGGTTGCCGGTGATCCAAGACGGCAGGCTAATGGCAAGAGGACGCCAAGGCTGGATTTGGCCGGGTCACTCCACCTGCCGAAGCAGAGAAGGTCACCTTGGTTGTTAAGGATTCTCGATACTGAACAGCCACCAGCCCATACCCTTGCGGCCGCGCAGAGGTTGCTTTTCGAAGTAGATGAGCATGGTGCCGTCGGAGACCGTGGCGATCTGGTACCAGTGCTTGCGGACATATTGGTCGGTACTGCCGTGTCGGCAAGGCCCGCTTTCATGCCAGCTGCGCAAAACCGCGGTGATTTCAACGGTCTTGCCGCGCCAGACAAACTGCCGTGGCAGGCCCGGTTCGCCCATGCCCATCCGGCTGGTATCGCAGGTTTCCACCACCGGTTTGATCGGTTCGCTGACAAAACGCTCTGGCACTGACCAACACCTCAAATTTCGCGACGCCGCCACTTCACCCCGGGGTGAAAAAGCGGGCCCGCAATTCTTCCAGCCCCAGGCTTTGGAGCACCTCCTGCAGTCGTTCGCTCGGCCGCCGCCGCGGCAGGTCCTGGTAAGTGGCGATAATCAATTCGTTTTTCATTGAATGCTCCCAGCCAACCAGTTCGGTGACGTTGACTTGATAGCCGTGCGCCTCCAGTTGCAGACAGCGCAGAACATTGGTGACCAGGCTGCCGAATTCGCGGGTATGAAGCGGATGGCGCCAGAGTTCGGCCAGACTGTTGCGGGCCAGGGCCTGGGCTTTATTTTTCCGCAGCAGCGCCGCCACTTCGGCCTGGCAACAAGGCACCAGCACGATGTAGCGGGCCTGCTTGCGCAAGGCAAAATGGATGGCATCGTCGGTGGCGGTATCACAGGCGTGCAGCGCCGTTACCACATCCACCCGGGCCGGCAAGGATGCGGAATCAATGGCGGCGGCGACCGAGAGGTTCAAGAACGACATGCCGGGAAAATTCAGGCGCGCCGCCAACTCCTGGGACTTGACGACCAGCTCGTCGCGGGTTTCGACCCCGAAGATCCGGGAACCGTTGTCCTGCTCCTTGAAAAACAGGTCGTAGAGAATAAAGCCGAGATACGATTTGCCCGCCCCGTGATCGACCAGGGTGATGTCGCCAAGCTCCGCCTGAACGGCCTTGAGGAGCGGCTCGATGAACTGGTAGAGGTGGTAAACCTGCTTGAGTTTGCGGCGGCTGTCCTGGTTCAGCTTCCCCTCGCGGGTGAGGATGTGCAGTTCCTTCAGCAGTTCGATTGATTGCCCCGGCCGGATTTCGTGTTTTTCCTGCATTGAACCCTGTGCACTTTGTTTGGTTGAATTTTTGGCCGAGACCAGAAGCTTTACCTTATCGCCCCGAGGAAACCGACCTGGGGGTCAGGAAAGAGCGACCAGACCGACAGCACCGACTCCAGGTCGAGCAAAACTTCAGTCAGGCGTGCGGATATGCTCGATTACCGATTTGACGTAGGCGTGGTGGGACGGATCCTCGCAGAGGAAGATGAAGTCGCGGGCGCGGCTGACGATGACATCGATCAGGGCCGGGGTTTGGGGATCGTCGAAGCGCCGCAGACAGCGCACGGCCACCTGCAATAGTTGCAGGGATTGCCGGAGGTTGTCCTTCTTGCCCATGGTCTGATAATAGCTGGATTCGGGGTTGCCGAATTCCTGCACCACCCCCTGGATAATCGCCAAAGCCGACTCACCGCCGACCATGGCCAGGAAGATGACCATCTCCCGCTGCAGATAAAGCAGGAACCGGATCGGCATGGCGCCCTGGGGCTGCCGCTCCTGGGCCGAGAGCTTGAGCAGCTCCTCGGTGGTGGTCCGGAACTTCTGGATGACATATTCCTGATTCTGCTCCAGAAAAGCCCGAACCTCCTTGAGCATGGCCGGGTTAAGTTCCTGACTGGATGCGAGAACCTCCTCGGGAGTCAACTCGATCTGGCTCCGGTCCCGGTTGTTGTGGCGGAGCAGCATGATGGCCAGGATCAGGCCGTTGCGGTCGGAATATTTGAGCACGGCCGACCGGTTAAAGACGTCGGCGAGCAGAATCTGCAAGGCCGCCTCGGGCTGACCGAGTTCGGCCACCAGGGGCTGCAGGGCGTTCAGGAAGGCGACCCGGTCGTTTCTGGCGGCCAGTTCTTTCAGATAATGCCAGAGAAACTCAAAGACCGTGCTGCCGTGGCGGGCGAAGTGGGGAATGTTTTTTTCAAAGAGGCGCGCCGGAAATGGCCGAGGTCGTCGAAGCACGACTTGAGCAATTCGAGGAGCTGGGCGGCCGACGCCTCGCTGATCTTAAAATTTTTGGCGATTACCGCGTAATCCTCGGCATCGAACATCACCTTGCGGTTGGCGATATCCCGCACCTTCTTCTTGGTGGTCGAACGCTGTTTGAAAAAACTGAGCAGCCCGAGGATCTTTTCGTTGATCGACCAGCTGGTTTTATGACCATGCTCGTTGACGGTGCTGACCTTGCCATCCTGAATGCTGATATTGTCGTAAACGGTATCAGCGACCTGCTCCATCCCCTCCTTGATGTTTTGCAGGGCCTCCTTATGCAAGGTCTCCTTGTCGGCAGTCCCGGCCGAGTGGTTCAGAAAATTACTGGCCGTGGTCAAGCGCTTATTCATGACCTCGGTGCGGATATCGGTGTAGCCTTCCCGGTTGATACTGGCCAGAACTTCGGTGGCCATCCGGGGGTTACTGCCGTATTTGGCCAGGACAAAGCGCGACACCTGGACCGCCTCGATCTTTTTTTCGGCGGTGGCATGGAGGTTCCGGGTCAGCCATTGGACATTGTTAACCTCAATGGGCATTTTTCTGAGCAGTTCCCGATTGCGCGGCGAGGCAAAGACCGCCTCGTAGACCGTGGTGAACCGGCCAAATTGCGGGTCCGGCGGCACCCCCAGCAGACGCGCGCCCATCTTATCGACCAGATTCTGCAGGGCCGCCGGCTTAACCTTGTTGCTCGCCGCCAGCAGGGTCAAATTGACGTGCGGCCGGCCGTACTCGTCATTGACCAGGTAACTATCCGGGGCGCCGTTGCTGGCATAAAAACGGCTCAGGCGGTGGACGGTCTCCTCGATCCGTTGATAGTCCTCATCCGTACCGCCAGCCAGATCGATGGTGAAATTGAAAATTTCCATGGCGCTTAAAGCCCGGAAGGCTTCCATCAATTTTCCGTAGATGGCGGCCCCATGTTTCTTCTCGCGCTCCGCGACGATCTGGGCCACCTGGAAATCGACCAGGAAATTGCCGAAGGAGAGTTCATAGTCGTAGAGGTCCGAACCGATTTTGCCGTCCGGGCATTGCTGGCCGCGCAGCCGGCCATGGATTTTGCCATCGAACTTGGGAAACTTGGCGATTTTCTTCAAGGCGCCGACCAACACCTTGATTTTCTGCTCGTTCTCCTTGGCCAGGACGGCAAAGCGGCTGTTGGCCAGAATCCCAACGAAGATGGTGGTAGCCTCGGCCAGCAGCAGCCGATACTGGTCGAGAAACTGCTCTTTCTGATTGAGGAGTTCCACCAGGGCCGAGGTGGTGGGCTCCAGGACCCGGTCCTGGTCGTCAATCCCGGCGAACTGCCGGTACAATTGCGCAGCCGACTGATCCAGTTCGAAATGTTCGTCCCCGTTGTTCATCTTTCCCCTTTCAGGACCGCAGTACAGGTGGATAAAACCGCTTCGACCGGATGAATAGCCGGGTGGCCGACACTTTTGCCGATGGCCGGACCGCCGACATCCTTGTAATTATAGCACAAAATGGTCTCAAGTCAGCCTTTGCTTTTGCGAAGTTTACCCTTTACCCAAACATTTCGGTTTCCGCCACGCTGCCCGGATATTCACTCCCCGCTCCGGCTGTGCTAAGATGACTTGCACGAACAACTCCAACAGGGTGAAAAGCCATGGGACACCGGGCCGGGCAGCAGACCAACAGACAGAACCCCAAGCGCAACCCCGCCGTCCCAACCGGGCCGGACGAGACCTCCGGGCCGCGGCGGCTGGAAATCGTCCTGAAGTGCGGAACCGACGGCAGCCGCGCCGCCATCGAAAAGGTGCTGCGGGAGAAGCGGCCGGAGCGGCTGGAGCTGGCGATCATCCACAGCGGGGTCGGCGAGGTCAACAAGAACGACATCCTGCTGGCCGCCACGGCGTCCCGGCTGATCGTCGGCTTCGAGGTCGGGGTCAACCCGCATCTGGAGGAGGAACTGCGCAAAAGCGGCGTGGAGGTCCGGCTCTACCAGGTGATCTACCGGCTGCTCGAAGACCTCTTGGCCCTGGAGGGTTCACTGCTCGTGGAACCGGCGGCCGAGCAGATCATCGGCCAGGCCAAGGTCATCGCCCTCTTCAAGGGTACCCGGCACGGGGTCATCCTGGGTTGTCAGGTTAGCGCCGGGCGACTGGCGGTGGGCGAGCGCTTCCGGCTGATCGGGGCCATGGGGCCGCTTTACGAGGGCCGGATCGAGTCGTTGCACATCGAAAAGGCTGAGGTGCGGGCGGCGGTTGTGCCCCAGCAGGTGGGGCTGCAGATTCACGATTTTCAGCGGGCGACGGTGGGCGATCTGATCGAGAGTTTCCGGCCCGGGCCGCCGCCACCGCCGGTCTGGCAAGCCAAGCCGGGGGTATCCCGCCACTGACTCAGACGCCCGCGGGCTTAGAGCTTGTCCGTAAATAAAACTTTGGTGCTCGCATCAGGCTTTTGGGCGCATTTGGCCGGTCCTCAATCACAAAAACCTCGCCGTAGCCCTGCTACGCCTGCGGTTTTGCTCAATCGGCCCAACCAAATCCACCGCAAAATCCTGCGCGATCCCTGAAAAGCTTATTTACGGACAAGCTCTTAATCACCACCCCGCCGCCAGACGCCCCCGCAGTTCCGCCAGCAATCCCGGGTCGGGGCTGAAGGGCAGTTCCGGCAACTCGGGCATCACCAGGCGCAGCTCCTCGCCGAAAGGGGTGGCGGCAACGTTGCGGTTATACACCTCGACCATCAGCCGTTCCAGGTTGACGGTATCCATAATGTTGTAAGCCAGCAGGGTTTCCAGCGCCCGCCGCTGGCCGGTCCGCCGGTACATCTGCCAGAGCAGCACCGCCGCGTAGCCATCCACCCCGGTCAAATCACCCCGATCCAGCCCCAAGCGGATTTCACACTTTTTGAGGCCGCCCTTGAAGCCCAGCCCGGCCAGCAGATAGCGCAGGTCGAGATGGGCGATCTTCAGAGTGATGCCGAACTGTTTCTCGATGACCGGCACATCGAAGGACTTGCCGCTGTAAGTGATCAGCACATCGTATTCGCGCAGGGCCAGGGGCAGATCATCAAGGTTGTCGCCATGCACGAAGCAGCGGATGGCCCGGCCGTCGAAGATGGTGGCGGTGGTGATCCGGTTGGCGAAGGAGCCGTCGGTCTCGATGTCGAGATAGGCCGAGACCGCCCGGAAGTGGGGAAAGATCCGCCAGTGCTCGCGGGCGGCCAGCTTTTCCAGAAACCAGCCGGGCCGGCAAGGCAGATGGGTCCGGGCCTCGGCCAGGCAGCCGGCCATATAAGCGCCCTGGGCCGGGGAAAGGTGGTCCGGGTAGGGCGCGGCCAGGTCGTCCCAATGGCGGATACCGCCCTGCCAGAGCCGCTCTTCGCTCTTGGGGCCGATCTTCTGGATCAGTTGAAAGGTGTTGGTCAGCATGGTTTCTCGGGGCTAGATTGGCACGGACAAGGACTTGCAAGGACAAACACCGACACGCACGGACCTACACGGACCGCCCCGTCATCTCCAAGTCCGTGCTGGTCGGTGCCAGTCCGTGTTCGTCCGTGTTTTTTTGTTACTTAACCAGTTTTCCCGCCTCGACAAAGGCCCTTTCCAGGTCGGGCAAATTGCTCAGTTCCGGCACCACCTGGATGTACCGCACCACCCCGCCCGCGTCCACAAGGATCACGGCCCGGGCCAGCAGACGGGAACCCTCCAGCAGCAGTCCCACGGAGCGGCCAAGGGCGCCTTCCTTGTAGTCGGAGAGAAAATGGATGTCGGTCAGCTTGGCCTCCTTGGCGAAGCGGGCCTGGGCAAAGGGGGTGTCGCGGCTGATCGTGATCCGCTCGATGGCGGCCGGCATCTCCCTGCCTTGCTCGCCCAGGTAATGGCTCTGGGCCTCGCAGACCTTGGTGTCGATGGATGGGACGATGCTCAGGAACAGCACCTTGCCCCGCATCTGGGAGAGATCGACTTCTTCAAGGGTATTGGCGGCAATCAATCCGGTGGCCGGCAGCTGGTCGCCCACCGCAATGGCCGTGCCGAGCAGCTTTTGCTCGGCGCCGCGCATGGTCACAGCTGTTCCCGGCTCAACCGAACCGGTGTTGATTTTCATGGGGTTGGCGGTGGTCGCCGCACAGCCGGTCAGGATGGTCAGCAACAACAGCAGATAGGGAAGCAATTTTGAATTTTTCATAAATGACACTCTCCTTGGTCAATTGATTAAGGCTGCCGGTAAAGTTTCTAATGGCAGAATGTCACTTCAAACAAATTTTAACCATTTTTTTTCCGCTGGCTGCTCCGGGTGCGATAAAGCCGTTCGGTGAAGCCGCCTTCTTCAGTGAAAGCCTTGGCCTGGGCGGCAATCTGGCGGTCTAAAAGGTGGCAGCAAAGATTAAGCAGCGAGAGAACGGCGTTGGCGACCAAGGCGCTGGCCGGCAGGGGCTTGCACGGACTAACAGCAGCCCTGGACGCACACGGACTAACCGCTAACACGGACTGGCACGGACCACCACGGACGGCCACGGACGGCCCAGCCGCCCCCAGGTCAGTGTTAGTCCGTGTCTGTCCGTGCAAGTCCGTGTTTTTTGCCTTTCCGTCCGTGTTTTCTTTAATCTTTTCCTCCCCCACCCAAGCCCGCACCGCCTCCACGCTGGCGCACCGCCGCGCCTTAAAGCGCAGCAAGGCCGGGTGCTCCGGCTCCCACTGCGGCAGTCCCCGCTGCCGCAAAAAATCCTCATAATCCAAACGCAACTCTTCCAAGCTGGCCCGGGCCACATTGGTCAGTTTCAGTTCGCTCTTCTTGGAAGTCCCAGAGGCCTGGCTGCCTTCGGCAATGTTCTGCACCCCGGAGCGGGCCGCCTGGACCATCTGGTCGCGGGTGCGGCTCTTGCGGTCGATATAGAGTTCACAGAAGCGCACCGTCAGATCATAAATCAACTGGCCGATCTGAAAGCTCTTCAGCCGCCGGTAACCGCCATGTTTAGGGATCAGTTCGGTCATGGGTTTGGTTTGGGGTAATAATTCCGTCCCGGTTCCTCGATCTCGCGAAGATAGCCATTGGAGTAGTCAATCGGCCCGAAAACCCGCCGCCACTCCTTGAGAACTTTGTCCTGGTTCAGGGTAAGGTCGAGGCGTTTGCCTGGCGCTATCAAATAATCTTCCTTGATGGTCAACCTTCGCTCGCCACTGTCCAGGTTGAATCCCGAACAGCCTCGGCAACACTGCGTCGAATATAAGAGAATGAGCGGTTCGGAAGTGATGCTGAACAGCGGCTTAGGATAACCATCGATACTTTGGGTGGAGGCATAGAAGCCGAGCACCTCCAGATCGAATTTGTCGGCCACCGCGCGGGCCTTGCTATAATGCTGCTCAATGCCGGTCCAGCGGTCAGCAAATTCATCCCATCGGCTGGTCTTGGCGCAAGGCAGGGCGGCGGACAAGCGTTCATTGCCCTTGCCCAAGAGATAGCCGAAGGCCTCAAGGGGATAAACATGCCAAGCGTGCTTGCCCAGCCTTACCAGCGATTCTCTGGAAATCAGTAACATGGTTGGCTCCGATGAAATGCCGGGCGAGGACCCAGGAGCATCCAAGGCTGCATTCCCACGGAGACCGTGGGAACGAGACTAATAGACGCCGTAGAAGAGCCGCGCGTCCCCAATGTTTTACTTTTTCCGAGGGGTTACCGCTTTCCTGTTTCCCGGCGGCAGAAAGTTGTTGTCCGTCACCACCTTTTTGCCGGTCTTGGCCTCCAGTTCACGCCGCGCCTTCTTGGCAATGGCGCCGCCTTTCTTGCCGACCTCTTTGTTTTCTTCCAGGCCGGTTGCCTCGACACTTTCGGCAATCTGGCGGGTGGAGAGTTCCGCCAGGGCGGTAAAGATCAATTCGGCCTCGCTCATGTGGTCCCGGAGGTTCTGGGTCTGCAACCCCTTGAGCGATTTGTGCTCCTTGACCGACACCCCCGACCACTCCTGGTGAATGAGATTGGTAAGGATGGCATACTCCTCTTCCTTGGTTACCTCGTGGTCCTGCCAGTAGTCGGTGAGTTTGTTGCGGGTCTCTTGCCCCATCATCCGCTGCTGGATCCATTTTTCGCTGCGGCCATGCTGTTGCCAGAACTCCCGCGCCCGATCCAGGGAGCGCGCCGGGTCGGCCATGTCCTGCAGGCGTTCGTGGCCGACCTTGGCCAGCCAGAGTTTGAGCGGCTCGGCCTTGGGACTGGGCACGGATTGGATCAGGCGGAGTAGTGTTTCAGAATCGGCAACATCGGTCAGGTATTTTTTACCGTCCGCAGCTGCCATCTTCAGTCGGTTACATTTTGTAACCGACTCGCTGCCTTCTTTGTTCAAGCGGTTCTTCAAGACCTTCCAGTAATTTCTCGCGGCTTGATAGTCCGGCTGTTGAATCAATGCCTGGACGATATCCACCACCGAGAAGTACCAGGTTTCGGCCTCCTCGTCATAGTGGCGACGAATCTGTTTGTCTTCAAAAACAGCTAAGGATTTTTCCGGCATGGTTCCTCCTGACTCATCCGGCGCAATTCGCAGGCTCATTGCGCCCTACTTGCTGCTCGATCACCTTGGCCCCCTAACCTTGTTGCTCTTGCCGACCGGAAACTGCTTCACCATCTGGTCAAAGTCACTACCGTTCGGGGCCAGTTCTTCAATCTGCCGCTGGTGGTACTGTTCGTATTCGTTTGCCGCTCGCTGCTGGGCTAGCTCATGGGAGATTGTCCCGGCATGGGTCAGAATGTCGCGGTCGTTGATATTCAGGAAGGCGTCCAGCTTTTTGGTCCAATCGCTCATGTGCATGGGGATGCGGCGCATGGCCTGACCTTCGGCGAAGATCAGGTATTGCTCGGCCAGGTTGTTCAAGGCCCGGAGTTCGTCTTCGGCCAGATAGTTCTTGGCGATGCCGACATCCTGCTTGCGCGGCTTGGCCCCGCGCCACGAGGTCAGCCCCATGTTGGGTTTTTCGGCATCGGCGCGGGCATGGATGATCTCGGCGGCGGTCTGGCCGGTGATGGCCCAATGCATCTTGTTCTGTACGGTCTTGAAGAAGGTGAGGCTGATATCCAGGGTGGGGTCGTAATCGATACTGGTGGCGTAGATGTCGGTGATCTTCTGGTAGAAGCGCCGCTCCGAGGTGCGGATGTCCTGGATGCGGCGGGTCAGCTCTTCGAAATAATCGAAGGGCTGCTGCGGGTTCTTCAGTCGCTCGTCATCAAGGACAAAGCCCTTGACGATGTACTCCTTCAAGCGCTGGGTGGCCCAGATGCGAAAGCGGGTGGCGACCTGGCTCTTGACTCGGTAGCCGACCGAGATGATCATGTCTAGGTTGAAGAAATCAAGCTGGCGGCGCACCGCCCGGCTACCCTCCTGGCGAACTGTTAAGAATTTCTTAATAGTTGCCTCGGGCTGAAGCTCGCCCTCCTCGTAGATGTTGCGGATGTGCATGCTGATATTGGGCACCGAGGTCTGAAACAACTCGGCCAGCGACTGCTGCGACAACCAGACGGTCTCTTCCTCCAAGCGCACCTCGATCTTGATGCGGCCATCCTCGGTCTTATAGACCAGGAATTGGCCCTTGCCAGGTATGGAGGTGGTGGGAAGCTGTTCACTCATTGGAAGTTATCTCCCGGTTGAGGAATTCGAGGGCGATTTCCACGGCGCGTTTGGGGATCAGTGCGGTCATGGTTTGGCTTGGTTTGAGCAGAAAGTGGTTTACCCCAATACCGCGACCAACTCACCAATTACCTTCAACTCGCCACTCTGGCTCTCGTCAAGCACTATTGGCTCATATCCTTGGGATGTTGTGTCCGGGTGCAGAATGATTGATGCATGTCGCCATGTGCCATCCGGCAGAGCTACTTTAGTGCTTTCGTAGACCTTGACTGTGTAGTGGCCGCCAGTATCGGTGTCGGAAATTTCGCGGTGTTGGACTAGAACTACCTTACTCTGTCGTGTACCGCCTGGGTCTTCTCGAAAGAGGCACCAAGCGCCGTTAGGAATGCGGCGGTTCATTGATTCGCCGACTACCTGAATTACGAATAGGCCGGGCCGGGGGCGAAAGATATCTGGGAGTTCGACCCAATCGATATCTGAGACTTGTTGCTCATCCCTGAACTGGCCAGCTGCCGCCTTAAGATCGTGCAACGGTACGCAGTTCTCATAGGGCTTCACCTCTTCTGGCTGTAGACGGCGGAATGGCAGAATAACCGCTTCCTGCTTGTCTTCAGGGGCTGGAGCTGTCTCAGAAATTTGATCGCAAATAGGTTTTGATATAATCCTATTTGCAAAGAACTGCCTTGTTTCTTCATCAACAAAGTAGACGTAGCATCCCTTTTGACCGCGAGTCATCAGCGTTCGGTAGGTGTTCTTAATAATGGCATCGAGGCGAGTATTGGCTTTTGCTGGGTCTTTTTTAATCAAGCCCTTGCACCCAGAGATTGATTTGTCTGTGCTGGCGCGCTCGCTTGGCTGTGAGATGACCTTGCCATTCCGAACAATGAGGTCTGGACCAACGATCACGCCAATATAGTCTACCTCCAAGCCCTGACAGGTGTGAATGCAACCAACCTCGTTGACTGAATTTGGCTTGATAATCCAGGCCTGGCCATCGCTATCAAGATTCCAAGTAGCCTTGTAACTACCGATGACAATGTCTTTCATCGACGAATCTTTCTTGCTGATCCACTTCCAGCAGTAGCCGGCAACCATACGGGCTTTGTTCTTCGCCTTGTTCTTGTGCCGGATCAGTTCATGCAGTTCGGCGGGGCTGTCAACGACCCGGAAATCATAGTCCCTTGTTTCCATCGTCTCGTTTGCTGTTTCCCTGATCTGCAGGGTGTTATCGAGCCATGCTAAATAGCCATCAGAACCATTACAGCGGAACTGTGATTCCAGGTTAAGTTCGGTAACCTCTGCTTTCATTTCAGCTGCCCAACGGCGGATTTCTTCTTTGTCACCGATGTCTTTCAGGGTCACCTTTTGATCTTCGTCGATAAAAAATACACTGAGTTTGCTGGCCTTAATAATTTCCTTGATCTGGTTTTCCCCAAGGTGGCTGAACATCCCTGATTTTTCGTTAAGTCGATGCGCTTCATCGACAATCAGACAGTCGAAACTGTTTGGCGGCACAGCATGGAAGGAGCCAGAACCGGAGAACATGTTTGAAATGTGCGTTCTTGTGAACGCTCCTGTGAGCTTGGCTTCATACACCAGGCGGGGAGCCGAGTTGCGGGTTACGTATTTTGCAACATTTTGACGCTCGGTTAGAGCCACAAGCAAATTTATTGCCACGACTGACTTGCCGGTTCCTGGGCCACCCTCGACAATCAGCACCTCCTTCTTTTTTTCAGAAGATTTTTTCGCCAGCCGAAGGGCCATCTCAAAGACGACCTTCTGGTCATCAATCAAAACAAACTCATCATTGCCTTTAAGCATGGATAGGAGCTGGTCGGCAAGGTTCTTGGACGGCTTGATCTTCCCGTGGTCAATACGGTACATGATCTGATCCTTGTCGCCGTATTTGACGTTGGCCTTGATGAACTGCTGCAGTTTAAGGGCGTCTTTTTTTAGAAAGAGTGGCGCATTACGGATGTGCTCACTGTAGAACTCATTGGTGATTACATCGTCTTCTTCGTAATTATGAAGATATGCGCAGGGGTATAGCTGGATTTTTTCCTCCTGCACAGTCTGGTTAAAGTCTTCCAGCAGGCGCTTGTATGACCACGCCTGGTAGGAGGGATGGAGAGTCTCGCGTGCTCCGTGCATGAATTGTGTGATGACGATGGCGTCGCTTGTAGTTATCTGGGCCTGCTGCCACTGCTTGAGTTCGATCAGTATCGCCGAATCACGCTGGTGATGATCCTTGCCAGTCAGGATGAAGTCGATGCGTTTTGAAGACTGTGGCAGGTGATATTCAATGGCAACCCCTGCGTCATGCGGAATTTCGTCATCTTGTAACACTCGATCCATATACTGCAGGGAGTTTATCCAAGAATTTATTTCTGATCTACCGGTATTCCTTCCAGTGACTGATTTGTAGGCGTCATAAATGATATTGCCGATATCATTCGTCATGACGTCTTCTTTGAATTTTGCCTTCGTGGAAGAATAGACAATCAAAATTGACTGCTCCGAAAGAATGGGGAAAGATTTATTGGCACGGCTGGTGCCGTGCGATGACTTACAGGTCGGTATACTTTTTGGCAGAACCACGCACCTTGTCCGCCGGGTACTTGGCCTGGTTAACCTCTAGCTTTTCGTACGCCGCCATGAGCGGATTTACCCCAAGCCTATCCGCCAGTCTGGTCAGATAGATCAGGACATCGGCGATCTCCTCCTTCACCTGCTGCAGTTTTTTAGGAACCAGGGCAGAACTCTGTTCCTCTGTCAACCACTGGAAATGCTCCATGATTTCCGAAGCCTCAACCGATAGGGCCATGGCGAGGTTCTTGGGGGAGTGGAACTGGTCCCAGTCCCTGTCGGCGGCAAATTCCCGCAAGCGGATGGTAAGATCATTAAGGGATTGCTTTGACATCAGTGCACCATTGATTTGTGTGACTCTTGCGCAACACGCTCTTCCTGTCTGGAGCCTTAAGTAAGGGTAGAGATGCCACGAACATCGCTATCCAGCCTCGGATTTTATCATCGTTCCAACGCTACGTCGCTTCGGGTTGGTTTTATTCGCCCATCGGTGTTCTGTCAATCCGATACGGCTGATCCGGCAAGACAAAGGCAGAGAAATGCGGTGGGACAGGTTTGCTGAAAACGCGCCGACGCTTGCCAAGGAATATCGGGATATGTATATTGCAGGAATATACACGGAGGTGTGATGAGGCCTTTTGACAAGATCACCGGGTTTGAGTGGGACCAGGGTAACGGGCAAAAGAGTACCGCCAAGCATGGCGTTACCCAGGGCGAGGCCGAGCAGGTCTTTTTCTATGAACCTCTGGTCATGCTGGATGACCTTAAGCACAGCCAGGCTGAACCACGTTTTCACGCGCTGGTGCAAACCGCCGACGGACGGTTGCTGCACATCACCTTTACCATTCGCGGCACCATGCTACGGGTTATCTCGGCCCGGGACATGCACCGTAAGGAGCGAGCGATCTATGAACAAGCGACTTAAAGAGATCCCGACCTTCACTACGGAGGAGGAAGAGCGGGTCTTCTGGCAGACCCACGATTCAACCGAGTTCCTTGATTGGTCGAAGGGTGGGAAAGCCACTTTCCCGAACCTCAAGCCGACCACGCAGTCCATCTCCTTGCGACTGCCGCTCTGGATGCTGCAGTCAATCAAGGCCGCGGCCAGTCGGCAGGATGTGCCGTATCAATCTCTGATCAAGATCTGGCTGAGCGAGAAACTTGACGAGCTCGCAAAAAGTCGAAATCAACCAACTTGACCAACGATAAATCAATGTTTGATTGGCTCTGTTCGTCGTTCTCGCGGCTTTTTGCGAGGACGACAAACTTGGTGATCCGCAGCACGGGGTAAAATAGCGGAATTGGGTTCTTAAGCAAACTCCGCGGTCAGCTCAGGGATTTTTTCGTAATACCTAAGGCCAATGGGTAATTGGGTGTGCGACAATAAAAAAAGGGGGAACCGGGCAAACCGGTTCCCCCTTTGGCTACTGCGTTTGTTGACAGCTTACTTAACGAACTGCTTGCTCCCGCTCACCAGGGTATCCACCACGCCGGGATCGGCCAGGGTGGAGGTGTCGCCGAAGTCGTGGGCCTCGGTCTGGCCGGCCGCGATCTTCCTCAAGATTCGCCGCATGATCTTGCCGCTGCGGGTTTTGGGCAACCCGTCGGAGAACTGGATGATCTCGGGGACGGCAATCGGACCGATCTCCGAACGGACATGCTTCTTCAGGGCGGCGCGCAGCTCCTCGCTGGGTTCGATGCCGGCCTTCAGGGAGACATATGCATAGATAGTCTGCCCCTTGATCTCATGGGGGGCGCCAACCACCGCGGCCTCGGCCACGTTGGGATGGGCGACCAGGGCCGATTCGATCTCGGCGGTGCCTAAGCGATGGCCGGAGACGTTGATCACGTCATCCAGGCGGCCCATGATCCAGAAGTAGCCGTCGGCGTCGCGGCGGGCGCCGTCTTCCGGGTCGTAGATCCCGGCGTAGCGGGTGAAATAGGCCTTCTTGTAGCGGTCCGGGTCGCCGTAGACCCCGCGCAGCATGCCGGGCCAGGGGCGGCGGATCACCAGATGGCCGCCCTCGTTGTCGGCGGCGACCTTGCCTTCTTCATTGAAGATGGCGGCGTCGATGCCGGGCAGCGGCCGGGTGGCCGAGCCGGGTTTGAGCGGGGTGGCATAGGGCAGGGCCGAGATCATGATCCCGCCGGTCTCGGTCTGCCACCAGGTATCGACCACCGGCAGCTTACCCTTGCCAATGTTCTCGTGATACCACATCCAGGCCTCGGGGTTGATCGGCTCACCCACCGAACCGAGGATCCTGAGCGAGGAGAGGTCGTACCGCTTGGTCGGCTCTTCGCCGTCGCGCATCAGCGAGCGGATGACGGTCGGCGCCGTGTAGAAGATACTGACCCGGAACTTCTCGCAGATCTGCCAGAAGCGGGCCGAATTCGGGTAGGTCGGCACCCCCTCGAACATCAGGGAGGTGGCGCCCAGGGCCAGCGGCCCGTAGAGGATGTAGGTGTGACCGGTGACCCAGCCGATATCGGCGGTACACCAGTGGACATCGTCGTCCTTCATGTCGAAGACCCACTGGCAGGTGTGGGCGGCGTAAGTCAGGTAGCCGCCGGTGGTGTGGACCACCCCCTTGGGCTTGCCGGTGGAGCCGGAGGTGTAGAGGATGAAGCTCATGTCCTCGGCGTCCATGCTTTCCGGGGCGCAGGTGGCGGTGATGCCGGGGGCCACCAGTTCTTCGTGGTACCAGAGATCGCGGCCGGCCTGCATCGGGACTTCGTTACCGGCCCGCTTCACCACGATGCATTTTTCCACCGAGGGGCAATCTTTTAAGGCGTCGTCGGCGCTGGGTTTCAAGGGAATGGTCTTGCCGGCCCGGATCACCGCGTCGGAGGTGACCAGCACCTTGGCCTCGCAGTCCTGGATCCGGCTTTTCAGGCTCTGGGCCGAGAAACCGGCAAAGACCACGCTGTGGATGGCGCCAATCCGGGTGCAGGCCAGGAGGCTGACCGCCAGTTCGGGGATCATCGGCAGGTAGATGGCCACCCGGTCACCCTTCTTGACCCCCATCTTTTTTAAGACATTGGCAAAGCGGCAGACCTCGGAGTGCAGCATCTGATAGGTGTAAACCTTGACATCCTCGTCCGGCTCGCCCTGCCAGATGATCGCCGCCTTGTTGCGGCGGCCGTCGGTGAGATGGCGGTCCAGGCAGTTGGCGGAGATGTTGAGCTTGCCGTTAACAAACCACTTGATCTCCGGCTTGTGCATGTCGGCGTCCACCACCTTGTCCCACTTCTTGTCCCAGGTGATCAGCTCGCTGGCCCGGTCGCCCCAATAGCCTTCCGGATCGTCCATGGAACGCTTGTAGTGGACCTCATATTCGGCCATGCTCTTGACGCAGGCCTGATCACGACCGGCCTGGGGGGGCTCGAAGAGACGTTCTTCCTTGGACAGACTGGTGATTCTTTCGTCGCCGCTCATGCTACCTCCTGGATGTTTGGGGCTGACCACCACAAAGTGGTATGGCCGACGGGGGATAATCCGAGCGGCCTGGTAATAAGTTCAGTCCTCCTTGATACCAACCGAGCGCGGTAGTGGTCAAGAAAAAATAATTATTGTCAATACGTACTCCCTATAAGTACCTTCTAGTAGTTGACACGGACCGGTCGTTTTCAGTAGAATCACTCACTTTGGGTCCGGTTTTGCGGCGTTGCCTCCGGATCCGTTGCGGCCAACAGGGGGAGCCATGGTTTTTGCCAAAGCGCAGCCGAACGGGCGGGAAATCGCCCCGGCGGTGGTCGTCGAGTTTCTCAAAAAAACCATGCCCTTCAACGAGCTGGATGAGGAGTCGATCCTCCATCTGGCCGCCAGCTGCCGGGTCGATTTCTTTCCCAAAGGTGTGCGGCTGCTCACGGCCGGGGAGTCTGAGCTGCCCTGGCTTTATCTGATCCAGCGCGGCGGGGTGAAGACCTTCCTGACCGACGACGGCGGGGCCGTGTCGCTCAAGGATTACCGGGGCGAGGGGGCCTGCATCGGCGCCCTGGGCATCATCCACGGCACCCACGCCAACTTAAACGTCGAAACGGTCGAGGACACCTTCTGCTTTCTGCTGCCCCGGGCGGTTTTTCTGGAACTGATCGAAAAACAGCCCGGCGTCGCCCAGTATTACCTTAAGAGTTTTACCGAGAAGATCGTCCACACCGCCTACAGCGAACTGCGCCACCACCGCATGGCCAGCCGGGCCAACGAGGATCTCTACCTGTTCACCGTCACCGCCGGCGACATCATCAAGGGCGCTCCCCATAAAATCGGCGCCTACGCCACCATTCAGGAAGCGGCCAAGGAAATGAGCCTGCAACGGGTCGGCTCCCTGTTGATCCACGAACAGGCGGATCCGGAGCGGATCATCGGCATCGTCACAGATCGGGACCTGCGGACCAAGGTGGTGGCGGCCGGCTGTTCTCACGGCGAGTCGGTGACCGGCATCATGAGCAGCCCGGTCAAAAGCGTGCCGGCCCAGTCCATCTGCTTCGACGTGCTGCTGCAGATGATGGCCACCGGCATCCACCACCTGGCCGTGGAGCGGGGCGGCAAGGTGGTGGGGGTGATTACCTCCCACGACATCATGCTGCTCCAGGGCCACTCACCCTACTATCTCTTTAAGGAGATCGTCGCCCAACAGGAGATTGCCGGCCTCTATCCCCTGGCCCGGAAGATCCCCGAGGTGGTCCGCAACCTGATCCGCGAGGGCGGCAAGGCCGGCAACATCACCCGGATGATCTCGATTTTAAACGACCACATCCTCGAGCGGCTCCTCTCCCTGCTGGAGCAGGAACTGGGGCCGCCGCCAGTCCGTTACTGTTGGCTCTTGATGGGCAGCGAGGGGCGCCGCGAGCAGACCTTCAAGACCGACCAGGACAACGCCATCATCTATGCCGATCCCGAAGACGCTGAGCAACGCGCCAAGGTCGAGGCCTATTTTAGTGAGTTCGCCCGGCGGGCCATCGACCACCTGGTCGCCTGCGGCTACCCGCTCTGCCCCGGCGAGATGATGGCCAGCAACCCCCAGTGGCGCCAACCGCTTTCGGTCTGGCGGGATTATTTCCAGGGCTGGATTTCCTCCCCCGATCCCCAGGCCCTGCTGAACGCCTCGATCTTCTTCGATTTCCGGGCCGGCTACGGCGATTCCACCCTGGCCGACGAGCTGCGCCTGAACCTGCAGCGATTGACCAGGGAGAGCGAGCTCTATCTCCTGCACATGGCCCGCGACAGCATGAACTGCCGGGCACCCCTCTCCTTCTTTAAAAACATCATCGTCGAAAAAAACGGCGCCCACCAGAACAAGCTGGACATCAAAACCCAGGGGTTGCAGCCCTTCGTGACCTTCGCCCGGGTTCTGTCCCTGAAATATGCGATCCGGGAGACCGGGACCCTGGCCCGGTTGCAGGCCCTGGCCGATGGCGGCCAGATCTCCCAGGAGCTTTGGGCGGCCGCCGCCAGCGCCTACGAGATGCAGATGCAGCAGCGCCTGATCCACCAGTTGCGCCAGCTGGAAGAGGGGGTGACGCCGGACAACCATATCGATCCGGCCACCTTAAGCGAGCTGGACAAGCGGATGCTCCGAGACTCCTTCGCCGTGATCGACCGGCTGCACAGCTTTCTCGCCACCATCTTTCCGGTCGCCTGAGCATGCGGAGCTTGCTCGAACGACTGGGCCTGGCCGGCAAACCCAGTCCGCTGCTCCTGCAGAACCGCGCCTTCTTCGCCGGCTTCGATCAGACCCGGCCGTTGGCCGATTATCGCTTTGTGGTGCTGGATACCGAACTGACCGGGCTGGATCGCCGGGACGAGATCATCTCGATCGGGGCGGTGCGGATCAGCAACCTGCAGATCGAACTGGGCGCCACCTTTCATCAGTACGTCCGGCCCAGCAACCTCAACCACAACCAGGCCACCTTCATCCACCAGATCACCCCGGAGCAGCTTCGGGAGGCCCCGACCATCGAGGAGGTCCTGCCAGCCTTTGTGGAGTTTTGCGGGGACAGTCTGCTGGTCGGCCATTTTCTCGACATCGACATGGGCTTTCTCAACCGGGCGGCCCGCAAGACCATGGGCGGCATCCTGGCCAATCCGGCGGTTGACACTCTGCGGTTGGCCAAAGCCTACAAGGAGGCGAATCTGAGCTGCGACTACGGCTACTGTGACCAGTCTTTTTCCTACAATCTGGACGATCTGAGCGAGGAATTCAACCTGCCGCGCTTTAAGGCCCATGACGCCCTGGAAGATGCCCTGCAATGCGCCTACCTTTTTTTATTTTTGGCCAGAAAGCTGGGCGGCGGCCAGGTGCAAACCCTGCAAGAGCTCCACCAGGTCGGCCGACCGGTGCTGTTGCGATAGGAGCCAAGAGCAACCGGAATCAGGATGGCTGTGAAGAAAAACGCACTCACCACAGAAAGTACTTTGAACTAAAAGCTGAACAGGGTAACCAGGTATTTTCGCTAAGTAATAACCAGTAGCCCTGCTAAGTAACAAAAGCGCCGGATACGTATTTCTTTGCAGCACAGTTAAAAATTTTATGGTAGCTACACTGGACGAGTTTGGTTTGTGTAACAATGTGGTATAGGCAAAACTTGAAAAAGGAGACCGCACATGGAAAAAATTAAAACGGCCCATCAAAACTACTTTCAAGGAGGGGGCATGCGATGAGCGCCAAAACGACCAATCCCATCCTTGATGACCCGGAATTCAAGGAACTGGCCCGGCAGAAGAACAAGGTTTCGTTGATTCTGACCATCGCCGAGTTGGTTCTTTATTTCGGTTTCATCGCCCTGATCGCCTATAACAAGCCCTTTCTGGCCCAGAAAATCTCCGAAGGTTCGGCCATCACCATTGGGATTCCCATTGCCGTCGGGGTGATCATCCTGTCATGGGTGCTCACCGGGATCTACATCTATTGGGCGAACAACACCTATGACGAGATGGTCAAACGCGTCAAAAAACGGTTCGGAGGTTGATGACCATGCCAACGCAAGCACTACAGTATCAAACCGTCATCGGCACCCTGAACACGACCGCCATCGTCTGTTTCCTGATCTTCGTGGCCGCTACTCTGGCGATCACCTACTGGGCCGCCCTGCGGACCAAGACCGCCAGCCAGTTCTATGCGGCCGGCGGCGGCATCACCGGCATGCAGAACGGCCTGGCCCTGGCCGGCGACTATATGAGCGCCGCCTCCTTCCTCGGCATCGCCGGTCTGGTTTCCACCAAGGGCTACGACGGCCTGATCTATTCGGTGGGCTGGCTGGTCGGCTGGCCCATCGTGATGTTCCTGATCTCCGAGCCGCTCAGGAACCTCGGCAAGTTCACCCTCTCCGACGTGGTCGCCTTCCGCTTGAAGCAGAAGCCGATCAAGACGGCGGCGGCCATCGGTTCGCTGGTCACGGTGCTCTTCTACCTGACCGCCCAGATGGTCGGGGCCGGAACCCTGATCAAGCTGATGTTCAACCTGCCCTACGAATCGGCCCTGTATATCGTCGGCGGCCTGATGATCGCCTACGTACTCTTCGGCGGCATGCTCGCCACCACCTGGGTCCAGATCATCAAGGCCTGTTTGCTGCTGGGCGGGGCAACCCTGCTGGTGATCCTGACCCTGAGCAAGGTTGATTTCAGCTACCCCAAACTGTTCCAGATGGCCGCCGATAAATACGGCAGCGGCTTCCTGGAGCCGGGCGGTCTGGTCTCCGATCCGCTCGACGCCTTTTCGCTGGGTCTGGCCCTGATGTTCGGCACCGCCGGCCTGCCCCACATCCTGATGCGTTTCTACACCGTGCCCGATGCCCGCACGGCCCGGAAGTCGGTCTTCTACGCCACCGGCTTCATCGGTTACTTCTACATCCTCACCGTCACCATCGGCTTCGGCGCCGCGGTCCTGGTCGGCAAGGACTTCATCATGTCGATCGATAAGGGCGGCAACATGGCGGCCCTGACCCTGGCCGAGTTCAACGGCGGCAGCCTCTTCCTGGGCTTCCTGGCCGCGGTGGCCTTTGCCACCATCCTGGCGGTGGTCGCCGGCCTCACCCTGGCCGGGGCCTCGGCCCTCTCCCATGACCTTTATGTCGGGGTTTTCCGCAGCGGCAAGGCCAACGACCGGGACGAGATGCGGGTCGCCAAAATGGCCACTATCGGTCTGGGGATCTGCGCGGTCCTCCTGGGCATACTATTTAAAGGTCAGAACGTCGCCTTCATGGTCGGTCTGGCCTTCGCGGTGGCCTGTAGCGCCAATTTCCCGGCCCTGTTGATGTCCATCGTCTGGAAACGCTTCACCACGGCCGGGGCGGTGGCCAGCATTTACACCGGCATGGTTCTGGCGGTGGGGCTGATCATGCTGTCGCCGACGGTCTATGTCGATGTCTTCCAGGCCAAGGAGATGAAGGTCGTGAATGGCGCTACCGCGGTGGTGGCCAAGCTCGAAAAGGAACTAAAAGACCCGGCTCTGGCCCCGGAACTGCTGACCGTCAAGCAGGCTGAACTGACCAAGGCCAAGTCCGACGTGACCGCGGCCAAGGCGTTCGTTGAACCCGCGCCCTTCCCGATGAAGAACCCGGCGGTTTTCTCCATGGGTTTGGCCTTCCTGGTCGGTATCCTGGTCTCGCTGATGAAACGTGAGGAAGAGGCCGAGGAGATGTTCGAGTCCGAGAAGGTCCGGACTTACGTCGGCATCGGCGCCGAGGGGGCCAGCAAGCACTAAGCTGCAACCCAGACGCGATAGTTGGGAATTAAATGGGGCCGGACAGATCACTCTGTCCGGCCCCATTTTTAGTAGGACGGGACGTTGGGCGGAAGTTGCCTGGCGTGGCCAACCCAAAGGCAGTTAAGAAAATCCTTCGATCTTCTCGATCAGTTTTTCCCCGGGTTTGCCGAACAGGAAACCCTGGGCATAGGTGACGCCCAGCTCCCGGAGCTTCTCGAACTCCGCAATGGTCTCCACCCCTTCGGCGATGATCTCCGATTCGATACCCCGGGCCAGGTTGACCATGGATTTGACAATCTCCTGCTTGATGAAGCTCTTGTCCACCCCCCGCACAAAGGAGATGTCCACCTTCATAAAACCGGGATGCAGCTCCATGACCCGCTCCAGGTCGGAATAGCCCTTGCCGATATCGTCATGGGCCTGGACGATACCGATGTCCTTGTAATCCTTCATCGCCACCCGGAAGATGTCGTAGTTGTCGATGGCCAGCCGCTCGCTGACCTCGAAAACCACGTTCTCCGGTTTGAGCTTCAAGTCTTCCAGGAGATCGCTGAGGTAGGCGCCGCGGAACTCCGGATCATGGATGGTCATGGTCAGGGTGTTGACGAAGATCTTCTTGTTGGTCTTCATGTGGCGGACCCGCTCCAGGGCCTTCTTGCGACAGAGCCGGTCGAGCTCGAAGGAAAGTCCGCATTCGGCGGCAATGATGAAGAGCAGCAGGGGGCTGCAGAACTCGGTCTCGGCCGGCCCCCGGGAAAGGGCCTCGTAGCCCAGGATCGACAGGTCGGCAACGGCGACGATGGGCTGAAACACCGTGTTGATCTGCTGCTCGATGATGATCTTCTGGAGGTTGAACTTGGAGTGATAGTCCTGTTTGATGGCCATGAACTCGCCCATCTTCTTGGCGTTATTGATCAGCTGGGTGATCAGCCGCAGGTTGTTGACCATGGGGTTGTTCAGCACCAGGGCATAACCGATGGAGGGGCGGGCGTTCTGCTTGAGGTAGGGATAGAAAGTCTCGAAGACCTTTTTTTCGATGGGCAGCCGAACCCGTTCGGCGATGGTCTCCAGGTGCTGGAGCAGCTGGGTGTGGTCCTTGCGCGGCGCCGAGAGGAAGATGATGAAGGAGTCGACATCGAATAGATCGATGACGATGATGTCCTCCTTGCGCAGCTCCTCGTCGCGGATGCGCATGAGGACCCCGGAGATGGTTTTCAGCAATTCGGTGTAAATAGTACTGCCGTAAAGGTATTCGATCTTGCTCAGGTGGTTGATCTGGACGGTTACGCAGGCCATGTAATGAAGCTTTTCAAGAATATCCTCGACCTCGGGGAACTTGCTGATGATGGTCGGCAGCCCCAGGTCGGCGTTGTAGTAGAAACCGGAGTCGGCCTGCAGCTGCTCCGCATTGGTCTTATCGATTTTTTTCATCATGGTCCAAGCCAGATTTGGAGATCGGCGGTTTGCCGGCGGAGCGCTTCGTAAGGATGCCCCAGCAGAATTAGCACTTCCCGAAAGATTTGACAACGCGATGTGGAGAGATTTTTTTATGATCACTCCGTCGATGATCAGTTATATTTACCAGGGTTGTGGAAAACGCAGCCCATGGCGCAAGGAGAGCGATCTAAATGGACGCAGTTTGTTTAAAAAAAACCTGGCTTTTTCTGCTGCTGGCCCTGCTCGGCTGGCCGGGGATGATCTGGGCGAAAACCGCTGAATCAACTTCCTGCCGGGCGGTGGAGGTGGACATCCGGGCTGTCCTCGGAATCGACGACCTGGCCGGCGCCGGCTTGGAGGAAGCGATTGGCGCCAGTCTGCGCTATCTGGCCAAGCTGCCCGCCGCCAAGAACTACAACCTCTGTGATCGGCAAGTCTCCGTGGCCGAACTTAAAAACAGCCTCAAGGAGCTTCGCTCGCTCTGGCGCACGACCGGCGGCGGCCGGGAGTTTTCCAAGCGGCTGGCGGAGGGCTTTGTACTCCTGGCGGTCCAGAAGGACGACCAGGAAAAAAAGGTCATGATCACCGGCTATTTCGAGCCGATGTTGGAAGGGGCCTTGCACAAAGAGACCCCCTTTCTCTATCCGCTCTACCCGGTGCCGACCGATCTGGTCCAGAAGGGTGGCGAAGTGGGACGTCTCGACGGCGGCCGACTGGTGCCCTATTGGACCAGGGGTGAGATCGAGGAGCAGAACCTGCTGGCCGGGCAGGAACTGGTCTATCTGAACGACCCGGTGGAGGCCTTCATTCTCCAAGTCCAGGGTTCCGGGCGGGTCCGGTTGCGGGATGGCTCCGTGCGCCGCCTGCAATACGGTGCCAAGAACGGTCGCCCCTACCGGAGCATCGGCAAATTTCTGGTGGAGCGCGGGGCCATGGGCCTCGACGAGGTCACCCTGCCAACCATCAGCGCCTATCTCAAGGCCCACCCGGATGAGGCCCAGGAGATTCTCCAGTACAACGAATCGTTCGTCTTCTTCCGGTGGGGTAACCCGGATCAGGCCGGTCCCCTGGGCAGTCTCGGGGAACCGCTCACCCCCGAGCGTTCCGTAGCCCTGGATCGGGAATGCTTTCCGCCGGGCGCCCCGGCCTTTTTATTTGGCCGCAAACCCAAATTCAACGACAAAGACGAAATCATCGGCTGGTCCAAGATGCAGCGTCTGGTTTTCAATCAGGACAGCGGTTCGGCCATCCGCGGCCCGGGGCGACTCGATCTGTTTCTGGGCTGTGGCGCCCGGGCCCGGGCCACGGCCGGAGTCTTGAAAGGGCAAGGCCGCCTTTACTTTTTACTGAAGAAAAAGAAATAGTTGCCCGCTGGCGGCTCAGGTGGCTAGAGTGAACTGAGGATTCGGCCTGCCCTCTGCAGCCGGATCAGGCCCCTGAGTAGTTAATAGTTGCCCGATTTACCCGGGATTTTGTAAGATTTCCACGCCAGTCCGCCGAAATTAGCCCAACCAGAGCCGCAAGGACCAAACCATGAAAAAACCGGACATCGATTATTGGATCGGCACCATGTTGAGTGCCTACGACCATGTTTCCGATCTCAATGTTACTCCCGGCAAACCCCTACAGGTCGAGGCGGCCGGAATCATGCAGCCGGTGGAGGTCAAGCCGGAGGTCAAATCAATCACCCCATTCCAGGCCGAGGTTTTCGCCCTGAATATGATCGGCGGCGACAAGCGGCTGCTGACCGAACTGGTCCGTACCGGTTCCTGCGATCTCTCGCATCGGCTGGGCCAGGATGTACGGTTCCGGGTCAACGTCTTTTCCGGCCGGCGCAATCTCTCAACGGTCTTGAGGAAGCTGGAAACCAAGATTCCCAGTATCGACGAGCTCAATCTGCCCCCCTCCCAGCACAAGATTCACCGGGAAAAAAACGGCCTGGTTCTGGTCACCGGCGCTACCGGCACCGGCAAAACCACCACCCTGGCGGCAGTGCTGGATGAGGTCAATACCGACATGGCGGTGCATATAGTCACTCTGGAGGATCCCATCGAGTATGCCCACGAACACAAATCCGCCACCATCAATCAGCGGGAACTGGGTTCGGATTTCGACACCTTTTCCGACGGCCTCCGGGCCGCCCTGCGCCAGGCCCCGAAAGTAATCATGGTCGGGGAAATGCGCGACCGTGAAACCTTGGAGATCGGCTTGACCGCGGCGGAAACCGGCCACGTGGTGATGAGCACCCTGCACACGGTGGACGCCGGACAGACCATCAACCGTATCCTGGGTATGTTCGAGATGGAAGAGCAGATCCAGATCAGAAATCGCCTGGCCGACACGGTGCGGTGGATCGTCTGCCAGCGGTTGCTGCCCAAGGTTGGCGGCGGTCGGGTGGCGGCAGTGGAGATTCTCTGCATGAATCTGCGAGTCAAGGAGTTGATTCTCAACGGGGAAACCGAGGAACGGACCTTTTACGACATCATTACCGATGGGGCGCCGGTGGGGATGATGACCTTCGACCAGCACATCCTGCAGCTTTATGAAGCCGGCCTGATCACCGAAGAGACGGCCATCGCCTACAGCTCCAAACGAAGCGTGGTGGCCCGCGGTCTCGACCAGCTCAAGGCAGCCCGGGGTGAATCGACCACCGCCATCAGGGGGCTTGGCATGGAGCACAAAGAGAAGCCGCTGCGGTCTGGATTTTAGTTAGCGAGGGCTGAAAACCGAAGGCTGAATTGGTGAAAAGAAACGATCAGGTAAAACATCGGCATTTGCCCTGAGGGTAGTGGGGGTTGGTTATTTTCAGCCTTCAGTCTTCAGCCTATCTACCTGCTTTACAAGGAGGTTGTCATGATCAGCACCTGTCCCCATTGTGCCAAGGATTTCAACTTCAACGAAGGCCAGCTCGAGAAGATCGCGGCGGCCCTGGGCACCCTCAAGGGCGGGACCCTGAAGCTGAAGTGCCCGCGCTGTTACGAGTCGGTCGAGTTGACCTCGGACGGGAACCTGGCCGACTGGCGGCTGGCCGCCTCCTCGATCGCCAAGGGCAGAACCGGTCCGGAGCCCCCGGCGCCGCCCGACATCGACTGGCTAACCAAGGGAATATTCAAGGAAGACGAAAGGATCCGGGACATCGCCAAGGCCCTGGTGCTGATCGAGCCGGGCGAGGTGCGCTCCAAGGTCATGGGCGCCCTGATCGAATCCTTTTATCAACCGGCTTCGGTCGACACGGTTGAAGAGGCCCTGGCCCAGCTGCAGATGGTGCAGTACGATACCGTGGTGCTCCACAGCCGTTTCGCCGGCGGCAAGCTGCGCAAGTCGGAAGTCCATAATTACATGATGCGGATGCCCATGGTCCAGCGGCGCTACATGTTCTATATCCTGGTCGGTCCCGAGTTTCATACCCTCTACACCTTGGAGGCGCTGGCCCACAGCGCCAACCTGGTGGTCAACGACCGCGATGTCGACCATTTCAAGAATCTCTACAAGCGGGGCAAGGTGGACTACGAGGAGCTATTCGGTCCATACATCTCGGTCCTCAAGGAAGGCGGCTCACTCTGATTTAAGGTCGGCGGCCACGCCCCCAGCAATCGGGGGAAAGATGCGCCACCAACGATTAACTGCGGAATCAGATTGGTAACCTTAAGGAACCAGGAGCGGTCAACGGAAGCTCTTGCGCTTCTTTTCCACGGAGAGATCGATAAATTTCAGCTTTTCGATGTCTGCCTTCAACTTGGCATTGGCGGCTTCCTGGTCGGCAATCTTTTGAGCCAGTCGCTGTTTCTCCGCGCCAAGTTCGGCGCATGCCCGCTCTTTGTCCCGGATTTTTTCCGACTGTTGCCGAAGAAGTCGCTCGCTTTCAAGCCGGTCCAGGATCAGGGCCAGCCAGATCTCCCCTTCCTGGCGAGCTGGATCCCCCGGCCGTAATTGCAGATAAGCCGATTGGGCCTCGGCCGCCAGCGCCGGGCTGCGGGCCGGGTTTTGCGGGGCCAGATGGAGCAGGGCCAGACGCCGCAGAGCCTCGGCCCTTTCGGTGACGGAGGCCTGGAAATTGCGGCTGGTCAACTCCAGGCCGGCGATTTCGCCGGGAATTTCTGCCGCTCGCAGTTGGCCGGGGGCGAAAACAGCTTCCTCTTGAAGGGCAACCGTTGGCGGGGCCGCCGTTAACCCCGTCCCGGCCGGGTCAGCCGGGGCCGAGCCGGCCGGCACCACCCCCTTGCTCCCGAGGTGCTGACAGCCCGGATTCACCGCCAGCATCAGCAGAATGGCGATAACCGGGAGACATCGCCTGGTCATGCCGACTTCCTCCCCGGAAAGTTTACCACCTTGCCCTGCTCATCCGGGCCCGGGGAATTCTGGCGCTGATCGATGATGATAGCGCTGCCGCTGATCGCTTTGGCCCGTTCCTTGATTTCCGCGGCGATTTCTCCGACCAGGATGTGATTTTCCAGGGCGCGGGTCTGGTTGGAGACCACGGCCACCGAGAGACTGGCCAGGGGGAACCTGACTTCATGGCCCTGGCGATTTTCCCCGATGATGAAGCCCCGTTGCCGATCTTCCGGGCTATAGAATCCCGGGGTTTCGGCGTCGAACTTTTCAACCACACCCTCGCAGATCCGGGAACAGCGGTCGGGGGTGGTGATCACCACGAAGTCGTCGCCGCCGATATGGCCGATGAAGTCGTCGCTGTTGCCGTGGCTGGCCACCATTTTTTCGATGATGGTGGCGGTATTCTGGATAACTTCATTGCCCTTGGCGTAACCGTAATGGTCGTTGTATGATTTGAAGTTATCGATGTCCATCAGGCAGAAGGCAAACAGTTTATGCTGCTCGATCTTCTTCTTGAGGATGTTTTCGATGGCCACTCCGCCCGGCAGCCGGGTCAACGGACTGGCGTCAAGATACATCTCTTCCAGGTTCTTGAGGCGGATTGCCATCATACTGAAGGCCTCGGCCAGGTCACCCAGTTCATCCTTGTTTTTGATGGCCGGACGGTAATCAAAATTACCCTGGGAAATCATGACGGTCGCCACCTGCAACTTGCGGACGGCGGCGACGATATTGCGGGTGACGATGGCCGCCGCCGTGGTCGAGAGCAGGATGCCGATCACGCAGAGGGCCAACCCGGCATTGAAGGCGAGGCTGCCGATGGAAGCGGAAATCCCGGATTTGGCGTTCTGGTCAGCTTCAACGATTCTCCCGATCTCGGCCAGATTGTTGATTACCTCGGTCTGGCTTAAGCGCACCTGCTGATCGAAGTGTTTGGGGTCGCCGGGGGCTTCATCAAGGAGCTTTCTGCCATTAAGCAGGGTAGTGGAGTAGTTGTTGTATGCTTCATCAAGAGCGCCCAGCGGCAGATTCAACTCCCGGGGTAATGCTTTTAACTGATCGAGACCATTGATGAATTCACGGTTTAAATCCTGATAGACCTTGAGCAGATCCTTGTCCTTGAGAATGGTGTAGCGCCGGATAAACGACTCCTGGTCGAAGATGGTTTCCCGCATCTCTTCCACCGACGCCCGGGCCGGGATGTTGACCTGCAGAATTGCGCTGGTCAGACGATTCAACTGATTGAGTTTGGTGAGGGCGAAAACTGAGATGAGGAAGATCAGCACCACCAGAGGGAAAAAACCCAGGTGCATCTTTTGGGCGATGCTCAGCCGCCAGAAGTGCCGCGTTAGCCTTTTCAGCAGCTTGGCTCTGGAGCCGATGTCTTGATTATTCTGGCCGTTGTCTTCGCTCATGTTGCCGCCGGCACGGATGCGCCGGCCTTCTGGTCCGGTATTCTGGGCAAGCGCCAATTGCCACCTGACGCACACTCATACTAACGGCAAGGAGTGGTATTACCAAGGGAAATAAAGCCCAAGGCCACTGACCGGTTCAAGCGCAGGTGGGTCTGATTACTGGTAAATCGGAGATTTGGAGGAGATCGTGGCGCCATTCACGATTGCCGAGCAGAAGGACCGGAGGTGGCCTGTCCGATCGGCCTGGATGCCGGAGCCGGGAGTCGTCTGACGTGGCTAGGCTTCGCAAGGTCGGATGGCCTGCCCCTTTAGCGACGGAAATCGCCACGACCTCCTTGAATTGCCGAGAAAATTTCATAATGATTCCTGACTGGGCCGGCGCACCAGGATAAGTTCCAGGGATTGAAAAGATGGCACTTAACCATGGAGATTTACACCACGTGGTGGTATCCTCTGCCTACCTTTGGTAGGAAAACCCCTCATGCCGTTTTGGCTAACTGGATCAAATAATTCTCTTAACCAAGGCTTAGTCAGCAATTGGGCAAGGTCGTTTATGGAAAAAGGGTCGTTAAATTCAACATTGAAGATCGTCAAGCCTGCCGGCAAGGGCCAGGACAGCCGTTTTGGGACCAAGGTTAAGCGGGAGCAGATGGTCAATGCCCTGAACCGCATCAATTTTCATAATGGCCAGGTCTTTGTGACCCTGAAGCACCAGCGCTACAACTCCTTTGTCAATGTCGCCGCCCTTCCCCAGCCCTGCCGCGGGGAAAACATCGATCTGCTCTGGTGCGGGACGGATGCCAACCCGTTAGGCCCACTTTCCGCCTATGAATATCAGGAGTTTTTTTACACCGATGGCCTAAAGAAGGTTCGGGTGGCGGCGCTCTTGCGGGAGGCCGGGCCGGCCGGCCTGACCCTGACCCTGCCCGAGGCCGGTCATGACGAGAGCCAGCGGCGCTGTAAGCGTTTTGCCTGCCGCCAGGCGATCACGGTCCAGATCTCCCAGAGCGGCCAGGTTCTGCAGGGAGTGCTGGCCGATTTCAATGGCTACGGCTTTGCCGTGGACATGGCCGGCACACCGGGGCAAGCGCTGCGGCTGATCAATCCCGACAACCCGGTCAATGTCTTGTTACAGGCCGACGGCAATGTACTCTTTGCCGAGACCTGCCGGATCATCCGTCTGGCCCCCGAATCCCCGGTCGCCCTAATGGTCCTGGCGCCGCGCTCGACCCATATCACCCGCTTCAAATCCAAGGAAGTCCGCAGCATCAGACAGCAATTGAACCCCCAGCCCAGCCTCGAGTTAAAGCATCCCCTCTCCGGGAAAAAGGTGTCCCTGCGGGCGGTCGACATCTCCGGTTCCGGCCTGGCGGTGGAGGAAGATTCCAGCCAGAGCCAGTTGCTGCCCGGCATGGTCATCCCCCGGGCGGCCTTGGTTTTTTCCAACAATTTCCGGATCGACTGCCGGGTCCAGGTCCTTTTCAATCGTCCCGAGGGGGATGGGGCGGCCCTGCGCTGCGGCCTGGTTTTTCTCGATATGGACGTGGTCGGCCAGATGCAGCTTTCCTCCATCCTCTATCAGGCCAAGAACGCCCACTCTTACGTGGGCGCCAATGTCGATCTCGACGCCCTCTGGGACTTCTTCTTTGAAACCGGCTTCATCTATCCCGAAAAGTACGGCTCCTTCCAGGAACAGCGGGAGAAGTTCAAGACCCTTTATTCCCGCCTGTACAACGACCACCCCGAGATCTCCCGCCACATCATCTATCAGGACAAAAATATCATCTATGGCCATGTCTCGATGTTCCGCTACTATGACCAGACCTGGATGCTGCACCATCATGCCGCGGTGAAATCCAGCCAGCACAAGGCCGGCCTGGTGGTCATGGACCACATTCTCCAGCATATCAACGAGGTCCACAACCTGGTCTCGACCAGGATGCGCTATATCGCCTGCTACTTTCGGCCCAACAACCGTTTCGCCGCCCGGGTCTTCGGTGGAGCCGCCCGGGCCCTGGCCAACCCCCGCAAGTGCTCGCTGGACGACTTTGCCTACGGCCACTACCAGCCCCGGGCCGACAAACCCGGTCTGCCGGACGGCTGGATTCTGGAGGAGAGTGGCGCCGACGATTTCACCGATCTGCAGTACTTCTATCAAGAAACCTCCGGCGGACTGCTCCTGGAGGGGCTGGATCTGCTTCTGGCCGGGCTTTCCCGAGAGCGGGAGCTTAACGCCCAGTACAATCTTCTGGGGCTGCGCCGGGAGCGGTTCTTTTTTTCGTTGCGCAATCCCGCCGGCGCCCTGGCGGCGCTGTGCGTGGTCAATATTTCCGATGACGGCCTGAACATGTCGGACCTCACCAACTGTGTGCAGATCCTGGTCATCGACGACCGGGAGATCACCTTGGAGCTGATCAACGCAGGCCTGGACGAGCTGGCCTGGTACTACGATCACAAGGAGTTGTCGGTCCTGTTTTTTCCCCTGGCCTGCGCGGAAGCCAAGGGGATTGCCCATGACAAAGTCTATCAACTGACCGTGCTGGACCTGAACTTTATCAGCGAGTATCTTAAATTCATGGAGGGGCTGACCGGCTCTTCTCTGCGACTAAAGAGCCCCGTACCGGATGACCGACAAACTTCTCTATAACAGCCGGATCACCAACACCTATCTGAAGCTGGTGCGCAAGCGCTATCCCAAGGTCGACGTGGCCGACCTGCTGGCCTACGCCGGCATGGAGCTCCAGCAGGTTGAGGATGAGGGGCACTGGTTTTCCCAGGGGCAGGTGAACCTCTTTCAGGACCGGCTGGTGGTTCTGACCGGCAATCCCGAGATTGCCCGCGAGGCCGGGCTATTTACAGCCTCGCCGGAGGTAATGGGCGGCATCCGCAGCTATCTTCTGGGCCTGGTCAGTCCGGCCCGGGCCTACGATCTGGTCGGCCGCTTCACCAGCAAATTCACCCGTTCCTCGAAATACGAATCCCGGCCGCTGGGACGTTGCCAGGTCGAGGTGCTGGTTACCCCCTTCGAGGGGGTACGGGAGGAACCCTTCCAGTGCAAGAACCGGCGGGGCTACCTGGAGGCCATCTCCCGGATCTTCGGCTACCGGCTACCCCAGATCGATCATCCCGAATGCCTGTTCAGGGGTGGCCAGGCCTGCCGCTATCTGGTGTCCTGGGAGGAGTCGCCCTACTCACTCTGGATACAACGACGCCGGGTTGCCGCCGCCCTGTTGCTGCCGGCTTTTGGTACTTCGTTCTTCAGCTTTTCCCCGCATTTCGCGATGACCCTGGCCCTGCCGCTGACGGGCGCCATCCTGCTGGCGCTCAGCTGGTATCTGGCGAGGTTGAAGGCGGGGGAGTTGCAAGCGGCAGTCAATAATCTCCAGGTCTCTTCCGACGAACTGATCCAGCAAATCAATATCAACTATGAAAACTCCCTGCTGATCAACGAGATCGGCCAGGCCTTAAACCGGCAACTGGAACTAGACGGCCTGCTGCAACACATCGCCGCCGCCATGGAAAAGCGGCTGGACTACGACCGCGGGCTGATCATGCTGGCCAGTCCAGACCAATCCCAGTTGCTCTTCAAGGCCGGTTACGGGTACACCGAAGAACAGCTGACGGTGCTGGAGAAAACCGATTTTCACCTGGACAAACCCCGTTCAAAAGGGGTCTTCGTGGTGGCCTTCCGGGATCAGCACCCCTTTCTGCTTAACGACCTGGATGAGGTCAAGGGCCAGCTGTCACCCCGGAGCTACGATTTTGCCCGGCGGATGGGGGCCAAGGCCTTCATCTGCTGCCCCATCGTCTTTGAGAACGTCTCCCTGGGAATTCTGGCGGTTGACAACCTGGCCAGCAAGCGGCCCCTGTTGGAGCGGGACAAGAATCTTTTGATGGGGGTGGCCAACCAGATTGCCATCAGCATCCATAACGCCCACCTGATGGAGGCGCGCCTGCGGCAGTTCGAGTCGATCATGAAGGTACTGGTCGCCTCCACCGACGCCCGCGACCCCATCACGGCCGGCCATTCCCTGCGGGTCACTGAATATGCCCTGGGGATCAGCCGCGAACTGGACCTGTCGCCAGCCTATTGCGATGTGATCCGGGTGGCGGCGCTCCTCCACGATTACGGCAAGATCGGGGTTGAGGACAAGATTCTCAAAAAGCCCGGGCGGCTGGATCCCGAAGAGTACGAGGCTATCAAGAGCCACGCCTCTAAGACTCGGCAGATCCTGGAGGAGATCGAGTTCGAGGGCATCTATCGGACCGTGCCGGAGATTGCCGGCGCCCATCACGAGCGGGTGGATGGCACCGGTTATCCCCAGGGCATCATGGGCTGCGATATCCCACTGGGCGCCAAGATCATCGCGGTGGCCGATGTCTTTGAGGCCCTCACCTCCCGGCGCCACTACCGGGAACCGATGCCGGTGGAACAGGCCTTCGAGATGCTGGGCAGGAAAATCGGCACCCGCTTTGACCGGGACTGTGTCGAGGCCCTGGTCCGCCATTACTACGGGGGCCGAAACGGCGACTCAGTCGGTCACGCCTGAGCTTTGCGGCCCCGGCAAAGGACCAGGGGCGAATAGGTGAAACGGCGCGGATCGGCGAAGAACTGCTGAAACTCGGTGACAAACTCCGGGTGGCCACCGGGGTAGAGGTCAAAGGTGAAACCCAGCTTGGCCGGGGCGACCTCGGCCTTGCGCAGCCAGTTGAAGGCGTCGCTCTCCTGCAAATCCCCGTAAATCACGTGGTGGCCAACCACCTCCACCCGGATCTCCTCAAAACCCAGATCATATAGATAGGCGTAAAGCTTGCGGCCCACGAAGGGGTCGAAGTTGCCCTTTTCTTGCAGCACGGTCATCAGGCTTTCGATGGTGCGGGTCAGCCGCTCGGGCATCTCGAAGTGGTTCAGGCAATTATTGTCGAGGTCGGCCAGACAAAGGACGCCGCCGGGTTTGAGCAGGGCAGCGGCCTTGCGGGCCAGCTCGAAGCTCTCGGTCCGGTAGTACTCGAGCAGGAACCGCATCCAGACGAAGTCGAACTGCCCCAGGTCGTCCAAGGGCTCCCGGAGGTCGCGGCAGTGGAAGGTCAGTCCCGGCCGCTGGTAATGGGCGTCGGCATGACTGATCCGGTCCGGCCCGAAATCCACCCCCACCGTCGCACCGCCCGGTTGGGCCAGATCATGCAACACACTGGTGGTGCGGCCCGGCCCGCAACCAAGGTCGGCCACCCGCATGCCGGCGGTCAGGCCGGCCCAGGTGGCCTGGGCAGCGGTCTTGGCATCGTCGGTCTTTACCACCAGGCGGTGCGATTCGGCGCCGCTTTCCATCAGGTAGTCGCGGTTCTTCATGCCTCGTCTCCGTTTTCTTCCCTACCCTCATCGGCAGGCGGCCCATCCAGCCCCAGCAGTTTTTCGGCTTGGGCGGTCGGCAGGCCCTCGACGCTTTTGAGTTTGTTGGCCATCTGCCGGGAGCGCACCTCGGTGTCATCAATGGTGTTGGCGGCAGTTCTCAGCTGCTTCTTGACTCTGCTCAAGACCTCGCCGAACTTGCCGAACTCGGTCTTGACCGCCGAGAGAACCTCCCACACCTCGCTGGAACGCTTCTCGATGGCCAGGGTCCTAAAGCCCATGCGCAGGCTGCTCAAGGTCGCCGAGAGGGTGGTCGGCCCGACGATCACCACCCGGTACTCCTGCTGGAGTTTCTCGGTCAGTCCGGGTTGCCGCAGAATCTCGGCGTAGAGACCCTCGGTGGGCAGGAACATGATGGCGAAATCGGTGGTCCTGGGCGGGTTCAGGTACTTGCTGGAGATGTCCTTGGCAGCCAGCAGGATGGCCCGGATCAGGGCGGCGGTGGCCTTGTCCACCGCCTCACAGTCGGCGACCTCGGCGGCGGCCAGCAGCCGCTGATAATCCTCCTGGGGGAACTTGGAGTCGATGGGCAGCCAGACCACCGAGTCGGCATCCTGGCCCGAGCCGGGCAGCTTGATGGCGTACTCGACCATGTCCTGGGAGTGTTCGCGGGTCTTGACGTTTTTCTCATACTGCTCGGGGGTGAGGATCTGCTCAAGGATCGCCCCCAGCTGCACCTCGCCCCAGGTGCCGCGGGTCTTGACGTTGGTCAGCACCCTTTTCAGGTCGCCGACCCCGGTGGCCAGGCTCTGCATCTCGCCCAGGCCGCGCTGGACCGACTCCAGCCGCTCGCTGACCAGCTTGAACGACTCGCCCAGCCGTTTTTCCAGGGTGGTCTGGAGCTTCTCGTCGACGGTCTGGCGCATCTGGTCGAGCTTCTTCTCGTTGCTCTCCTGCAGGGTCTTGAGCTTGTCGTCCAACCCCACCCGGACCTTCTCCAGCCCCTGGCGGTTGGACTCCACCACCTCGCGGATTCGAGCCTCCAGGGCCTCCAGCCGCTCCTTCTGGGTGAGGCGCAGCTGGTCGAGTTTCTTTTCGTTACTCTCCTGCAGGTCTTTCAACTGGCCGGCCAGGGTGGCGCGGATCTTTTCCAGATCATTGCGGTTGGCCTCGGTCAATTCCTTGATCCGGCTCTCCACCTCGACCAGCCTTTCCTGCTGGGCCTTGCGCATCTCACCGATGATCTGGAGCACCGTCTCGGTGGTGGCCTTCTGACCGGCGGCCACCTCCTCGCGCAGCTCCCGGGCCGATTTGGCCGCCTCCTCGCGGCCTAACCTGGCGTCCTCGCCGATGGCGGTCCGCAGTTCGCGGGCCGAATGGGCCGCCTCTTCCCGGGCCAGCCGGAATTCCTCGCGGATGGTCTTCTCGGTCTGGCCGGCGGAGTCATCCGAAGCCGCCAGTTTCTTGAGGATCAGAATGGTGGCGGCCAGGGCGGCCAGGGCCACCAGCAGGGAGAGCCAGGGGATAATGGTCATGGGTGGTGGTTTCCGTCAGAAATTGGGGGTTGGATTACGGTATCGCGGCCCAGCTGGCAACTCGCTGAATCTATCATGAATCGCCGAAAGATAAATGAAATTGCATTTCTTGCGAAAGGAAATAAAAATGATTCACACGATCTCGGTTGAGCGTTAGCCCGGCTACCGGCTGGAGCCGGTAATTTTTATCAACAGCGCAAAGGAGAAAGAGATGACACCAAGATGCGGGTTTGGGGCGGTTCTGGCTGGGGCGTTACTGCTGTTTATGGGGTTGGCCCAGGTTGTTTTCGCCACCGATTCAGTAACCGGTCTGGTCGTGGAGAGCGGCATGTCGGCGGTGGTTTTGCAGGGCGCGGACGGGACGACGACCAGGTACAACTTCGGGGTGGAGACCGCCTATATTCCCAGCGATTACCGGCCGGGCAGCGGTGATACGGTGACCCTGGAATACTACGCAAAGACCCTGCGCAACGGCGACAATGTCCTGGCGGTTGCCAAACTGACCATGGTCAGCAAGGACCCGAATCGCAAGGACCTGGAGAGTCCGGCCCTGGGGACCATAAGGGAGGTGGGCAAGAAATCCCTCCGGATTGACATCCCCTCGGTCGGCCAGGTGGTCTCGATGGACCTGGGCCGGAACATGACCAAGGTCCCAGCCGACTGGAAACCGGCGGTGGGCGACAAGGTCAAGGTCAATTTCAACAAGGTCAAGTCCTCATTCGGGGTGATCGGTTTAACCAACCTGGTCAATGTCATCAGCATCCTGGAAAAGACCGAGTAGCCCGGGTGCCGGCGCTGGTCCTGGGGCTTCTCCCGGACCGGCGCCAGAGCAGCGCCCGCCTCGGCCGCTTAGCGGTTTTTCACCCCCGTGAAGGCCTCCTGCCAGGCCTCCAGCTCCTCCCAGCGCGGGTAGGCTGCGGCCAGGCGTTTCTCGATGGCGGCCAGCCGGGCGTTGATGGTCGGCGCCTCCGGCCCCTTGCCCAGATAGACGGCCGGGTCGGCCAGGCGGACCGTCAGTTCCTGCTGCTCGGCCTCCAGTTTCTCGATCTCGCCGGGCAGTTCCGCCAGCTCCTTGGCCTCCTTGAAGGAGAGCTTGCGGGGCTGGCCGGATTTGTTCTTCCCCCCACCCTTCTTCTCGTCCCGGCCACCACTCTGGCCCGCCGGGCCTGGCGCGGTCGGGCGCTGGCTCAGCCAGTCGTCATAGCCGCCGGCATACTCCTGGACCTTGCCTTCACCCTCGAAGACCAGGGAGGAGGTGACCACGTTGTTGATGAAGTCCCGGTCATGGCTGACCAGCAGCACCGTACCCTGATAGTCCATCAGCAGCTCTTCCAACAACTCCAGGGTCTCCAGGTCGAGATCGTTGGTCGGTTCGTCCAGGACCAGGATGTTGGAGGGCTTGGCGAAGAGCTTGGCCAAGAGCAGCCGGTTGCGCTCGCCGCCGGAGAGGACCCGCACCGGCGAGCGGGCCCGGTCGGGGGTGAAGAGGAAGTCGCTCAGGTAGCCGATCAGATGCTTGGGGCGGCCGTTGATCTCAATGGTATCGGCGCCGTCGCCGATGTTGTCGATGACGCTACGGTCGTCATCAAGCTGGGCGCGCTGCTGGTCGAAATAGACCGGGGCCAGATTGACGCCCAGCCGCACCTCGCCCGCGTCCGGGATGAGTTCGCCGAGAATCAAGCGGAGCAAGGTGGTCTTGCCGGCCCCGTTCGGACCGATGATGCCGATCCGGTCGCCGCGCATGACCGTGGTGGAGAGGTCCCTGATCACCACCCGGTCGCCGAAGCTGTGGGAGACATGTTTGAGCTGCGCCACCAGCTTGCCGGAGACCGCCGCCTCGGTGATCTCCATCCGCACTGAGCCCAGCTGGTCCCGCCGGGCCTGGCGCTCCTGCCGCAATTCCTTAAGGGCGGTGACCCGCCCCTCGTTGCGGGTCCGCCGCGCCTTGATGCCCTGGCGGATCCACACCTCTTCCTGGGCCAGCTTCTTGTCGAACTTGGCCTGCTGCACGGTCTCCTCGGCCAGCTGCGCCTCGCGGCGGCGCAGATAGGTGTCGTAGTCGCCGGGCCAGCTGGTGACCTTGCCCCGGTCGAGATTGATGATCCGGGTCGCCAGCTTGCGCAGCAGGGAGCGGTCATGGGTGACGAAACAGAGGGCCGGCGAGGCGGAGAGCAAATAGCCTTCCATCCAGGTGATCGCCTCGATGTCCAGGTGGTTGGTGGGCTCGTCCAGCAGCAAGAGATGCGGGTCGGTGACCAGGGCGCGGCCCAGCAGGACTCGCCGTTTCAGACCGCCGGAGAGGGTAGCGAAGCTCTGCTCGCTCGGCAATCCCAACAACGAGAGAATGGTCTCGACGCGCTGTTCAGCTTGCCAGGCGTTGGTAACTGCCATCTGTTCCTCCACCCGACCCAGTTCGGCCAGTTTGGCCTCGCCGTGGTCATGTTCCAGTTCGCCGAGCAGCCGATGGTGGGCCGTGAGCAGGTCGAGCAGTTCACCTAGACCGGAGGCCACCACCTCGTACACCGTGCCGGTCAGGTCGCTGGGCACCTCCTGGGTGAGCCGCGCCACCCGCAACCCCTGGCGACGGACGATCTTGCCCGAGTCCGGTTGCAACTCGCCGGTCAGCAACTTCAACAGGGTCGATTTGCCTTCGCCGTTCCGGCCGATCAGGCAGACCCGTTCGTTGTCGTCGATCTGAAAATTGATCCGGTCCAGGATCGGCAGGCCGCCAAAGGCGAGGGTAACATCTTGGAAATCTATGATAGCCATGATTGGGGATTTTCTCGGTAGTGATTCATGGGAAGGGCGCCAGATGGTGCAAGTGCGTTATTGTACCAGTTTTATCCATGATTTTTAAAGTCTACATTAAATAATCATGGCTATAAAGCCGAGGTTCGGTTCCTGAGTTGCTGCTTCGTTAAACACTAAACTGCCAAAGGCGAGGGCGATATCTTGGCAATCAATGATGGCCATGCTCTGGGGTTTTCTCGGTGGCGGTTCATGAAGGGCCAGTTGGTGCAAGGCCGGCATTGTACCAGTTTTATCCCCGCCCGGCGACCAGAACCTGTCCGGTTAGGCACAAGTCGGAATAATAGCGGTTACCATTAATCAGGTATGAATTAATTTGGTAGTAATTTATTCCTTATCAGGAAAGGGAAAACATATCATTCCTGACAATTTTTATGCTTTCCAGAAAGCTTGGCGAAAAAATATATATTGAGAGAATCGATGACGTCAAGTAACAGTCTAACATGCTCAATAAAAATGAGTGGGATGGTGTTGGCTGGTTTTGGCGGGTGGAACAGAGTGGTAGTTTTCGGTTTCGTTTCGTTTTGCTGGGTAAGGGCGGAAGTGCAATGCCTGGTCTTAAAGGGTAAAACACCTAAGCCAATAACCTAGTTGCCCATTGTATTCCTTGGCCAAAATCATTAATTCAGCAAGATAGTTCGGCATTATACCTCATGAATTTTCGTGCTGAGATAATCAAAAAAAGGATAATTCTATGAGAAAGATCGCTTACACGATAATGGTAGTTATTTTGTTGCTTAGTCCAACAATTGCAACGGCAGATGATCAATCTATCGCAGATCTTCAAAAGAATTTATCTGATCTCAAAAAAATTAATGATGAATTAGTCGCTAGCAAAACAACTGAAAGCAAAGTTAAATACGAAGAAGTAAGGAATGCACTATTTAATGTTTTAGAAAATTTACCGCTAGTCAGAACAAAATATGAGGCCGCTATAAAAGAAAAGAATACTTCAGAATTACTTATTGATTTAGGAGATGCTACTAATCCATCAAGTTCAGCCCTTGGTAAAAAGTTCACTGATATAATAATAGACACTGCGAAAACAAGATTCATAACTGTTCAAAAAGATACATCAAATTGGAATAGATTTTTAAGTACTGTTGATAAAATATTAAAAAATCCATTAGTTGATAACATGGTAAAATCCAATCCAATTTCAAGTTTGGTTGGTTCAGTCATACAAACAGCTTCAGGTTTTAGTGATACACAGACTTCAGGTATTTTAGGTAAGAGCATTGTAACAAAGGATATTATTTCGACAGCAGAGATTAATGAATTTTGCAAGGATATAGCACCTTACGTCGCATTCTACGAAGGAGTGTCTGAAGCAACTCGTGATTTCCAGGCACAACAAAATTACTTAGAAAAACGCAATAGTGCCATTGCGTCTACTATTTATGGGTATGATTCTAAGTTTATATCATCATTAGGCTTAATATCTGACACATCAAATCATCAACCATATACTAGTCAGTTGAGTACTATTTTTGAAATTAGAAATATTCCAATCACCTACAATGATTATGACAAAGTTATTAATAATAAAAATATCAAAGATGGGTATATAATATCTTCTAGGTTTTCAACTTTAGAAGATGATGTTAAAGAATTTCAGGGCGAGGTATCTGATGTGCTTTCAGTTTATTTAAAATCTTACCGAAGTTCTTTGGTAAATCTAAAAGGAATGCCTACAGAATTTTCATCTGAAAAAATCGACTCGTATATCAAGAAAATTGATACGTATGTAAAAAGAAATTCAACAGAGTTTAAAACAGTTGTTCTGCCGACTGGAACCACTCCCGAAATTATTGAAAGAAGAAAGACTATCACAATTATGAAATTTGATCTTTTTAAATCACTGCAATAAAGAGGCTAGTCTTGGCAACCAAACCTCTTTTAATTGAATACAAACAACGTTCATCTTGCCATTTTTTCATTTTATGGCCGTTCCTTGGATTGGTTAGCTCAACAGGTGCGCTAAGCGGACGCGGCCCTTACGGTTAGCTATAAAGTGGCGTGTACTTACCACATCTTTCGGTGCATTAAAAAATCTTTTAATTACGGTGACATATGAATAAAACACTTATCGCAATCCTTGTTTTCGGTGCATTGTTTGTAACTCAAGTAGAAGCGGCGTCGGAATTCAATGCCCCTTGGACTGATGGGGATAGAGCCATTGTGATTGATCCCTACGAAGGTAACCGCATCGACTGGGACAAGTTGGCAACTGACAAGAGGGTGGTTGCTATAATCCACAGAGCCACGGAAGGTATGAGGGTCGACAGCAAATATTCGTCCAGAAAGAAGGAAGCAATAAAGCGTGGCTACCTTTGGGGGTCATACCACTTAGGGCGACCAGGAGATCCTATAAAACAAGCTGAGCACTATTTAGAAGTAACTAATCCAGGACCGAACGAGTTAATTGCTCTCGACATAGAGTCTATCGGCGCTAGTTTCATGTCATTAGACGCCGCGCAAAAGTTCATTGAACACATCGCTAAAGAAACTAAGCGGTATCCACTACTATATGTCAATCATAACTCGGTTAAAGTAATTTCCAGCGCAACCGGAGTAGATAACGTGTTTTCAAAAACACCACTATGGTACGCACGCTTTCGCAGCAATGTCACAGACTTCCCGAAGGGAACATGGGCAAGCTATACACTTTGGCAGTTTTCAAGCGAGATTAATTGCAAATCCCAAGGGAATTGCCTTTATAACGTTCCAGGCACGAAATTTGATATGGATGTTAGCGTTTTCTTTAATACACCAGACGAATTAAAAAAGCAGTGGCCGTTGACGCGAAAAATTTCTGATTAATAATTTATTTATATGCAACTAATTGTTAATTAGCTCGAACTTAAGGTTAAATCCAAACTTTAGCAGTGGGTCAGTTTGAAATAACTGGGGTTTTAAATGCTTGAGCGGTCATATTATATCTAAGGCGTGAAAAAGAAAAGAATGCCCATTGACGTTAACGCCCTGGCCAAGTCGACTGTTGTGCTGCCAATGGGTTAACGGGGTCAGGCTTGACATTTTGATGTTCTCTCAAAGTAAAACTCAAAATGTCTAGCTTGACCCAGATAATACAGCCGACAAGTCACAAAAACCAAGCCGCCTTGGAGCTTGGGCGGCTTGGTGGCAAGAAGGGGGCAAGGCCGGGGGCCGAGAAGCTGATGCTGAGCAGGGATCAGAGATTGCTAAAAACGCTCTCACGCTCAATGGAATAAAACCAAGCAAAGTTAAAGATCAAACAGTTCAAACTGGTGATGCGGTCCAGGGAATGCGTTTTTAAATCCTCTCTCAAAACCCTCTTTAGATCTTGAAGCGTTGCCGATACCTATTAGCTGCCACAGATGCGCCCGCATAGCAGGGAGTCCTACCTCGTCTGACAAGAACTGGTGCATTTTATATTTTCTCCCGCCGTTCGTATACACAACAGGATTCTTTTCATCTATCATCTCCAAAACGACACCATGACTATTAGCTAATGGGGTGTAGACATATTTGCGAATAAACTTCCCAAAAAATTGAGGGTGTTTATTTTTATAGTTCCTGCGTAGGTTGTAAATTTTATAGATCATATTAAAAAACTGGTCAGGAAATTCCTTTTCCCATTCTCTAAGTTCATCTCGTATAAATTCATGGAATAGTTGCCGGTATTCTTCTTTTTTCTTGTCCTTAATGTATCCGGTTGCTTCGTCAATTAATGCAATAATGCCTATTTTAGCTGAAGATCTAACAATAATTTCAGACTGTACAGAAAGGAAATATTGACTAGGCTTTAACACTCCGAGACGCCCAGCCTCCCAAATAGCATCGCACAATTCAATAATAAATATGGCCTCATATCCGTGGGCAGGGTCCCCGTTCAACGGCTTGAAAACAATGGGATTGTTGATTGATTCTAGCAGGTTGCCCTTGATTGCTGACCCTAGGCTTTTTCTGGTCATGGACTTCATGAACGCATTTCCGCCCTCTGACTTTAATCCAAGCGCCTTAGCAAGTCCGCGCTTGTGGAAAAGCCTTCTGCCATCCTTCAAAACGTAACAATCTATAGAGACATCACCTATAGTTAGTTGCCCTTGGCTTATTGCTTCGGGCATTTCTCCGTGATCGGATCCCCACCGAGCCTGGGCGCCCTTCCTGGCTATGTCTTTTCTTTCCTCTGGGGTTAATTTTTCTGCCCTAGCCACTCCGCCTTTTGATTTACCTTCGTTCTTTTCTTTCATGCTTGCTCCAAAAAGTTGAGTTTGTGCTTGCATGTTTATCATGGTGAGAATTGTTATGCAAGCATAAATCAGTTAACGGCTTTTTATGCTTGCACAAAAAGGGCGCGGATTCAAAACTGAAGTGCAACTTTTATAGGTTTTAAAGGGGGACGATAGGGGGGGGCAAATCTTTATTCTTGACAAAATTAACACCCACCAGACAGTTCCGGGAACAAAACACAGACCACTGCCAATATATGGCGAATTGATGGCAGCAAGAGACCAATCATAGGTTCACCTGCTGCCAACAATTTCCCACGCCACCCTTACATCTTCACAGCCTCACTCCCTACCGGCTTGAACCTCACCCTAACTCATGTGGTATGGGGAGTATGGGGACAAGAGCCGGTCTTGCCACAGGTACTCGTGTGAAACACGGCAAATAGCGGACACCAACCCGCCAATCCGGTATGTGCGAAAAGGGGTCAGATACCGTCTTGAAAGTCAAGTCTCGGGGCTGCAATTTTTGGGTCGAAAGGCAGTCCAGAATTGATCACGCCATAAATTAGATGCGCCAGTTTTAGCATCACCGCACCTATCACCGCCTTGGGGTTGCGCTGGGGTCAAATCTTTATTCTTGACAAGATTGGTACCATTAGTCAGTAACGGTTTGTAAGTTCCATGAAAAGCCTCTCGGTATTCCATGCCGCCGAGAGGCTTTGCTGTAACTGGTTGACATTAATCCATTATATATGCTTGGCGTTTTCCACATCTCTTTCCCTTTGGGTGAGTGTGGGGGACACAATACAGACTCTCTTACCGTTTACTAACGAAGGGGCAGTAAATTGTGTTGTGGTGGAGTCCTAGGAGTTCTGGGAGCTAGGTAGCATGGCATGAACCGAGGGCGCCGCAGGGAAGATTGGCCAACCGCTGACTGAAACTGCGGACATGGCCATGCCCCAACAAGCAGACCGGCAGTGAGGTCTGTAATAAAAGGGGAAGGGAAAGAGAGGAGAGGTGTAGCAGTTGCCCGCGCCTAATTGACCGAGAACACCTGGTTCAGGGCCTGATCGGCTGGATAGCCGCTTTCAAAGCGATAATGTTGATAGTCGGACTTCAGCCCCCACTCATTGCGGGCGGACTCCAGATGGGCGCCGATTTCAGCCAGGATCTCGATTAACTGCTCATCGTTGCAGGCGGTGTAGATCAAGAAATCGGCGCCCTTCCTTAGGAGCATCACCGGCCCGCCTTCCTTGCCATACTTGTTGTCGAAATTCTCCGAGGTCTGGTGCAGTTTCTGGCCGATTTCGTCCAGCACCTGGTCGGCCTTGATGAAGCCCATGCCGTGGTTGAATTCCTTGATATCCGGGAAACTGGTCATGATCAGGTGATAGGCGTTGCCGTTGCTGCCCAGCATCTTGGCGTCGTCCAGGTAAAGCAGGTAGCGGTAGTTGTAAAAATCGCTTAACGGTTCCCGGAAGTATGACATCTGCCGGAAGACCTCGAGATCTTCGCTGTAATCGGCCCGGAATTCACTGGTAATCTCCAGGGGGCTCCAGTCGATGGTGATCTTCTCCAGAATCCTGACGATGTCACCGTCCAACCGCCCTTCCCGGACCTCGTACCAGAGAATGCCCACCGCCTTATCCCGGTTGATCGGTTTCTTGTAGGGACGCCGGGCCGTCAGGGCCTCAAAGACATCGGCCACCGCCACGATCCTTTCCAGCTGACCGATCTCATCGCCCTTGATCCCGTATGGGTAACCGCTGCCATCCAGCCGTTCGTGGTGATGGAGGATGATCCGCCGGATCCGGTTGTCGTGGTGATGCTTGGCAAACAGGCTGGCGCCGACCAGGGTATGGACTTGCATGATGTTGCGGTCCATCCGGTCGAAGAGGCCTGGCTTCAGGAGCACGTCGTCGGGGATGGCTACCTTGCCGATGTCATGGACCAGACAGCCCAGCCGCAGCGCCTCCATCTCTTCCGCCGGCAACCCCAGCTCGGCCCCGATACGGCGCGAGATCTCGGCCACCCGCAGGGCATGCTCGAAGGTGGAGTGATCGCGGTTGGCCAGCATCTCATACATGATCTCGAAGAGGTTGACGATCAGGCCATCCTTGTCGAGGTTGGCCTGGGCCAGGGCCTTTTCGGCCTCCCAGCGTTCGGAAAGCTCCTTAGCCAGCTGGAGGTTGGTCTCCTCCAGTTCGATGGTCCGCTCCTGGACCCTGATCTCCAGCCGATCCCGGGACTTCTGCAGCTCTTCCTCGGCCCTTTTGCGCTGGATCACGCCGGCGATGACGCTGGCCGCCGCCTCCAGGGTCTCCTCCACCAGCCGCTCCCGCTTGGCGTTATGTTTGATATACAGGGTAAAGACCCCGATCAGCTTGCGACTGGCCGACAGAATCGGCACACAGTAATGGCCGTGTTGCTGGATCCCGGCATACTTGTTGTCGTGATAATGGTCCATGCAGTTGGAAAAGATGATCTCCCCGGAGAGGGCGCAGCGCCCGCAGAGACACTTGCCGAAAGGCACCTGACTGCAAATGCTCACCAGACTCTCGTTGAGCCCTCGATGGGCCTGTAATTCCAGAACCCCGGACTTATCGCCGACCAGGAAAATAGCGCCCTTAGGCTCCAGGACCAGCCAGGGAAAAGAAGTCACATAGTAGATAAACAGTTCCAGGGTTTCAGTGAGCGACAGGTTTTCCAGGGAGAGGTGCAGCAGCTTGTTCAGGACGGTCTGGGTCTGATAGGAGCGTTTGACCTCGCGCTCGCTTTTCCGCTGTTCGGAAACATCCTTGATGATGGCCTGCAGCAACCCGCTCTTGCGGCTGGTCACCCCGACCCGGATATCCACATCCAGCAGCTCCCCGCTGTCCTTGACCACATGGGTGTCCAGACCGGCCTCGCCACGCTCCAAGAGCTGGGCCATGAATTTTACCGGCTCCTCCCGCTCTTCCGCAATTACCAGTTCCCATAGTTTCATCCCCAGGAGCTGCCCCTGCCCTCGCCCCAGCATCCGGCAGGCCATCTCGTTGACCTCCTGGATGGACCCGTCCCGCTCGCAGATCAACACCGCATCGTTGGAACGCTCGAACAGCCCCCGGTAGCGCTCCTCGTTCTCCTTCAGTTTCCGCTCGGTGGCCAGCCGTTTGGCAAAGCTCTCGCGAAACCGACGCACAGTTAAGACCATCGCCAGCAGCAGACACCCGGCCACCGGCAGGATGATCCGGTAAAAGTTGTCGATCAGTTTGCGTAATTCGGCCAGATGCTTGGTAACATCATAATAGATCTCGAAGGCGCCGATGAACTTGCCGTTGCGCATGACCGGCACATAGGCCTCGACCACATCGACCTCGACCTTCTGCCCTTCCAGGGTGGCATGTTCCTTCGTGACCAGCTTGGTGTAGTCTCCACCGGCGGAAACGATCTCATGAAAGTAGCCGTTCCGGTTGACGGTGCCGATCTCTTCGTGGCTGGTGGAGTAAACGACCTCGCCGGAGGCGGCAAAGATCTTGAGCTTGTGAATGCTGAAGTCTTTGGTCACCCCGGCGATCATCTGCTCCAGATCGGCCGGCAGGTCGGCCGCTGAAATCCGGTCGGTCTTGATGAACATGGAGGAAAGGTGCGAGGCGACCCGGCTGGCCTCCTGCTGGGTACTCTGCACTACTTGGGTATTCAGGGCAGGAGATAGATAGGTGAAAACGTAGACAGGCAGCACCAGCACCGCCAGAATGGCGAGCAGAACCAGACCCCGAATGAACTTGAGGTTAAACATGCTTCAGTACATCAGCCACCCCGAAGGGCCGCCCCCCTTTGTTTCGTCAGTAAACCGCTGCCACTGGCGACAGGCATCGAAACAACCGCCGATAATATCGACGTAATCAACAACGCTTATTAAATACTTTTTTTAGTAAAAAGCAACCAGGATCATAAAAAAGCCTGCTGGCGACCAGCAGGAGCGTTAGCCCCGGATGGCCTCAACCTGCCCGTCATTGGGCGCCATGGCCGGATCGCCGACGATATTGATCGCCACCTCGTAGCGCCCTTCCAGCTCCACCAGATCGGCCCGCTTTTTGTTGAGCAGATACTGGGCCACCGCCAGTGGCAGGCGACACTCGACCCTTTTCACCTCACGGCGGACCACCACGGTCTGGACCCGCCGCAGGTAAACCAGGGCCAGGGTCTCGACCGAACGGACCATGCCCCGCCCTAGGCAGTGCTCACAGACATGGTAGCTGCCCCGCTCCACCGGCGAGGCCAGCTTCTGCCGGGAGATCTGCATCAGCCCGAACTTAGAGATCCGGCTGAGGTCAACCTTGGCCCGGTCATGTTTCATGCTGGCCTTGACCTTCTTTTCCACCTCTTTAACGTGCTTGGACTCCCGCATGTCGATGAAATCGACCACGATCAGGCCGCCCAGATCGCGCAGCCGCAACTGCCGGGCCATCTCCTCGGCCGCCTCCATGTTAGCCAGGAAGATCGATTCCTCGAAGTTCTTGTCCTTGGAAGTGCGCCCGGAGTTAACATCGATGGCCACCAAGGCCTCGGTGGGGGTGATGACAATGGAGCCGCCCGAGGGCAGGGGCACGGTGGGCTGATAGATCTGCTCGATCTGCTTTTCGACCTGATGATTGTTGAAGATCGGCTGGGTGCCGGCGTGCAGACGTGCCACCGTCTTCTTGCGCCCCGGGGTCAGGTCGAGGAAGGCCTGGACCTTGCGCAGGACCTCCTCGTTATCGACCAGGATCTCCTGAATATCCGGGGTGTAACGGTCGCGAAGAAAGCGGGCGATGATGTCCTGCTCCTTGTAAACCAGGGCCGGCGCCGCCAGCTTCTGGCCGCGCTCCCGGATCTCGGTCCAGAGGTTGAGCAGATAGCGCAAGTCCTCGGAAACCGCGGTCTTGGTGATGTCCTTGCTGGCAGTCCGGACGATGTAGCCGACCCCTTCCGGCAACTCCAGGCTGTCGATCAGGCTGCGCAACTTGTCGCGCTGGGATTCGCTTTCGATCTTCCGGGAGATGCCGGCGCTGTCGCTGCCCGGCATCAACACCAGGTAACGGCCCGGCAGGGAGAGAAAGGTGGTCATATTGGCGCCCTTGTTGGCCACAGCCTCCTTGACCACCTGGACCAGCACCTCGTCACCCTTGCGCAGGGCCTTTTCGATCTCCACGTCTTTCCAGTGACGAACCGTATCGCTGGAGCCCCGGAGATATTCGGGGTGAATATCGTTGAAGGAAAGGAAACCGTTCTTGGCCTCGCCGATATCGACGAAGGCCGCCTGCAGACTGGGTTCGATGGAGACGATTCGCCCTTTGTAGATGTTGCCCTTGGTCTGGGCATGGGAAACCGTCTCGACGTAGAAGGCCTCGACCCGGCCGTTTTCGGTCAGGGCGATGCGGCACTCTTCGGGTTCATCGGTATTGATCAGGAGCTTGCGCTTGACGTTGTCGGCTCGGCTTTTCTCCTCCGGGGTCTCTTCGACCTCGGCCAGCTCGGCCTCCTCCTCCACCAATTCATCATCCTCGTCCGACTCGGTCTGCTCAGCCGACTCGGTCGCTTCGGCGACCGGAGCATCCGCCGCGGCTCCCTTGCGGCGACTCCGCCCGGAACGGCGTCGGCCGCCCCTTTTGCGGACGCGGCCCGGCTTCTTTTCCCCATCGCCGTTGAGATCCGCGACCTCTTGGCCCTCGCCGGTCGGCACCGGTGCTGCTTTATCTTCTTGTTCCACTTTTGTATTGTCCTTCTGGCCGGTAAGCCATTTGCCGATCCGGGCGATCACTGAAGTGTCCCCCTTGCCGGTCTCTGATTTTTCATGATTAGCTGATTTGATAGTATTTTCTGCCATCGTATTCGGTCTCTCTGATCCTGCCGGCCTCGGCAAGTTCGCAAATTGATTGGCTGACGGCCGCTTCGGACAGACTCAAAGCCTGGCCGATATCCTCGACGGTACAGGGCCGCCTCTTCAACATCTCCCAGATTTCCTCGGCGCTGTGCGCCCCGCCGCTGCCTTCCGGACCGGTAAAACCGGCGACCACCTCCACCGGCACCGCCCC
>JAGVGT010000075.1 GCA_020056965.1 Deltaproteobacteria bacterium
ATCGAGTCGTGCTCGGTCAGCACCACCTTGATCCGGTAACCATACTCCAGGGCGCGCAGCTGCTCCAGCTTCTCGAAGCGCTCCCACTCCCCTTCCGGCAAACCCACGTAAGTCAACAGGAAGCCCTTACGGTAGGCATAGAAACCCAGATGCTTGTAGTAGGTGGGCTTCTCGACGTCCTCCGGGTTGCGCTGGTGGGGGATGGGCGAGCGAGAGAAATAGAGGGCCAGGCCGTTGCGGTCGAACACCGTCTTGACATGGTTGGGATCGGTGATCTCCTCGGGACGGATAATCTTGTAGATCAGGGTGGACATGGGCAGAGAGGGATCATCCAGCAGCGGCTGAGCCACCTGGGCGATCACGGCCTGATCGAAGAGGGGCTGGTCGCCCTGGATGTTGACCACCACATCCTGCTCGCTGATGTCCAGAAGGGTGGCGGCCTCGGCGAGCCGGTCGGTGCCGGAAACGTGCTGGTTGCTGGTCATCACCACGGTGCCGCCGAAACCGCGCACGCAGTCGGCGATCCGCTGGTCATCGGTGGCCACCGCCACCAGCGACAACAGGGGCACCGCCTGGGCCCGCTCGTAGACGTGCTGGATCATCGGCTTGCCGCAGATCGGCGCCAGGGGCTTGCCTTCGAAACGATTGGAAAGGTAGCGGGCCGGAATTACCGCCACCACCTTGGCTTCTCTCTTGTGGGTCGGGTCCATTGTGGTATTCTCTGGTTGTCGATTAAACCGTTTGCATCAGTAGTTTGATGAATTCTGAGCCGGTCGGCCACCACCTGTCGTTAGCATATCAGCAAGGATAAGATGAACAGCAATTCCGTTCACCCTGAGCCTGTCGAAGGGCGGCCTGAGCCCTTCCGCCACGCCATCAGGTTTGATAAATTCCGCACATTATTAACCTTACTGTCTCGGCCTGTCCAGCACAACCTTGCCCTTGGGGCGGGAAGAAAAGCATGTCCACCATGACCGAGCCAACCGAAATCGCTGTCGCCCCGGAGAGCCGGGAACAGGCCGCCGCTGCCGCCGACTTGGCCCGCCGGCTGGCCCTGCCCCTGCTCGCCCCGGGTGACGAATCTTTCCCGCTTCTGCTGGTCGTCACGGCCGGCCGCCTGGAGCTGCACCAAACCGGCCCCTGGGCGCCCGGCCCGGTGTATGTCGACTTTCTGGAGGGCAAGGCCGATTTCCGCCGGCGCTACGGGAGCAGCCGCGATGAAGGGGTGGTTCGGGCCGTGGCCAGCAAGAAGAACCGCACCCCGACCGTGCTGGACGCCACCGGCGGCCTGGGCCGGGACGCTTTCGTCCTGGCCGTCCATGGTTGCCGGGTGACCCTGGTCGAGCGCCAGCCGGTGGTGGCGGCCCTGCTGGCCGACGGTCTGGCCCGGGCCGCCCGAGACGAAAAGCTGGGGGGCCTGGTTAGAGAAAGGTTGCAATTGCTGAGCGGCGACAGCCGAATGATCATGCGGGAGCTTCCGGCAGCGGAACGTCCCGAGGTGATCTACCTCGACCCCATGTACCCCCACCGCGATACCACCGCCCTGGTCAAGAAAGAGATGATGGTCTTAAGGATGCTGGCCGGGCCGGATTTGGACAGCGGTGAACTGCTGGCCGCCGCCCGAACCTGCGCGACCAGAAGAGTGGTGGTCAAGCGCCCGGCCGAGGCGCCGCCGCTGGCCGGATTACCACCGGAGCTGGTCCAGAACAGTGGCAGCCATCGTTTTGACATCTACCTGACCGCGAAAATCCACAACGCTGATGTTTAGTAATTAATAGAACACTTGAATGCTGCGATTTTTCACAATGGGCCAAAAATAAATAACCGCAAAGACAACTGGTTAAAACTTGCTCTCATAAATGCCGGGGAACAAAAAAAAAATGCGGCAAAATTCATTTGACACCGGCCACCGTTAGAAAATAGTATGAGTCGAATTTTGTTAAATCCAATAAATTACAAAGCTGGGATTCTGTAAAAAACACATAGGGGAGAAAGCAAATGGCGCAACGGAAAAGCAAAAGGAATAAAGGCTTTTTAAAGAAGGGCTCATCGAAAGGCTGGAGAAGGGCCGCCCTCGGCGGGGCCGCCATGGCCATGGCCATGGCGAATACCATATATGTTCCGCCGGCTTACGCCGTCTGCCCGGGCACCATTTCCGGTAGCTCCACCGCTGCCTGCACCATGACCGGCGCCGATTCACTGATCATAACCAGCACCGGCAAACTTGACCTATCCGGGAAAAGCACCACCGCGGTATATGTCGACAGCCTTGGCAACGGCGCCACCATCAACAACAGCGGCCTGATCGACGGTGGCTACTATAACGCCATCAGTGTCCAGATCGGGGCTCTGAACACCACCATTACCAATGGTACCGGCGCCTCTATCGCCGCGCTGGGGACCACAGCCGTCAGCCTCGGCGGCGATCTCGACGGAAGCCTGACCAACTCGGGCACCATCGCCTCCGGCTCTTCTAGTTACTCAACCTACGATGCCCGCGCCATCTTAATTGGTGGCGACCTCTCCGGCACCCTGACCAACAACAGCTCCGGGACCATCAGCGCCGTTGCCGCCAACAGCGGTTCCTATGCCGATGCCTACGGCATTGAGATCAACGGCGACCTGACCGGCTCGCTGATTAACCACGGCACCATTTCGGCCAGCGCCTCCGTCTCCGCCAGCACTTGGACAACTGCAAGTGCTACCGCCTATGGGGTCCAGGCCGGCAATGTGAGCGGCAGCTTGACCAACACCGGCACCATCAGCGCCGTCGCGACCGCCGTTCAACAATATTCGTCGGATGCCTCCGCCGAGGCCTACGGCGTTGCCATGGGTGACTTGACCGCCACCGGCACCCTCGACAACTCCGGCACCATCAGCGCCCATGCCATCGCCTCGAATTTAAACAGCTGTTATTCCGCCGATGCCTCTGCCTGGGGCATCGCCATGAGCGCTCTCGATGGCACCCTGATCAACTCGGGCACGATCAGTGCCGAGGCCGACGCCTTCGTCTCGGGCAGCAGTCCGGCCGAGGCCTATGCCCGCGGCATGGCCATGGGCGACCTGAACGGCACCCTGACCAACACCAGCACCGGCAGCATCACCGCCACGGCCAATGCCACAGGAGTATCCAGTGGTGAGGCCTACGCTTATGCCTACGGCGTTGACATGGGCGAGTTGTATGGCACCCTGACCAACGCGGGCACCATCAGCGCCGTGGCGACCGCCGTGCAAAACTATTCGGACACCGCCGGTGCAGATGCCTACGGCATTAGCATGTACGACTTGACCGACACCGGCACCCTCGACAACTCCGGCACCATCAGCGCCCATGCCATCGCCTCGGCATTCAGTAATTTTAGTTGGTATTCCGCCGATGCCTCCGCCTGGGGCGTCCAGATGAGCAATCTTTACGGCAAACTGACCAACTCCGGCACCATCAGTGCCGAGGCCGACGCCTTAAACACAGACGCTTCCGCCTACGCATACGCCTACGGCATTCAGCTGAGCAATCTCTACGGCTCCTTGACCAACACCAGCACCGGCACCATTGCCGCCCTGGCCGATGGCACCGTTAGCAGCGGCTCTTCTTACGCCTACGCCGATGCCTATGGAGTTAATATGGAAGGGCAACTGTACGGCGCCATCAGCAACTCGGGCGCCATCAGCGCTGAGGCCAATGCCTCGGCCAACTGGTACTCAGCCTACGCCGACGCCTACGGAATCCACGCATCCGACGTCTACGGCTCCCTGACCAACTCCAGCACCGGCACCATCGCCGCCACAGCCCACGCCACCGCTGGCGAGTGGTCCGACGCCGACGCCTTTGCCGCCGGCATTGACATTGGCGAACTGTTCGGCACCTTGACCAACGCGGGCACCATCAGCGCCGAGGCCCATGCCTTGGCCACCTATACGGGAGTCGCTGGGGCAGCCAGCGCCGAAGCCCTTGGCATCGCCATGAACTATATGGCTGCCTCCGGAACCCTGGACAACTCCGGGACCATCAGCGCCCACGCCACCGCCACCGGCAACGGCTATATGTACTCGGGGAGTGATTCCGCCGTCGCCAAGGGTATCGTCGTGGAGAATGGGGGCAGCCTCGCCGGTCTCCTGACCAACTCCGGAACCATCACCGCCGTGGCCGACGCCAATGCCACATCGGGATCGGCTCAGGCCCGGGCCTATGGTATAGAGGTCTCCTCTGAACTTACCGGCTCTTTAACCAACACCAGCACCGGCACCATCAGCGCCAAGGCCACCGCCGCAGCCAACTACAACTCCTACACCAACAGCCGAGCCGACGCCTCCGCCACCGGCTTCTCGGTCAACTATTTCAGCGGCACCCTGGCCAACGCCGGCACCATCAAGGCCGAGGCTGAGGCCTATGCCCAATCCTCCACTGCCGAGGCCAATGCCTACGGCCTGTTGACAGGCACGATCACCGGCGCCTTGACCAACGGCGGCACCATCAGCGCCACGGCCACCGCCTCCGCCACCGGGTCCGGCAGCGCCTATGCTTCCGCCATCGGCGTGGACATCAGCGGCAGCTTAACCGGCCGCCTCGACAACAGCGGCACCATCACGGCCGAGGCCTCTGGCTATGCCAAGACCGGCACTGCCGATGCCTATGCGATCGGTATCGAGATCGAGTCGCCAGGTGAGGTTACCGGCAGCTTGACCAACACCGGCACCATCAGCGCCAAGGCCGTTGCTTCCATGACTTCATCCTATGATGCCTTGGCGACTGCTTACGGCATCCATCTTGATAGCGGCAACCTCCACGGAAACCTGGTCAACAAGGGCACCATCGAAGCCACCGCCCAAGCCACCTGCGCCGGCAACAGTTGCTCCTCGGTCAGCGCCGAGGCCTACGGCATTGACATCAACGGCGACCTGACCGGCAGCCTGGACAACAGCGGCGCCATCACGGCCACCGCCACCGCCACCAGCACCAATGGTTATGGCTACGGCAGTTATACCGGTGCCGCCTCGGCCTCGGCTTTTGGCGTCACGGTTTCCGACCTCTCCGGGGCCCTGACCAACTCCGGCACCATCACGGCCACCGCCACCGCCAAGGCCTACTCAGATACCTCCTACGGTGCCGATGCCCGCGCCGTGGGGATCATCGCCGGCGACATCGAAAGCCTGGGCAGCTTGACCAACTCCGGGACCATCTCGGCCACCGCCAGCGCCTTCAACTCTAACGAGTCCGCCAACGCCTCCGCCTCCGGGGTTAGAATGTCATATGTCTCCGGGACAGTGAACAACTCCGGAACCATAATCGCCAACGCCGACGCCGAATCGCTCGGCGCCGTCATCCTCACTCCGGATGGGATCGGGCCGGCCGGTCAAGGATTCAGTAGTTCCTCAGTCAATGCCGGCGCCTTGGGGATGGGTATGTCGAGCCTCCTTCGCACCGGGACCGTCACCAACAGCGGCACCATCAAGGCCGCGGCCCAGGCCACCGGCATGAGCAATGATGCCTCCGCTTACGCCATCGGCCTTGATGTCGGTGAAAACTCTTTCGGCCCGAGAGCTTTTGCCCCGAGCAGCGACCGCAATGTCAGCGGCAGCCTGATCAATACCGCCAGCGGCAAGATCGAAGCCAACGCCACCGCCAATTCCTTAAGTGGTAGTGCCTATGCTTATGCCGTCGGCCTTAATCTGGGCGATATAACCATCACCGGTTCAGTTATCAACAACGGCACCATCTCGGCCAGCGCCGATGCCTCAGCCGAAAGCGGCCAGGAGGCCAGTGCCACCGCCTTTGGCATTCGCGCCGACTCGATCCTGGGGAGTTTGACCAACAGCGGCACCATCAAGGCCACCGCCGTCGCCCAGGCGCTGGGCACGTCAAGCGCCGAAGCCACCGCCTACGGCCTGGCCGTGGGTAATATCGAGACCACCGGCACGGTGACCAACAGCGGCACCATCGAGGCCATCGCCCAAAGCACCGGGTTGACCTCTTACAACTCGGCCTCTGCTTATGGGCTTGCCGTAAGCAATATTGCCGGCACGGTGACCAACAGCGGCACCATCAGCGCCACCGCCATCGCCAACAACCAGAGCAGCTGGGCCGGCGCTTACGCCTCCGGGATCACCTTGAGTGATGTCCTGAGTACCGGCATCATCAACAACTCCGGAACCATCACAGCCATTGCCACCGCCATCAGCACCGCACCTGGCACGGCCGCTTACCCTTACGTCAGCGCCTCCGCCGATGGCATCTCCATGAGTGAGATGGCCGGCAGCCTGACCAACAGTGGCGCCATTAGCGCCACCGCCACCGCCACCGCCAACAACATCGAGATGACCAGTGCCTATGCCGAGGCTTACGGGCTTGACGTATATGGCGAACTCTCCGGCACCCTCACCAATAGCGGCAATATCAGCGCCGTAGCCAAGGCGACCAACCTGGGCATGGGAGCATGGGCTGCCGCCTACGGGGTGCGAGTGGAGCAATCGTCGTCGCTCCCAACCTATACCAGCGTCATACCGGTGGGTGGCAATCTCTCCGGCACCCTCACCAACAGCGGCGTGATCAGCGCCGTGGCGGAAGCCGAGGCCGGCAGCTCGGCCAGTGCCTACGCCGTTGGTGTCTTAGTGGAAGGAGCGTTGACCGGGACGATAAACAACAGCGGCACCATCTCCGGTTTTGTCGCCGGCGACCACCCGGAACGGGGCTATTCACTCCGTATCGCTGATGGCAGCGGTACGGTCAACAACGAGGCCGGCGGACTGCTCTACGGCAATCTTTACACCGGCGGCACCGTACTGGTTGATAACCAGGGCACTATCTCCCTGCCGAACCGACCGACCGCTTTTGACGCCGCCATGATCATGGGCGACTACAACCAGGGCAGCACCGGCAAGCTGGAAATCGGCGCCGCCTCCACGGTTAATTACGGTCAGCTGACAGTTGACGGAACGGCGACCCTGGCCACCGGCAGCGGTCTGGCCGTTGACGTTGCTTACGGCAACACCCTGGTCAGCGGCGATACCTTGGCTGATGTCGTGGCCGCCGGCACCCTGAACGCCACCACCCTGGCCGTTACCGACAACAACGGCTTGCTTGATTTCACCGCGGTCATCGATGGCAACACCATCGACCTCGGCGTCACTCGCAACTCGGCAACCTCTTTAATCGAAGGGGCCGGGACTACCGGCTCCTCCGGTGCCGCAGCCCTGTTTGACCGCCTCTTGGCCAGCAACTGGCAGGGTGGCGGCATGGATGACGCCTTGTCGGTCATCTGGAATGATCTGCAGACCGCCCAGCAGGTCTCCGATGCCATCGGCTCGACAGTACCGATCCTGAATGGTGACATGCCCCGGGCCATCGCCGGTGCCAAGCACGGAATCAACCGGATCGTCCGCACCCGCCAGGCCGGGGAGGGCATGAACTCCGGGGATGGCTTCTTTACCGACCGCAATATCTGGTTAAAACCGTTCGCCTCTACTGCCACCCAGGACGACAACAACGGGGCGCCAGGCTTTGACGCCGACAGCTACGGACTGATGCTCGGCGCGGACGGTAAGTTCGGCGACAACTTCCGGCTTGGCTTCGCCTTTGCCTACAGCTCGACCGATGTCGATGGCAATGGTGGGGCGCCTCGCGAGGCGAAGGTCAAGAGCTACCAGGGTAACGTCTATGGTACTTTCGATCTGAGCAAGGGTACCGAACTGAACTGGCAGGCCGATTACGGCGCCCATTCCAACGAGATCACCAGAAACATGCCGCTGTTCGGCCGGGTAGCCTCGGCTGATTACGACAGCTGGAGTGCCCATGCCGGCGTCGAAGTAGCAAAAGATCTGGCGATTGGTCCCAAGACCTCCTTGACCCCATCGGTCCGGGTTGACTACACCATGATCACTGACGACGGCTACACCGAGACCGGCGCCGGTTCGCTTAATCTCACCGTCGACGAAAACGAGACCGACGAGCTGATCTTCGGGATTGACGGCAAACTCACCCATGACTTGGGAGTTGCCTCCATCACTGCCAATCTCGGGGTGGGCTACGACGCACTGGCCGGCGATGACAGCATCACCGCATCTTTTGCCGGTGCGCCGAGCGCTGCATTCGAAACCGTCGGAGTTGATCCTTCCCCTTGGCTGTACGGGGGCGGTCTTGGCGTGAGCTTGGGCAGCAGGGATAAGATGGAGTTCACCGTTCGCTATGATGTCGAGGCCAGACAGGACTTCCTCGACCAGTCGGTTTCACTGAAGCTCCAGAAATCCTTCTAATCCTGTTCCATCTATATTAAACATCCAGGCAGGGTGGTGATCAATTCACCACCCTGCCTGTTGTTTATCAGGCCTGCCGATAACGCCCCGGCAGAACCACCATAACTTTCTAAATTGGTATTGGGACATGTCGAACAAACCACCCCTGATGAAGCAGAATAAACCAAAAAAACCGGCCGGACAGCGGATGGCTATCCCCCAGGCCCTAGCCTTGGCCGCCCAGAAAGTAGATGCGGGAGAACTTCCCCACGCCGAGGCCATCATCAAAGAGGTCCTGAAAAAACAACCGGGCAACCCGCACGCCAACCACCTGCTTGGCGTCCTGGCCCACCGGGTTGGTCGAACCGAACTAGGCCTGGAGTTGATCGGTAAAGCCATCGAAAAACTACCCACCGAGGCCCGGTTCCACGTTAACCGTGGCGAAATGTGCCGGCTGATGAAAAGGCTCGACGAGGCCATCGCCCACGGCGAAAAGGCCATCGCCCTCGATCCCCGCTCGGCTACGGCCCACAGCAACCTGGGCATCGCCTACTACGACCGCAAGGATTATGACCGGGCCGAAGAGCTCCAGAAAATCGCCCAAGCCCTGCAACCAGGCTTACCAGAGAGCCTCAATAACCTGGGCAGTATCCAGCGGGGCCGGAAGGATAAAGCCGGCGCCATCGCTTACTACCGTCAGGTTCTTGAAACACATCCAAATTTTCTTGAATCGATCAACAACCTCGGTGCCATGCTCATTGAGGATGATAAGGCCGATGAGGCCATCAAGGTCTTGCTCGGCGCCCTGAAACTCAACCCCAAGTACTCCGAGGCGCACAACAACATCGCCAACGCCTTTCTAGCCAAGGAAGACCATGACCGGGCCATCGCCGCCTATAACAATGCCCTTAACCTGAACCCGAATTATCCCGAACCTCTTCTCGGACTGGCCCGGGTCTACAGGGAAAAGGACCGACATGACGAAGCGCTTAACTATGCCAGGCGCGCCCTGGAATTAAATCCCGACAAGGCCGAGGCCTACAGTCTGCTGGGGGATATCCTGATCAAAAAAGGCGAGTATCAGGAGTGCGAGGCCGCTTATCGCAAGGCCCTGGCGCTTGATGAAAACCTGCTCACAGCCCACCTGGGACTTGGGCAGTTGCGGATTGAGCAGGGCCAGCTGGATGTTGCCAAGGAAACCTTTGAACACTGTATGGCGATCAGCCCCGATGAATTGGCCCCCTACATTTTCATGGCCCAGGCCCGGAAGATAGAAAAAAATGACCCGGTGCTCGCCCGGTTGGAAAAAGAGGCCGAGCAGATCGGGACCATGCCCTCACAGAAGGCCATGACGCTGCACTTCGCGATGGGCAAGGCCTATGACGACCTGAAGGAGCATGACCAGGCCTTTCCCCATTTTCTGGAAGGCTGCCGGATCAAGCGCGCCAAGATCCAATACAGCCCCGACAACCATGATCTGGCCACCCGGAATATCTGTAACTTCTTCAGCCCGGAAAATATCGCCAAGTTGCGGGGAGGAGGCAACCAGTCCGATCTGCCGATTTTTGTGCTCGGCATGCCCCGCTCCGGCACCACCCTGACCGAAACAATCCTGGCCAGCCACCCGGATGTCTTTGCCGCCGGCGAACTGCATGATCTGCTCAGCATCGCCAACCACCCCAAACCCGGGGTCAACAGCGAGGGCTTTCCCCTTTCCATGCAGGGGTTGACCCCCGATGACCTGACCCTGATGGGCAACCGCTATCTCGAAAGACTGCGCAAGCACGCCCCGGATGCCAAGCGGATCACCGACAAGATGCCGGCCAATTTCATGGCATTAGGCCTGATCCATCTAATGCTGCCGAAGGCCAAGATCATTCATGTCAAGCGCAACCCGGCCGACATCTGCCTTTCCGCCTTCACCAAAAATTTCAACAACAGCCAGTACCACTCCTATGACCTGACGGAAATGGGTCGGTTCTACGTTGACTATGCCAGGCTGATGGAACATTGGCAGAAGGTCCTGCCGGAAGGGTCTTTCTTCAATATCCAGTACGAGGAACTGGTCGCCGATCCGGAAACCAAGAGCCGCGAGCTGGTCGAATTCTGCGGCCTGGAGTGGAACGAGGCCTGTCTCACCCCGCATAAAACCGAACGCAATGTCAAAACGGCCAGCGTCACCCAGGTGAGGCAGCCGGTTTACACCTCCTCTGTGGAGCGCTGGCGCCGTTATGAAAAGTTCCTCCAGCCCCTGATGATTGCCCTTGGAGAATATGCCCCCCAGGTCTAACTCAAGCCGGGTTGTGCAATAATTCTACCGATGAATAAAGCCGTATCTGACAGCGGGCTGTGTCTGAAGGGAGCTTATCCCCTTCGGCGGCCCGCTTTTTTATTGCTGTTTATCCACCTCTTGCTCGCCCTGTCCGGCTGCAGCACCATCCCCACTCCGCAAGCCCGGCTACAGGAGGCGGAGCGACTGGCTGCCACCGCCGGTTGGCAGCGGATCGATATCGAGGCACCGCCCTTTGTGCTGAGCGCCTGGGTGCCGGTACAGTCGAACAATAGCGATCCCGAAGACGAATCGCTGACCATTTACCTTGAAGGGGACGGGCTGGCCTGGCAGACCCCCTCAACTATTTCTCCAGATCCAACCCCGATCAATCCACTCGCCTTGCGCCTGGCCCTGCGTCAACCCGCCGGCAAGGCCGCCTATCTGGCCAGGCCCTGCCAATTTCGTGATTTAACCTACTCTCCGGCCTGCGAGGAAAAATATTGGACCAGCGACCGCTTTGCCCCCGAGATTATCGAATCCAGTAATCTGGCCATTTCACAGTTACGGACCCTTATCCCCTCGGACTCACTCAGGCTGGTCGGCTATTCCGGGGGGGGGGCGGTGGCCGCGCTGGTGGCCGCCCGCCGAGATGATGTGGCACAACTCATTACGGTGGCCGGCAATCTCGACCCCGCGGCCTGGACCGCAAAACTCGCTCTGGCGCCACTAACCGGTTCTTTGAATCCAGCCGATTTTCCGGCCGAACTAAGCAAAATTCCGCAGGTCCACCTGGTGGGAGGCAAAGACCGAATTGTCGGGGAATACGTGGCCCGCGCTTTCCTGGCCGCCTTCCCGACCGACCAACGCCCTGCCCTCGAGATCTTCCCGAATTTCGATCACCATTGCTGTTGGTCACAAAACTGGCCGGCGATCTACACCAGCGTTGTTGCCCATCCAGTTAAACGATGAAAAGCGAGTGAAGTAAGGAGAAGGGGCAGCCTGGTCCCGGCTGTCTTGCCAGCAAAAAAACGCCGCTGCCGGAGCAAATCCGGCAACGGCGACAAACTTCGCAATCATCCGGGGATGACTAATCGGCCTTGAACGATACCCGCCCTTCCTTAAGATCACGTCCCTCCAGAAAACGCAGCATCGACTCGGCCGCCTCCTTGGCCTGATATACCGCCTTGGCCGCGGTCTCGGGTCCGAGGACCGCGTCACCACCGGCGAACAGCCAGGGCAACGAACTTTGCATGGTGGTTTCATCCACCTCAATGGTCTTCCAACGCGAGAGCTTCACCTCCACCCCGGCCAGGGCGGTCAGGTTGACATCCTGGCTGATGGCCGGGACGATGGCATCGGCCTCGATCATAAAGTTGGAATCGGGCACCGGTTCGGGACGGCAACGCCCGGAGGTATCGCACTCACCCAGCCGCATGCGGATGCACTCGATCTTGCTAAGGCGCCCGTTCTCACCGTGAATCTTGACCGGGGCAGCCAGGGTCTCGATCTTGACTCCTTCCTCTTCCAAATGATGAATCTCGGCCTTGGAGGCCGGCATCTCGCCCTTGCCGCGCCGGTAGAGAATGAAGACCTTGTCGGATCCAGTGCGCAAGGCGGTGCGAGCACAGTCGATAGCGACATTGCCGCCACCGACCACCACCACGTTGCGACCCAGATTAAGATCCTCGCCCAGATTGACCCGGCGCAGATAATCAACCCCGTGCAGAACCCCGGTCAACTCCTCGCCCTCGACACCCAACTTACGGCTGGCATGAGCTCCAACCGCCACAAAAACCGCGTCAAAGCCCTCCTCCCGCAACTGGGTCAGGGTCTTGTCCTTACCGATTTCGGTATCGGTGACAACCTTAACTCCGCAGCTCTTCAGGGCCTCAAATTCGGCAGCGATGATCGCCCGCGGCAGCCGATAGGCGGGGATCCCCACCCCCAACATACCGCCCAGCACCGGCAGTTTCTCGAAGATGGTGCAGGGGTAGCCGGCGTGGGCCAGGATATTGGCCACCGTCATCCCGGCCGGACCGGAACCGACGATCGCCACCTTTTTGTCCTTAGGCAGCGCACAACTCTTGACCAGGTGCTTACCATGGGCCACCATCCAATCGACGATGTAGCGCTCGAGCATGCCGATGGCCACCGGCTCGCCCTTTTTGCCGCGCACACAGAAACCCTCACACTGGAACTCGTGGGGACAGACCCTTGAGCAGATTGCCGGTAGCGAGTTGGTCTCCCGATCGGCCCAGTAAGCCTCCTCGATCTTCCCCTCGCGCAGCAGCCTGATGAAGCGGGGAATATCGTTATGGATCGGACAGCCCTCGCGGCACTTGGGCTTCTTGCATTGCAGGCAGCGGTCAGCCTCGCGGAGGGCGGCAACCTCATCATAACCGGCCACCACTTCGTCAAAGCTATGGATGCGGGTGGCAGGTGGCAACTCGCTGGTCGGCTGCCGGTTAATCGTCATTCTTTCTTTGAGATCCATGGGTTGTTGCCTCCAGGGTAAGAGAAAATATTTCGGATCGTATTACCGGTCTAATCGGACGGATGGGTCGGCTCAGACGGATCAGTCCGTTCGGTCCGAAAACAAAACTTTTTAAGGTGCGGCCTATAAAAAAAGCCGCACGGACTACGTGCGGCTTAACAACTTCACAACCAGCCTGAATCAGGCGGCTTTCTGCCCGGAGGCCTTGAGCCTGGCCATGGCCCGCTGCAGAGCGGCTTCGGCCCGGGTCTGATTGATCTTCTCCTGCTGGCTTCTGGCTGCGGCCAATCTTTTTTCCGCCCTTTCCTTGGCCCGCAAGGCCCGATCCACATCGATCTCCCGGCCGCCCTCGGCGGATTCGACCAGAAAGGTGATCTTGTTATCGGAGACCTTGCAGAAGCCGCCGCTGATCATGATCTGGGCAGAATCGTGGCCCTTCTTGTAGGTCAAAACCCCGATCTTGATGGTGCTGAGAAAGGGGGCATGATTGGCCAGTACGCCAAACTCACCGCCGTAGCCGGGGGCGGTGACAATATCGACATCCTCGCTCAGCACAGCGCCGCGCGGGGTTACGATTTCTAATCTGATGGTTTCAGCCATGCCGCAGCCTCATTTGATCATTACACCGAGGGCTGGTCAAAGACCAACCCCCGGCGGGGATGGTGGAGTTGCTCAAGCCGCCTTGGCCTTGACATTCTTAGCCAGCGCCTCATCAATGGTGCCGACCATGTAGAAAGCGGTTTCCGGCATGTCGTCATGCTTACCATCCAGAATCTCCTTGAAGCCGCGGATGGTCTCGTCAACCTTGACGTAAGCCCCTTTCATGCCGGTAAAGACCTCGGCCACCGTGAAGGGCTGGGACAGGAAGCGCTGCACCTTACGGGCCCGGGAGACGGTGACCTGATCCTCGTCGGACAACTCGTCCATCCCGAGAATGGCGATGATGTCCTGAAGGTCCTTGTACTTCTGCAGGGTAGTCTGGACACCACGGGCAACCCGGTAATGCTCCTCACCAACCACGTTGGGATCAAGGATGCGGGAGGTGGAGTCGAGCGGATCAACAGCCGGGTAGATACCCAGCTCGGCAATCTGCCGGGAGAGAACGACGGTTCCGTCCAGATGGGCGAAGGTGGTGGCCGGGGCCGGATCGGTAAGATCGTCGGCCGGTACGTATACGCACTGAACGGCGGTGATGGAACCCTTGGTGGTGGAGGTAATCCGCTCCTGCAGGGCGCCAAGGTCGGTGGCCAGGGTCGGCTGATAACCAACCGCCGAGGGAATCCGGCCGAGAAGGGCCGAAACCTCGGAACCGGCCTGGGTAAAGCGGAAGATGTTATCGACGAAGAAGAGCACATCCTGGCCCTCTTCATCACGGAAATACTCGGCGGCGGAGAGACCGGTCAGGGCCACCCGGGCGCGGGCTCCCGGAGGCTCGGTCATCTGGCCGTAAACCAGGGCAGCCTTGGGGAGAACGCCGGATTCCTTCATCTCGTGGTAAAGGTCGTTACCTTCCCGGGTCCGCTCGCCAACGCCGCAGAACACCGAGATACCGCCGTGCTGCATGGCGATGTTGTTAACCATCTCCATCATGATAACGGTCTTGCCGCAACCGGCGCCGCCGAAGAGGCCCATCTTGCCGCCCCGGGGGAAGGGAACCAGCAGGTCGATAACCTTGATGCCGGTTTCCAGAACGTTGATCTGGGTGTCCTGCTCGGTGAAGGCCGGGGCCGGGCGATGGATGGCCCGCATCTTATCGGAGGTGATCGGACCCAGGCCGTCAACCGGACGCCCGACCACGTTCATGATCCGACCCAGGGCGGGTTTGCCGCAGGGGATCTCGATGGGCTTACCGGTGGCCCTGGCCTCCTGGCCACGGCGCAGACCATCGGTCTGGTCCATGGCGATGCAGCGCACCACGTTGTCGCCCATGTGCAGGGCGACTTCGACCACCAGGTTGTCCGCGGCATCATTGATGCCGGGGTTGGTGACCATTAGAGCGCTCAAGATGTCCGGCAGCTGCCCGGCCTCGAACTCCACATCGACAACCGGTCCGATGACCTGGACGATCTTCCCTACATTTCCTGCGGTCTGCTCACTCATATCCTTCATGCCTCCTAAGCATTGATGTCTTTTACCGCCAAACAGGGAGTGGCGCCATGCACCCAACCCTGAAACGTTGTTCTATCCCCTGAGGGCCTCGGCGCCGCCAACGATGTCCATCAGCTCGGCGGTAATACCAGACTGCCTGGCCTTGTTGTAGATCAAGGTCAGGTTGGTGATCATATCCTTGCAGGCGCGGGTGGCGTTGTCCATGGCGGTCATCCGGGCCGCATGTTCGCTGGTTCCCACCTCCAGCATGCCGCGATAGACCATGACATTCAGGTACAGCGGCAGGAGAACGTCCATGATCTCGTTCGGACTCGGCTCATATATATAATCAACCGCGGCGACAGGCTGGGCACCAGCATCCCCGCCCAAGGTCTGGATGGGCAGCAGCTGCCCGACATTGGGGCGCTGCACGGCCACACTGACAAACTGACCGTAAACCAGCTGGACCTGATCGGATTCACCGGCCAGGAAGCTGGCGGCGACCTCCTGGGCGATTTCCCGGGCATTAAACATCTGGAAGGTACCCATGATGTCGAGATAGCTCTTCCGGACCTTACCGGTCTTGCGAAAGTAATTACGGCTCTTCTTGCCGACGCAGACCAGGCTGACCTTTTTACCCTCAGCCTCAAGCTGCTTCATCAACCGTTCGGCGGCCTTCATGATATTGGCGTTGAAGCTGCCGCAGAGGCCGCGATCGGAGGTGATCACCAGCAGCTCGACGTTTTTGACCTCGCGAACCTCCATCAGCGGAAACTGCGAGGTTTCCATGCTGCCGGACAGACTATTCATGGCTGTGTTGAACTGGTTGGCATAGGGACGGAAGTTATCCATCTTCTGCTGAGCCCCGCGCAACTTAGAGGCCGCCACCATGTTCATGGCCTTGGTGATCTGCGAGGTCTTTTTGACCCCCGCGATCTTGGTTTTAACTTCCTTGAGACTAGCCATCAGCGCTCATCCTCCTACTTATTTGAGCCCCCTGGCCCCTTTGAAAGACTCGACAAAGGCGCCGATCACCTCTTTCATCTTGGCCTCCAGGTCAGCATCGATAACCTGCTTTTCCTTGAGGGTGTCAAAGACGACCGCCTGGTTCTGCTCGATGTGGCTGTACAACTCCTGCTCGAACTCGGCCAAGGCGGTGAGCGGCAAGGTGTCGAGGAAACCGCGGGTGCCGGCGAAAAGGATGGTGACCTGCTTCTCCATGGGCAGCGGCTGATACTGGGGCTGCTTCAAGATCTCGACCAAGCGGGCGCCACGGGTCAACTGGGCCTGGGTGGCGGCATCCAGATCGGAACCGAATCCGGCAAAGGCGGCCAGCTCGCGGTACTGGGCCAGATCAAGGCGGAGGGTACCGGCCACCTGCTTCATGGCCTTAACCTGGGCGGCGCCACCGACGCGGGATACGGAAAGACCGACGTTGATGGCCGGGCGGACCCCGGCGAAGAAGAGGCTCGGCTCCAGGTAGACCTGACCATCGGTGATCGAGATAACGTTGGTCGGGATGTAGGCGGAAACGTCGCCGGCCTGGGTCTCAATGATCGGCAGGGCGGTAAGGGAACCGGCGCCGAGGGCGTCATTGACCTTGGAGGCCCGTTCCAGCAAGCGGGAATGGTTGAAGAAGATGTCGCCGGGGTAAGCCTCGCGACCAGGCGGACGACGGAGCAGCAGGGAAAGTTCGCGGTAGGCCACAGCCTGCTTGGAAAGATCGTCATAGATGATCAGGGCGTGTTTGCCGTTGTCGCGGAAGTACTCACCCATCGAGCAACCGGCGAAGGCGGCCAGGTACTGCATGGGGGCGGGGTCGGAGGCACAGGCGGCAACCACGGTGGTATACTCCATGGCGCCATGCTTGCGGAGGGCCTCGACCACCAGGGCAACGGTGGATTTTTTCTGGCCGATGGCCACGTAGATACAATGCACATCGGTAAATTTCTGGGCGATGATGGCATCGACGCAGAGGGCGGTCTTGCCGATCTGGCGGTCGCCAATGACCAGCTCGCGCTGGCCCTTGCCGACCGGGGTCATGGCGTCAACCGCCTTGCTGCCGGTGTAGCAGGGTTCATGCACACCCTTACGGGCGATAACGCCGGGGGCGAGTACTTCGATCTTGCGGCTCTCCTTGGCGTTGATCGGGCCCTGACCATCGATGGGCTTGCCGACGCCGTCAACTACCCGGCCTTCCATCTCGGGGCCAACCGGAACCTCGGCGATGCGTCCGGTCCGTTTGACGATGTCGCCTTCCTTGATGTGCTCGACGCTGCCGAGGACCGCGCAACCGACGTTGTCCTCTTCCAGGTTCAGGGCCAGGCCGAGAATGCCACCGGGGAACTCCAGAAGCTCCATGGCCATGCAGTTCTCGACGCCGTGGACGCGGGCAATACCGTCACCAACGGAGATTACGGTCCCGGTTTCGCTCAGATCAATCTTACTTTCGTAATCCTTGATCTGCCCCTTGATAATCTGACTGATCTCTTCGGCTTTGATCTGCATTGGCTCATTCACTCCCTTTTATGGATTCTTTTAAACCCGTTAATTGCGTCTTGATGCTGCCGTCCAACACCAGATCACCGACCTGGGCGACGATCCCGCCGATGATCGCAGGATTGATTTCGGTGCGCAGCAGAACCTGCTTACCGGTAATCTTCTCAAGGGTCGCCTTGATCTTGGAATTCAAGGCGCCGCTCAGGGGGGCGGCGGAAGTCACCGTGCCACGGCACATATTGCGCTCGACATCGACCAGGGCCTGAAAGACCTCGGCAATGTCGGGCAGGGCGTTGGCGCGGCGCTTCTGGACCAGAAGATTCATGAAGTTGGCGACCATGGCGGAAACCTGCATCTTGGCGAGCAGGTGCTCCATGACCTTCTCACGAACCTCCAGAGGATAGAGAGGGTTGGTCAAGGCATCGACCACCTCCGGCACCTGCACGTACAAAGCGGCCATCTCAGCCAGCGCCGTGTTGAAGGAGTCCAGGGCGTTCTCCTCCTTGCCGACCTGGAACAGGGCCTTGGCATATCTCTTTGCTAAAACCGTATTTTTCACTGTATGGCTCCCACCTTGTCGAGATAATCTTCAACCATCCGATTCTGGTCGGTATCCTGGAGATTCTGCTTGATCAGCTCGGCGGCCATGGCCACCGCCTGCTCGGCCACCTCGCCGCGCAACCGTAGGCGGGCCTCGGCCAATTCGTGCTGGATGGCCATATCGGCCTGGCGGCGAAGGTCGCCGGCGGCCCGATCGGCCTCGGCGATGATCCGTTCCTTCTCCGCCTCGCCCTGCTTCACCGCCGCGCTGATGATCGCCTCAACCTCGGCGTCGATCTTGCCCAGACGAGCCTCGTACTCTCGATAAATCCGCTCGGCCTCACCCTTCTGGGCCTCAAGATCGGCAAACTTGTCGATAATCGCCTGGCGGCGACCCTGGAGACCTTGGCTAAAGGGCTTCTTCAGGGCCCAGACCAGGATGATGACCAGTCCGGTAAAATTGGTGGTCCGCCAGAGCAGATCCCACCATTTAGCGGCAGGGATACCACCCCCGCCATGGCCGCCTTCACCGCCGGAGGCCAAAGCAACAACAGCCAGACCGGCAACCAGGGCGGCGGCCAGCAGCAAAGAGAGGGTGTTCTTCCATAACTGTTTCATCAGACGGCCCTCCCGATGATTTTGCCGGCGATGTCCTTGGCGAAGCCGCCGACCTGGGCCTGCAGCTCCTGGCTGGCCCGGGCAAACTCGGCCTGAATCAGGCTCTGGTTGCTGGCCTTGTGGGCCTCAACCTCTTTCCTGATTTCCGCCACCTTTTCGTTGCCGACCGCCTGGGTCTCGGCCCGGACCCGATCCAGCTCGGTCTTGGCCCGGCTGCGGGCGCCGTTCAGCTTTTCGTCGAACTCTTCCAAGCGCAGCTTAGCGTTCTTGTGGAACTCTTCCACATCCTTCTCAAGACCGCCGATCCGCTTGTCCCGTTCGGCCAGAATCGACCGAATCGGCTTGTAGAGCACGATATTCATGATCACAATCATGATCAGAATAAACGCGATCTGGAACGGCATGGTTAAATCGATTTCGATCATTGTCCGCTCGCTGCCCCCTCTAAATAAGAATAGCCACCAATAAAACGATAAATTAGCCGGGAATATGCTACTATCCCCTTATTATTACGAACTATTTCATGCTGGAGATAAATGAATGCCGGTTCAGAGAAACTAGGGATAACTAACCCATTAGAAATCGACTGTCAATATTTTTTGCGGCCCGGAATTTCGGGTTTTTCCCCGGATCTGCAAGCCCCCTGTGGTCCGGCTGAGGCAACCACACTTCAAGCGGATTGGCCTGCCACCACCTCCAGTGCCTTAGCCAGCGCCTCATCCAACTTATCCGGCATGGAGCCGCCGGCCTGGGCCATATCCGGCCGTCCACCGCCGCTGCCGCCCACCACCGCCGCCAGTTCCTTGACCAGGTTACCGGCATGGCAACGCCCCTGCAGATCCTTGCTGACCAGGGCCAACAGGCTGACCTTATCGCCCAGCACCGCCCCCAGCACCGCCACCCCGCTGCCCAACCGATCGCGCACCTTGTCGCCCACCTCGCGCAGGGTCTTGGGGCCATCCACCTGGAGCCGGGCCACCACCACCTTGATGCCGTTGACCTCCTGCGCGGCGGCAAGAATCTGTTCCAGATCACCCAGACTCTGCCGGGTGGTCGCCTGGGCCAGTTCCTTTTCCAGCTCCTTCTGTCGGGCCTGGAGCTTGCTGATCCGGTGGTGGATCTCTTCGGGGGTGCTCTTGAGCTGCTCACCAATCTCCCGCAGCTGCTGCTCGGCCTCCCGGAACCGGGCCAGGGCGCCGACCCCGGTCACCGCCTCGATCCGCCGCACCCCGGCGGCGATGCCGCTCTCGCCGACGATCTTCAAGAGACCGATCTCGCCGGTGGCCGCCACATGGGAGCCGCCGCACAATTCCTTACTAAACTCACCAACGCTGACCACCCGCACCTCCTCGGCGTACTTCTCGCCGAACAAGGCGGTGGCCCCGCCCTTGACCGCCGCCTCGCGGTCCTGGACCACGGTCTCGACCGGCCGGTTGGCCCGGATCTCCAGATTGACCAGATCCTCAACCCGGAGCAGTTCCTTAGGGGAAAGCGGCGCGAAGTTGGTAAAGTCAAAGCGTAGCCGCTCCGGGTTGACCAGGGAGCCGGACTGCTTGACGTGCTCACCCAGAATCTTCCGCAAAGCCGCCTGGAGCAGATGGGTGGCGGTGTGATTGGCGGCGGTCTGGCGCCGGTGGGACTTATCGACCCGCAGGGTCACCTTGGCTCGGACCGTAAGTTCCCCTTCCGTGACCTCGGCCCGGTGCAGGATCAACCCCTCGCCGACCATGACCGTATCGAGAACCCTGGCCTGGCCGGTCGCGCCGATCATCTCGCCCCGGTCGCCGCTCTGGCCGCCGGATTCGGCATAGAAGGGGGTTTCGGGACAGACCACCGAAACCTGCTCGCCCACCCCGGCCTTGCTCACTGCTACGCCGTCGCTATTGATCAGCCCGCTGATCACCGTCCGATTTTCCAGCCGGTCATAGCCGACAAAGCGGCTGCGGCCGGAGGCGGCCAGCAGCTCTCGCACCCCCTCGCCCAGTTCGGTCAAGCCGCCGGCCTTCCAGGATTTTCGGGATTGCTGGCGCTGCGCCTCCATGGCGTTGTAGAAACCGGCCTCGTCAACCTTGAGCTGCTTCTCAAGGGCGATGTCCCGGACGATGTCCACCGGGAAACCGAAGGTATCGTAAAGCTTGAAGATGAAGTCGCCGGAGACCGTGGTCGCATTGGCCTTGTGCAGCCGGGCGATTTCCTGGTGCAACATGACCAGGCCGTTGTCGATGGTCTCCAGGAAGCGCTCCTCCTCGTTGTTGACCACCTTACGCAGCAGCTCCCGGGCCTCCAGAAGATGCGGGTAAGCCCCCGCCATCTGCTCGATCACCGCCCCGACGATCTCGGCCAAAAAGGGTTTCTCCATGCCCAGGAAGCGGCCGTACCTAATGGCCCGCCGCATGACCCGCCGCAGCACATAGCCGCGCCCCTCGTTACTGGGCAACACCCCGTCGGCGACCAGAAAAGCGGTGGCCCGGCTGTGGTCGGCGATGACCCGCATGGCCACATCGACCTTGGCATCGGTCTCGTAGGTTTTGCCGGTCACCGCCTCGATGCGCCGGAAGATGGTGGTGAAGAGATCGGAATCGTAATTGGTGTGCTGGCCTTGGACCACGGCGGCGATGCGCTCCAGCCCCATGCCGGTGTCGATGCTGGGCTTGGGCAGCGGGGTTAATGTGCCGTCCTCGGAGCGGTTGAACTGCATGAAGACCAGGTTCCAGATTTCGAGATGGCGGTCGCAGTCGCAGCCCAGCTGGCAATCGGGCCGGCCGCAACCCACCGTGGGGCCCTGGTCGTAGTGGATCTCGGAACAGGGGCCGCAGGGACCGGTGTCGCCCATGGCCCAGAAGTTGTCCTTCTCGCCCATCCGGACGATGCGGCCAGCGGGAACCCCGGCCACCTGCTGCCAGAGAGCGAAGGCCTCATCGTCATCCTGAAAGACCGAGATCCACAAGCGATCGCGATCGAGTTTGACCACCTCGGTCAGGAACTCCCAGGCATAACGAATGGCATCTTCCTTGAAGTAGTCGCCGAAGGAGAAGTTACCGAGCATCTCGAAGAAGGTGTGATGGCGGGCGGTGTACCCAACGTTTTCCAGGTCGTTATGCTTGCCGCCGGCCCGCACGCAGCGCTGGGAGGTGACGGCCCGCACATAGCCGCGCTTCTCCTCACCCATGAAGAGGCGCTTGAACTGGACCATCCCGGCATTGGTGAAGAGCAGGGTCGGGTCATCGTGGGGCACCAGAGGTGAGCTCTCAACCCGCTCGTGGCCACGCTCGGCAAAGTACTGGAGGAATTTCTCGCGTATCTCGTTTCCGGTCATCACAACAAAAGGTCTCGTAATAGTTGATTACAAAGCAGGGTGGACACAAAAGCGCGCCCACCCTGCAACTCTCATGAATTTCAGATGTAGGATGGGCAAAGCGCAGCGTGCCCATCAACAATTACCAGCAACCCAAAAAAGCGATGGGCGCGCTGCGCTTTGCCCATCCTACGGCGACTTTTAATTCAGTTATTCTTTCAAGCCCTTCTTGGTCTTTTCCGGGAGTTTCGGGGTCTCCGGCTTACCGG